>NZ_DBGCTU010000056.1:0-3233 GCF_048388605.1 Frisingicoccus sp. | reverse complement strand
CTTAAGCCGGGCATCGTGTCCCATTATCGGGACGGTGTTCTATATAAGAACGGCACAATCCCGGAACTTTGAACAGGTAAACCAAAATAGGAACAGCAAAAATCAAAATTTATACAAATATGGAAACAACAACTATTCATCCGGCAGAAGCCTATCTCCGAAACGAGCAGAATTCCACCTCTTTATATGTAAGGATTGCAGGACAACGTAGGCGATTATTCATCAACCGCAATGAAAACGTCATCGGCATTATTGCGCCAAGAAAACGAAAAAGCGGGTACATCTTCACGGATTGGGCAAGCATTGAGAAGATATACTATCCGTCATCCTCTCCCGAAGATGCAGCGGACATAGGAAAGAAACAGGTCTTGAAATACCAGAAACTTGCCCGACTTGCCACGCATACGAATGATTGGCTTCGCAAAATCGCTAATGCCGATTTGGATAAATCCCTCTACGAGAACCGCATCACGACCGGCACACGCATCGACGGCAAGTGTATCGGACTTGCCACCATCGAGAAGTATTGCAGCAGTTGGGATATGGCTCGTTTCAGAACGGCACTGAAGCAAGGCGAAAAGTTTTCCACCGGACGCTTCGACTTTTGTGGCTATGACGGTACGTTATGGTGTGAGCCACGCGAAAATGGAGATATGGCGGCTGGATTCAGCAAAGAATACAGGAATTGTGGCAACGGCTACTATTATCTGCTTATCAACGATGAATACATGATAGGCTATGACATAGACTGAGTTATATGCAAGACCGTATCGGGCAAAGTCTCGGTACGGTTTGTTGTTCCGATCGACCAACGGCCTTTTATAAAATTCCTTTCTCCCTCATATAGCCTTACATCCTGCGGCCAGTTTGCTTCAAGCAGCCTCACGCATTTTGTGTAACACGTTACATAAAGTGCGTGAAGCCCCTTTTTGCAAAAGGACGGACACGGACAGACTTGGCATTACAGGGGGCGGGATAAATCCTGCCCTCTGTAGTCCCAAGACAGTCCATCGGAAAGTCCGTCCCGGCTGGCCGCCTCACTCTTTTATTCATAAATCTTTCCTTTTCTAACGGATTCCCATTAAACCCAAGTCCGCTGCCGTGCGACCTACGGAACAGAATTTTCCGCAAAGGTAACCGGCGGCTCCAATCCTGCCAATGCCGGCATACTGCCGCAAATGACACGTAAAAATCTTCCTCTCCGCTGTCGAGCGTATTTTTCCGGATCAGCCTTGTCCGATTGTTCCCCGCCACCTTCTGAAAGCAGAAAAATCTTCCCGGCGGTCGCAAACAGACCGAACAAAGGGAAATAGTAATCTTGATTCATGAGTATTACAAAAACAATAATAAGTATGGAAATATTAAAAATAGTAATTCCCAAGTGGAATATAGCGGAAATTACTGGCTATGACCCGATGACAACCTTTTGGCAGGACTTCTCTATGGCAGACAAGTTCGGGAATGAAGCCATAGCTGACACATACAGAAAGGTTAAGGCAGAATGGAAAGATAACTACAAGCATTGGACAGAGCTGTGCCTTGTACTTAATCACAAAATTTGGCAATGGCACGAGCGGGACAACCAGAAAGCCACGCTCTATGACCGCCGAATGGCCAGACGAGCTGCAGGAGTATTACTTTCAAATAACGGATTAAAGCAATCGGTAGGACGGTGTGAAGTCTCCCCACTATAAACTCAAAACTATGACCGCTCAAGAAAAGATACAAAAAGTAACGGAAATATCCCAAAGCAAAGGCTGGAGTATAAGTGTGGATGACAAAAATAAATCAAATATTCAGTTCGACTTCCAACGCTATACCAACTATGGGCAGGATTTTAATTTCAGTGCCGAAATGAAATGTGAGGACATTGATACCCTCATTGCTGACATGGAACAATATTTCGAGGGTTTTGACCCGGATTACGAAGCCTATCTATGGATTGGAAATGATGGGCACGGTAAAAATGGCGCACCTTACCACATCAAGGACATTGTATCGGATATGGAGGAAGCGGAAAAACAAATACACGACTTGTTGGAAGCACTTGAGACAGAATTTATCTAATGCGCATGATGATGATTTATAAGACTAATTCCAAAATGAGCTTATTTTGCTGTTATACAACAAATACTAAATGTAGTATATACTAAGGTTAGTAAAGTAGGATATTAGGAAATATCCCATCAGAAATGATAGAATGCACTACATTTAGTCAATCAGTATTTTAGTATAGTAGTAGATGCTATAATACTAAAATATACAAAAGTAGTAAAATAGTATACACTAATAATAGTAAATACTAAAAATAGTATTATCTTTGTATCAGATATAAAGACACGAAATTATGACAAAAATAATCGCAGTTTTGAACCACAAGGGCGGTGTCGGAAAGACAACTACCACCATCAATCTTGCTGCCGCATTGCAGCAGAAGAAAAAGCGTGTACTGCTCATCGACATGGACGGTCAGGCAAACCTCACGGAATCCTGCGGTCTCTCCATCGAAGAGGAACGGACGGTGTACGGAGCGATGAAAGGCGAATATACCTTACCGGTATTCGAGTTGGAAAACGGTCTTTCCGTTGTACCGTCCTGCCTCGATTTGTCGGCGACAGAATCCGAGCTTATCAACGAGCCGGGGCGGGAATTAATACTAAAAGGGCTGATTGCAAAATTGCTTGAAACCCGTAAATTCGACTATATCCTGATTGACTGTCCGCCCTCGCTGGGTTTGCTGACACTGAACGCCCTCACATCGGCGGATTTCCTGATTATCCCGGTACAGGCGCAGTTCCTCGCCATGCGCGGAATGGCAAAGATTACAAATGTGGTCGGGATTGTCAAGGAACGTTTGAACCCAAACCTAAATATCGGCGGCATTGTCATCACCCAGTTTGACAAGCGCAAGACGCTCAACAAAAGTGTGGCGGAACTAATCAGCGAATCGTTCTGCGACAAGGTATTCAAGACCGTCATCCGGGACAATGTATCATTGGCCGAAGCTCCGATAAAAGGCATGAATATCTTTGAGTATAACAAGAACAGCAACGGGGCAAAGGACTACATGGAGTTAGCAAAAGAAGTGTTGAAATTAAAATAAAAACGATATGGGCAAAAGTGATTCATTGAAAAACGGCATGAGAAGCGGACTGGACGGCTTGCTGTCATCCACCGGGAAGTCCACGCAAAAGAAAGAACCTGCACCGGTCAAAACGGAAAAAGAGCCTGCT
>NZ_DBGCTU010000055.1:0-29090 GCF_048388605.1 Frisingicoccus sp. | reverse complement strand
ATAATGTGTTTGGTCATACATTAATTTTACACCAACTGCCGGATTCTTTCGAGGTCTGGCAGTTATTTTTCGCACAAAAAAGGAGCTGCGCACTAATTACTTAGTGCGACGGCTCCTTTATGACCGTCATAATAGTTCAATGCCTGTAGTCGGCAATTACATCTTCCATTGTGATACTTTTCAGGCTGCTGCATAAATCATCCTGAATCTTTTGATAAGAGGTATCCAGCACATTGTGAATTTTTTTCCCAACCGGACAAAAAGGCGAAGGAGAAGAATGAATACCGAAAAGTTTTGTTAAAAAATCCGGTTCTATCGCCTTGCATATACGATACAGTGTTATTTCATTTAAAGGGCAATTCATCGTTGCGCCGCCGGTTCCGAATTTAATGGATATGATGCCGTCTTTTTTTAGTGCGCTGAGGATATTTCGAATCGTCACCGAATTGGTTCCGCTGGATAATGAAAGCAATTCGCTGGTTACTTTTTTTGTATCTCCGTATTCATAGATAAAAATCAGGCAATGAATGGCGACGGAACATTTTGTGCTGATGTGCATAATGTTTCTTTTCCTCCTTTTAGAGTTATTTTAACACGGATATGACTACCTGTAAATGTTGACATTACACCTTTCCGCTGGTATAATAGGTGTAAATCTAAAAATTACAGGAGGAATACATATGGAAGCATTGCAGATTGTTTTTAGTCCAACCGGAGGGACACAGAAGGTTGCTGATATTATAACGGCAGAGTGGGAGAAACCTGTCAGCGGGATTGATTTAACCAATCCGAAGAATGATTATTCTGCCTTAAATATTTCCCAGGATGATCTGGCAGTCATTGCTGTGCCGTCCTTTGGAGGAAGGGTTCCTGCACTGGCAGCGGAAAGACTTGGAAAAATAAATGGTAATCAGGCCCGATGTGTCATCATTTGCGTATATGGAAACCGGGCCTATGAAGATACACTTGTTGAATTATATGATATTGCGGAACAGAGTAATTTTAAGGTTATTGCGGCAATATCTGCCATCGCAGAACATTCCATCATGCACCAGTATGCCGCAGGCAGACCTGATTTGAAGGACAGGGATGAACTGCATGGTTTTGCGGAAAAAATCTTTGAAAAAATAAAAGATGCAGACAGTGATTATGCATCTGTGCTTCAGATTCCCGGTGATCGGCCTTATAAAAAAGCCGGAGGCGCCGGACTGGTTCCAAAGGCTGATAAAAAGTGTAACGGCTGCGGCCTTTGTGCGGAACAGTGCCCGGCGGAGGCAATCAGCAGGGACAATTTAAAAATTTCGGACAGCAAAAAGTGTATTTCCTGTATGCGCTGCGTTGCAAACTGTCCGCAATCCGCCCGCAAAGTCAATGGGGCTATGGTGTCTGTTGCCGCGCTGGCTATCAAAAAAGCCTGTTCCGAAAGAAAAAATAATGAACTTTTTATTTAAAAAGAGATTTTAGTTCATCATAATTATGGCGACACATAAAAGTACTACACTTAATAAGGTTAGCGGAATTCCGATATAGAGCGGCAGCAGAATATTATTTCTGTCATTTATAAGTGCATATTCCGGCTTATCCACATATACTCTGAGTTCCACTTTATCACCAATATGATATTTTGAGTTTGGAACAATTTCCATGTTTTTTCCATACTTAGAGGAACTAACCCTATGATGTACCTGATAAATTTTATTTTGGTAACTATATTCAATGACTGGTATATAGCCAATGCCGTGATATCCCTTATGATAAGATCGATTTCTATCGCTTCGCACAACTTGCCCGACTACCAGTACATATTCTTTCTTTTCATCTTTATAATAGTTGACCAGAAAAGCTATGCCCAGATAGGCACAACAAATAGTGGCAAAAATGAGAGGAACCATAGCTATCTCCTTTCTTGCAAGTATAAACTACAGGCATGACCGTAATTTTTCCAGCACATCATAGGGGATGACCAGTTTTCCCATGCCTTTTCCTATCTGTATATGGGGTTTGACTGCCCCATGAAAGTCCGAGCCGCCGGAGTAAAGAAGGTGATGGCGGTCGGCCAGCCGCTTCATATTCCTTTCATCCGCCGGGGAATAGGTGCTGTAATAGGTTTCGATGCCCTGAAGTCCGCAGCGTTTTAAGCGTTTGATGCAGATGTCCAGCTGGGACGGGGTAAAGCCATAGAGCAGCGGATGGGCCAGAATGGCGATACCGCCGCCGTCGCGGATGGCACGAACAGCGTCCTCCGGGGTCACGCCGGTTTTTGGCACATAAAAAGGCAGACCGGGAGACAGGTATTTATCGAAAACTTCTTTAATAGAGGCTGCATAGCCGATATGGACAAGGTATCGGGCCAGGTTGGCACGGGTAATGACCGCATCGCCTTCCAGTGCCCGGACTTTTTCCATAGTGATATCTACCCCGGCAGACTGCATTTTTTCAATCATCTGAAGATTCCTTCGTTCCCGGATACGCTGAAAATCAGCCAGGCGTTCAGCCAGCAGGGAATCCCGAAAATCAAGAAACAGTCCGACAATATGAACTTCCCGGTCGCCATAGACTGCCGAAAGTTCAATGCCCGGAATACATTCAATATTTAATTTTTCAGCGGCGGCCATTGCTTCGGCCACGCCATTCATTGTATCATGATCCGTCAGTGCGACGGCAGCGAGGCCGGCAGCAGCGGCGGCTTCCATAACCTCTGTCGGCGAACAGCTTCCGTCGGAGGCATTTGAGTGTGTATGTAGATCAATTCGTTTCATAAATAAACCGTCCTTTCTATCGTTTAGTATAGCATTTTTGGCGTGAAAAAAACATATAGTAAAAAAAAGGTTTGTGGACGGGATATGTTTTGAGAAACTATGTGATTTCTATATTGAAGGCGCTGCTGATCAGTTATGTTATTTCCGCCGCCGCCCTGCTGGTACTTTCGGGGCTTTTATATTGGCTGGATATCGCGGCGGCACAGCTTCAGATCGGCGTGATAGCGACCTATATCGCTTCCTGCCTGATCGGCGGATTTTACATTGGCAGAAAAATGAAAAAAAGAGAATTTTTGTGGGGACTGATCATCGGCGTCCTTTATTACAGTATTCATATTTCAGCGGTTATTGCCATGGAAGGGGTGCAGCCGGAAAAAATCGTGCCGGGGACGGCGCTGGCTCTGCTCTGCATGGGAAGCGGTATGCTGGGCGGTATGCTGAGCTGAAAATACAGTTGGGGCGAAATATAAAAAAAATCTTTTAAAATAAAAACAAGTATGGTATACTGTCTGTATTGCGAATAAAATGATAAAAGGAGGCCTTCCCATGAAACATATTAAGTCTTTAAATACGCGTTCTTTAAAGAATTCTATGGTTAAGGGCGGATGCGGTGAATGTCAGACATCCTGCCAGTCAGCCTGCAAAACTTCCTGTACTGTAGGAAACCAGAGCTGTGAAAATAACAAATAATACATAAGCAGCGGTTTAGTCAGCTAAGTCGCTGCTTATTACTTGTTGCTTAATATGAAGGAAAGTGGGCTTGCCCACTTTGCTTTTTGTACATAGAATTAAATACATAGGATTAAAATAGGAATGTAAGGAGCAGTAAGCGTGGTTCATCAGTATAAAAATAATGGTTACAATATTGTTCTTGATGTAAACAGCGGGTCTGTCCATGTGGTGGATGACCTGGTATACGATATGATCGCTTTATATGAAACGAATTCAAAGGAAGAAATCGCAGAGAAGCTTTCAGAAACCTATTCCCCGGAAGATATTCGGGAGGCTTATTCAGAGATTGAAGAGCTTGTCAAAGCGGAGTGTCTTTTTACGGAGGATATTTATAAGGATTATATTTTTGATTTTAAAAAGCGGCCGACGGTTGTCAAAGCTTTATGTCTGCATATTGCCCATGACTGTAATCTGGCCTGCAAATATTGTTTTGCCGAAGAGGGCGAATATCATGGGCGCCGGGCGCTGATGAGTTTTGAAGTTGGAAAAAAAGCGCTGGATTTTTTGATTGCCAATTCGGGCTCCCGGAGAAATCTGGAAGTGGATTTCTTTGGCGGAGAGCCGTTGATGAATTTCGATGTGGTGAAACAGTTGGTAGCCTATGGCCGCGAGCAGGAGAAGCTGCATGACAAGAAATTCCGGTTTACGCTGACAACCAACGGCGTGCTTTTAAATAAAGAGATTCAGGAGTTTGCCAATAAAGAGATGGCGAATGTGGTTTTAAGTGTGGACGGAAGAAAAGAAGTGCATGATTTTATGCGTCCGTTCCGGGGCGGCCGGGGAAGCTATGATCATATCATTCCGAAGTTTAAGGAGATGGCCGAGAGCCGGAATCAGACAAATTATTATGTCCGGGGAACCTTCACTCATTATAATACGGATTTTGCTTCCGATGTGCTGAATCTGGCGGACGAAGGGTTTAAGCAGATTTCCGTGGAACCGGTGGTGGCGCCGGAGAGTGAGGATTATGCGATTAAGCCATCGGATCTGCCGAAGATCATGGAGGAATACGACCGTTTGGCACAGGAAATGTTAAAGCGGGAAAAAGAAGGCCGCGGCTTTAATTTCTTCCATTTTATGATTGACCTTTCCGGGGGCCCGTGCGTTGCAAAACGGCTTTCCGGCTGCGGCTCAGGGACGGAGTATCTGGCGGTCACACCATGGGGTGATTTTTATCCGTGTCACCAGTTTGTCGGCCAGGAGGAATTTCTGATGGGGAATGTGGATGACGGCATTGTGCGTACGGATATTCAGGAAGAGTTTAAATGCTGCAATGTATATGCCCGGGAAAAATGTCAGGAGTGTTTTGCAAAATTTTATTGCAGCGGCGGCTGTGCTGCAAATGCTTACAATTTTACGGGTAAGATTACAGATACATATGACATCGGCTGCGAGATGATGCGTAAGCGTGTGGAATGTGCCATTATGCTGAAAGCGGCCAGAGAAGGAGAGTTGAAAAATGAAGAACAGTAAAGGAAAGAGTCTGATCGGCCTGATTCTTATTTTGGTTATCATCGCCGCCTGCGGTTTTGTATCCTGGAAGGGCGTTGATGAGAGCGGTCAGGGAAGTGCAAAAAATATTAAGCTCGGCCTGGATCTGGCCGGCGGTGTCAGTATTACGTATGAGGCTGCCGAGGAAAATCCTTCGGCGGAAGATATGAATGATACGGTATATAAGCTTCAAAAGCGTGTGGAAAGCTACAGCACGGAAGCAGAAGTTTATCAGGAAGGTACAAATCGGATCAATGTGGAGATTCCGGGTGTTTACGATGCGGAAAAGATTCTGGAAGAACTCGGCAATCCGGGAACCGTTCAGTTTTACGAGGTAACAACGGCTTCGGCGGCCGATATGTCCGATGAGGAAAAGGCGGAGGCAAAGAAGGCGGCGGAAGCGGCCGGTTTATCTGACAGTTCTACATTTAACCTGGTGATGGACGGCAATGATCTTATCGATGCTCAGCCGATGACCCAGAAGGACAGCTACGGCAATGCCCAGTATGTGGTTGAGTTGACGATGAATTCGGAGGGAGCTGAGAAGTTTAAAGAGGCGACTGCCCGGAATATCGGAAAACCGATTTATATTGTTTATGATAACGAAGTGATCAGCTACCCGAAGGTAAATACAACCATTGAAAACGGACAGGCGGTTATCGAGGGTAATTTCACTTATGAGTCGGCAAATTCTCTGGCAACCTATATCCGTCTCGGCGCTTTGAAATTGAATCTGAATGAGATCCGTTCCAATGTGGTCGGGGCAAAACTGGGTGAAGAAGCCCTTGCTACCAGCTTGAAGGCCGGGGCCATCGGCCTGGCGATCATCATTGTCTTTATGATCGTTATGTATATGATCCCGGGTGTTGCGGCCGGTCTCGCATTACTGCTTTATGTGGCGGCGATGCTCTGTCTCTTAAACGGACTGGATGTGACCTTAACTCTGCCGGGAATTGCGGGTATCATTTTGTCCATTGGTATGGCAGTAGATGCCAACGTCATTATTTTCACCCGTATCCGGGAGGAAATTGCCGCAGGTCAGAATGTGCGGAATGCGATTCAGACCGGCTTTAAAAAGGCCCGTTCTGCCATCCTGGATGGTAATATCACCACATTGATCGCGGCGGCTGTTCTTTATCTTAAAGGTTCGGGAACAATTAAGGGCTTTTCGATCACATTGGCATTAGGTATTGTTTTGTCCATGTTTACAGCCCTGGTAATAACCCATTTTATTGTCAACAGACTTTATGGACTGGGCTTTACCAGTGAAAAATATTACGGAAAGCAGAAGGAAAAGAAGGCATTTCCGTTTGTGCAAAAGGCAAAAATCTTTTATATTATTTCTGCGGTAGTCATTATTGCGGGCTTTGTCGGTATGGGCCTGAACAGCTCCAAGGGTAAAGGCGCGATGAATTACAGTCTGGATTTCACCGGCGGTACCTCTATGACTGTGCCGTTTAATGAGAATATCAGTGTTACCGGGGAAGAGGGCGCCGAACTGTTAAAGACGATCACTGAAACAATCGGCACCGGCGATGTGCAGCTTCAGAATGTTCAGGGTTCCAACGATATTGTTGTAAAAACTCAGGTATTGGATAAGGAGACCAGGGCAGCACTGAAAGACACTTTTGTTGAAAAATACGGCGTGGATGAAAAAGCGATTGAAGAACAGAGCATCAGTGCGGTTGTCAGCGGCGAAATGCAGAAGGATGCCATTATTGCCGTTGTGATCGCGGGTATCTGTATGCTTATTTATATCTGGTTCCGCTTTAAGGATATCAAATTCGGAGCAAGTGCTGTGTTTGCCCTGCTGCATGATGTCCTTTGCGTGCTGACGGTGTATGCGCTTGTTCGTATTCCGGTGGGCAATACTTTTATCGCATGTATGCTGACGATTGTCGGTTATTCAATTAATGCAACGATTGTTATTTTTGACCGTATTCGGGAAAACCGGCAGATCATGTACCGGGCGCCGTTGGAGGACATTGTCAATTCCAGTATTACTCAGACATTGTCAAGAAGTATAAATACTTCGCTGACGACCTTTATCAGTGTATTTGTTTTGTACATTTTGGGCGTTGCGTCCATTCGTGAATTTGCCATGCCGCTGATGGCCGGTATCATCGCCGGAGCATGGTCATCCATCTTTATTACGGGGACACTCTGGTATTTGATGAAAAAAATTGGCAAGAAGAATTAAGTAATATAAGACAGAAACTCTGCCGGAGAAGTGATTTTCCTGTGGAGTTTTCTGTGCTTTTTGGAGGAATTATGGAAAAATGGATGGTTGCCGCAAAAAGAGCGGATTTTAACCGTTTGTCGGAAACCTTTGGCATCAGCCCGGTGTTGGCGCGGATCATGGTGAACCGGGGATTGAAAACCGATGAAGAATTCGAACAGTTTTTATATGGAAATCTGGATTCACTTCATCGGCCGGAAAAGATGAAGGATATGAATCTGGGGCTGGCCTGTATCCGCCGGGCGATCGACGGCGGAGAGCTGATCTGCATTGCCAGCGATTTTGATGTGGACGGTGTTTTTTCAGGATATATTCTCTGGCGTGGTATCCGGCGTGTCGGCGGAAGGGCCTATGTTGTGGCCCCGGACCGGATACAGGAGGGCTATGGTTTAAACGCACGGATCGTGCGGGAGGCTTATGGAAAGGGCGCCGGCTGTATTCTGACCTGCGATAACGGAATTGCGGCAGCGGAAGCTGTGGAGACCGCAAAGAGTCTTGGCATGAATGTGGTTATCACGGATCACCATGAGGTTCTCCGGCTCCCGTCGGCAGATGCGGTGATCGACCCCAAACGGGAAGACTGTGAATATCCTTTTAAAGGTCTCTGCGGCGCCGGCGTGGCATGGAAATTTGTCGAATTATTGTACGAAGCTTATGGCGTGCCGAAGCAGGAGTTTTATGAACTGCTTCCGTTTGCGGCGATAGCGACGGTGGCGGATGTGATGGACTTGGTGGATGAAAACCGGATTATTGTGAAATACGGGCTTCACGCGCTGGCAAAGACAGATCATCCGGGGCTTCAGGCAGTGATTCGCCGCAGCGGTTTAAACAGCCGACACATTTCGGCCTACGATGTCGGTTTTAAGATCGGCCCCTGCTTTAATGCGGCGGGCCGTCTGGATTCGGCGGATATGGCGATTCGTCTGCTGCAGACGGAGGATTGGCGTGAGGCGGAAGGATTGGCCTCAGAGTTGGTTGAATTGAATCAGAGCCGTAAGGAGATGACCCTTCTTGGCGCCGAGCGGGCCGCTGCCCAGGCGGAACGGGAGGGCCTTCATAGAGATAAGATCATTGTTTTGTGTCTGGAGAACTGCCATGAAAGTCTGGCGGGAATTATCGCGGGAAGACTGAGGGAGCGGTATCATCGCCCGGCGATCGTGGGGACTGAGAGTGACGGGGTGATCAAGGCTTCCGGGCGCTCGATCGAGGCTTACAATATGTTTGAAGAATTAAGCGCCTGCAGAGATTTATTTTTGCGTTTTGGCGGTCATGCCATGGCGGCGGGAATGAGTTTTAAGAAGGAAAACCTTCCGGTGCTGCGGGAGCGGTTGAATCAGAGCTGTAAGTTGACGGAGGAAGACTTTATCCCCGTGATACATATTGATGTGCCGATGCCTTTGGACTATATCAGCGAAGGCTTTATTCAGGAACTGGATTTGCTGGAACCCTTCGGCAAGGGCAACAGAAAACCACTGTTTGCGGAAAAGCATTTAAGCGTGCTTCGGGCGTCACTGATCGGCAAAAACAAAAATGTCCTTAAGATGCGGGTCCGCAACGACAGCGGCGTGACGATGGACGCCCTGTATTATGAAGATATTGAGGCCTTTGACGCCTGTGTGGAAAAGGCCTATGGGAAGGATGGAAAAAACCGGATGTATGCGGGACTTTCAAATCCGGTGGATCTGGCGTTCACCTATTATCCGTCTTTGAATGAATACGGCGGTCGGAGGACTTTACAGATAATTATACAGAATTTCCAGAGAATTCCCCGTTAAATGTTGTTTTTTTAGAGTAACCTGTGGTAAAATGGTTGGTATCGATTATTCCAGAAGAGAGGGAGAAAAGTATGAAGAAATTAGAGGATTATGTAGTGAGTATACCGGATTTCCCGGAACCGGGAATTATTTTCAGAGATGTGACGAGCATTTTGCAGGATGCCGACGGCTTAAAACTGTCGATTGATTCGTTGATGGAAAAATTGGAAGGTCTGGAGTTTGATGTGATCGCCGGTTCGGAATCCAGAGGTTTTATCTTTGGAATGCCTTTGGCCTATAATCTTCATAAGCCGTTCGTACTTATACGTAAAAAGGGAAAGCTGCCGCGGGAAACGGTGTCGGCTTCCTATGAACTGGAATATGGAACAGCGGAAATAGAAATTCATAAAGATGCCATTTTACCGGGACAGAAAGTCGTTCTTATTGATGATCTGATCGCGACGGGCGGAACTTCCAAAGCCATGATCGAACTGGTGGAAAGACTTGGCGGCGTTGTCGTAAAAAATCTGTTCCTGATGGAACTGGCCGGGCTGAACGGGCGGTCAAAGCTTGAGGGGTATGACGTGGATTCTGTCATTGTATATGAAGGAAAGTAGGGGATTCGATGGACAAAGTCATTGATGTGGATATCATCGAGGATGACCGGGATAAGTCGGAAAAGCGTGATTTTATACCACCGGAGGTCCTTTATGATGAACTCATTGAAAAAGTAAAAAAATACCATCCCTCGGCGGATGTGACCCTGATAAAAAAAGCGTATCAGATTGCTTATGATGCGCATAAGGGGCAGGTGCGCAAGTCCGGGGAACCTTATATTATTCATCCAATTTGTGTGGCGATCATTCTGGCCGATCTGGAATTGGATAAAGAAACGATCGTCGGCGGGCTCCTCCATGATGTGGTGGAGGATACGGTGATGACGCGGGAAGATATTGAGGCGGAGTTCGGTTCCGAGGTTGCGCTGATCGTTGACGGCGTTACCAAATTGGGACAGTTGTCCTATTCTTCGGATAAGGTGGAAGTCCAGGCGGAAAATCTGCGGAAGATGTTTCTGGCTATGGCGAAGGATATCCGTGTCATCCTTATTAAGCTGGCGGACCGGCTGCATAATATGCGGACCCTCAAATATATGAAACCGGAAAAACAGAAGGAAAAAGCCAGAGAGACGATGGATATCTATGCGCCGATCGCTCAGCGTCTCGGTATTTCCAAGATTAAGATCGAGCTGGATGATCTGGCTCTCCGGTATCTGGAGCCGGATGTCTATTATAATCTGGCGAAAAGTATCGCCTCAAAAAAGAGCGAGAGAGAAGCCTTTGTCCGCGCCATTGTCGATGAGGTCAGCCAGCATATGAAGAACGGCGGCATCAAGGCGGAAGTCAGCGGCCGGGTTAAACATTTCTTCAGCATTTACCGTAAGATGGTCAATCAGGATAAGACGCTGGATCAGATTTATGATTTATTTGCGGTGCGCATTATCGTGGATTCGGTGAAGGACTGTTATGCGGCTCTGGGGCTGATCCATGAGATGTATAAACCGATTCCGGGGCGTTTTAAAGATTATATCGCCATGCCGAAGCCGAATATGTATCAGTCTTTGCATACAACGCTGATCGGCCCTTCGGGGCAGCCTTTTGAGATTCAGATCAGAACCTTTGAGATGCATAAAACGGCGGAATATGGTATCGCGGCCCATTGGAAATATAAAGAGGACCCGAATGGAAAGAATATTGAGAATAATGAAGAGGCCAAGCTGACCTGGCTGCGTCAGATTCTGGAGTGGCAGAGGGATATGTCCGATAATAAGGAGTTTATGAGCCTTCTGAAAAATGATCTGGATTTATTCTCAGAGAGTGTTTATTGCTTTACGCCGGCGGGAGATGTAAAAAATCTTCCGAATGGTTCAACGCCGATCGACTTTGCCTACAGTATTCACAGTGCGGTCGGCAATAAGATGGTTGGAGCCAGAGTGAACGGCAAATTGGTAACGATCGATTATCAGATTCAGAATGGGGACCGTATTGAGGTCATCACCTCTCAGAATTCCAAGGGCCCGAGCAGGGACTGGCTGAATATTGTTAAGAGTACCCAGGCAAAGAATAAGATCAATCAGTGGTTTAAGACCCAGTACAAGGAGGACAACATTCTCCGGGGCAAAGAACAGCTGGATAAATACTGTAAGACAAAGAGTATTGTTCTGAGCGAGATCCTTAAACCGGAATATATGGATAAGGTAATCCGAAAATATGGTTTCCGGGATTGGGACGCGGTACTGGCGGCTGTCGGACACGGCGGTTTAAAGGAAGGCCAGGTCATCAATAAGCTGGTTGAGGAAGATAATAAAAAGAAGAAAAAAGAAGTCACGGATACCCAGGTACTTAAAAATATTTCTGAGATCAGTAAAAAACCGGCGGATGACCGGCATGAGAAAAAAGGCAAGAGCGGCATTATCGTCAAAGGACTGGATGATGTGGCCGTGCGGTTTTCAAAATGCTGTAATCCGGTGCCGGGGGATGAGATCGTCGGCTTTGTCACCCGTGGAAGGGGTGTATCGATTCATCGGACGGACTGTGTAAATATGATTCATATTTCCGAGGAAGACCGGGCGCGGATCCTGGAAGCCGAGTGGTCGGCCGCGCCGGATGAAGTGACCGGAAAAGCATATAAGGCAGATATCAATATCTATGTGGAGGACCGTGTCGGCGTGCTTGTCGAGGTTGCCAGAGTATTTACCGAAAATGAAATCAATGTGACGGCCATGTCCAGCCGTTCCGGCAAAAATAATACGGCAACGATCAACGCGGCTTTTGATATTCACAGCGTAGCTCAGTTAAATAAAGTCATTGACAAGCTGAGAAATCTGGAATGTGTTTATGATATCGAGCGAACAACAGGAGGCTGATACCAATGAATCTTGCAATTCGAATGATGGTCCTCGGGCCAGTTCAGACAAACTGCTATTTTTTAATTAATGAAGATACAAAAGAGGTATTAATTGTGGACCCGGCAGACCGGGCGCAGAAGATCATCGAGTGGATCAACAGCGAGGGATTGAAGCCGGTGGCTATTCTTTTGACTCATGGCCATTTTGATCATATTATGGGTGTGGCCGGTGTGAAAAAAGAATATAACATTCCGATTTATGCCAGCAGGGACGAGACAGAGGTTCTTGCGGATCCGCAGATCAACGTTTCCACGATGATGGGCGCCTATATGTCCATGAAGGCGGATGAACTGTTTTCTGACGGCGATGTGCTGGAACTGGCGGGAATGAAGCTGAAAGTGATCTCCACGCCGGGTCATACGATTGGAAGCGTATGTTTTTATATGGAGGAGGAAAAGGTGCTGATCAGCGGCGATACCCTGTTTGAAGCCTCTGTGGGACGGTCGGATTTTCCTACGGGAAGCAGCCGCCAGTTGATCGAATCCATTAAGACACGGCTTTTTGTGCTCCCGGATGATACGGATGTCTTTCCGGGACACGGCGGAACAACGAGTATTGCTTACGAGAAGGCACATAATCCATTTATTTATTAAAAGAAACGATGATAGATTTAATTTTAAACGAAGAAAGATATGAAAATGATATCCGGGCTCTCCTCATGGCATTTTACCATGGGGAGAAAATTTTCGCCCGGAAAACGGAAAATGAGGCGGAAGACGGAAAGAAAATGGCGCCGGAGAAGGCGGGCCGGACGTTGGAGGCTATTTATGGCGGAAACAGCCTTCGGCTGACCTTGCGGGATGAAGCGGGCCGGGTGCTCGGGGAAAGATTGATCGCGGATTTCCCGGAGGAGCGAAAGGCCGGAAAAAATTGTCTGAAAACGGGGCTTTATGACCTGCTCTGCGAGGTGACGGGCCGAACGCTGCCCTGGGGGACTTTGACCGGAATTCGCCCGACAAAAATCCCAATGACTTTTTATGATGCGGGATATTCTATCGAAGAAGCGGCGGAGCATCTGCGGCAGACCTATAAGGTGTCGGAAGAAAAGATCCGTCTCTGCACCCGGGTGGCGTCCAATGAAAAACGGATTTTGGAAGGTATTGACGGGGAACATTCCTTCAGTCTCTATGTGGGGATTCCTTTCTGCCCGACAATCTGCCTTTACTGTTCCTTTTCCTCCTACCCGCTGGGCGTATGGGCGGACCGGGTGGATGATTATCTGGAAGCTTTATTTAAGGAGATCCGCCGGGTGAGCCGGATGGTAGATAAACGTTGCCTGACAACAGTCTATATGGGCGGCGGAACGCCGACGTCCCTGACCGGGGAGCAGATGGACCGGCTGCTGTATACGCTGGAAGAGAATTTTGATCTGGACGCGGCCCGGGAGTTTACGATCGAGGCGGGACGGCCCGACAGCATCGATGAGAGTAAGCTGCAAGTGATGAAAGCTCATGGAATTCAGCGAATTTCCATTAATCCGCAGACGTTGAATCAGAAAACCCTGGATGTGATCGGGCGGCGGCATACGGTGGAAGATGTGGAGCGGGCCTTTTATATGGCACGGCAGGTCGGCTTTTCAAATATCAATATGGATCTGATCTTGGGTCTTCCGGGAGAAAAATCCGGGGACGTGGAAAAAACACTGGAAGGGATTCGCCGATTGGGGCCGGACAGTCTGACGGTACATTCGCTGGCTGTGAAGCGGGCATCCCGTTTGAATCAGAATCTGGAGCTTTATCTGCCGGCGCCTCAGGAAGAGGTCAACCGGATGATCGATATGGCCTGGCATGAGGCCGAAGCCATGGGGATGGAGCCTTATTATCTCTACCGTCAGAAAAATATGGCGGGAAATCTGGAAAATGTGGGCTATGCCAAACCGGGAAAAGAATGTCTTTACAATATTCTTATTATGGAGGAAAAGCAGAACATTATTGCCGTCGGCGCCGGCGGTTCGTCAAAAATTCTCTATCCGGCGGAGAATCGGCTGGAACGGGTGGAAAATGTAAAAAGTGTTAAAGACTATATTGAGCGCATCGATGAGATGATTGAGAGAAAAGAGCGAAATTTTCCAAATTCCGGAATATTTGAAAAAAGGGCTTGAAAAAATGAAATGGGTGTGCTAATCTACATTAAGACAAGGAAGTCGAGAAAGGCTATCCTTGTCTTTTTTTATCCCGGAGGGAAACTAAGCTGAAAAAATTTCCAAATGCTGTAAGAATTGGAAATTTATTCAATACATGAAAAGAATACGTGGAAGAAGTATATGCAAGAAAGGAATGGTAAGAGATGAGCAAAGAGAATACAGGAAGACCTGTCCAGCCACCTTTGTACAGACCTGAATTTGAACATGACAATTGCGGAATAGGGGCGGTTGTTAATATTAAAGGAATCAAAACCCATGCGACGGTGGAGCAGGCCCTCACGATCGTTGAGACACTGGAACATCGGGCCGGAAAGGATGCCGAGGGAAAGACCGGCGACGGCGTTGGTATCCTGCTTCAGATTTCCCATCGCTTTTTCAGTAAAGTGACAAAGGAACTGGGCCTTGACATCGGCGGGGAGAGAGAGTATGGAATCGGTATGTTTTTCTTCCCGCAGGATGAGCTTGAAAGAAATCAGGCAAAAAAAATGCTGGAAATCGTTGTGGAAAAAGAAGGGCTGGAATTTCTGGGATGGCGTACCGTGCCGATCGTACCGGAGGTTCTTGGAAATAAAGCGCTGGATTGTATGCCGTATATTATGCAGGGATTTATTAAAAAACCGGCGAAGGTCAATAAGGGCATTGATTTTGACCGAAAGCTTTACATAGCGCGGCGTATATTTGAACAGTCCAATGAAAATACTTATGTGGTTTCTATGTCCAGCCGTACCATTGTTTATAAAGGTATGTTTCTTGTCGGACAGCTTCGACAGTTTTTTACCGATCTGCAGGATGAGGATTATGAATCTGCCATTGCTACCGTCCATTCCCGTTTCAGCACCAATACAACGCCAAGCTGGATGCGCGCCCATCCAAACCGCTTTATTGTCCACAACGGGGAGATTAATACGATTCAGGGAAATGCGGACCGTATGCTGGCCCGGGAGGAGACGATGAGTTCTCAGATCATGAATTCGGAAGATATGGGCAAGGTACTTCCGGTCATCAACAGTTCCGGCTCCGATTCTGCCATGCTTGATAATACGCTGGAATTCCTTGTTATGAACGGGCTGGAGCTGCCGCTGGCGGTGATGGTCCTCATTCCAGAACCATGGATCAACAATCGGAATATGAGTCAGGCAAAGAAAGACTTTTATCAATATTATGCGACCATGATGGAGCCCTGGGACGGACCGGCTTCGATTGTCTTTTCCGATGGTGATCTCATGGGCGCTATTCTGGACAGAAACGGTCTTCGGCCTTCCAGATATTATGTGACGGATGATGATACTCTGATTCTTTCTTCCGAGGTCGGCGCACTGGAGATCCCGCCGGAGAAGGTTGTCTTAAAGGAACGTCTTCATCCGGGCAAAATGCTTCTTGTGGATACGGTGAGAGGCAAATTGATCGATGATAATGAATTAAAGGAATACTATGCGTCACGGAAGCCTTACGGAGAATGGGTGGATAAAAATCTGGTTGAGCTGTCCAGCCTGAAGATTCCGAATAAACGGGTGGAAAGCTATACAAAGGAGGAGCGGATACGCCTTCAGAAGGCCTTTGGCTATACTTATGAAGAATTAAAGACTTCGATCTTGCCGATGGCCCAGACGGGAACAGAGCCGATCGCCGCCATGGGTATTGACAGCCCGCTGCCTGTTCTTTCGGAAAAGCATCAGCCTTTGTTCAAATATTTTAAACAGCGGTTTGCCCAGGTGACAAATCCGCCGATCGATGCGATCCGCGAGGAGGTCGTTACTTCCACATCGGTGTATATCGGACCGGAAGGCAATCTGCTGGAAGAAAAAGAAGAAAACTGCAAGGTCATTAAAATCAAGAATCCGATTTTGACCAATACAGATCTGATGAAGATTAAAAATATGAATGTGGAGGGCTTTAAAGTTCAGACCATTCCGATCATATACTATAAAAATACATCTCTGGAGAAAGCCATTGACCATATGTTTGTGGAAGCGGACCGGGCTTACCGGGACGGCGTGAATATGCTGATCCTCTCCGACAGGGGAGTGGATGAAAATCATGTGGCGATTCCGTCTCTGCTGGCGGTTTCCGCGCTGGAGCATTATCTGGTCCGCACGAAAAAGCGGACGGCGCTGGCGATGATCCTGGAGAGTGCGGAGCCGAGGGAGGTTCATCATTTTGCCACCCTGCTCGGCTATGGCGCTTCGGCAATCAATCCGTATCTGGCCCAGGAATCGATCAAAGAACTGATTGATTCCAATATGCTGGATAAGGATTATTATGCGGCGGTGGACGATTATAATAATGCGGTGCTCCACGGCATTGTCAAGATTGCTTCCAAGATGGGGGTATCGACGATTCAGTCCTATCAGGGGTCTCAGATTTTTGAGGCCATCGGTATTAATAAAGATGTGATTGATAAATACTTTACAAATACAGTCAGCCGCATTGGCGGAATCGGCCTGGACGATATTGCGAAGGAAGTGAATTTCCTCCATTCGCAGGCCTTTGACCCGCTGGATCTGGGAATCGATCTATCTCTGGACAGCTCAGGCAGTCATAAATTCCGCAGCGGCAAGGAAGAACATCTTTACGACCCGAATACGATCCATCTTCTTCAGGAATCCACCCGCCGCGGTGATTATCAAATGTTTAAAGAATACAGTGCGGCGATCAATGATGAGTCCCGCACGATGAATCTGCGTGGATTGATGGACTTTAATTATCCTGAAACGGGGATTCCGATTGAAGAGGTTGAGAGTGTGGATTCCATTGTCCGGCGTTTTAAGACAGGGGCCATGTCCTACGGTTCTATTTCGCAGGAAGCCCATGAAACTCTGGCGATCGCCATGAATAAGATTCACGGAAAATCCAACAGCGGTGAGGGCGGCGAGAGCCTGGAACGTCTGACTGTCGGGAAAGACGGTTTAAATAAATGTTCGGCCATTAAGCAGGTGGCTTCCGGGCGTTTTGGCGTGACGAGCCGCTATCTTGTCAGCGCCAATGAGATTCAGATTAAAATGGCGCAGGGCGCAAAACCGGGAGAAGGCGGTCATCTTCCCGGCGGAAAGGTATATCCGTGGGTTGCAAAAACAAGACATTCCACACCGGGTGTTTCCCTGATCTCACCGCCGCCGCACCATGATATCTATTCAATCGAGGATTTGGCCCAGTTGATCTATGACCTTAAAAATGCCAACAGGGATGCGCGGATCTCCGTCAAACTGGTGTCTGAGGCCGGAGTCGGCACGGTAGCCGCCGGCGTTGCCAAAGCCGGCGCCCAGGTCATTCTCATTTCCGGTTATGACGGCGGTACGGGGGCTGCGCCGAGAACTTCCATTCACAATGCGGGCCTTCCATGGGAGCTTGGTTTGGCTGAGACCCATCAGACATTGATCATGAATGATCTGCGTTCCAAAGTCCGGCTGGAAACCGACGGCAAGCTGATGACCGGCCGGGATGTGGCCATTGCAGCCATGCTCGGTGCGGAGGAATTCGGTTTTGCCACGGCGCCGCTGGTAACTATGGGATGTGTGATGATGCGTGTATGTAATCTGGATACCTGTCCGGTTGGCGTGGCTACCCAGAATCCGGAGCTGCGCAAACGTTTCAAGGGAAAACCGGAGTATGTCATCAACTTTATGCACTTTGTGGCCCAGGAGCTTCGTGAATATATGGCAAAACTGGGTGTGCGCACAGTGGATGAGCTGGTTGGCCGGAGCGATCTGCTGAAAGTGAAGGAACATGCGGCAGGAAAATGGACGGATAAGATTGATTTGTCAGCGATCATCAATAATCCGTATCTGGATACGGACAGAGGCATGAAATTCGACCCTGCTCAGGTTTATGATTTTGAACTGGAAAAGACACTGGATATGCAGGTGTTGATGAAAGAATTCAAATCGGCCCTTCATAATAAGAAGAAAAAGAAAATTGAGATCAATGTGAAGAATACGGACCGCTCCCTTGGAACCATTTTCGGTTCGGAGATCACAAAGCGGTATCACGATACATTGGAGGACGATACCTTTGTTGTAAAATGTCACGGCAGCGGCGGCCAGAGCTTTGGCGCCTTTATTCCAAAGGGGCTGACATTGAATTTGATCGGCGACAGCAATGATTATTTCGGCAAGGGATTGTCCGGCGGCAAGCTGACATTGGCTCCGCCAAAGAATATTAAGTTTAAACCCCATGAAAATATCATCGTGGGCAATGTGGCCCTCTATGGGGCAACCAGCGGAAAAGCCTTTATCAACGGTGTGGCCGGCGAGCGTTTCTGCGTTCGTAATTCGGGGGCGCTGGCGGTTGTCGAGGGTGTCGGAGATCATGGCTGCGAATATATGACCGGCGGCCGGGTCGTTATCCTCGGCGGCACGGGCAAGAACTTTGCGGCCGGTATGAGCGGCGGTATTGCCTATGTTCTGGATGAAAAGAGTGATTTCTATACAAGGGTCAATAAGGAACTTGTTTCCCTGGAACAGGTGACTTCCAAATACGATGTTCAGGAATTAAAGGAAATGATCACGGAGCATGTGGAAGCTACCGGTTCGGAGATGGGTAAAAAGGTATTGGATAACTTTGTTGATTATCTGCCGAAGTTTAAAAAGGTTCTTCCGCATGATTACAGCAAGATGCAGACAGCCATTGCCCATATGGAAGAAAAGGGGCTGAGCATTGATCAGGCACAGATTGAAGCATTTTATGCGAATAAGAGAGGATAAGGAGGTAAAGCGTCATGGGAAAACCAACAGGATTTATAGATTTTGAAAGACAGAACAGTACGACCATTGCCCCTGAAGAACGGATCAAAAATTTTGATGAATTCCACATTCCTCTGAGCAGAGAATGTCAGCAGACACAGGGCGGCCGCTGTATGGACTGCGGCGTACCGTTTTGCCAGTACGGACAGATGATCGGTGGCATGGCTTCCGGCTGTCCGCTGAACAATCTGATTCCCGAATGGAATGATTTGATTTACAGAGGAAACTGGGAGCGGGCGTTAAAACGGCTTAAAAAGACAAACAATTTTCCGGAGTTTACATCCCGGGTGTGTCCGGCCCTCTGCGAAGCCGCCTGCACCTGCAATATCAACGGACTTCCGGTATCTGTGAAGGAAAATGAACATGGGATTATCGAATATGGTTATGAAAACGGCCTGATCCAGCCGGAACCGCCGAAGGTTCGCACAGGGAAACGGATTGCGGTTGTCGGTTCGGGGCCGGCCGGTCTGGCCGCCGCGGACCAGTTAAATCACCGGGGACATCAGGTGACGGTTTTTGAGCGCAGTGACCGGATCGGCGGCCTGCTCCGTTACGGTATTCCGAATATGAAGCTGGAGAAACAGGTGATCGACCGCCGGGTGGATATTATGAAGGCCGAGGGCGTTGAGTTTATTACGAATGTTAATGTGGGTATTGACGTCAAGCCGGCACGGCTCATGCGGGAATATGACGCGGTGATCCTTGCCTGCGGCGCTTCAAATCCAAGGGATATTAAGGTGCCGGGAAGAGAAAGTAAAGGCATATATTTTGCGGTGGATTATCTGACCATGGTCACAAAAAGCCTTTTAAATTCTGATCTTCAGGATGGAAAGCTTTCGGAGGTAAAGGATAAAAAAGTGATGGTCATCGGCGGCGGAGATACGGGAAATGACTGTGTCGGAACATCGATCCGCCTCGGCGCGGCTTCTGTGATCCAGCTTGAAATGATGCCGAAGGCGCCGGATACCAGGGCCGATGACAATCCGTGGCCGGAGTGGCCGAAAATCTGTAAGACTGATTACGGCCAGGAAGAAAGTATTGCGGTGTTCGGCCATGATCCGCGGGTTTATCAGACAACGGTCAAGGAATTCATTGCGGATGAAAAAGGCAATGTATGTAAGGCAGTGCTTGTCAAGCTGGAATTCAAGAAGGATGCGGAGACCGGGCGGATGAATATGTGTGAGGTGCCAGGCAGCGAATACATTGAGGATGTGGACTTGGTGCTTATTGCCGCCGGATTTCTCGGAAGCCAGGCTTATGTCACAAAGGCTTTCGGCGTGGATGTGGATGGACGCACGAATGTTGCCACTGCGCCGGGAGATTATAAGACAAGCAAGGAAAAAGTTTTTGTTGCCGGTGATATGCACCGGGGTCAGTCCCTCGTTGTCTGGGCGATTCGTGAGGGAAGGGATGTGTCGAAAACTGTCGATAAATATCTTATGGGGTATACAAACTTATAATTTTTGTTAAAATCAAATAGTAAGTAAATTCTACCATTGAAAAAATGCGGAACTGTTCTCTGCCGATTCTTACATTCTGATGTGCGGCAGAGAACAGTTTTTTTGACGAAAACAGTCGATGGATGATAATTGAATTTACCAATCTGTGTGATATAATAGACTCATCTTTTATGATATATCATTTTTAGATGCTTTTATTATGGGCTCTCGGACAGAGGGCGCATACATTTCCAAATGTTTCGGTTCAGAAACAGATTCCATAGTTTATGAGTATAAAGTGGTGATATTTTATGATGTTATCACGCAGAAAGGAATGAATGATAACGAGAAATTTATTTATTGTACAGGTGGAGAATTACGAGAGACACAGAGATGCATTGGAGAAGGGACCGTATATACGGCAGATGGATCTGGCTTTAAGCTGCCGTCAGCTTATCCGGATGACCCCCCGGGAAATGCGGACAAAACGGGTGACCTGGGATATGCTGAGGCAATGGGATATATCTCCCGAAGAACTGTTTCGACAGGCCGGGGAGAATTCAAGAAGACAATTGCCGCCGATGGTGGAGATTATGAGCGATGTCATCAAAGGCTTCCTTATGGAAGAATTTCTGGAGGCTGCCAAAGAAAATATGGAGCAGGCGTTGAAAAATGCCGAGACAGAGTATCAGAAACTTTTTGGCGGGCAGGCCGATAAGCTGCCTGAAATATATATTATCAGCAATGAACTTCGTGTTCAGGGAGCTTCTGTCATTTTTTACACGGATGTATTGGAACATTTTGCGGCGGAAAAAAAATCGGACTTGATCTTACTGCCGAGCAGTATTCACGAGTGGCTTGTGCTGACGGAGGCTTCGGCCGGAGAAATTCCGGGGCTGGAGGCGATGGTGCGGGATGCAAATGCCAAGGTCGTTTTGCCGGAAGAGATTTTGTCCGAACACGTCTATAAATATACAATGAAAACACGAAAGATTGAAATTGTCGGTTTTGAAGCCGCCTAATGTGTAGAATACGGGCTTGATATGCCGATTTTCTTGCGATATAATAGTAGCTATCTGATGAAAAGGAGTAAAAGTGATGAAATTTATTAAGACCCCCGTGAAGGGAATGTGTGATATGCTGCCGGCGGATATGCGCATGCGGGAGCACGTGTTGGGCATGATTAAGGAAAGCTATGCAAAATATGGTTTTATGCAGATAGAGACACCCGTAATGGAACATATTGAAAATCTGACATCGAAGCAGGGCGGCGATAATGAGAAGCTTATTTTTAAAGTGATGAAGCGGGGAGCTGATCTGCAGCGGGCGATTGACTCCGGAAATCAGGAATTTGCCGACAATGGTCTGCGCTATGATCTGACGGTGCCTCTTGCGAGATATTATGCAAATAATAAAGAAAACCTCCCAACGCCGTTTAAAGCGCTTCAGATCGGAAACGTGTGGCGTGCAGACAAGCCTCAAAAGGGACGTTTCCGCCAGTTTACCCAGTGTGATATCGACATTCTCGGTGATGAAACCAATCTGGCGGAGATCGAGCTGATCGCGGCTACCTCGGATATGCTGTCTCAGATTTTCGCGGAAGTCGGCATTTCAGAGTTTACGATACACATTAATGACCGTCGGATCTTATCGGCTATTGCTCTGCAGGCCGGATTTAAGGAGGAAGAAATTCCGTCGGTTTTGATTTCCCTGGATAAATTTGACAAGATTGGATTAGAGGGTATTCATGCGGAATTGGTTGAAAATGGTTATGCCGAGGATGTGGTGGAGCGTTATCTTGCGGTCTATAAGGCGACAGATGCCGCGGATTGCGGAACATTCTGCCAGGGCATTGACGGACAGTTCCTGGATGCTTCGGTGATTAATAATGTGGAAGAGATTATTTCCTGCGCTAAGGCAATGATTTCGGATAAGGTGACGATTTCCTTTGATCCGACCCTTGTCCGCGGCATGGGTTATTATACCGGCCCGATTTTTGAGGTCAGCATCAACGGTTACAATTTCTCGATTGCCGGCGGCGGAAGATATGATAAAATGATTGGAAAATTCAGCGGCCAGGATGTTCATGCCACAGGCTTTTCCATCGGCTTTGAGCGTATTATTACGATCTTAAAAGATAAAATGGATGACGGTGCAAAAATCAGTGCGGACAATCAGGCAATTTTGATCGCGAAGGATGTTCCGCTGGATAAAAAGATTGCTTTATTTAAAGAGGCAAAGGCGTTGCGCGCGGAGGGAGCCGTTGTCACGATTCAGCCAATGCGCAAGAATGTCAAGCAGCAGATCACAAAGCTTGAAAATGAAGGATTTAATAATTTCAGAAAAATCTATAAGGATTAATCATAAGGAGAGAAAAAAAATGTCTGAATCAATGAAAGGATTAAAGAGAACCCATCGCTGTGCGGAGCTGGACAGCGCCAATGTGGGCGAAATCGTTACCGTGATGGGATGGGTGCAGAAAAGCCGGAATAAAGGCGGTATTATATTTGTCGATTTAAGAGACCGCAGCGGCCTTCTCCAGATTATTTTTGAAGAAGCAGATGCCGGAAGTGAAAATTTTGCCAAGGCTGAAAAACTCCGCGCCGAGTTTGTTGTAGCGGTGGTCGGCCGTGTGGAACAGCGGGCCGGCGGTATCAATAAGAACCTGAAAACCGGTGAAATAGAAATCCGTGCATCTGAACTTCGTATTTTATCCGAATCCGAGACACCGCCGTTTCCTATCGAGGAAAACAGCAAGACAAAAGAGGAATTACGTTTAAAATATCGTTATCTGGATTTGAGACGGCCGGATCTGCAGAGAAATCTCATGATGCGGAGCAAGGCGGCAACGGTCATTCGGAATTTCCTTTCGGAGGAGGGCTTCCTTGAGATTGAAACGCCGATCCTCGGAAAGAGTACGCCGGAGGGCGCCAGGGATTATCTTGTGCCAAGCCGTGTACATCCCGGAAATTTCTACGGCCTGCCTCAGTCACCTCAGTTGTTCAAACAGCTGCTGATGTGTTCCGGCTACGACCGTTATTTTCAGATTGCAAAATGTTTCCGTGATGAGGATCTGCGTGCGGACCGTCAGCCGGAATTTACCCAGATTGATATGGAATTATCCTTTGTGGATGTGGATGACGTGATTGAAGTGAATGAACGGCTTCTGGCGCGTCTCTTTAAGGAAATCATCGGGCTGGATGTGCAGCTGCCGATTCCGCGTATGACCTGGCAGGAAGCGATGGACCGTTTCGGCTCGGACAAGCCGGATACCCGTTTCGGCATGGAGCTTCAGGATGTGAGCGATGTGGTTAAAGACTGCGAGTTTGTCGTATTCAAAGGCGCGCTTGAGGACGGCGGTTCGGTTCGCGGCATCAATGCCAAAGGACAGGGCGGCATGCCGCGTAAGAAAATCGATGCGCTTGTGAAATTTGCGAAGGATTACGGCGCAAAGGGTCTTGCCTATATCGCGATTCAGGAAGACGGCACGGTAAAATCTTCCTTTGCCAAATTTATGAAGGATGAAGAGATGAGCGCCCTGATTCAGGCGATGGGCGGTGAAAACGGCGATCTGCTTCTCTTTGCGGCCGATAAGAATAAAGTGGTTTATGATGTTCTCGGCGCTTTGCGTCTGGAACTGGCGGATAAGATGGGGCTGATCGATAAAAATAAATTTAATTTCCTCTGGGTGACCGAATTCCCATTGCTGGAGTGGTCTGAGGAAGAGGGACGTTATACCGCCATGCATCATCCGTTTACTATGCCGATGGAGGAGGATCTGCAGTATATTGACAGTGATCCGGGCAGAGTACGCGCAAAGGCTTATGACATTGTTTTGAACGGTACGGAAATCGGCGGCGGCAGCGTTCGTATTTTCCAGAATCATGTTCAGGAAAAGATGTTCGAGGTCCTTGGCTTTGAAAGGGAAGACGCCTATGAGCGCTTCGGTTTCCTTTTAAATGCATTTAAATATGGCGTTCCGCCTCACGCAGGTCTGGCCTATGGATTTGACCGTCTGATCATGATCATGGCCGGTATGGACAGTATTCGGGATGTGATCGCATTTCCGAAGGTGAAGGATGCGTCCTGCCTTATGACGGATGCGCCGAATGTGGTTGACGCTGTTCAGTTAAAAGAACTCGGAATTGATATTGCCGTGGAAGAAGAGTTGTGATATTCTGATACGGTAAAGCGATATAATAAATAAGATCATGGAGGTACAAAATGTATTCATTAGATGAATTGAGAAACACAGATGCTGAGATTGCTCAGGTGATTGAAGACGAATTAGCCAGACAGAATTCCCATATTGAGCTGATCGCATCTGAAAACTGGGTAAGTCATGCAGTGATGTCGGCGATGGGAAGCCCATTGACAAATAAATATGCAGAAGGTTATCCGGGAAAACGTTATTATGGCGGCTGTGAATGCGTTGATGTTGCTGAAAATCTGGCGATCGAGCGGGCGAAGGAGCTTTTTGGCTGTGATTATGCGAATGTTCAGCCTCATTCCGGCGCTCAGGCAAATCTGGCGGTATTTTTTGCCATGCTGGAGCCCGGAGATACGGTGATGGGCATGAACCTCGATCATGGCGGTCATTTGACCCATGGAAGCCCGGTAAATATATCCGGTAAATATTTTAAAATTGTACCTTATGGTGTAAACGATGAAGGTTTTATTGATTATGATGAACTTCGCCGTATTGCCCTGGAAGCGAAGCCGAAGCTGATCGTGGCCGGAGCCAGCGCTTATGCAAGAACCATCGATTTCAAAAAGTTCAGAGAAGTGGCTGATGAAGCGGGCGCATATCTGATGGTGGATATGGCTCACATTGCGGGGCTTGTCGCGGCAGGCCTTCATCCGAGTCCGATTCCTTATGCGGATGTGGTAACAACGACAACGCATAAGACATTGCGGGGACCTCGCGGCGGCCTGATCCTTGCCAATGAGGAAGCGGCAAAGAAGTTTAATTTTAATAAAGCTGTATTCCCTGGAATTCAGGGCGGACCTTTGATGCATGTCATTGCTTCAAAGGCTGTATGCTTCAAAGAGGCGCTTTCCGATGAATTTAAAGCCTATCAGAAACAGATCATTGATAATGCTCAGGCTCTGGCAAAAGGACTTATGTCCAGGGGCGTGGATATTGTTTCCGGCGGTACGGACAATCATCTGATGTTGGTTGATCTGAGAAGCCTGAATCTGACCGGAAAACAGGCGGAAAAAATGTTGGATGAAGTGAATATCACCTGCAATAAGAATACGATTCCAAATGACCCTCAGTCTCCGTTTGTCACAAGCGGCGTTCGTCTCGGCACACCGTCAGCGACAACCCGTGGATTGAAGGAAGAAGATATGGACGCTATTGCGGAAGCCATTGCATTGACATTAAAGGATTTTGATGCAAATAAAGAGAAAGCAAAAGCGATTGTCGATGGTATTACAGCAAAATATCCATTAAACTAGAATAAAACGAAAAATGAACAGGCCCCGGTCAGTGTACCGGGGCTTTTGGTGAATCAGGAGATGAGTAAAATGAAAGTATTATTAATTAACGGGAGTCCCCATGAACATGGATGTACGAATCGGGCCTTGGAGGAGGTCGCAGCGTCCTTAAAAGCAAACGGTGTGGACAGTGAGATTTTCTGGATCGGCAAGGGTGATATTCATGGATGTATTGCCTGCTACAAATGCGGCGGAAACAGTAACCACTGTGTTTTTGATGATGAAGTTAATCAGGCTTTAATAAAAATGCAGGAAGCCGATGGCCTGATCGTGGGCTCACCGGTTTACTATGCCTCCTTAAACGGCGCTTTGAGCGCTTTTTTGGACCGGATGTTCTGCTGCGGCGATTGTTTCCATCATAAACCGGCCGCTGCGGTTGCTTCAGCCCGCCGTGCAGGGACAACAGCTACATTGGATATCATTCAGAAATATTTTACGATCAGCCAGATGCCGCTGGTATCTTCCCAGTATTGGAATATGGTTCACGGCGCCTGCCCGGAGGATGTGGAAAAGGACTTGGAAGGGCTTCAAACGATGCGTACCCTCGGACAAAATATGGCATGGCTGCTGAAATGTATTGAGGCCGGAAAGAAGGCGGGGATCGATATTCCGGAAACAGAAGCAAAGATTAAAACGAATTTTATTCTTTGACAGTTTTGCTTGAGTGTAGTATGATAAAAACACGATATTCTTTCTTCGGGAATGAGAAATTCTCTACTGGCGGTAAAGCCCGCGAGCGAAAGCTGATCCGGTGGGACTCCGGAGCCAACAGACAGTCTGGACGGGAGAAGAAGATGTATCACTAATGCTGGATATAATCTTTCTTTTCTATGTATCGGATGAAAGAAATAAATAGGACATCCAGTATGGAAATATTTTTAAGTTTCTCTGCTGGATGTTTTTTTATGGATACGGCAGAGATGATATCCAGATAATTCATCTTTTACAAAAAGGAGAGGGAGTGTTCAAATGGAGGAAGTCAAAGAAATAAAAAATCCATTGGAAACGGAGCCCATCAGCCGGTTGATCTTAAAATATTCGGTGCCGACGGCTCTGACATTGATGGTTAATTATCTCTATAATATTGTTGATCAGATGTTTGTCGGCCAGGGGGTCGGGATTACGGGGATGGCGGCGACCAATGTGGCCTTTCCTCTGACAATTATCGCTACGGCGCTGGGCCTTTTGATCGGGGACGGCGGCGCGGCGAACATTAGTCTCTGCCTGGGGCGGAAGGAGCAGGAAAAAGCTGATAAAATTGCGGGGCATGCGGTGACCATGCTTGTTCTTGCCGGTGTGGCGCTGTGGCTTGTGAGCAGCTTGTTTGCGCCGGGACTTGTTCGGCTTTTAGGTGCGACGGAAACTGCTTTTCAGAATTCCCTGACATATATTCGGACAATTGCCTGGGGACTGCCTTTTTTAATGCTGTGTACGTCACTTACGGCAATCATCCGTGCCGATGGAAATCCTCAGTATACAATGAAATGTATGATGACGGGGGCAGTTATCAATATTGTGCTGGACTGGTTGTTTATTTTTCCGTGTCATATGGGCGTATTTGGCGCCGGATTGGCTACTGTCATCGGCCAGATTGTGTCCGGAAGTCTTTGTTTTGCTTATCTGAGAAAATTAAAAACAGTGCATATACATAAAGAGGCCCTGAAGCTGACGGGGCCCTTAGTGGGAAACATACTTTCACTGGGCTTTCCGAGTTTGATCACCCAGATTATGACTGCGATTGTGCAGATCATTATGAATAATCTGATGCGGATCTGCGGCGCTCAGAGCGCCTACGGAAGTGATATTGCCCTGTCAGTGTATGGCATGATGATGAAGATTTATCAGATTGCCCATGCCATGTTTGTCGGGGTGTCTTCCGCAACCCAGCCGATCAACGGCTATAATTTCGGCGCGAAGCATTATGACCGGGTTCGAAAGACATATAAAACGGCGGCGGCCATTGCCATTCTTATTTCGGCTGTGTGGTTTGTTGTTTATCAATTGCTGCCGGGACAGATTGCCGGACTTTTTGTATCGGGCAATCCTTTGTACACAGAGTGCGCGGTCCATTGTTTTCGTATTTATATGATGGCTTTCTTCCTTTACGGCCTGCATATGACGACGGCTTCTTTCTTTCAGGGAATCGGAAAACCATCAAGGGCGCTTATTATTTCCGTGGTGCGCCAGGCCGTGCTCATGATTCCTTTATCCCTTATTTTATCGGGGAAATTCGGCCTTGACGGGGCTTTGATGGCTGCGCCGGTGACGGACACGCTGGTCTTTATTCTGGCGCTTGGGCTGGCTGTCAGCGAATTTAAACAATGGAAAAAGAATGGATTTTAAGGAGAGTAGAATGATGAGAAAATATTTGAAATATATTATACTGGCTGTTTTAAGCGCTTTGCTTCTTTTGAACGGAGGATGTTCAGAAAAAGATAATGTGACGAGTATTCCGGCAGAAACGGCGGCAGCAACGGAGACAGAAATGACTAACGCGGCATCAGAGGATGAAACGGCGGCAGCAGATGCAGAGACATCCTATGAAACGGAAACCGAAGCAGTTTTGGATGAAAGCGGCTCCTATACGTCGAAGGAAGATGTGGCGCTCTATATTTATACTTATGGAAAGCTGCCGGAAAATTTCATCACGAAAAAAGAGGCGAAAAAACTCGGATGGGATGGCGGTTCATTGGAGCCTTATGCTCCGGGCATGGCGATTGGCGGCGACCGATTTGGAAACTATGAAGGCCTGCTCCCGGAAGAAGACGGCGTGACCTATACAGAGTGCGATATCGACACTGTGGGCGCCAAGTCCCGGGGCGCAAAGCGGATTGTTTTCTCCAATACGGGAAATATTTATTATACAGAAGATCATTATGAAAGTTTTGAACAGCTTTACGGGGAGGAATAGCCGTGAAAGAAATCTCTTTAGACGGGAAATATCTGCAGCGAACCGGGGAAGGGCATTTATACTTAATGCAAATGCTTGATTTTCCGGAGTATTACGGCAAAAATATGGATGCACTCTATGATTTGCTGACGGAAATCGCCGAACCTGTAACTCTCCGAATAGAAAATTCAGAGGCGATGGATGCGCAAATGCGGCGGGTATTTCAGGAGGCAGCTTTGGATAATGAAGGGGTGCTTTTCGTGAATTTTGTCGATAAATAAATCGGTTTTCACACCACGCTTCGACAGGTTTTTCAAGCGACTTATGTTAATCTTTCATTGTAAGATAAAAGAAATCATGATACAATGAAGGAGGAAAAGAATTGAAGAACAATAATAATCAAAAACCTGTACGTAAGCCGTTAAATAAATTAACAT
>NZ_DBGCTU010000054.1:0-26612 GCF_048388605.1 Frisingicoccus sp. | reverse complement strand
ATAATGTGTTTGGTCATACATTAATTTTACACCAACTGCCGGATTCTTTCGAGGTCTGGCAGTTATTTTTCGCACAAAAAAGGAGCTGCGCACTAATTACTTAGTGCGACGGCTCCTTTTTCATTTGAACAAAACTATCCTTCGGGGAAAGAGGTTGTTAATCCGGTCATAAAATGGTAGAATAATATACTATGTGGTAATAGTTACTGTGGGATTGAACAGAAAGGATGGCACGAATGACAGACAACATTATTTTGATCGGAATGCCGGGCGCAGGCAAAAGCACAGTGGGCGTTGTCCTGGCCAAGGTTTTAGGATATGATTTTATAGACTCGGATCTGCTGATCCAGGCGGAGATGGGAAAGCGCCTGTTTGAGATCATTAATGCAGAGGGCATTGACGGTTTCCTGGAGATTGAAAACCGGGTTAATTCCCGAATTCAGGCGTATCATACGGTCATTGCGACCGGGGGCAGTGCGGTTTACGGGTCGGAAGCGATGGAATATCTGAAGTCTATCGGGACGGTTGTGTATATTCAGGCATCCTATAAGATTCTTGAAAAACGGCTTGGAAACCTTTTAAAACGCGGGGTTGCCATACGCCATGGCAATACACTGAAGGACTTGTATAATGAACGGGTGCCGCTGTATGAAAAATATGCGGATATCACCGTAAATGAAGATGATAAAGGAATTCGTGAGGTTGTTGAAACCATTGAACAGATGCTGGAGGATTGAGCGGGAAGATCATATGAGAGGTAAGACGAAATTTTGGATTCATAAAAATATCTGGTATATACTGGCTTTTATTATCCCTTTTGTAGTGGCTGTGACGGCTTTTATATGTCAGGGAATGTGGCCTTTTGGTGACAGGGGAATTTCCATTATCGATTCCTATCATCAGTATGTGCCGTTTTTTTCGGAGCTTCAGTATAAATGGCGGCATTTTGACAGTTTTTTTTATAGCTGGAACGGCGGTCTCGGAATGAATTTCTGGGCAGTTGTGGCCTACTATCTGGCAAGTCCCCTGAATCTTTTATTGCTGGTTTTTCCGAAAACCATGGTTATGGAATGTTTTTCGTTGATATATTTTGTGAAGATTGGTCTGGCCGGACTGACTTTTGCATATTTTCTTCGGAAGCGGTTCAATCACTACGGCTGTTCTCTTACGGTATTCGGCTGCTGCTATGCGCTGAGCAGCTACGTGGTGGGCTATGCCTGGAATATTATGTGGCTGGACTGCATCGTGCTGTTTCCAATCGTGATGCTGGGCATCCACCGGCTTGTCCGTGAGGGCCGGGGATGGCTCTATGGCTTTGCTCTGGCGCTCTGCATTTTTACGAATTATTATATATCGATCATGATCTGCATTTTTGCCTGTGTGGATGTGCTGGCAGAAGTGAGCTGTGCGCGGGAAAACGGGTTAGCTGCAAACTTTCGCAGGCTGCTTGGGTTTGCGGGATATTCTCTGCTCGGCGGCGCTTTTGGCGCCGTGATGCTCCTGCCGACTTTTTATGCGCTGCAGGCCAGTCAGTCCGCATCCAGCAGTTTCCCGACGACATTAAAGTTTTATCATGATATTTTTGAATTATTCTGCCAGCAGTTTACGGTGGTGGAGCCGACCTGTCTGGATGGAAATTTTAATTTATACTGCGGTGTATCTATGCTGCTTTTAGTGCCGATGTATCTGTTTAATAAAAAGGCGGATTTACGGGAAAAAATCGTGCGTATGCTGATCACGGCTTTTCTGCTGATCAGTCTGAACACGAATTATCTGACCTACATTTGGCACGGATTTCATTTTCCGAACGGACTGCCGGGAAGATTTTCATTTATCTATATTTTTATGCTTCTGCTGATGGGCTATGAGGGCTATCGGCGCCGGAAATCCTGTCCGAAATGGGCGGCGGCGCTGCCGGCGGTCGGCTGGCTTGGATTCCTTGGATATTCCTGGTGGAGCGGCAAAGTGGAGATGGAGATTTATACAGGAATCGTCAATATTATTTTGCTCGTTTTATATGGACTGTTGTTTATGATGGTGTGCAGCCCGGCGAAAAAGAAACAATTTCTGGAATTGGGCCTGTTGGCCGTTATGCTGATCGAAGCCTGTGCCTACGGCGTTTTCGGACTTTGCATGAACGGTACGGTCAATCGGAAGGATTATTATAGTGATCAGAAGGCAGTGAGCGAGTTAAAAGCGCAGATTGAGGAAAGAGAAGGGGAGAATTTTTACCGGGCAGAACTGGAGGAACGCCGCGGGCGGGACGATGTCACCTGGCATCATCTGCCGGGAATGTCTCTTTTTTCTTCCACAGTCAATGCAGGTGTGGACCATCTTGCGAAACGGCTGGGCTTCTATTCGGTGACAAATAAATACAGCTATCAGGGGGCGACGCCGGAAACGGATGCCTTCCTGAATATTGATTATTTGATCAGCAAACACAAGGAAGAGAGGATAAGAACCTTTGACCGGCTTTCTGAGGCAGAGGACCGATATTTGTATCAGAATCACTGCGCCCTCGGACTGGGCTTTATGGTTTCGGAAAATATTTTTCAGTGGGATTATGAAAAGACCAATCCGTTTGAGGTTATCAATCAGCTGATACTGTCGGCCACAGGTGAAGAAATCCGTCCTTACCGGTATTTTGGTCTGCCGGAGCCGACGGCGGAGGGCTGTGAACTGACGACGGACAGTTGGGCCGACTGGTCCTACACCGCGGAAGAGGGCACCGATGGAACAGTGACTTATGTGTATACGCCGGAAGAGGCGCAGGATCTGTATATTTATTTCAAGGCATCTCATTGTACGAAGGCAGAAGTAGTCCGGGGTGAGGAAAAAGAGACCTATTCCGATGAGGACGGACATATTTTCCGAGTGGGAGCGATGGAGCCGGGAGAGACGGTGACATTGACGTTATATTTGGATGATGATTATGACGACGGCAGTATTAAACTTATTGCGGCCGAGCATGACATTAATGCTTTCTATCAGGTTTATGATAAATTAAAGGAGCAGCGGTGGACGACGGATAAGGTAACTTCGACATCTTTGGCCGGAAATATCCGGGTGACTCAGGGGGGAGTCATGTTCACATCGATTCCTTATGATGAAGGATGGAAGATAAAGGTCGATGGAGAAAAGATCGAAGCGGAAAAAATCGCGGATGCCTTTATTGGAATTCCTTTAAGTGAGGGAGAACACAGAATAGAGATGAGCTATTGCCCGGAGGGCTTTGTTCCCGGATTGATTTTGACCTGCAGCGCAGGAATTCTGCTTGTTTTATTGTATATCATAGAAAAAAGAAAGGGCCGCGCACGGAAAAAAACGAATGATATTCGGTCAGAATTGCCATAATATCATTAACGAACTTGTAAAAAATAGCTGGAATTTTTACGAAATTATAAAATCTAATTTACAAATTCTCGGAGTATGCTATAATAATTAAGACTATAGCAGAAAGTTTGTTGAGGTGTACCATGGAACAATATGTTATAAAAGGCGGAAATCCATTGGTCGGCGAAGTGACAATTGGCGGCGCAAAGAATGCGGCATTAGGTATTCTTGCAGCTGCAATCATGAGTGACGAAGATGTGATTATTGATAATTTGCCGGATGTGAGCGATATTAATGTTTTATTACAGGCGATAGCATCCATCGGCGCAGTTGTTGTGCGCATAAATAGAAGCACGGTAAAAATAAATGGCAAAAACATTCACAGCCATTGTATTGATGACGGTTTTATCCGTAAGATCCGGGCGTCTTATTATTTGCTGGGAGCTCTTCTCGGAAAATATAACGAAGCGGAGGTTGCCCTTCCGGGTGGGTGTAATATCGGCAGCCGTCCGATCGATCAGCATATCAAGGGGTTTCGGGCACTGGGTGCCAAAGTGGATATTAACAACAGTATGATCATTGCGAAGGCGGAACATTTAAGAGCACGTCATATTTATCTGGATGTGGTCAGCGTTGGAGCAACGATCAATATAATGATGGCGGCGGCGATGGCCGAAGGACGTACAATTCTTGAGAATGCAGCGAAGGAACCGCATATCGTAGATGTGGCCAACTTCCTGAATTCGATGGGCGCAGACATTAAAGGCGCCGGAACCGATGTCATTCGTATTCAGGGCGTGAAGAAATTTCACGGTACAGAATATACGATCATTCCGGATCAGATTGAAGCCGGAACTTTTATGTGCGCCGCGGTGGCAACTCAGGGGGATATCACCGTGAAGCATGTTATTCCGAAACATCTGGAGTCCATATCGGCGAAGCTGATGGAGATGGGCGCCGAGATTGAGGAACTGGATGACGCGGTGCGTGTTGTGGCGTCGAAACGTCTTCAGCCAACGAACATTAAAACACTGCCTTATCCCGGATTCCCGACGGATATGCAGCCTCAGGCGGCAATTGCGCTTGCACTTGCCGACGGCACAAGCGTTATAACAGAGAGTATTTTTGAAAACCGTTTCCGCTATGTGGATGAGCTGGCCCGTATGGGTGCAAGGATTAAGGTTGAGGGGAATGCCGCGATCATTATCGGTATTCCGAAGTATAAAGGCGCCCATATGAGCGCGCCGGATCTGCGGGCGGGGGCTGCCCTTGTTATTGCGGCTCTGGCGGCTGACGGAATTTCCACAGTGGATTCCATCGGATATATTCAGCGCGGTTATGAGGACTTCGAAGGGAAGCTTCGCAGTCTTGGCGCATGTATTGAGAGGGTGGATAATGATAGAGACCTTCGCAAATTTAAATTAAGAGTCGGTTGAGAAATCAAAAACTGAACAATGGAATAATCTCTCTTATTCAGAACAATGGAGCCTAAGGAGCGATGATATTGTGGCAACCCCGATAAACGGAAGGTGCCTGCCGGAGCGAGTTCACTCGAACAATAAGAGGATTTGATAGAGAATCAAGTCCGCTTTTGCGGACTTTTCTTTTTGACAAAAGAGTTCCGCGTATTTTTGCGGATCATATGAAAGGAGAACATAGATATGGAAAAACTTTTATTTACTTCAGAATCTGTTACGGAAGGCCATCCGGATAAAATCTGCGATGCCGTTTCAGATGCCATTTTGGACGCTATGGTTGCCCAGGATCCGATGAGCCGGGTGGCCTGCGAGACATGTGCAACGACAGGGCTTGTGATGGTGATGGGCGAAATAACGTCTAAAGCCAATGTAGATATTGCTCAGATTGTTCGGGATACAGTCAATGAGATCGGATATAACCGGGGCAAATACGGCTTTGATGCGGAAACCTGCGCGGTGATGGTAACTTTGGACAAACAGTCCCCGGACATTGCCATGGGTGTAGACAAGGCTCTTGAGGCAAAGGAAAACCGGATGTCGGATGATGAAATTGAGGCTATCGGCGCCGGAGATCAGGGGATGATGTTTGGATTTGCAACCAATGAAACCGAGGAATATATGCCGTATGCCATTGCGATGGCGCATAAGCTGGCCAGACGCCTGACAGAGGTGCGTAAGGACGGGACATTGCCTTATCTGAGGCCGGATGGAAAGACTCAGGTTACGGTGGAATATGACGAGAATGGGAAACCGGCCCGCCTGGATACCATTGTTCTTTCCACTCAGCATGATCCGGATGTCACTCAGGAACAGATACATGCGGATATCCGCAAATATGTATTTGATGCGGTCCTTCCGGAGGACATGGTGGATGAAAAGACACGGTTTTTTATTAATCCGACAGGCCGTTTTGTCATCGGCGGACCTCATGGCGACAGCGGTTTGACAGGCCGCAAGATTATTGTCGATACTTACGGAGGCTATGCACGGCACGGCGGCGGCGCTTTTTCCGGCAAGGACTGCACAAAGGTAGACCGTTCCGCTGCCTATGCAGCCCGGTATGTGGCAAAAAATATCGTGGCGGCCGGACTGGCAGATAAATGTGAAATTCAGCTCTCCTATGCCATCGGTGTGGCACAGCCGACCTCTATCATGGTGGATACTTATGGAACAGGAAAAATTTCTGAGACAAAACTGGTAGATATTATTCGGGAGAACTTTGATCTGCGCCCGGCAGGAATTATTAAAATGCTGGATCTGCGCCGTCCGATTTATAAACAGACGGCGGCCTATGGCCATTTTGGACGCAACGATTTGGACCTTCCATGGGAAAAAACAGATAAAACAGATATTTTAAGAAAGTATTTATAGAGCGGTGACGGACAGGGAGGGATGAACTATGCGCCTGGCTACTCGGATGAAACTTACATACGGAATGGTTTTTTTGGTTCCGATTTTATTGATTCTCCTGTCTTTCTGGGGAATTGGACGGATTGAGCTGCGGGCGCTGCGGCAGAAATACGACATGGAAGAAGCCAGCGTAGAAATGCTGTTTAATCCTTTTGAAATACTCGGAAATATTTCCGTCAGCGTTGTCAATGAGCTGGCAACGGTGTCTGAAGATTCGCCGGAACGGCTGGAGGATGTATCCTATCTGGAAACGATGGACAAGCGTTTGGAGAAATATTCCTCTTTCTTAGTGTTGCGCAGGGATGGGAAGATCTATTATTCCGGCCAGGATGGAGAAATCAGTGAGAATATCGAGGGGATGGTTGGAGAGTCCCTGACGGACAGTTATATTTCAGGGGATTTTCCATATCATCTGCGGCAGTTTAACTTTTTCTTTTCTGACGGCAGCGAAGGACTTGTTCAGATTTTTACGCCGGTGGAAGAGGCCGTTAAACAGGTGGAACGGCTGGTTTTAAAAATTTCGATCTGCTCATTGTTCATTTTACTCCTTGTCAGCGCCGTTGCTTTTATATGGCTGTATCAGAGCATTGTTCAGCCGCTGGAAAAGCTGAAACGGGCGGCCGTAAATATTAAGGACGGTAATCTGGATTTTAATGTCATTACGGACACGGAAGATGAGATCGGCGAGGTATGCACGGCTTTTGAGGAGATGCGTATCAAACTGAAGGATCAGATTGAAGTGAGTATGCAGTATGAAAAAGACAATAAAGAGCTGATCAGCAATATTTCCCATGATTTAAAAACGCCGATTACCGCGATTAAAGGGTATGTGGAAGGAATCCGGGACGGTGTGGCGGATACGCCGGAAAAAATGGACAAATATATTCGAACGATTTATAATAAAGCCACGGACATGGATAGATTGATAGATGAACTCTTTCTCTTTTCCAAGCTGGACAGTAATTCGATGAATTACAGCTTTGCAAAGCTGAACTTAAAAGATTATTTTGAAGACTGTGTGGATGAGATCTCCCTGGATTTAGAGTCCCGGGGAATTTCCCTTGCTTATTACAATCATGTGCCGGAGGATACGATCATCATTGCCGATCCGGAGCAGTTGAAACGAGTAATCAATAATATCGTCGGCAATTCGGTGAAATATATGGAAGCGGAGCGCCCGGGGCACATCGGTATATTCATCAAGGATGAGCCGGAATTTGTTCAGATCGAGATTCAGGATAATGGTAAGGGCATTGCGAAAAAGGAGCTTCCGCATATTTTTGAGCGCTGTTACCGGACAGATTCTTCCCGGAATTCATCTAAAGGCGGCAGCGGTCTGGGATTGTCAATTGCGAAGAAGATTATCGAGGAGCATGGCGGAAAAATATGGGCGAACAGTGTGGAAGGCGAAGGGACAACGATGAGCTTCGTTTTGAGAAAGTATAAGGAGAGTGTAGCCTATGAGTAAAATACTGATTATTGAAGACGAAGTAAGTATTGCTGAACTGGAGAAGGATTATCTGGAGCTGAGCGGCTTTGAGGTCGATATGGAACACAGCGGAGATACGGGGCTGGATAAGGCGCTGAAAAAAGATTTTGATCTGATCATTCTGGATCTGATGCTGCCGGGAATCGACGGCTTTGAAATCTGTCGGAAAATCCGGGAGCAGAAAAATATTCCGGTACTTATGGTTTCAGCCAAAAAAGAAGATATTGATAAAATACGCGGGCTTGGCATGGGAGCCGATGACTATATCACGAAACCCTTCAGCCCGAGTGAACTGGTAGCCCGGGTGAAGGCCCATCTTGCCAGATATGAACGTCTTACCGGAAGTGCGGTCAAAACAAACGATGTCATTGAGATCCGGGGGCTTAAAATTGACAAAACGGCCCGGCGGGTCTATGTCAACGGCGAGGAAAAAGCTTTTACGACGAAGGAATTTGATCTGCTCACCTTCCTTGCGGAGAATCCGAACCATGTGTTTAAGAAGGAAGAGCTGTTCAATAAAATCTGGGATATGGAGTCTCTGGGAGATATCGCCACGGTGACAGTCCATATTAAAAAGATTCGTGAAAAGATAGAATTTAATACATCCAAACCTCAGTATATTGAGACGATCTGGGGCGTGGGTTATCGGTTTAAAGTATGATAGAAGTAAAAATTTTGTATGAGGATGCGCAGCTTATCGTTTGCGTTAAACCGCCGGGAATGCCGTCCCAGGTGGAGCGTTCTTCAACCATGGATCTGGCAAGCTGGCTAAAAAATTATCTGGCGTTAAAACAGGGGGACGGCGCCCGGGGAAAAAGTCCGTATATCGGTGTGGTACACCGATTGGACCGGCCCGTGGGCGGAATCATGGTTTATGCGAAAACTCCGAAAGCGGCAGCCGGGCTAAGCCGGCAGTTTTCAGAACACCGGGCAGAAAAAGACTATCTGGCCCTTCTGACAGGGCGGCTTCCGGAACCTTCCGGAACACTTGTTGATCATCTGGAGAAGGATGGGCGGACGAACACCTCCGCGGTTGTTGCCAAAGGGGGAAAAAAGGCCGGTCTGGATTATCGTGAGTTGGAGGAGAAAGATGGATTGTCGCTGGTGGAAGTGCGGCTGCATACAGGGCGGCACCATCAGATCCGGGTTCAGATGGCCCATGCCGGGGCGGGAATCTATGGCGATATGAAGTATAACGGCGAAGGCACAAGAAAACGGAATGAAAAAGAAGGCATAGGCTCCGGAAATCCGGAATTATGTCTTTTTTCCTGTCGGCTGACCTTTAAACATCCGGTGAGCCATCAGAAAATGTGCTTTGAAGTTCTTCCGGAACAGGGAAGGATGACTATTGACGAATGGCCGAGTTTATCTTACTATAAAAAAAGAAAATAAAAGGAGATTTGATGATGGCAAAGGAAAAGAAATTGGTTGAGGCAATTACTTCCATGGAAGAAGATTTTGCCCAATGGTATACAGATGTAGTTAAGAAGGCGGAACTGGTAGACTATGCCAGCGTGAAGGGCTGTATGGTGATCAAACCGGCCGGCTATGCGATCTGGGAAAATATTCAGAAAGAGCTGGATGCCCGCTTTAAAGCGACCGGTGTGGAAAACGTTTATATGCCTCTGTTTATTCCGGAAAGCCTGCTGGAAAAAGAGAAAGACCATGTTGAGGGCTTTGCACCGGAGGTTGCCTGGGTAACCCACGGCGGGCTGGAACCGCTTCAGGAGCGGCTTTGTGTCCGCCCGACATCCGAGACACTGTTCTGTGATTTTTATGCCAGAGATATTCAGTCCCACAGAGATCTGCCAAAGCTGTATAATCAGTGGTGTTCTGTTGTGCGGTGGGAAAAGACGACCCGTCCGTTCCTGCGTTCCAGGGAATTTTTGTGGCAGGAAGGTCATACGGCTCATGCAACAGCCGAAGAGGCGGAGGAGAGAACGATTCAGATGCTGAATCTCTATGCGGATTTCTGTGAGGAAGTGCTGGCTATGCCGGTTATCCGCGGTCGTAAAACGGATAAAGAAAAATTTGCCGGTGCTGAGGCAACATATACCATTGAAGCTTTAATGCACGACGGCAAAGCGCTTCAGTCAGGCACAAGCCATAACTTTGGCGACGGATTTGCAAAGGCTTTCGGTATTCAATATGCCAATAAAGATAATAAACTGGAATATGTTCATCAGACATCCTGGGGGATGACGACCCGTCTGATCGGCGCGATCATCATGGTTCACGGCGATGATTCCGGCCTGGTGCTTCCGCCGAGAATTGCGCCGACACAGGTGATGATCATTCCGATTCAGCAGAAAAAGGAAGGCGTTCTCGATAAAGCCTTTGAAATTAAAGATATGTTGAGTAATTTCCGTGTTAAAGTGGATGATTCCGATAAGAGTCCGGGATGGAAATTCTCAGAGGCGGAGATGCGGGGAATTCCTCTTCGTATCGAAATTGGGCCAAAGGATATTCAGGCCGGACAGGCCGTTATCGTTCGCCGCGACACCCGTGAAAAGCAGGTGGTTGCTTTGGCTGAGTTGGCGGAAAAAGTGGCAGAAACGCTGGATACGATGCAGAAAGATATGCTTGAGAGAGCAAGAGCGCACAGAGATGCGCATACTTATGAGGCTGTGGATTTTGAAACCTTCAAGGATACGGTTGAAAACAAGCCGGGCTTTGTCAAAGCCATGTGGTGCGGAGATGAAGCATGTGAGAACATGATTAAAGAAGTGACCGGGGCAACATCCCGCTGCATGCCGTTTGCGCAGGAACACCTGTCCGATACGTGCGTTTGCTGCGGAAAGCCTGCAAAAGCAATGGTATACTGGGGAAAAGCATATTAAAGAACAGGATGATTTGTTTGGAAAAGTCCTATGAAAAGGTAGTAGACTTCGTTCAGAATCAGATTTTGAACGGAGTCTACAGTACAGGGGATAAATTGCCGTCAGAGCGGGAGATGGCCCTGCAGTTGAATGTGAGCCGGACATCTGTCCGGGAGGGAATACGTATATTAGAACAGATGGGAGCCCTTTCCTGCCAGCAGGGATCGGGAAATTATATAGCCGGTGACTTTGAGGGCACATTGATCCGGGTGATGACGCTGATGTTTGCGGTGGAGGGAACAACTTACCGGGAAATCAGCGAATTCCGTTTTGCACTTGAATATCAGGCGTTGTCGCTGGCGGTTCATCATGCAACGGAAGAACAGATGGCGGAGATGGAATATCATATGAGCATGCTGGAGACCGCCCAGGAGGAAAATGTACGCTCAAAACACGATAAAAGAATTCATTATCTGCTCGTTGAGGCTTCACATAACAACTATCTTATTGTTAATTTTTTAGCATTAACACAGGTGATGGACAAATATGTCAAAGACATGCGGGTTCGTATTCTGCAGGATGAGAAGAACCGGGACGGTCTGATGCAGACTCACCGGGATTTAATTAAGGCCGTAAAGGAAAAGGATGTTCAGCTTGGCCAGGATGCGCTGAACCGACATTTTGTCTATATTTATAACTATCTGGACAGTTGAGCAAATATTGACAAAAAAAAGACAAACACTTTGTGCGAAAAAACCACAAAAATAGAAAAAGACAAAATCAGAACTGTGCAATGCTCATAAAAAATACATGAGAAATACAAAGGAAATGGTAAAAATGCTTGACAAATGGGCCTGTATATTTTATGATGGTCATATAAATGGTAGGACCACCATGGTACTTTTATGTGTATTTTTAATGGTTATTGTGTACATAGTGTGCAATACAAAATATATAAAGCAAAGGGTTCTATTAAAGATTTAAGGAGGCATGATGAGATGAGTGCATATGGCAAAGTAACTCCCGAAATCGTGGAGAAATTCAAAGAAATTGCACCAGGACGGGTTTATGTAGGAGAAGAAATCAACGAAGATTTCACGCATGACGAGATGTCTATCTATGGTAAAGCTATGCCAGAAGCTGTTGTTGATGCTATGACAACAGAAGAAGTAGCTGCAATTGTTAAAATCTGTTACGAAAATACAATTCCGGTAACAGCCAGAGGAGCTGGTACAGGTCTTGTTGGAGCAGCAGTTCCGATCGCCGGTGGTGTTGTGATCGGTACAACAAAAATGAACAAGATTCTTGAATATGATTTAAACAACTTCGTTGTTAAGATCCAGCCGGGTGTTCTTTTGAACGACCTTGCAGAGGACTGCGTAAGCCGCGGACTTATGTATCCGCCGGATCCAGGTGAAAAATTTGCCGCTGTCGGTGGTAACGTTGCAACAAATGCAGGTGGTATGAGAGCATGTAAATATGGCGCTACAAGAGATTATGTACGTGCTATGACAGTTGTTCTTTCCAATGGTGACATCGCTCATTTCGGAAGCACAGTTTCTAAAACATCTTCAGGATATTCTCTTGTAAACCTGATGATCGGTTCCGAAGGTACACTCGGTATCATCACAGAGTTGACATTAAAAGTTATTCCGGCTCCGAAGGAAGTTATCAGCCTGGTAATGCCTTTTGAAGATCTGGATTCCTGTATTTCCACAGTTCCGCTGTTCAAGAAAAACAATCTTGACCCACAGGCTCTGGAATTCATGGAGAGAGCTATTGTTGAAAAATCTGAAAAATATGTTGGTAAAGCTGTATATCCAAAGAACATCGACGGCGTGGAAGCCGGCGCTTACCTGCTTGTAACATTCGATGGACGTACAATGGAAGAACTCGAAGAGATTATGGAACAGGCTTCCGAGATCGCTCTTGAGAACGGCGCTATCGACGTAATCGTTGCTGATACACCGCCTAAGATTAAAGATGTCTGGGCAGCAAGAAGCTCCTTCCTGGAAGCTATCAAAGCTGAAACAAACTGGAAAGACGGCCTTGAGCTCCTTGATGAATGTGACGTTGTTGTTCCGCTTGATCAGATTGCTCCATATGTTGAATATGTATATGGCGTTGGCGAAAAGATGGGACTTCAGGTTGAAAGCTTCGGACATGCCGGTGACGGTAACCTTCACATCTATGTTATCGGTGATGATCAGATCAGCGTTGAAGATTTCAAAGCTAAAGCAGATGCTTTCTTTGATGACATTTATCCGGCAGCTACACGCGTTGGTGGTCTGGTTTCCGGTGAACATGCGATCGGTTCCGGTAAGTTAAAATATCTTGCTGAAGCTGAAGGCGCAAGAAATATGGAACTTATGCTTGGTATTAAGAAAGTATTCGACCCTAAGTTGATCCTTAACCCGGGCAAAGTTTGCTACAAACTGTAATTTATAAAGTAATATTTATAAATCATTTAACATTACTTTTTATTTATAATTTTTTTAAGGAGGGCTCAAGAAATGAAATTTCATTTCAATGAAGAAGAACAGGAAATCCTTGCGATGTTAGACGACTTTGCAGCTAAAGAAGTTGGTCCTAGAGCACAGGAAGTTGATGAAGAAGAAAGATTCCCAATCGAAGCTCGTGAAAAACTTGCTGAAATGGGTATGATGGGCGTATACTTCCCAGAAGAGTACGGCGGAGCTGGCCTCAGCTATATGACATATATCGGTGTATGTGAAAAATTAGCTGAATACTGCGCAACAACTTCCGTTATGTTATCTGCTCATGAATCTCTTTCTTGCTGGCCTATTTTTGCATATGGTACAGAAGAACAGAAACAGAAATATCTTGTACCGATGGCTTCTGGCGAAAAATTAGGTGCTTTCGCTTTAACAGAGCCGGGCGCTGGTACAGATGCTGCTATGCAGAAAACTGTAGCTGCTGATAAAGGCGATCATTGGTTACTTAACGGTTCCAAAATCTTTATCACAAACGCTCAGTATGCAGATGTATTCATCGTATTCGCTATGACAAATAAAGAGCTTGGTACAAAAGGTATCTCCGCTTTCATCGTAGAAAGAGGAACACCAGGCTTCGAAATCAGCGGACATGAAAAGAAAATGGGTATCCGTGGTTCTTCCACAAGTGAATTAATCTTTAACGATTGCAAGATTCCAAAGGAAAACCTTTTAGGTGAACTTGGCAAAGGCTTCAAAGTTGCTATGACAACTCTTGACGGCGGCCGTGTTGGTATCGCAGCTCAGGCTGTTGGTATTGCTCAGGGTGCGATCAATGATGCTTTAGCATATGTTAAAGAACGTGTACAGTTTGGAAAACCAATCTGGAAATTCCAGAATACACAGTTCCAGTTAGCTGATATGCAGGCAAGAGTAGATGCAGCTCGTCTGCTTCTCTACCGTGCAGCTCAGGCTAAACAGGATGGCGAACCATACAGCCATTTAGCAGCTATGGCTAAATTGTTCTGTGCTGAAACAGCATCTGATGTAACACGTCGTTGCGTACAGCTCGCTGGTGGATATGGATATTCCCGTGATTATCCGTTCGAACGTCATATGCGCGATGCTAAGATTACAGAAATCTATGAAGGAACAAGTGAAGTTCAGCGTATGGTTATCGCTGGATGGATGGGAAATAAATAAGCATAGCTTAGTGATTCCTGAACTTCTCTGTGATATGTAATTCGTTGCAGAATAATTAAAAGTTTACATACGACTGGTGTGCAGGGAATCTACACACCAGTTGTGCTATTAGGAAAAGAAGGAGCGTACAACAAAATGGAAATATTAGTTTGTATTAAACAGGTGCCAGACGATTCTGTGAATATCAAAATGAATCCTGCAACTAACGCACCTGATCTTGACATTGCTACGCCTATCGTAAACGCATTCGATACATATGCTCTTGAGATGGCTACACGTCTTAAAGAAGCAGTTGGCGATAGCACAATTACAGTTGTTTCTGTAGGTCCGGACAAAGCAAAAGATGCAATCAAAACATGTCTTGCTGTTGGCGCAAGCAAAGGTTATGTTGTTAAAGCTGATGCTACAGACACAATCAGTACAGCAGATGCTCTTGCTAAAGCTGTTGCTAAGATCGAAGAAGCTGAAGGCGTTAAATTCGACATTATCTTCTGCGGTAAAGAATCTACTGACTGTGCTTCCGGCCAGGTTGGTACAATGTTGGCAGAAGATTTAGATGTTCCTGTTGTTCCAAACCTTATCGATATCGAGATGGTTGACGGCGGCGTTAGTGCTAAGCAGGAAACAGAAGAAGGATATAATGTTGTAGAAGTTGCTACACCTTGTGTAGTTACAGTTACAAAACCGGAATACGAACCAAGATATCCAACCATTAAGAGCAAAATGGCTGCAAGAAAGATTCCGATTGGCGAATTGGAAGTCGGCGGCGTTGTTGCACCTGCTGTTACGGTTGTTGCAAATGCAGAACCTCCAAAGAAAGCTGCTGGTGTTAAGATTAACGAAGAGACACTCGAAGAGTCCATGGCTGTGGCTCTTGGTATGATGAGAGACGCTAAAGTATTATAAGGAGGAAATGTCATGGGTTGCAAAAATGTAATGGTATATGTTGAGACAGCAGAAGGCAAGCCGGTCAATGCAGGCCTTGAAATGCTTACAGCTGCTAAAAGTGTTGCTGAAAAAGTTACTGCTGTTGTTATTGGTGCTGCAGATGCTGCAGCTACAGCGATCGCATACGGCGCAGACGATGCGATTACAGTAGAAGCTGACGGATTTAACGCAGAAGCACATGCTGCTATCGTTGTTGAATTAGTTAAAAAATATGCTCCGGAGATGGTATTTGTTGGCGCTACACCAGTTGGTAAAGATTTAGGCGCAAGAGTTGCTGCTAAATTAAAAGCTGGCTGCGTTACTGATGTTATTGGTATTAAAGAAGCTGATGGTAAATTTGTTTTCACAGCCCCTCTTTATGGCGGAACAATCTACTCTGATGTTACAGTAGAAGGTACGGTTGTAGCTATTATTCGTGGCGGCGTATTCAAGAAAGCAGAAGAACCGGATATGGCTAAACAGGGTACAATTACTGCTGAAACAGTAGAAATTGCTGACCTCAGAGCTAAAATCGTAAACAGCGTTCAGGAAATTTCTGAAAGCGTTAACCTTGAAGAAGCTGAAATCATCGTTGCCGGCGGCCGTGGTGTTGGAAGCGCTGAGAACTATGAATTAGTTAAAGAACTTGCTGCTCTTCTCGGCGGTGTTGTTGGTGCTACACGTCCGGTTATCGAGGAAGGATGGGTTTCCCGTGCACATCAGGTTGGACAGTCTGGAAAGATTGTTGCTCCGAAGTTATACATTGCATGTGGTATTTCCGGTGCTGCACAGCATATTTCCGGTATCACAGGTTCTGATTATATCGTAGCTATCAACAAAGATGAAGATGCTCCTATCTTTGAAATTTCCAACATCGCTATCGTTGGAAACTGTGTTGATGCTTTGAAGATTATGATTGAAGAAGTTAAGAAAATGCAGGCATAATCAGAAATTAAATTTTGATTGAATAATAAGGGCGTCCCCTGGATCATTTGATGATTCAGGGGACGCTTTTTTGTTGTATACTACCCGATTGGGGAGTGGACTTTGAAATGTGCATCACTTATAATTATTATACATTATCTGTTTTTTAGTGAATTCGGAAACAGTGGGAAAGGAGATGTATATTTTCTGTGGATAAAAATTATATAGTCCCGGCGCTTGCTATGAAAAAGCTGAAAGCAGCCCGAAACTTGTCCCAGGCGGTGTACATCTATGCTGCTACCGGGTATGGCAAGACAGAATTGGTAAAGCAATATTTGGCAAATCGCCGTTATACTTATATTTCCTGTACTGATGAACCCTGGAATTCTGAGATTCTTCCGAAAAAGATGGATGATCGAAAAGAAAGGAAAAACCGAAGTATCATAGTTATTGATGATCTTCATTTTCTGAAAAGCGGGAAAGGTCAGAGGGAAGTTTTGGAACTTTTGGCCAGAGAGGACCTTTGGGTGATTCTTATCAGTCGGAGTCGGGTACCGGCCTGGCTGATGCCTTATTATACGCGGACAGGTTTCATTGTTATTTGTCAGGAACAGCTTCGGTTTCGAAAAGAGGAAATTGAGCAATTGTTCTCGCGTTTTGGCGTGGAGCTGAACAGGGAGCAGTTGAATGCGATAGAAGAAAAAAGTCATGGCAATGCCTATGCAATAGAGTTGACGGCTCGTCAGTTTGACGAAAGCGCAGTGCCGGAAAGGGACTTGTATCAAAGAGTTCAGAACCAATTTGAGGATTATCTGGAGGCTGCAGTGTTTCTTCAATGGGAGCCGGAACTGTTGGATTTTGTTTTGGAAGTCAGCGTGGTGGATGAATTTGATCTGGCTTTGGCGGAAATGATTACCGGGAATACCTATGTGCTTCGTTTGATTCACATGGCTGAATATGTGGGGGATTTTATAAGGGAAACTGGAGGCATTTATTCCATGCCGTCAACATTTTTGGAGATTTTACGCCATAGAGCCGTGCAGGTTTTAGGATTTGACAGTGTTCGGGAGTGCATGTATCATGCAGGACTATATTATGAAATGCACGACAGGATTCCTGAAGCACTGGATATGTATAAGAAAAGCGGCAGGGAGAGGCGAATCCGGGAACTGTTGATTCGTAATTCACGGCAGAATCCGGGGGCGGGGTATTACTTTGAATTGCGAAAATATTACCTGCAATTAAGGGAAGAAGAGATTAAGGACAGTGCGGTTCTTATGGCAGGGATGAGCATGCTTTATTCTCTCATGCTGCAGCCGGAACAGAGTGAATATTGGTATGGACGGCTGAAGACTTATGCGTTTGCGCTTAAAGGTGGTGAACGAAAAGAGGCTAAAAGCCAGTTGTGTTATTTAGATATTGCGCTGCCTCACCGGGGAAGCCGGGGGATGCTTCACATTATGAAACAGATTTCGTCAATGCTTTTTGACAGGGGGATTCAGTTGCCTGAATTTTCGGTGACAAGCAATCTGCCATCAACGATGAATGGCGGAAAGGATTTTTGCCATTGGTCAAAATATGATCGGGAGTTGGCGGCTTCAGTGGGGAAGCTTGTACAACGGATTTTAGGACGCTATGGAAAAGGCTTGGTGAATGCGGCTCTGGGAGAAAGTCTCTATGAAAAGGGCGGGGACACCTATGAGGTGTTGACTCTGCTGAGCCGTGCCGAGATGGAGACGATGAGTGGAGGAATGCCGGAAGTTGCCTTCGCGGCCCTGGGAGTTCGAACCCGGCTGCATTTGCTGAATGGAAATCTGGAGACGGCAAAACTGCAGATAGACTCCTTTGAAAAGCGTTGCCGGACAGAACATATACCTCAGCTTTTGCCAAATATTGAAGCTGTAAAATGTCGTTTGGCACTGTATGAGGGCGATAAGGCTGCGGTAGAGCGGTGGCTAAAAGATGCTCCGGATGAAAATCAGGAATTTTTCATATTGGAACGTTATCGCTATTTGACGAAGGTTCGATGCTATCTGGCTAAAGGAGACTATCTGGAGGCTATGGCTTTGCTGGAGAAGGTGAGGTATTATGCAGAAATATGCCATCGCACTTATATTCATATGGAGATAGGAATTTTAACTGCCATTGCGAGACAGCGGCAAGGTATGCCATGGCAGGAGGAATTTATAGAAACACTTCAGAAATTGAGTGAATATCAGTTTCTACGGCTGTTGAGTGAAGAAGGAGCGGCGGTCAATGAGCTGCTTCGTCATATAAAGAAGGACGGATTGTCGAATGATGGGATAGATTCGGGGTGGCTGGAACGGGTAAGTCGTGAGACGGATGATATGGCTGTTCGATATCCGATGTATCTCAAACGGCAGTCGGTTTCAACTCTGAATTTTACAGAAAATGCGCTTGCAATTTTGCGGCTTCAGGCTGAAGGAATGTCGGCGCCGCAGATTGCAGAACGGTTGGGGTTGAAACCGGAGAATGTCAGATATCACATCAAAGAAAATTATCGTAAGCTGGGAGTATCCGGCAAGGTAGATGCGGTGTTGTCCGCACGCAGTCTGAATTTGTTATAAAATAAGGAGGAAGATGTCACATGATAAGAAAGGATAAGACGGGAAGAAAAAGATGGCCCAGTCTGATTTTGATGATAGCCCTGGTGGTATCCTTAATGCCGTTTAACGCTTTAAGCCTGAAGACTTTTGCGCAGGAAGCGGAAAGAGGGCAGGAAACACAGCAGGAAGCAGAAACACAAGTAGGGGGGGTGGCTGGAGACACTCAGCCAGAGGCAGAAACACCGCCGATGACTGAATCAACAACCCAGCCAACGTCTGAGCAGACGACTGAGTCGGCATCCGAAGTTGAAATTTCAACGGAATCGGAACTGACAGCTGAAACGGAGCCGGAAACGGAGTCACAGCCGGAAATGAAGATGAAGCTGCGGGCAAAGGCAAATGCGGAGGAAGGAGCGGAAGTCCGCTACAGTACAGATGGAGGGACTACGTGGACAGAAGCAAGCCTGATTGATGCAATTTATGATTGCTATATGGCAAAGGATAGTCAGATTGAATTGCTTCGGGATATTACCCTGGTAAGCTCGGAAGGAGGCAATTGGAGTCAAGGACAGATTCTTGCTTTCCCAGATGCTTCACTTACGATTGATGGTTGTGGACATACCCTTAAGCGTGGGGAAGGAACTCGCGTGATGTGCAATGTGAATCAGCCTGGTTCTACGGTAACACTGAAAAATATTGTTGTTGACGGCGGCGCTGTTTGGGACAGTGATGACCCGGCGACACGCACGAACTCCGGATTATCTTTTTCAGGAAATGACCATCTGTTTACTGTGTATGATGGCGGCACTCTGATTCTGGAGTCGGGCACAGTTTTGCAGAATAATGATTTGATCGGTACAAATAAATATGGCGGTGCAATTAGTGTGGCCTCTTCTGGCGCAGGAACTTTGATAATGAATGATGGTGCTGTAATAAAGGATAATACGGTATATACCGGTGCGGTTTATGTATGGCCGGAAGGCGCTTTTATAATGAATGGCGGCACAATTTCCGGAAATTATGGTATGAATAATGGCGGTGCCGTATGTATGGGCGGTGGAACCTTTAATATGAAAGGCGGCATGATTTCCGGAAACAAAGCGGGAGCCGGCGGCGGCGCGGTTTCTGTCTTTGCTTCAGACGCGGTCTTTAATATGACTGGAGGTACGATTAGCAACAACTCTATTAATGGCAGCCTTGGCGGCGGCGTGCTTGTATATGGCGGTTCTATGACGGTTTCCGGAAACCCGGTGATTACCGACAATACAGCCAAGGATGGAGAAGCAAATAACGCCTATCTTACAAGCGGTAAAACAATAGAAATTACAAATACATTGACAGCTGGAGCATTTATCGGTGTGACAACTCAAGATGTTCCTTCAACTGGAAATCCGGTAAGTGTTGCAATCGGAAATCATGATTTTAAAGGATTTTTCCATGGGGACAGCGGATATGAGATTTCAGGGGATGGGACGAACGATGTTCAATTTGGCGTACATACAGTACATGAATGGAGTACGGAGTGGACGTATGATGAGGCAGGCCACTGGCACGATTGTAAAAAGGGTGGATGCGGAATCACAGATAACACTCAGAAGGACGGATATGCTGTTCATACTTATACGGATACGGTGACAGCCCCAACCTGTACGGAAAAGGGGTATACAACTCACGCTTGTGACACCTGCGAGTACAGTTACACGGATACACCGATGGATATTATTCCTCACACCTGGGGCGACTGGGAAACGGTGACGGAAGCTACCTGCACATCAAAGGGCAGTGAGAAGCGCGTTTGTACGGCATGCGGCGATATTGAAACAAGAGAAATCGATGTTATTCTGCACAACTATAGTACAGATTGGAAGCAGGATGAAACAAACCACTGGCATGAATGTGTCTGCGGTGACAAGGCAGACATTGCTCCTCACGCTTATGGCGATTGGGTAATTACGAAGGAAACAACGGAAACCGAAGAGGGTTCCAAAGAGAGAATCTGTGCGGACTGCGATTATAAAGAAACAATGGTCATTCCAATGACAGCCCATGTTCACAGCTACAGTATAGATTGGAAAACGGATGGAACAACCCATTGGCATGAATGTGCCTGCGGCGACAAAGCGGATGTTGCAGCTCATACTTATGGTGACTGGGTGATTACGAAAGAAGCCACCGCAACCGAGGATGGAGCAAAGGAAAGAATATGTACAGTCTGCGGTTATAAAGAAACAGCGGTTATTCCGAAAATGGTTCACACTCACAGCTACGGCACAGATTGGAAAGCGGATGGAACAAATCATTGGCATGAATGTGCCTGCGGCGCAAAGAATGAAATTGCCTCTCATACCTTTAAGTGGGTAATCGATAAAGAAGCCACTGCAACAGAAAAGGGAAAGAAGCATGAAGAATGTTCTGTCTGCGGCTATAAGAAGGCCGAAGTTGAAATCGAGGTCACTGGTAAAACCAATAATACAGAAGGGCCAAGGACAGGGGACAACAGTAATATTGCATTTTGGATGAGCTTGTTCCTGCTTTCCGGAACAGCACTAGTTGGACTGTCATGTATGGCGGCTTACGGAAGAAAGAGAAGAAACAGAAGATAATTGACAGAGATTTTTAGGGAACTCTCGGGAAATGGACAGTCTCAAGCGAATGATTTTTATTATATTTTACCATAATGCAGTGGAACCCTCAATCATAAACCAATACCAGAATAGATAAGAAATTTGAGAAGGAGTTCGTACATCAACAATGAAAAATGCAAAGAAAAAACTATTCCTAAGCACAATAATAATTCTGACTCTTGTAGTCATCGGTGTGGCTGTAGCTTTATTTTTGATTACACACTTAAACAGAACAGAGAATACGGAGATTGAAACACTACGGCCCTACGGAAATCTGCAGGAATATGATTTTCCGGATTTTGAGCCGGTTTGGGGACAGGTTGCTTTTCCGGGTGAATACGACAAGGAAAAAGATGTGCTGGTGGATTATGCTTACAGTGATAAGTATTTTGAGATTGATTCAACCATCTATAATCCTAGCTTGTCTACCATGTCACTGTGCCTTGAATTATCTGCATGGTCAAGTCGTAATGAGGATGTATGGGCAGAGAAAACAAAAAACGCAAGAAAACTGCTTGACGAAATTGGTTTTGAAGATTTTGAGCAGAATAACTTCTGGGGTGATTCGCCGTCCACGGAATCTATTGGTGTAGTTGCTGCCCATAAAGAGTTAGAGGATTGTACTCTGATTGCTCTGCCTGTCCGCGGCGGTGGATACTACAACGAATGGGGCAGCAATGTTGAGGTTGGTACTACCGGAGAACATACTGGATTTGCCGAGGGGCGGGACAATGTAATCAAGTTTCTTGAAAAATATATTGTTACCCACAATATCACCGGGCGAGTGAAAATATGGCTGGTAGGTTACAGCCGCGGCGGTGCGGTTGCAAATCTTGTAGCAGGTTATTTGAATGAAAATGGACTGCCAAATGGTGCGACACTGGCATTTGAAGATTTATATTGCTACGCGTTTGAGCCGCCGCAGGGCTCGGTAGTGGAATTGACTGGAAGCGATGAAGAACATTGCAACATCCACAATATTGTTAATCCTAACGATATCGTGACAATGGTTGCGCCCGTAAATTGGACTTTTACCCGCTATAATTCTACTTCCAGATTGCTCCCAACAATAACCACGGCGGAGTTTGAAAATGCTCTTGCTGTTATGCTGGAGGAATATGAGGAGATTCTTGCTGACGTAGAGTTATCTGATCCGGATGCCGCAATATATAATGTTTCTGAATATGCGAAAAGAATAGATGTCAATGTGAATCCATTGAACTTTCTTCCTAGCGGCGATCCTGTGGTGGATATTCAGGTTGTGGATGATACGAGCCAGACAATGAATGAAGTTTTGACAAGTTTCATCTCTTCATTTGCGGATAGTCTTGATGGCAGAGAGAAATACAATACCAGCCTCGAAGCAGATCTGGTTTATTTACTGGATCAGATGATGGGTTACGAAACCGGTTTTGAAACAGATAAAATATTGACATCTGTCATGGAAACAATGACTGCCAACGACGGGGAGAACCTGAAATATGTGCTGGCTCCGATTTTTGCGTTAAACCTGAATTCTGCCGAGGAACGTACCAGTGAAGTAGTTGCCCGTCTCCACGAAGTGCTCCCGCAGCCGGAGGGATTCACCGATCTTTACGGTACGGCGGCCACATTGATCAAAGCGATGGGAGATCTGATTGTCCAGCATCCGGATGAATTTCTGGACACCGCTCTGGCGTTTACTAACAGTAAAGTATTTCAATCCCATTATGAGGAAGTAACTTTGGCATGGGTTCGTGCCGGTGATCCCCATTATACCGATACACCTTACACGATGGCTGTACCGGAAATTTTGCGGACTGTTCGTGTGAACTGTCCCGGCGATGTGGAAGTCTATGACAGCGAGGGTAATCTCGTTGCCAATATGATTGATAAAGTTGCTACTACAAATAATGCAGTGGTAGGATGTGCCATCAATGAGGACGGTGAAATCATTATTCATCTTCCGGCTGACGCGGAATACAATGTTGTCACGACAGCAACAGGAGATGGTGAGGTTAATATCACGCTGAGTGAATACAATGTGGTTCACAGCTGTGTGACCCGTGTACAGAATTATACGGATATTCCCGTTGAATCTGGCAGTGTACTGACTCTTAATGTTTCGAATCTGATTGAGAAAGAATATACTGACGAAAAGCAGCAGGGGTCTACCGCTGAATATAAGCTGCTCGGCAACAGTGGAGAAATAATTCCCTGTCAGAGCGATTCAAGAGGCTCAGAAATTGAGTATTTCGATGTCAGCGTACACAAGAACAATACCTTTGGTGTTGTAAACGGTGGCGGACGGTATCTTGACGGCACATTTGCAATGGTGGAAGCCCAACCTGTTGCCGGCGGTGAATTTATCGGATGGTACATAAATGACAAATTGGTTTCAACAGAGACGATATATCGCTTTGCTGTAGATTGTGATACTACACTGACAGCATATTTCAGCGAAGTACCTTTGCATGAGCTGACATTCGGAACATCCGGTGAGGGTACGGTTTTCAATACAGATTATTCCTACAGTGCAGGTTCACGGGTTCAGTTGTCTGCGGAAGCGGCTGAAGGGTATGTGCTTGACCATTGGGAGACCACTGCCGGAACGATTGAAGACGCTTCTAACGCACAGACCGTTTTTATTATGCCTGATGGTGATGCCGCTGTCACTGCGGTATTCAGACTAAAAGTTTGCCCTGCATGCCATGAGAAATTAGCAAATGGGGAAATTCATGAGGCAGGATGCGGAGTGGAAGATCATTATACCTGCGATGGCAGAAGCCATATTTTACTTAATTGTGGTCACTTCGCCTGTGATGGAGGTGATCATACGACTACGATGGTATGCGGTCATTTAGCTTGCGTGACGGGTAATCATAGTGAAGCACCTTGTGGAACTGCCGGACACTATGTTTGTGATGGAGCTGACCATACGACTATCCTCGACTGCGGCCACTTCGCCTGCGATGGCTGCAATGATAGTACAGAGACAGAACCAACTATAGAACCAGCGGTTTATACGGTCACTTTCGATGCAAACGGTGGAACACTGAGTGGTGAGGCTACAGCAACGGCTGACTATAATACAACGATCACCCTGCCTGAAGAACCGGTAAAGACAGGTTACACATTTGAAGGTTGGTTTACAGAAGCTACTGGCGGAACAGAGTTCACAGCGGACTCGAAGATTACGGCGAACTGTACTCTGTACGCGCATTGGAACGCGTCGGAAGCGAAAATTGTATTTGATCCAAACGGTGGAACCGGAGGACCGCAGGCTTTAACAGGGGTGACCAATGAGACGATCAGTGATTCATTCCCGACTGGACAGCCAATCAGGGAAGGATTTGGCTTTATCGGCTGGTATCCTGTTTCTGATGGATCGGGAGAACAGATCACAGCATACCCATTCGCATTCCCGGCGGGAACGACCACGTACTATGCAAAGTGGGCGATCAACAGCTACACGGTGACTTTCGATGCAAACGGTGGGACACTGAGCGGAGAGACTACAGTAACGGCTGACTACAATACAACGATCGCTCTGCCTGAAGAGCCGGTAAAGACAGGTTACATGTTTGAAGGTTGGTTTACAGAAGCTACTGGCGGAACAGAGTTCACAGCAAACTCGAAGGTCACAGCAGACTGTGCTCTGTACGCACATTGGACTGCGTCGGAAGCGAAAATTGTATTTGATCCAAACGGTGGAATCGGAGGACCGCAGGCTTTAACAGGGGTGACCAATGAGACGATCAGTGATTCATTCCCGACTGAACAGCCGACCAGGGAAGGGTTTGACTTTATCGGCTGGTATCCTGTTTCTGATGGATCGGGAGAACAGATCACAGCATACCCATCCGTATTCCCGGCGGGAACGACCATGTACTATGCAAAGTGGGCCTATATCGCCGGAGATTTCACAATCCTTGGTGGTACGCCTCTGGACGATTATAAATATGAGGTAACCGCAGACTCAGGGATAGAAGGCGCCGGAGTCCTGACGATTCTTTCCGGAACGCCGATTACGGTAAGTGGCAGCACCACGAAAGATACCATAGCAGTTGCGGAAGGGGTAAGTGCGAATGTGACGTTTTCTGATGTGAGCATTGATTTGAGAGCTGTTTCAGGGAATCCGCCGGCACCCGTCACTGTCACAGGAGCAGCAAGTACTGTGATTATTCTGGAGGGCAGCAATACTATAAAAGCAGACTCAGGACACGCTGGTTTGGAAAAAAATGATGTAGATTCTCCGCTTATAATCCGTGAAAACGGTACCGGTTCTCTGACCGCAATCAGCAGTGGTGCGGCAGGTATTGGGTCTTCAGGGCTAGACACTGGAAATATTACGATAGAGTCAGGAACGATTTATGCTGAGGGTAACGCCAGTGGAGCCGGAATCGGCGGTACTTATAATGCGAACGGAAGTAATATTACGATCAGTGGCGGAGCAGTTACCGCAATCGGCGGAGATTACGGAGCCGGAATTGGCGGCGGGAGCTGTGCGTCCGGAGACATTAATTCGCATGGACATGGTACGGATATTATAATATCAGGCGGAACGGTAACTGCTACCGGCGGAAAATATGGCGGAGCCGGGATTGGCGGCGGAACTTATGGCGGAGATGGATCGAATATTACAATCTCCGGAGGATATGTTGTTGCTGCCGGTGGCGGCAACGGAGCCGGGATTGGCGGCGGTGCGCATGGAGACACGGATCAAATCGGTTTCGGCAGCAGTATTTTCATTACCGGCGGAATTGTCAGGACGACGGCAAATTCCTCTGCCGCTTACATCGGCAATGGCGATGGGGCAGATGTGAGTACAGAAATTGACAATTTTACCTGCGGAATTGTATTCAAAGGTTCTTCCGGAAAGGTATATGGAGAGGCTACGCTCAGTCAAAATCTGACGATTGCCGCAGGAGAAACGCTGCACATTCCATCTGGAGCGAAGTTGATTATTCCTTCCGGTGTGACGCTGACTAACAATGGTACGATTACGTATGACGCTGAGAATCAGGGGGAAGCTATCACTGGAAGCATAGAGGGCAGCGGCACGGTTGCGTCGGCTTTAGCAGCTAATACATTATCTTTGGAGGAGGAGTTTGAATCGGAATCAGAGAGTGAGACGCAGACAGAGTCGGAGAGTGAAACACTGACGGAGTCGGAAACGGAGGCAAATTTTGAGATTCAGTCATTAGGAACAATAAATCCTATAATGAAGTTTCTCTGCTAATAATCGATAATCCATCGATTAAAAAAACTGAACAGCAAAAACATGAGAAGGGGAAATCGGCTAATGCCGATTTCTACCCATTAAAAAGAGAAATAGAGATACCCTGCAGAAATGCGTGCATTACAACACTTGCATATTCTTCAGGGTATCTCTATTTCTCAGAG
>NZ_DBGCTU010000053.1:0-42562 GCF_048388605.1 Frisingicoccus sp. | reverse complement strand
ACTTTATCTCCGATGGAATTTAAGATGTTAAACCTGTTCCGTAAAAATCCCCGGCAAGTGCTGACCCGTGGACTGCTTTTAGAAAAGCTATGGGATATAGACGAGAAGTTTGTGGACGAGCATACCCTGACGACTTCTATCAGCCGTATTCGCGGCAAGATTGAAGCGGATGGAGGCGCACCTTACATTAAGACTGTTTACGGCATGGGCTATCAATGGACGGGAGGCGAGGCAAAATGAAACTTAAGGGTCTTTCAGTGAAGCGGCTGTTTGGCCGGGTAGCACTGGGACTTGTCCTTTCCATGTCGGGAATCACTATCGCATTGTTTCTTATAACAAATCAGACGGCGGTGCTGCTGACTGGCGGGGTGCTGCTGCTGTGCGCCCTTGTGGGGATTTTTATACTGACGCAGGCGTTTGGGAAACGACTGTCACAGTTTACCGCTGACTTGTGCCAGACCTTAGATCACATGATTGCCGGGAATGAAGCGCCAAAACGTCCAGAGAACAGCGAAACCCAGCTTGCCAGAATCGGCCACCGGCTGGCAAGGCTCTATCAGATCATGCAGGAGAACCGCCGCCGGGTGGATGAAGAACGGCAGGAGTTACAGACCCTTGTGTCCGATATTTCCCATCAGGTGAAAACACCGGTAAGCAATCTGAAAATGGCGACGGACACGCTATTGGAAAAGCCTATGACCGAGGCGGAGCGCACCGACTTTATCGAGGGAATCCGCAGCCAGACGGATAAGCTGGACTTTCTCTTTCAAGCCCTTGTGAAAACCTCCCGGCTGGAAACGGGCGTAATCCAGTTGGATAAGAAACCAGTCCGCCTTTTTGATACCGTGGCGCAGGCCATGAGTGGAATTGTGTATGCAGCAGAAAAAAAGAAAATTGCCGTGTCCGTGGACTGCCCAGAGGATTTATTCTTTTCCCATGACAGCAAGTGGACATCCGAAGCCCTCTTTAATCTGCTGGACAATGCGGTGAAGTACACCCCGGCAGGCGGGAAAATCACGGTATCGGCAGTGTTGTGGGAAATGTATATGGAAATCAAAGTAGCCGACACGGGCAAGGGCATTTCCGAAAGCAATCAGGCCGCTATTTTCCGGCGCTTCTATCGAGAAGAAGAAGTACACGAACAGCAGGGCGTGGGCATTGGCTTGTATCTGGCCCGCGAAATCGTAACGCGGCAGGGCGGCTATATCAAAGTGGTTTCGGAGCCGGGTAAGGGGTCGGAGTTTTCCATTATGCTGCCTGCAAAATAAAACGCGGCGTAACATTTCACCCTGATTTTCCTTGAATTTTTTGCCGCTGTAACATTTCACGGACATTTTGGGTATACAATGACCTTATCAATCGGCAGAAACCTTGAAAGGAGTTTTTGAATATGAGTGTTTTGCAGACCATCGACCTGAAAAAGTATTACGGCACCGAGCCGAACATTACCCGTGCATTAGATGGCGTCAATTTCTCTGTGAAGCAGGGAGAGTTTGTCGCAGTGGTTGGAACCTCTGGCAGCGGCAAATCTACTCTGTTGAATATGATGGGAGGACTTGATACCCCCACTTCCGGCAGCGTCATTATGCGCGGAGAGGAATTGTCAAAAAAGAGCGATGAAGAATTGACGATCTTTCGCCGCCGTAATATCGGCTTTATTTTCCAAAACTACAATTTGGTGCCTATTTTGAATGTGAGTGAGAACATTGTCCTGCCGGTAGGTTTGGATGGTGATGTAGTAGATCAAAAGTTTATGAATGAAGTTGTGAGAATACTGGCGTTGGAGGATAAGCTGCAAAATATGCCTGACAACCTTTCCGGCGGACAGCAGCAGCGTGTTGCTATCGCCCGTGCCCTGATTACAAAACCGGCGATTATTCTTGCCGATGAACCAACCGGGAACTTAGACAGCAAGACAAGCGCTGATGTATTGGGGCTGTTAAAACGTACTGGCATGGAGTTTAATCAGACCATTGTAATGATTACCCACAACAACGAGATTGCCCGGCTTGCTGACCGTATTGTGCGGATTGAGGACGGCAAGATTGTGGAATAGGGAGGAGAAACTATGACATGGCCTTTTGAAAATGATACCAGCGCAGCAGTAAAAGCATTTGCAGTAAGAAGCTTGAAAGTAAGTCGAAAGAAAAACTCTCTTATTGTGGCAGCGGTACTGATTATAACTTTTCTTCTAACGCTTGTTTTATCTGCCGGTAACATCTTTGTTTCTGCGCAGAGGACAGAGTCTTTAAGACTTATCGGGACTACTGCGGAAACAACTCTCAGTAACCCGACTGAGGGGCAGAAAGAATTGCTGAGAAGCTCGACGTTGGCAAAGCATGTTGGCATGGAATTGTATTTTGGAACCATAAAAGATACCGGAAGCCGTATTGGAATATCATATATTGATGTGGCGGAATGGGAATGGCACAGATTTCCTCTTGTTCGTAATTTTGTAGGGCAATTCCCGAAAAAAGAAAATGAAATTATGGCTGCACTCTGGCTGTTAGAAGATATAGGAATTAAAGAACCGGAGCTTGGTATGGTAGTTTCCGTGACCTACTTTGATAGAGATAATGCGGTGCATAGTCAAGAGTTTATCCTGTCTGGATATTTTGAGGATAATTCTTATATACGATCAGGCGGTAGAGGAAACCTGTATGTTTCTCCGGCCTTTGCCATGTCCGTAGATAAAATGTCGGAGACTCTTTACATGGATTTGACTGGAAGTAATAAAGAGAACGCGCTTCAACAACTGGCAGCAGAATTGCGCTTACAATCAGGACAGAGTTTAACTTTGTCACCTGCTTACGAAAGTGCGGGAAAGGTTTCATGGATTACGATTGGATTTTTGGTTGTTATTATCGTATTAAGCGGATACCTTTTTATATACAGCTTCTTTTATTTTTCTGTTTCAAAGGATGTGCAAATGTATGGTGAGTTAATTACCATAGGCGCCACAAAAAAACAGATAAAACGAATTATGTACTATCAAATCAGGAGACTGCTTATAAGAGGAACGCTGATAGGAGGAACCGCCGGGTTTATTGGCGCTTATGCTATTCTGCCGTATTTTATAAATATCTTTTTTGACGGACAGATAAATATTGGGTTTGTTAGTGTGATCGTAGGAACTGTGGTATCCATAGCACTTTCTTCTTTGGTGGTTTATATCAGCTGTAACAAGCCTGTCAAAATGCTTGCGTCAATGCAGCCGATCAATACCATTCGTTATGAGAATTACAGTAATATCAAATACACCAAAATTCCGGGGATCAAAAGCTATGTCCTTGATATGGCATGGAGAAATTTATGCCGTAGGAGAAAAAATGCCATTATGCTTATAGTGTCATTTACATTAGGCTGTACGGCCTTTTTGGCAATCAGCCTTTTCTACGAAAGTATTGATCCAAAGCAATATGTAGATCGTTATTATCAATATGATATAGAAGTAACAGACGAGTCGGGCGAAGGAACAACCATTACAAAAAATATGTTGACGCAGATAAACGGGCTATCCGGAATAGAAAAGATAGATGTAATAGAAAGACAACGTATTTTTATAGAGTACGATGAAGATATTTTTCAAGAATACTTGATGGATTTTCAAAGGAAGACCAGTCTGGATATTAGCAGCTATGATCGTAAAACCTTATCAGAGCAGTTTTGGAACTATGTTTATAGTCTTCCGGAAAAATATGCTGAAGATGATGAACCCGGTGCGGCTTATTTGTCCGAAGAATATGCAGAAATTCTTCCAATCGGTACTGTGTTCAGCATAAAAGTTTCTCAGGTGGCGGCTTACACAGTTCATGTTGCAGGGTATATTGATGTTGAAGACTCTCTGCCCGCTGGAGGTATGGCGCCAGTCCTTTATCTTTCAGACGCGACAAAGAATAGTATCGGCGGAGAGGATAGTATTTTCCAAATCGGTATTATGTGCGCAGCCGGGCAAGACAACGAAGTGCTGACAGAGATTGAAAGCATACTTCCAACAGGCGGTGTAAAAATAGAGTCAAAGGCGGCATGGGAGGAAAAGTTGTCCAGTAACATGAGTATTTTTTATATTGCGTTAGGCGGGTTATCAATATTTTTGTTATTTAACAGTATTCTCAACTTTATAAATACAATGTATAGCAGTTTACAAGAAAGGAGCGCTGAGTTCAAAACATTATCAAATGTCGGAATGACAGAAAGACAAATCAAAGCTATGCTGAGGCATGAGGGAACCATATACACCATGATCATAGCAAGTTTAGTGACCTTGATTGCGTGTGTGGGAGCTAAATTGTTGTTTGGCGGTATTTCCGGAATTGCGCCTTATGCTGAGTTCCATTTCCCCATAATGCAACTACTGGGTATTGTTGGGTTAGTAGGAATTATATGTATGGGAGTTCCCGGTGTTATGTATAAAAAAATGAAGCCGTGAACTATGCAAACACCCTTGCATAGCAATTATAAGGAATCTCCGATGATAATGTTATCGTCGCACAATCGAAACAACAAAACGCCAGAGCAAAATCCACTATATTCAGGAAGTCACACTCTACAAGCGGGTGTTGACTTCCTTATGAACCTCCGTCTAATTCCGATTTTCCCTTTTTATAAATCACCTATCTCCATAATGATATCTGCACGCTAATATATATACGTTTTTTTCATCAATTTTATATATCAGCCTATCTTTATCATTTATACGCCGACTCCAAAATCCTGTCAAATTTCCAGTCAACGGTTCCGGCTTTCCTATTCCAACATTTCCATTCCGACTAATATCTTCTATTAAGGCATTAATCTTTTTTAAAGTTTTTTTATCTTCTGTTTGCCAATAAATATAGTCCTTCCAGCCATTTTCGGTAAATACTTTATTCATTTTCGCCCGCCTCAGCCAATTCCTGAACAAAGAATTTTCCTTCTTCCAACTGCTTCTTCGATTCCATCAGCCAATCATAATTTGCTTTGTTGCCCATAACATAAACGTTTTCCATAAGATTATTATAGGCTTCCTCAGATATTATCACGACATTTTTATTATCTTTCCTGGTAACAATCATAGTCTCATAATCATCAGTTACTTTATCCATATAAGTTTTCATATTATCTCTTAAATTCGTATAATTCACTGCCAACATATCGTCGCCTCCAAAACGTACAGTTTTCTGTACTTATATTATATTGCATAGATTTCTTCACGTCAATATTTATTCCATTATTGATACCCATACGGGATGCCTGAATAGGTATAATTTTATCTTCCTACCATTCGATATACTTTATAACCGATATAGAAAAATTCCTCTCTGGCCAGAAATGGTATTTTCGTCTTTAAACTTATATATCTCGAAGTCGGCGTCGGCGAACTATAAGCCTCGATTCCATAGTCGCGGGCCATGAGCATTGCCCGCTTCATATGAAGAGGATCGCTGACAATGATCGCCGTGCGGTATCCCTTCTCGTCCATAATCTTTTTTGCATTTGCAATGTTTTCCTGAGTAATCACAGATTCCTCTTCCAACAGTATATGCTCTGCCGGCACGCCCTGCTCAATCGCATATTGTCCGGCGACCCAGGCATCTGACCTGGCATTTCCTTCTCCAACTCCACCGGTAAAAATCAGCGTATCCACATATCCGTTTTGATACAGCCAAATGCCATGATGAATCCGCTCCCTGAATACCAGGGAGATTTCGCCGTCCGCCGTTCCTGCGCCCAGAACAATGGCTGTATCTGCGGACTGTTTTTCATCCACCGAGGCATATTGCCATATCGACAGGGCTGTCGCCGCCAGATATATCGCGAGCAAAAGGAAAATTCCGAGCATCACAGGGAAAATTCGCTTCTTTTTCATTTTTGTTTCAAACCTTTCCCCTATCCACGGCCGCAGCTTTATCCACACTCCCGGAGGAGTCCACACCCCTTGCCGTATCCACCTGTGAATATGCGGCGACGCCGCCAATGGCGATCACACCGCCAAGAATCACCAAGGCCGCCGGAATCTCACCGAAAATAAAGAATCCGAAAAGGGCTGAAAAAAAGGACTCCATCAATTTCACTGTCGAAATATAGGAAGCGCTGAGATATTTCAGTCCCCAGCTGTAAACACTGTGGCCAAAAAAAGTACAGAAAATCGTCATCCCGAAGGCAGCGCCGTAATCCGCCATTGCATAACCGGTAAAGGGCGTTCCCGAAAACAGCATCCCGACACAAACGGTCAGACAGGCAAAGCCATAGACAAAGCACGTGTAAACCGATGTTGAAATATGGGTTCTGCAGGACCTTCCTATAAGTGTATAAGCCGACGCAAAAAAGGCGCCAAGCAGCGCAAGGGCATCCCCGAATATGACGTTGCTGCCGCTGCCCATATCCGACACCGCAATAAGCACCGTTCCGAGAAACACTGCGCCAATCCCAAAAATTCCCTTTCGGGGAATCTTTTCGCCGCACCATAAAACAAGGCTTATTGAAACAATAAAAGCCTCCATATTCACGAGGACAACCGAAGCCGCAATACTCGTATATTTCAACGATTCAAAAAATGCGGTAAAATGCAGGCCAAGAAACAGGCCGCCGCAGGCGCACCAGAGAATATCCCTTATTTTCAGCTTTTTTATTTCTTCCCGAAATTTAATAACAAGCATCGGAATCAAAATAAGTACCGCAAAAAGCATCCGATAAAATACAAGTACAATCGATGGGGCCGATGACATACGGACAAAAATAGCCGACATGGCGATACTTACCGTCCCCAAAATCATTATCAGTTTCTTCATTGAACTAATCCCTGGATAAGATCATCCAGGCTGTTCCCTCCTCTATTGTAATCCATCCTTCCTCCGCCGTCAGTTCATTGCTGACGCAGAGACTTTCTCCAAAATGGGTATCTGCCCGGTCCAGCGGATATTTAAACCCCTGAAGCGTTATGCCGGACAAATCCATTGTCGCCGGGATCAGCGACATATATTTTCCGAAGATTCCTTCCATTTTCAAATGATGGGTTCCCCGAATCATCTGAATCTGATTATTCTTATCAATGATCATGCCGTCGATTCCCGCATCCATAATATTCTTTAACATTTGAAGATTTGCCAGAACATGATCCAGCCGGGTGCCTGTCGCGCCCAAAATGTGAAGAATCTTCTCCCCTGTCTCTTTCATGGGAATTTCCTGTTCCGGCAATAACTTCAGTGAAAGCCCTTCCGACATCGGGTCCAGCGGCACTCCCATCCCGGAAAACAGCTCTATTGCCAGTTTTACCGCAATATCCGTATCCGTATAATCCTTTTCAGGGACAAATTGATGCACACAGATATCCTCCCGATGGATATATTTTTCCAACACTGCCCCATCAATCGTATCAAAATCTCCAACCAAATGAGTAATCTTTATTCCGGCCCTGTCGGCAAAAGCCAGGCCGCCGTCCACGGCGATCACTTCATCATATCTATTATTTTTCAAAAAAGAGAAGGCAAAATCATCATCGATATTGCCTCCCGTAATAATCAGCACTTTCATTCGTATTTCTTAAATACCTCCAGAAATCCTTTGACATTCTCCTCCACTGAACCTTTATAGACAGCGGAACCTGCCACAAAAATATTTGCCCCGGCCTCAATGAGCATGGCCACATTGTCCGGCGTCACACCGCCGTCCACTTCGATATCCACAGACAGATTCCGTTCAGAAATCATCCGGCGGAGACGGCGCACCTTATCCGTTGTCGTTTCAATATATTTCTGACCGCCAAATCCCGGATTGACACTCATGAGCAGTACCATGTCCACCTCCGGCAAAATCTCTTCCACAGCCGAGAGCGGTGTCGCCGGATTTAAAACAACTCCGGCTTTGATGCCATAGCTCTTAATCACCTGTACCGTTCGATGGAGATGTTTACACGCCTCCGCATGGACCGTGATCATATCGGCTCCCGCATCGACAAACTCTTTAATAAAACGAACCGGTTCATCGATCATTAAATGCACGTCAAATACTTTATCCGTCACCGGGCGGATAGCCTTGATCACCGGAATCCCAAAAGAAATATTCGGCACAAACTGTCCGTCCATCACATCAATATGAATATATTCCGCACCGGCCGCAGCGGTCTTTGCCACATCCCGGCCCAAATTCGCAAAATCCGCGGATAAAATCGATGGTGATAAAATCAACATCGTCAATACCTCCTCTGTTCTTTTAACTCCCGATACATCTGAGCATAACTGTCATAACGTATCCTGCTGATCTTTCCCTCCGAAAGCGCCCTCTTCACGCCGCAATCCGGTTCATTTAAGTGATTGCACCCCGCAAAGCGACATTCTGCCTCATAGGGCAGAAATTCCGGGAAATAGAGTTTTAATGTTTCATCCGTAAAATCATTCAGATAAAGAGAACTGAATCCCGGCGTGTCAAACAGATAAGTCTCCTCTCCCAGATAAAACAGTTCGGAATGGCGGGTCGTATGGCGCCCCCGCTTAATCTTCTCACTGACTGTCCCGGTCGCCATCTCCGCTTCCGGCAAAAGCCAGTTCATCAACGAAGACTTACCCACACCGGAAGGTCCGGCGAGAGCCGTCGTCTTTCCGGCAAGCAGCCTTTTTAAACTATCCAGGTTCACCGCCTCTCTGACACTGACAAAAAATACCGGATAACCGCTGACCTTATACACGTTTTCCAAAATATGCTCTTTTGAAGTATCTATCAGATCACATTTATTAAAACCAATGATCACCGGGATGTGCCTGTACTCCATCTGAAGCAGAAAGCGGTCTAAAAGTCCGAGATTCGGCTCCGGCTGAGCCGCGGCAAAAAAGACCAGCGCCTGATCAATATTTGCCACCGCCGGGCGAATCAGTTCATTTTTCCTTGGCAGGATATCCCGGATATTTCCCTTTTTATCCGCCTCGCTGATGACATCAATTTCCACATTGTCCCCCACCAGGGGTTTTACTTTCCGGTTGCGGAACACGCCCTTCGCCTTACATTCGTAAATCCCCCGATGTTCAACATGGATATAATAGAATCCTCCGATTCCTTTAATGATCTTTCCCTGCATAAATGCCTCAATTAACTAAAATAAATCGTATAGGATGCATACTGAATACCTTCCACATAAGCATAGACCGTTGCGGATGTTCCGAGTTCCCCTCTGGCTGTTCCGCTCCAGCCGGATTCATAGGCATCCGCGGAGCTGCAATAAGCCGTATATATCGTTTCCACAGTGCCGTCGGCATAAGCCACCTGAAGTGTCACCGTACCGGCAGTCAACGCGGCCTGGCTGCCTATATCATGGCCGAACGGGTTATCCCCCGGCATATAAACCGAAGCACTGCCCTCCGGCGGCTCGGTTTCCTTCGGGCCTGTGCTTACCACAAGGTCCACATAGGTTCCTCTGGCTACCTGAGAATTAGCCTCCACACTCTGGCGGACGATATTGCCTTCTTCCACACTGTCACTGTCCTCATAGGAGACATTTCCCACATTCAATCCGGCATTCGCCAATTCATTCACCGCATCATCATAGGACTTATCAATCAGATACGGCATCGTCGTTTTCTGTTTTCCTTTACTTACCGTCAACGTGACTTTTGTGCCAAGTTTGACCGTCTCTCCGGCCGCCGGTGATGAACTGATCACACGGTTCTCCTCAATGGTATCATGATATTCGTTTTTCACCGTAACCTTCAGGCCCATACCCTCCAACTGGGATTTTGCCTGTTCCAGAGATACGTCGATCACATTCGGCATTTCTGCGGACTCATCGCCCTTGCTGACAAACAAGGTGACAATAGTTCCCTTATCTACCTTTGTCCCGGCTGCCGGTGTAGTGCTGATAATAATGCCCTTTTCAACAGAAGCATCTTCTTTTTCCTGAATCTTATAGTCCAATTCATTTTCCTGAAGAAGGGAAATTCCGTCATCCTGCGTCTTTCCGGCACAGTCCGGCACCGGAATCTGGCTGCTCTCCGTAGTGATATTTCCGGATGTCCTGGTTGACTTCGTATTTCCTTTTCCAAAGCCGTCAAAAAGTCCCGCGGCCCGGCCGATCAGGAAGAAGATAACGATTACAATGATCACGGCGCCGACAATGCCGAAAATTGTCATCGTCTTATCCAATGCCGGACTTACATCCTCCTCATCCTCATCTTCTTCAATGACAGGCACCGGTTTTTTCGGTTTCGCCTTTCTGCGCTCATGATGATTATCATATTCTTCATATTCTCTGCGCTCTTCCTCCAGCTGACGGCGTCGGCGTTCCTCCGGTGTCAGCCGTTCTGCCCGTCTGGCCGCTTCTTTCTTTTTATTCAGAGAAGCATTGCGAAGCTTTTCCACATCATTTTCATCCATGACTACCGTAGTGCTGTCGCCAACGCCGCCCATGGCCGGCACTGCGCCGATAACAACATAATTTCCGTCCGGCTCCGCAAGGGCTCGGCGCAGATCCATGATCAGCTCTTTGGCCGAACTGTAACGCAAATCCGGTTTTTTCTGAGTACATTTAAGAATAATGCGCTCCACACTCCGCGGAATATCCGGATTCAGCTGCCGCGGCGGTGTCATATTGCCCTGAATATGCTGCAGAGCTACCGATACATTATTTTCACCGTCATAAGGCACCCTGCCGGTAACCATCTCATACATCGTAATACCAAGTGAATAAATATCACTCTTTTCATCACTGTAACCGCCTCTGGCCTGCTCCGGCGAAATGTAATGTACGGAACCGGCGGCATTGGTTGTCACCGTTGTCGAATCGGCCGCCTTTGCAATGCCGAAATCCGTCACCTTAACCTTTCCGTCCCTGGACATGATCACATTCTGCGGTTTTATATCTCTATGAATAATCCGATTGGCATGGGCAGCCCCCATACCTGAGGCAATCTGAACAGAAATATTCAAAACCTCACGGACATCGAGTTTTCCTTTTCTTTCAATATAGTGTTTCAGCGTAATCCCCTGAACCAGTTCCATGACAATATAATAAATGCCGTCCTCTTCACCAACATCATAGACATTGACAATATTCGGATGGGATAATCCGGCGGCCGACTGGGCTTCCACCCGGAATTTTTTTACAAATGTAGCGTCCGCGCTGAATTCCGGCTTTAATACCTTCACAGCGACAAAACGATTTAATTTCTGGTCTTTGGCTTTATATACATCCGACATGCCGCCGGCTCCGATCCTGCCGACGATCTCATATCTTCCCGCCAAAAGCGTCCCTGCTGCTAACATCTATTCACCTCCACATCAAAAGGGTCAATAACAATTACTGCAATATTATCTAAACCGCCGTTATGTTTGGCTTCATCAATCAATTCATCAACCACATCACCAATATATGTATTCTTTACAATGTCATACAACATATCATCTTCAACCATATTGGAGAGTCCGTCTGAACACATGAGAATCTGATCGCCCCGCTCCAAATCCACCTCAAAGAAGTCGACCTTCGCATTCTCTGCCGCCCCGACAGCCCTCGTGATAATATTTTTATCAGGATGATTTCTGGCTTCTTCTTTCGTCAGCTCTCCGGCTCTCACCAATGTCGCCACAAAAGAATGATCCTCCGTCACCTGGTTAATCTCTTTATCCAGAAGATAGAGACGACTATCCCCGATATTTCCCACAAAAAGCTGTTCATCTTCAATATAGGCGACAACCATCGTTGTCCCCATACCCTTTAAATTTTCATCCTCGGCCGCTTTTTCAATCAATTTTCGATTGGCATATTTTACGCCTTCATCCACCATGCGGATCAAAGCGTCCGGCTTCGAACTCTTTATATATTTCAAAAAACATTCCACGGCATATCGGGACGCAAAATCGCCCGCTCTATGGCCGCCCATGCCGTCTGCTACGATAAACAGATTCGGGAACGCGCCCACCGGTTCCTGCGAATAAAAAATGAAATCCTGATTTACTTTTCGAACCAGTCCCACATCTGTTTTTCCAAATACCCGCATTCTATACCTCCTTTTCTTCCGTCTGAGTCATATATCTGCGGCGTAATTGACCGCAGGCCGCCTGTATGTCCCGACCCATTTCTCTTCTTATAGTAACATTTCCCCCATATTTTTCAAGATTATTTTTGAAATTCACAATGGATTTCCTGTCAGACTGTATATAATCCCTCTCTTCCACCGGATTGATCGGGATCAGATTCACATGCCACATGAATCCTTTCAGCAAATGGGCCAGTGCCCGGGCATCCTCCGGCGAGTCGTTGACTCCCCCGGCCAGACTATACTCAAAAGTCAGCCGCCGTCCATTTGTATCATAATAATAGCGGCAGGCCTTCAGAAGTTCTCCGATTGAATATTTATTGGCAATCGGCATCATGGATTTTCGTTTTTCATCATTGGAAGCATGCAGAGAAATGGCCAGGGTGATCTGAAGATGTTCATCCGCCAAACGGTAAATCTCCGGCACAAGGCCGCAGGTAGAAAGGGTAATATTTCTCTGACTGATATTCAGTCCTTTCTCATTTGAAATCATTCGTATAAAACGCACCGCCGCTTCATAATTATCCAGCGGTTCTCCGGTTCCCATAATGACCACATTGGAGACCCGCTCCCCGGTCTCTCTCTGAATGGCATATACCTGCCCAAGCATTTCCGCCGCCGTCAAATGCCGCTCCAATCCAAGAAGTGTCGACGCGCAGAAACGGCAGCCCATCCGACAGCCCACCTGAGAGGAAATGCACACCGAATTGCCGTGTTTATATTTCATCAGAACACTCTCTATGATACTGCCGTCTTCCATTCGAAAAAGATATTTTCGTGTACCGTCAATCTCTGAAACAAGGAGGTCGGCCACTTCCACCGGACAGAGGGTCGTCTGCGCTTCAAGTCTCTGCCGCAGATCTTTTGGCAGATTTGTCATCTCATCAAAACGCTGCACCAGCTTTACATGCATCCACTCATAGATTTGCTTTGCCCGGAATTTTTTGTCTCCCAGGACGTTCACCACAAAGCCTTCCAGCTCCTCAAATGTCATCGACCTGATATCTGTTTTTTCCATAATCTATCTCCTTCGGAAACGTGCAATAAAAAAACCGTCCGTGCCGTATTCTCCCGGCATGAGCTGAATATATCCCCGTTTCACTGTGTCCGCAGAAATCCCCTCCGGCAAAAATTCCGCCAGAGACTCTGCTTCAAAAGGAAAATGCTCCTGAAACCAACGGACATTTTCTTCGTTTTCCTCCGAAGTCACCGTACATGTACTGTAGATCAGGCAGCCTCCCGGCTTTACATAGGCGGAAACCACCGTTAGTATCTCCCTCTGAAGCTTTGACAGCGCCTTTATATCCTCCAAAGTCACCCTGTATTTTATATCCGCCTTCCGGCCGATAACGCCGAGGCCGGAACATGGCAGATCGGCGATAACAATATCCGCCGACGCCTTATCCGCCGGCACGTACATAAGGGCATCCTGACATTCGGCCAAAATATGCTGTGCCTTCATCCTTTGGATATTTTCCTCGATCAAAGCGACCTTGGATTCAGTCAGATCTCTGGAAATAATCTTTCCGCCCTCTGCCAGGAGCTCACTTATCTGAATACTTTTGCCTCCGGGAGCAGCGCACACATCGATCACCTTATCCGTCGGCTTCACTCCGGCAGCTTTTGCCGCCAGCATGGAACTGACATCCTGTACAGTGCACAGTCCGTCTCTGAATTCGGGCAGCGCTCCGAGATGATCAAAGCCCTTCAGGGAAAAAGCTTCCGGGATCAGTGGATTCTGAACTGCTTCCACCCCCTGGATCTCCATTCGCTTCTGAAACATTTCCGGGGTCAGCCCGTTTTTGCGCAGGCGCACGGTCAATGGCTGCTCTCTGAGAAACCACTCAAACATTTTTACCGTATTTTCCCGGCCGTAACACTGCTCCCAGTAATCCGCCAGCCACCGTGGCTGTGAATAGCAGACCGGCAGATCATCCTCCGGCACTTTCAGCTTTTCCGGATTCCGAATCATATTTCGAAGGATTCCGTTAACAAAGCCGGAAAGATTTTTAAATCCCCGTTTCTTTGCCAGCTTCACCGCCTCATTGCACACAGCCGATTCCGGCACTCCGTCCATATATTTTATCTGATAAACCGACATTCTCAAAATCGTCCGAATAACCGGTTTCATTTTCTTTATTTTTACACTGGAAAAGCGCTCGATCATCCAATCCAGCGTGATCTGCCGTTCCAGCGTTCCCCGGGTCAGCCGGCTGATAAACCGCCGCTCCCCGGCGCTGAGATACTGATATTTCTCCAGCATCCTGCGAATTGCCACATGGGACGGCACCTGTTCCCGCTCAATCTCCAGAAGCAGATCACAGACAACATCCCTTAAATTTTCCGAATTAGTCATCATCTCGTCCCCGACCGCCAAACAATATGATCAGTCTTAATAACTGCAAAATACTTGCCGCCGCTCCGGCCACATAGGTGAGTGCCGCCGCGCTCAAAACCTTTCTTGCTTCCTCATTTTCATCACCCTGCAAAAGACCTGTCGAGGAGAGAATTTTAAGCGCTCTGGAGGACGCATTGAATTCTACAGGCAAAGTCACCAGCTGAAAAAGCACTACCGCAAAAAAGAGAAAAATTCCGGCCCGGATCAGCATCTGATTCCATCCCATGATAACACCGATCAAAATCAAAGGCCAGCTGATGGTCGATCCAAAATTACATACCGGCACAAGCGCTGTCCGAATCCGAAGCGGTGCATAATCCTTCTGATCCTGAATCGCATGGCCGCACTCATGGGCCGCCACACCGATCGCCGCCACACTGGTGGCGCCGAAAACACTGTCCGAAAGTCGAAGTACCTTCGCCGAAGGGTCATAATGATCCGTCAGATTTCCCTGGATTCTCTGCACACTGACATTATAAATCCCCGCCTGATGGAGAATCGTCTCCGCCGCCTGGGCCCCGGTGATCCCCCGCAGATTCCGTACCCGGTCATAACGGGCAAAGGTGGACTTTACTCTGGAAGAGGCCCACATGGACAAAATCGCGCCAATTAAAATTAAAATATAAGTAGGGTCAAAATAAAACCCCGGATAATAACCGTAACCATACATAGAAATCACTCCTATCCCAGTATTTCACCTGCTGCCATCGGACATCCCCGGAGAAAGGCTCCGGCATCCATCCGTTTTTTTCCTTCCATCTGGAGTTCCAGTATTCTAAGGGCCCCTTCGCCCGTCTGAACCGTAAACCCTTTTTTATCCACTGACAAAATCTGTCCCGGCGCCGCGGCTTCTCCGCCGTCATTCGCTGGAACAACTTCGGCCTTCCAAAGTTTCATCGTTTTTCCATGATAAAATGTATAAGCGCTCGGCCATGGATTCAAACCGCGGATCAACCGTTCAATCTCTCCGGCCGGCATGGAAAAATCAATTTCCCCCAAAGCCTTGTCAAGCATCCGGGCATATTCCCCGGCCTGACTGTCATCCTGTTTTTCCGGCCGGATCGTCCCGGCTTCAATCCCCCTTAGCGTCTCAACCAAAAGTTCGCCGCCAAGAACACTGAGTTTATCGTGAAGGCTGCCTCCGGTCTCATCCTCCGCCAGCGCCACCTCGGTTTTCATCAGCATATCTCCCGTATCCAGGCCCACATCCATCTGCATGGTCGTCACGCCGCTGACCTTTTCTCCCCGGATGACCGCCCACTGAATCGGCGCCGCTCCCCGGTATTTCGGAAGCAGAGAGGCATGCACATTGATACATCCATATTTCGGAATGTCCAACAATGCCTTCGGCAAAATCTGCCCAAAGGCCACCACCACCATCACATCCGGATTTAAATCCCGCATTTGCCCGATAAATTCCGGATCTCTGGCCCTTTTTGGCTGATATACCGGCAGATTATGTTCCAGCGCCTTTTCCTTTACCGGCGGAAAGAGCACTTTTTTACCCCTGCCCTTCGCTTTATCCGGCTGTGTTACCACGCCGATGACTTCATGTCCGGCTTCTATGATTTTTTCTAAGGTCGGCACAGAAAAATCCGGCGTTCCCATAAAAACAACTCTCATACTTATTCACCCTCTTCATAAACAACATCTTTCAGTTTTCCCTCGACCTTTTCCACATAGAGATGACCGTCAAGATGTTCAAATTCATGGCACATTGCCCGGGCAAAAAGCTCGGTTCCCTCCACTTCAAAAGGCTCAAAATTCTCATTCAGCGCCCGGGCCTTTACATAATTCGGGCGGGTGACAACACCGGATTTCCCCGGCACACTGAGACAGCCTTCTTCCCCGGTTTGAGAACCTCCGGACTCGACAATCTCCGGATTGATAAATACATAAGGTCCCTCACCCACATCAATCACGCAGATGCGTTTCAAAATTCCAACCTGAGGTGCAGCCAGTCCGACACCGTTTTCATGATACATCGTATCCAGAAGATCGCCGATCAATTCCTTTGTTCTCGGTGTCAGTTCTTTCACTTCCTTTGCGATTTTATTTAATACAGGGTCGCCCTCATATCTCAATTTTCTCAGTGCCATCATTCTTCCTCCATTTTAATATAAATTCATCGGATTGATATCGAACTGAACATTTATTTCCCGGAATAAAGCCTCCCCGCGAATAAACGCCTGTGCTCTTTCCCTGCTTCGAATCAATCCATTTATCTCATTGCTTTTTATATAGATCACCTTTCGGTAACAATCTTTTTCTTTTGCGCGAAAGCCCTCTGCCGGCGGCAGTATATGAACGTCTTTCCCGGCCATCACACCGGCAAGAAGCAGTGAGCCCTCCCGGGCTGTCATTTCATCCTCATGCTCAATGATGACCGCCATCATATGCCCGGCCGGCGGATATCTCATCAGCTGCCGATATAAGATCTCCTGGCTGTAAAAGGCTTCAAAATCCTGAGCCGCCGCACAGGTCACCGCATAATGCTCCGGCTGATATGTCTGGATCACTGCCAACCCCGGTTTTTCTCCGCGCCCGGCCCGCCCGGCTGCCTGAGTCAGCAGCTGGAATGTCCGCTCTCCGGCCAGATAATCCCCGGAAAACATGGACAGATCCGCCGCAAGAACGCCAACCAGCGTCACATTCGGAAAATCATGCCCTTTGACGATCATCTGAGTTCCGACGAGTATATCCGCCTCCCCCTTCGAAAAGGCCTGAAACACTTCCATAGAACTGTTTTTCCGGCGCATTGAATCCCGGTCCGCCCGGAGAATCCGCGCCTGTGGAAAACGTTTTTCCAACATCTCCACAACCTTTTGCGTTCCCATGCCAAAGGCCCCGATATATCCGGAACCACATTCCGGACAATTTCCCGGCAAAGGCAGTGTCAATCCGCAATAGTGGCATTTTAAAACATTCCCCTCAGCCTTGTGCAGTGTCATAGAAATATCACAGTGCGGGCACCGGATAACATGACCGCAGCTTCGGCAGGATATAAAACCGGCATATCCCCGGCGATTCAAAAACAGCAAAATCTGTTCCTTCTTTTCCAGCCGTACTTCCATCTCCCGCTGAAGCTTCCGGCTGAAAATCGAATAATTTTTCTGTTTCAACTCATTTCTCAGATCGACGACACAGGTCTCGGCCATCGCCGCCCCTCCGGCCACTCGTTTCTTAAGCAAATGCAAACCGTAAATACCCCGTACTGCCCGGTCATAGGCAACAACCGAAGGCGTAGCCGACCCAAGGACGACCTTACCTCCGCACAGGCGCATGCGCTCAACAGCCACATCCACCGCATGGTATTTCGGCGTTGTATCATTTTTATAGGCGCCGTCCTGCTCCTCATCGATAATAATCAAACCCGGATTCGGGAATGGCGTAAAAAGTGCGGAGCGGGGTCCGATCATAATATCAATTTCCCCATTTTTTGCCTGGATATACTGGTCATAGCGTTCACCCTCCGACATCCGGGAATTCATGACCGATACGCGCCGGCCGAACCTCTGCCGAAAACGCCCGATATTCTGATAAGTCAGGGATATTTCCGGAATCAGTACGATCGCCTGCCGTCCCGACATCAGAGTCCGCTCGATCAGCTGCATATAGACTTCGGTCTTTCCACTCCCCGTGACGCCATACAAGAGATGAACCATCCGCTCATCCTCACAGATATCCTCCACCGCTTTTTGCTGTTCCCGGCTGAGCTGCACCTGTTTTCCGTCCTCCACTCCCAAAAAAGGAATTCGATAATCGGAAGCTTCCCGGACCTCGATCCATCCATGCTTTATCAAAGTGCGCAAAGCATTCATCGGAGAGGGAACATTTTTTTTCATAATATCCTCTGTGATTCCCTTTCCCTCTCTGTCGTCCAAAAACAGGGCAAGCAGCGCTGCCCGGGAGGCAAATCTCGGCTGAACGGAAAGTTTTTTCATCTCTGCCTCAGCTTCTTCCCGGGAGACCGCCAAAAAATATATTTTTTTCGTTCCCCCCTGAATCTTTCGGCGGACACACAACACTGTCTTCAATGCCTGAATCCGCGTGCATCCATACATCCGGCACATCCAATCCGCCAGACAGATCATCTGAGACTCTACCACCATAGAACCTTTGGGGATACTATATATTTCTTTTAATTTATCCGGCGCATAATCCGGTTTTTCAGAGAATCCGATGACAAAACCTTTAATGATCCGGTTTCCGCTGCCGAAGGGAACCATCACCTGGCTGCCGACCCGGACTTTCGACTCCAGAATCTCCGGTACAATATACTGAAATACCCGATTCAATGCTTCCAGCGATATATCCACAATAATATCTGCGTATTTCAACTCCGTACCTCCAGTATTTTCTGTTGAACAAGAATACCGCAGATGGCCCGCTCCAAAAGCAGGCATCTCCGGTATCCCACAGTTCTTTATAATTCATATTACGCAAGAAAATCTTTCAGCTTCTTGCTTCTCTGAGGATGACGAAGTTTTCGAAGCGCTTTCGCCTCAATCTGACGAATACGCTCGCGGGTCACAGAAAACTCCTGACCGACTTCCTCCAGAGTTCTGGCCTTTCCGTCTTCCAGTCCAAATCTCAATCGGATGACCTTCTGTTCTCTCTCAGTTAATGACTGAAGCGCAACCTCCAGTTCTTCCTTCAGCATCTCGTCCGCCGCATGCTGTTCCGGCTGAAGTGTTGATTTATCCTCGATAAAATCTCCCAGATGGCTGTCTTCTTCCTCGCCGATCGGCGTATCCATAGATACCGGCTCCTTCGAAATCTTCAGAATATCATCCACTTTTTCCACCGGAACTCCCATGACCTTCGCGATTTCCTCCGAAGTCGGTTCACGGCCGTATTCAGCCAGCAATTTACGGGATACCCGAATTGTTTTATTAATTGTTTCTACCATATGTACCGGAATACGAATGGTTCTGGAATAATCGGCCAATCCCCTGGTGATCGCCTGACGGATCCACCAGGTTGCATAAGTACTGAACTTGTAACCCTTTGTATAATCAAACTTATCGACTGCTTTCATCAGCCCGATATTTCCTTCCTGTATCAGATCCAGGAAACTCATTCCCCGGCCCACATAGCGTTTGGCAATGCTCACAACAAGGCGCAGATTAGCCTCAGTCAAATGCTTTTTAGCTTCCTCATCGCCCTCGCCCATACGGCGTGCCAATTCAGCCTCTTCCTCTGCGGACAACAACTGAATATTACCAATTTCTTTCAGATATTGACGTACCGGGTCCTCAATATTAACGCCATCCGGCACGGATAAATCTGTATCCTCAACTCGGACCTCATCATCATCATCTAAAAGAAACTCTGCATCGCTGTCGTCATTGCTGACCTTGAGAACATCAATTCCCTTGCTTTCCAGATAGTCGAAAATCTGCTCACTCTGGTCCGCATCCAGCGCCATGCTGCTGAATGCGTCCATAACTTCCTGATATTCAAGAACATTCTTCTTCTTTTTAGCATTCGAAACCAGTTCTTCCAGTTTTTTTGTAAACAACAACTTATTGTCTTCCATACAAAATTCCCCATATCTCCATTTTCTGCAGTACAACTAAATTATAATGAATTTCTTGTCATATAACAATACGAATTGTAAATTTAATTTGAATTTATGCTTCCGGTTTTTCCTCGTCTCCGCTTCCCGCTTCTTCTGCTTCCTCCGCTTCTTCTCCGGACACTTCCGACATTCCGTCCTCCGCCTCGTCATCTAACTCCAGCATATCTTCGCCGGTCTCATCATCCTCACCGAGGATTTTGATATTGCCGGAATACAGTTCCTCGACCGCGATAGATAAAGGTTTTCTGCCCTCCGCGTCTACCACCAGAGGTTCGGCGCCGGAAATGAGCTGTCTCGCCCGTTTTGCTGTGGCGATCACAATCGAATAACGACTCTGCACTACCGGGGCTTCGCCCTCTTCCACACCGCTGTTGACAACTTCTATTAAATCTGAATATGATGGATGTAACATAAATTATTCTCCCTTCTTGTATGGGGCAAGGCCTTCTCTGAGACTTTCTATCAGTTCCCCGCCATAAACTGTTTTCCTTTTTTCACTCTCAATAATACGATGGATCATTTCCGCGCACTCTGCAGCCTTTCCGGTTTCATTGAGAACAATATAATCATACTTAGGCATATATTCAACTTCTTCCGCCGCCCGGGCCAGACGGGATAAAATAACCTCTTCCGTCTCAGTCCCCCGGCCCCGAAGCCGTGCCTCAAGTTCTTCAACTGTCGGCGGCGTCACAAAAATCAACGCCGTTTCCGGGTAACGTTCCTTCACTTTTAAAGCGCCCTGCATCTCAATCTCTAATACAACGGAAATTCCCCGGTCCAATTTATCGAGCACAAAATCCTTTGGAGTTCCGTAATAATTATCGACATAGCAGGCATACTCTAAAAACCGCTCTTCACCGATGCGCCGTTCAAATTCGGCTTTATCCAAAAAGAAGTAATGCTCACCGTCCACTTCCCCCTCCCGCGGATCACGGGTCGTTGCGGAAACAGACAGGCAATATTCCTGAGCATGGGCGCTGAGAAGTTCTTTTACAACTGTTCCTTTACCGGCGCCGGAAAATCCGGAAATAACCGCCAGAATTCCTCTCTGATCATTCATCTTCCTCATCCTTATTTATAACTTTGCCGGCAAAACGCCCGGTGAGAGTCTCCGGCTGTAAGGCCGAAAGCACCAGTTCATTATTTTCCATAACGATCACTGCTTTTGTCCGGCGTCCCTGGGTGGCGTCAATGGCCATTCCCGCATCCTTGGCATTTTGTATCATGCGCTTGATCGGCGCAGAATCCGGATTAATGATGGCGATCACCTTACTTGTATTCACCACATTCCCGAATCCTATATTCATAAGCTTTCCCAAAAATCATCTCTCCTGTTCAGGCTTATTCAATATTTTGTATCTGTTCTCTGACTTTTTCAATCTCCGTCTTTAAATTAATAGCCCGGTTCGCAACCTCCAAGTCATTTGCTTTGGATAAAATGGTATTTGCCTCCCGGTTCATCTCCTGAGCAATGAAGTCCAGCTTTCTTCCAATGCTTCCGCCCTCCAGCAGCGCATTGCGCGTGCTTGTGATATGACTGCGCAGGCGAACGATCTCTTCATCCACACAAATTTTGTCTGCAAAGATGGTTGTCTCCGTCACAATACGGCTCTCATCAATGGTGGAATCTCCAAGCAGCTCCCTGACCTTTGCCTCCAGCCGCTGGCGATGCTCCGCCAGGATCTCCGGCGAACGTGCCTCAATGAAATCCACATCCTCAAGCATTCCGTCCAATTTGCCGATCAGATCATTTTTCAGATTTTCACCCTCAGCCAGGCGGGTTTCCACAAACTGTTCGCTGGCTTTATGAAGCGCTTCTTCCAAAACACTCCAGAGCTCATCCGCATCAATGCTCTGCTCTTCCAGCGTCAATACATCCGGATAACGGGATAAAACCGATACCCGTACATCATTTTCAATGCCGAACTGGTCACTCATCTGCTGCAGGACACGGACATATTCCGCCGCCAGTTCTTCATTATATTTAAGGACCATATTATTCTCCGTATAGTCCTCATAAGTGATAAATACATCCACCTTCCCGCGCTGGATATATTTTTTCAGAAGATTCCGAATGGCCGCCTCAAAAATGCTCAGTTTTTTAGGCATTTTCACATTAATATCACAATAACGGTGATTGACTGCCTTCATCTCAACAGTAATCTTCTGCTGTTCATTTGCGATTTCGCTTCTGCCGAAACCTGTCATACTTTTCAACATTGCATGGTTCTCCCATCTATCAAGTAAATTTGTAAAGTATGGTTATATCTTTCCATAGTAAGGCTATTGTATAACCATATCAATTTATTATAATTCAAATAAAAAATACCGTCAATAGTTTCTCTCCTCATCTCTTGTAGAAATTTTTAATATTTGTTATACTTGATTTATTCTAATTTCAAGCAAGGAGAAAATATCATGGCTTTTGACGGAATTGTAATTTCCAGTCTAGTATGGGAACTGAATGAACGGCTTGCAGACGGCCGTATCAACAAAATATATCAACCGGAAAATGATGCGATCGTGCTGACCGTCAAAAACAACCGGAATAACTATCGCCTGCTGCTCTCCGCCAGTCCTTCCCTGCCTCTGGCCTATCTGGCTGAGGACACGGGGACAAATCCGATGGCAGCCCCAAACTTCTGTATGCTTTTGAGAAAGCATATCAGCGGCGGCCGCATCGTTTCGATCATCCAGCCGGAGATGGAGCGTATCATCAAATTTGAGATCGAACATTTAAACGAACTCGGCGACTTATGTACAAAATTTCTGATCGTGGAGTTGATGGGCAAACACAGCAATATTATATTCTGCCAGCCGGACGGCACCATCATCGACAGCATTAAACATATTTCACTCAATGTCAGTTCTGTCCGGGAAGTCCTCCCGGGCCGCAGCTATTTTATTCCAAATACCATACAAAAAATGAATCCCATGGCTGTCGGAGCTGAGGATTTCATAGAGAAAGTGCTGTCAAAACCCCTGCCCGTCGGCAAAGCCATTTATACAAGCCTGACCGGTATCAGTCCGATCATTGCCGAGGAAATCTGTTTCCGTGCTTCCATCGATTCGGGAATGAGCACCAGCGGATTATCAGACGCCGAAAAAATTCATCTGTTTGGCGTTTTCAGCCGTCTTATGGAGGATGTGGAAAATCATCATTTCGCACCGGTCATTATCTACCGGGGTAAAGAACCGGCAGAATTTTCCGCCCTGCCTTTAACCTGCTGCAGTGATCTGGAAAGCCGGAGTTTTGATTCGATCTCCACAGTGCTCCGCAGCTATTATGCCGAAAAAAACGCCGCCACCCGGATTCGTCAAAAATCCCATGATCTGCGCCATGTGGTAAACACCGCTTTGGACCGCACCCGAAAGAAATATGATCTGCAGTTAAAGCAGTTAAAAGATACGGAAAAACGGGAAAAATATAAAATCTATGGGGAAATGCTGAACACCTACGGTTATGGCCTTGAAGAAGGCGCAAAAAGCCTGACCTGCCTGAATTACTACACAAACAAAGAAATCACCGTGCCCCTGGATTCAACGCTCTCGCCTCAGGAAAATGCCAAAAAGTATTTTGAGCGGTACGGCAAATTAAAACGTACCTTCGAAGCCCTGTCCACGCTGACGGAAGAAACCCACGAGGAAATGGAACATCTGGATTCCATCAGCACTGCACTGGATCTGGCTCAAACTGAGGGGGATCTGGCCCAGATTAAGGAAGAACTGATCCAGGCCGGCTATGTAAAACGTCACACCGGCGGAAAAAACACCAAAAAACAAAAGCTGACAAGTCAACCGCTTCATTATATTTCCTCCGATGGGTATGACATTTATGTCGGAAAAAACAATCTTCAAAATGAAGAGCTGACCTTTAAGTTTGCCAACGGCGGCGACTGGTGGTTCCATGCCAAGGGTATTCCCGGCTCCCATGTTGTCGTAAAAACCGGCGGCGATGAACTGCCTGACCGCACATTTGAGGAAGCTGCCCGCCTCGCTGCATACTATTCCAAAAACCGTTCCAGCGAAAAAGTGGAAATTGACTATATTCAGCGCAAACATGTCAAAAAGCCAAATTCGGGAAAACCGGGCTTCGTCATTTATCATACAAATTATTCAATGATGATCACACCGGATATTTCAGATATCCGGCTGGTAAAATAAACCGCAAAAAGGGATTCAACGGCCGATTGTTGACCGGAGAATCCCTTTTCTTTTATTCGTTTATTATTTCTTTGACCTTTCCGGCGAGAGCCTCCGCCAGCTTTAAATGCCCCTCCTCCATCATATGGATACTGTCGGCTTCTCCCGGCTCTGCCACAGCCGCCGCATCAAAAAATTCACACCCAAACTGATCGGCCACCAATTTATACCAGTAAGCCATCCGTTTTGAATTCTCCACGGCTTCCCTGCCTTCAAAAAATTCGGCAAAGGGAGATGCTTCAATTCCCGCACCCACATGTATCGGCGACACAATAAGAATCTTTGTGTCCGGTTGATTGCATTTATATTTCAAAAAACTTGTCAGCTTCATCATCATATTTTGAAGTCCTCCGGCAATATCTCCTGCCGGAAGGTGAAACTTTTTCTTCAGTTCATTAGAACCCAGCATAATGATCAGCATATCAAAAGGCACATGGCTTTCCACCATCGGCAGAACATAATCCATACCCTTTTTATTTCCCCATTCCCATGGGTCCTCACAGGAGATAGTCCGGCCATTCTGGCCTTCCTCTATAATCTGATATTCATCGCCTAAAATCTGCTGCATCCGCATCGGCCACCGGGTGTTTTCGTCATACCTCTCACCCGTCACCGGATTGTACCCCCATGTATTTGAATCTCCAAAACAAATGATACGTTTTTTCTTCATGACTCATTCACCCCTGATTTTTCCTGTTCCAAGGCCGAAGCTCCTGCCCCCTGCTGTGTCCGGGCTCTCTCCAAAATAAATTTTTCAAGCTGCCCCTTCTCCTCCGGCCGACAATATATTTTTTTAGTTCTCTTCTTTCCATGAATATCTACCTTTACAATATGCTTTTTCCCGAATTTCTGACTTTATGTATGGATGACCATGGAACAAATCCCTGATACGTCCGAATTCCATTTTCACAAATCCGCTGAGGGAGACAGTCCATAAAAAATCCAACAACAAGCTCTGCAAAAAGCAAAATAAAAAAATATGTACTTTCCTTTGTTTTACCTATCCAAATGCCATAAATACATAATAGAAGCAGCACGACATAAAGTACGGCACTTGCAGCGATAAGCTGTCCGGATTTTCGAATCTTATATATTGCCTGCCCGGACCGTGCCTCATTGCCAAAATGATAATACCATTGCCTGCATATAAGACCCAGAATAAACACTTGATATAATATAAAATACCTGCTGATATAATCAATAATACCCATCCGACCACTCCCCTCATACGTTCATTTTTCGTTCCACCATCCAAAAAAAAACTCTGCAATAAAAACAATGGAAATAACAATCAAAAATTTAAAAGCAGAACGAAACAGATTTATATACAGTAAAAACGCCAATAAAATTATCATCGCCGCCGATCCGACAACATATATCTCTTGCTTCACAAAGCGCCCGATAAATTGGACAGTGCAGATGAGCAGCGTAAGAACACTCTGGTAGAGAATTGCATACATTCCGTATTTAACAACCTCAAACGTATTCCGTGTCATTTCCTGCATCTGTACAGCAAATGTATCTGCATAATATAACATTCCGGCACAAACAATCAACAAAAAAATATACAAAACCGTAACTATCCTTTTTTTGCTTTCCACAACCTTCCTCCTTTGCAATTAAAGCAACAATATTCTGACTAATTTTAGTATAATATATTTTTTATCAGAAAACAACAGGGTGACCATGAATTGCATCATTCATGCCACCCTGTTCTATTCATGTCAGCCCTCCACAATCCATTCTTTGCGCTGCTCCAGCTCTCTATTGACAACGCCAATCCAGTACATTTCTTTTTTCAAAAGGTGCCTGTCCCACGGCAGCATGGATTTTTTTCGGTTTTGAAGCTGAGATTTCCGCAGCAGCAGATCGGCAACCAGTTCCTCTTTTGTAGCCAGTGCCAGCGACTCCTCGTCCCATTTCCGAGGTTTTGTTAAAGTTTTACGATACATATACTCCCCCTGATTATCAATCTATGTTTTCTGTCTCTGGATTATTACAAATTGCGCTTTTAAATCTTTCTTTTTTAGTATATCATAGAACTATAGAAAAGGAGAAGGTTTTATGAACGATATTAGTATGTTTGATATTATCGGTCCGAATATGATCGGACCTTCCAGTTCCCATACGGCCGGGGCTCTGCGGATTGCCCATCTGGCCGGAAAACTGGCCCCGGCAAAAATCCTTTCCGTAACATTCATCCTCTACGGTTCTTTTGCATGGACTTATCGGGGCCATGGAACGGACAGGGCGCTGGTCGGCGGGATTCTCGGTTTTCTCCCGGATGATGAACGAATTCGGGACTCCTTTCAATATGCTAATGCGGCCGGTTTGAAATATGAATTCATTGAAAATACCACTGAAAAAAATATTCATCCAAATACAGTGGACATTTTGCTGCGCTGCGAAAATGGTCGGACAATTGAACTTCGTGGGGAGTCGATTGGCGGAGGAAACGCTGTTATCCGGCGCTTAAACGGTGTCGACATCGCGCTTTCCGGCGCATATTCCACATTGATCGTTCATCATAAGGACAAAAAAGGTGTTCTGGCCTATATGACAACCGTGTGCAGCGGCATTGATCTGAACATTGCTTTCATGAAGGTTTACCGCAAAGCCAAAGGGGATGATGCTTATGCCATCATCGAGGTTGATTCTGATATTAACCCTTCCATCATTAATGTATTGGAATGTCATGATGCCATCATCAGCGCAACCATCGTACCGGCAATTTAAAAACGGGGGAGGAATATTTTAATGAATTTTATCAGCGGAAAACAACTGCTTGAAATATGCTCTGAAAAACATATTCCGATTTCCCAGGCCATGTTTTTAAGGGAAACGGATTATCTGGAGCAGGACCCGGTGGATGTGACACGAAAAATGGAACGGGCTTATGATATTATGAAGCAAGCCATTCATCGGGCTTTGACCGAAGATCTGATCAGCACCGGCGGTATGATCGGCGGCGAGAGCAAACAGATAGACGCCCTTAGAAAAGCAGGAAAAAATATATGCGGTCCTCTGGTTTCCAAAGCCATCGCTTATGCCGTCGGTGTCCTGGAAGTCAATGCTTCCATGGGCCTTATCGTAGCCGCGCCGACTGCCGGCTCTTCCGGGGTTATTCCGGGCGTGCTCTGTGCGGCGCAGGAAGAATATAATATGGAAGACGCTGTCATCATCCAGGCTCTTTATACGGCGGCCGCCGTCGGCTATCTGATCACCCGAAATGCAACGACCGCCGGCGCCGAAGGCGGATGTCAGGCTGAAGTCGGCTCTGCCAGTGCCATGGCTGCGGCGGCCATGACTCAGCTTATGGGCGGAACGCCGGCCCAATGTCTGGACGCCGCCTCCTTTGCACTCATTAATATTCTCGGACTGGTTTGCGACCCGGTGGGCGGCCTTGTTGAAATTCCATGTCAGAACCGAAATGCCATGGGTGCTTCCAACGCTTTAATCAGCGCAGAAATTGCCCTGAGCGGTATCCAAAGCGTCGTACCGATTGATGAGGCCATCGAAGTAATGTACCGCGTCGGCCGCGCACTGCCGGTTTCTTTAAGAGAGACATCCCAGGGCGGAACTGCCACAGCGCCAAGCGCCTGCCATGCCTGTCGGGTTAAACAAAAAACGATTGTGTGAAAAGCAATATAAAGAACAATATTTAAAAAGCTTCTCCAAGTCATCTTCTGACTTAAAGAAGCTTTCTTAACATCTATTTATCCGAACAAAATGACAATAAACTGGGATGCCAACACAACTGCAACCAATGCTACCGGATAAGTGGCCGCATAGGCAGAGGCCACATCATCGCTCTTGCTCACACGAATCAGAGTACCCAAAGCCGGAGTACTGGTCATACCTCCGCAGATAGAGCCCAGAGCATTGAACAGGCAAAGCTTTAACGGCTTTCTGGCCACAAAAAAACCTACAAACATCGGAATTACAGCCATGATGACTCCATCCAAAAAGAGCACCACACCATACTCCTTTAGAATTTCCACAAAGCCTGCACCGGCGCTGACTCCTGCACCCAGCAAAAACAAAATCAATCCAAGTCCCCTCATATTTTCCAATAATTTTTTATTAACAGAAATATTTATAGGACCTATATGTGCAAAATGTCCGAAAATCAATCCTGCAATCAGCGGGCCGCCGGATGTCCCCAAAGAGAAGGTCGCGCCGCCGGGCAGCGGTAAAGTAATTTTAGCCAGCAAAAGCCCCACCACAATTGCTGCTGCAAAGGCAAAAAATCCATCCGGATCAATGTCAAAAAATCTTCCGCTGCAGGGCTTGATGGTTATAGTGGAGGCCGCTTCCATTTTCTTTCTTTCCTCGTCCATATTGGCTTTCAATAATCTAGGTGTCAGCTGTACAAAAAATACAACGCTGATTACGCCAAAAGGATAGGCAATTCCATAACCGATAGATGCCATATCTTTTGCATCACCTGCTGCTTCCATAGCTGCTGCAAGTCCCGGTGTGCTGGTGAGAGATCCGGTCAGCAAACCGGTTGCAAGCGCTGCCGGTACATTAAACAATTTGATGATGACCCCGCAGGCTAAGGCACCGGAAAAAACGATGAGCAGCCCCAACAACACGTAAGATGTGGCATTTTCTTTGAAATTGCGAAAAAATTTTGGACCGGCGATGAAGCCGACGGAAGTGACAAAGCACACCAAGCCAAAGTTCTGAATAATAGCCGGTATTTCCACTCCAAAGTGACCAAATACAAGCGCTACCAACAATACACCTGCGGTTCCAAGCTCCATACCTTTGATGCGGATCCTTCCCAGCAGACAGCCGATTGCTGTAATTAAAAATATAGCTAATAACGAAGTCATCTTATGTTTTTTCTCCTCTAACCATTATCTATCATTTGTTATCTTAATTTAAATTAAATATTTTTTTGATGAGTGTAATTCGGCAGCAATTTGGGAGAAACGATATTGCTTTCAATTCCGGCCTCCTTTATTTCGGCATCAAACTGATCTACATGCTCCAGGGTCAACTCACCAACAGTAACGCTCTTCGCCTTTTCAGAGGCCTGCTGTCCGGCGCTGCGACCGAATACGATAATGTCCAACAGCGAATTTCCCATCAAACGGTTGCGCCCATGGATGCCTCCGACAACCTCACCGGCTGCATACAAGTTTTCTACGCAGGTCTGCCCGTCAACTCTAATATCCAGACCGCCATTCTGATAATGCAGTGTCGGATAAACTAAAATAGGCACTTTGCGGATATCAATATCATATTTACCAAACATTCTCATCATAGCCGGGATTCTCTTTTCAATGGTCCCTTCACCGTGGATTTCTTCAATCAGAGGGGTATCAAGCCATACAGCCGGTCCTTCACCGGTCTCCAGACCCCCTCCCTGCTCTGCACATTCTTTAATAATTGAAGCCGCCTCCACATCACGGGTCTCCAATGGATGAACAAATGCAATGCCATCTTTATTCAACACCTGTGCACCAAGAGAACGTACCTTTTCAGTTACTAAAGCACCAAGAATCTGAGAAGGATATGCTGCACCGGTAGGATGATACTGAAGTGTATCGGCATACAGCAGCTTGGCACCGGCACGATAGCCCAAAATCAAGCCATCAGCGGTTGCGCCGTAGTGATTGGATGTAGGAAATCCCTGGTAATGCAGACGACCTGCTCCGCCAGTGGCAATGATGACCGTCTTAGCCTTAGCTATCAGTATATCTCCGGTTTCCATATTCATCAGCACAGCACCTGCTGCCTTGCCTTCTTTATCCTTAATCAATTCGATGGCTGCAGTAAAGTCAACCACCGGGATACCGCGGTTCAACACTTCATCCCGCAAAGTACGCATAATCTCTGCACCAGAATAATCCTTAGCAGCATGCATTCTCTTTCGGGAAGTCCCTCCGCCATGAGTAGTAATCATAGTACCGTTTTCTTCTTTGTCAAACATAACACCCAAATCATTCAACCATTTTACAGCACCAGGGCCTTCGGTTACCAGTTTTTTCAAAAGTTCCGGCTTGTTGGCATAATGGCCGCCGCCCAAAGCATCCAGATAGTGGACAGCAGGAGAATCGTTCTTTTTGTCAGCAGCCTGGATACCGCCCTCCGCCATCATGGTATTAGCATCACCAATTCTCAGCTTAGTTACAATCATAACTTCAGCACCATTCTCATGAGCCTCAATTGCAGCAGAAGAACCTGCTCCGCCACCCCCGATGACCAAAACATCCACTTCATAGTCCACCTTGCTCAGATCAATGTCCAGATTCTTCACTCGGCTGTCAGCCTGCAGCAGAGCAGCCAATTCGGTGGGAACCTTTTCGCCTTTATTGGGACCTGCCTGCAAAACAGAAAAGCCCTCCCACTTATAATCCGGATGAAATTTACTCAGCACATCGTCCTTTTGATCGGAAGTCAGACGCTCCGGCAGCACGCCCAAACGGCTGGGGCGGGTAGCTTCTACTTTTTTGATAGACTCTAACAATACCTCAGATGTATACACAGTTACCCCTCCTTATTTCTCAATTTCTCTGGTATTATACAGCTCTTTGATTTCTTCAATCGGCTTCTGCATCAAATCTTCCAGCATCTGATCAAAATCGCCGTTTTCTATTTCCTTTACACGATTGGTCAAATGTGCGGCCGACGGCATCAAATATTTGCCGGTCAGACGTCTTGCCAGGATTGCTACCTGCGGATGAGAAATCCTGGCCGGACAGCGAGAAGAACAAACACCGCACATAATGCAGTCGAAGGACTCCTCTGCGCATTTCTTAAACTCGCCTCTCTGAGCATAGGCAATGTACTGCATCACATTCAAGCCCTGGGTACAACTCTTGGTGCAGGCATTACATCCAATACAACTGTATATTTCCGGATAAAGCTGCATCATAATCTGCTCATCAGGAGTCACCTTTTTGATGTCGTATAGCTCCTTCACCAGTGGAAAATACGGCAAGGTAGCCACATACATATTGTTTTCAACTTTTGTCTGGCATGCCAGACATGCATGCAGATCACGGTCATTTTTAATTCTGTAGATGGTTGCACACGCACCGCAAAATCCGTTACGGCAACCACATCCGCGAATCAGCTGATATCCAGAGTACTCCATAGCACCCATGATTGTCAGATTGGAGGGAACAGAATACTTTTTTCCAAATAAAAATACATTTACCATTTCTTCCATAATTTTGTATCCTCGCTTTATCAATATTCGTTAGGAAGTTCATCCAACTGATCACATCGGAACACCGGACCATCCTTGCAGACATATTTATCACCAATATTACAACGACCGCATTTACCAATGCCGCATTTCATACGAAGTTCCATAGTGGTATATACCTGAGTTTTTTCGAATCCCAGCTCCTGGAGGACAGACAGAGTAAACTTAATCATAATCGGAGGACCACAAATAATCCCAATCTTATTGGTGTCAAAATTCAGTTCTTTCACATAATCCGGCACAAAACCCACATGTCCGTCCCAGCCCTCCTGCGGACAATCAATAGTCAGATGCACATTAATGCCCTCTTCCCGATACCACTCATTGATAATTTCAGGATAATCAACCAGGTCGTCTTTAGAACGTGAACCATATACAATGTCAATCTTGCCATAGCGATCCCGATAATGGCGGCAATAGTTAATGACCGAACGCAAAGGCGCCAGACCAATACCACCGGCAATAAACAAAAGATCCTTTCCTACAAATTCCGTATCAACCGGAAAAGGATGCCCATAAGGGCCGCGTATCAAAATCTGCTGCCCGAACTCAATCTGGTGAAGCCAAGCCGTCAGGCACCCGCACTTTTTAATACTGAATTCCTTAAAGTCGGTATTGGTTGGAGAGGAAGTAATGGAAAACATTGCCTCGCCTACGCCGGGAATAGAAATCATGGCACATTGTCCGGGTTTATGATCAAAAGGAATTCCACCATCCAGAGTGTTTACCCGGAAGGTTTTTACATCGGGCGTATCAACGCGCACGTCGGTTACGACACCAATGGAAGGAATTAGGCTTTCATGAATCTCACTCATTATCTTCTCCTCCCAATGCTCTAATCACTTTTACAATATTCATGGAAATGGGGCATTTCGCCAGGCAGCGCCCGCAGCCAACGCAGGAATACATTCCATTGTTGTTAGACGGAAAGTATACCAGCTTGTGCATGAACCGCTGGCGAAACCGCTCTATCTGTGTCTTACGGGAGTTACCGTGCGCCATCAGTGTAAAATCGGAATACATGCAGGAATCCCAGCAGCGATACCGCTGTACGCCATGACCATTGTCGTAATCACGAATGTCATAGCACTGACAGGTAGGACATACAAAAGTGCAGGTACCGCATCCAAGGCAGGATTCGGACAATCTGGCCCATTTGGGAGAATTAAACTTCTCCAACAGATGTTCACCGTCAAAACCTTTCAGATTCAAATCCTTAAGCGGCAGCTTTTCCAGAATGGACCGAATCTTCTTCTTCTGCTCTTCTACTTTGGCCTCGCCCTCAGCTCCGACTTCTTCCAAAAGCTCGGACACTGCTTCCGTATAGGCTTGCCCTTTTTCAGTGTTTGCCCGCCAATACAGGTTGTCGCCTGCCATCCAGCAGGTGATATCTCCAGCTGGACTTGCCGCTTCAATACCAAATATACTGCAAAAACAGGTCTCCTCTGGTTCATTGCAGGCCATGGTAATAACTACGCCATTTTCCCGACGGTTCTGATAAAAGGTATCCATCGGATCCGCCATAAATACCTTATCCAGCACGTTAAAGCTTTCGGCATCACAGGCCCTTACGCCGAATACGACAAAGGGCTCAATTAAATCGCGGTTTTCCTCCACTGAAAGGCTCTTGCCCTCCACCTTAAACTTCATCATGTTCTCTGTCTGCGGGAAAAACAAATCTTTAGCGGATTTTAATGTATTCAATTTGTCCAAACGGACCCAGGCATCCTCACTCCAGCGGTGAAACTCTACTTGGTCGTTTTTCTCAATGGGCATATACAAAGCCTTGTTCTCTGCCATTTTGACAAACAGTTCAGGCAGACGATCTACTGTAATTTTCAACATCATCCTTTACCGCCTCTCTTTTAACAATGCACGCGCAACGTCATTGGTTATGATACCAGGTTCCACATCCGTTTTGGTGTATTCGGTCAGCGGTCCCTTTGTTTCCAAATCGGCGCCAGCCTGATACTCACCGTAAAACTCATCAATATCTTTAATAAACTTACGATTCAACAAATGCAGCGGAATGCCCTGAGGACAAACACGGGAACACTCTCCGCAATCTGTACAACGTCCAGCCACATGGAAGGCCCGTATGATATGAAACATATTCTCTTCAAAATCATCGGCATTCGACTTTGCGGCTACGCCAGAGGCGGGATTATCAAACACACACTGCAGGCAGGAACAAGCGGGACACACATTACGGCAGGCATTGCAGCGGATACATTTGGAAAGCTCATCTCTCCAAAAATTGAAACGTTCATCCGGCGTCATCGCTTCCAGCTTAGAAACCACTTCAAACCGATCTGTGTCGGGCTTCCATGCAGGCTCGTCAGACTTGATCACTTCATCGGCGGCCACATGCCGACTGCCTTTGCAACAAAAGCATCGATCCAAAATCACATTCTCCCGCTGAATGATCCTGTTTCCATACAGAGTTTCTATCACCAACCGAGACTCTTCCTCTTTAATGCCCTGAATACCCTTAATTCCCATATTACGAATCTTATTAATATCCAGCTTTCCACGGCAAGGCACGCCTACTGCATACACATTTTCCCGTATAATCCGGTGCTCCGTCAGTAGCTGATTGAAACTGTATGTATCACAGGGTTTCAAAAGAGCAATCACCTTTCCATCTTTCTTTGTTTCTTTAATCAAATATTTGCTCAAATTGGAAGCAGAAAAACCATCGTACACCAGAGCTTTTAATTCCTCTAAAGAATTAAATACCGCCGGTGTTTCATCATAGAAAAACTCACCGGTTTTCCACCCAAGGACCCGGTCAGCCGCCCGGCTTTTCAAAAGCTCTCTGACTTTCTTTTTAATTAAATCAGTCATTCTTGCACCTCAGATCCCTTAATTTCTTATTTTCACCCAGTTCATGGATAATTTTAGCGAACTCATTCATCGTATTGGAGAACTTAACACCCTCCGCTGCAGAAATCCACTCTACTCTGGTACGTTCTCTTTCAATTCCCAGATAATCCAACATACTAAACAGCAAGGTCATGCGTCGCCTTGCAAAATAGTTTCCGGATGTATAGTGACAGTCTCCCGGGTGGCAGCCGGCAATAATCACACCGTCAGCACCCCTCTGGAAAGCCCGCAGAATAAACAGCGGATTGACACGGCAGGAGCATGGTACCCGTATGATCTTCACCTCCGCCGGATATGACAAACGGCTGGAACCAGCCAAATCGGCGCCGGCATAGCTGCACCAGTTACAGCAAAAGGCTACGACGAGAGGCTTATACTCTTTTTTGTTTTCTTCAATTAACGGCATATTGCATCCACCTCCGCCATAATTTGATTCGTCGAGAAACCCTTCAGATCCATTGCACCGGAAGGACAGGTAACGGTACAAGCGCCGCAGCCCTGACAAACCGCCTCATTTACCTGCGCAATGCGGCGAACCTCCCTTACACCATAATCGTTGACCTCTTTCTCGATATATGAAATAGCACCATAAGGGCATACTTTCTCACAGTTGGAGCATCCGTTACACTTCACCTCATTCGAATGCGCCACACAAGGATTATTTACCAGATGGTCCTTCGCCAAAAGTCCGATCACCTTAGCCGCACAAGCGCCGGCCTGCGAAACCGTTTCCGGAATATCCTTTGGACCCTGTGCCATACCGGCCAGGAAAATACCCGCCGTCGGGCTTTCCACGGGCTTCAGCTTCGCATGTGCTTCTGTCATAAAATCGTTCGTATCGATGCTGGCAGTCAGCATCGTCGCTACACTCCTGGCAGACTTATCCGGCTCCGTAGCAGCGGCCAAAACCACCATGTCAGCCTTTATCCTTAGCTGCTTATTATTCAAAAGATCCGACCCCTGCACAATCAACTTACCATCTTTATCGGTAACCTTGCCGACCATTCCCTTAATATAGTGCACCCCATATTGTTCCACCGCACGACGGTAAAACTCATCAAAGTTCTTACCCGGTGTACGCACATCTATATAAAATACATATACCTCCGTATCCGGATACTTATCACGAACGAGCATCGCATGCTTGGCAGTATACATACAACAGATCTTAGAGCAGTAGGATTTACCGCAGCCGGAAGTGTCACGGGAGCCGACGCACTGTATAAATACCAGCGTGTGCGGATGCTCATGATCAGAGGGCCGAAGCAGCGTGCCCTGGGTCGGGCCGGCTGCATTCATCAGACGCTCAAATTCCAGAGAAGTAACCACATCGGGATACCTGGAATATCCAAATTCATCGAAATTATCTAAGTTAATCAGATTGAAGCCGGTAGCCATGACAATGGCGCCGTACTTCTGCTTTATGATCTCATCTTTCTGATTGAAATCGATTGCATGGGCCGAACAGGTCTTCTCGCAAAGACCGCATTTGCCGGTCTTCATATGAATACAATATTCTGGATCAATCGTCGCTGCGTTCGGAATAGCCTGTGCAAATGGAATATAAATCGCGCCGCGGTTAACCAAACCCATATTAAACTCACTCTTTGCTTTGCGGGACGGACACTTATTGGTACACTCACCGCAGCCGGTGCATAAATCGGTATTAACGTATCGGGCCTTTTTACGAATAGATACCTCAAAGTTACCAACAAACCCCTTAACAGACTCTACTTCACTGTAGGTGTACAGGGTAATCTTATCGTTTGCTTTCGCATCCACCATCTTAGGGGTCAGGATACATGCGGCACAGTCGAGTGTGGGAAAGGTTTTATCCAATTGTGCCATCTTCCCACCAATAGTAGGAGATTTCTCCACAATATCCACTTCATAACCGGCTTCTGCAATATCCAGAGCTGTCTGAATACCGGCGATTCCACCGCCGATAACAAGTGCTCTTTTCGTAACATCACTCTGGCCTGCAATCAGCGGAGTATTTAAATGTACTTTAGCGAGGGCTGCCTTAGCCAGGATAATGGCTTTCTCTGTAGCTTCCATCCGAACTTTATGAATCCAGGAACAATGTTCGCGAATATTGGCGATTTCCACCATATAGGGGTTAAGGCCGGCAGACTCTGCTGCCTTTCTGAAAGTTGCTTCGTGCATTCTGGGAGAGCAGGAACACACAACAATACCCGTCAGGCCGTAATCGGCAATCGCCTTTTTTATCAGCGCCTGACCATTTTCGGAACACATATACTGATAATTCACTGCATATACAACACCGGGTTCGCTTTTAACCGCTTCTGTTACGGCATCGACATCAACAGCTGCGGCAATATTCGTTCCACAATGACAAATAAAAACGCCTATCTTCTGCACTTATGATTTCCACCCTTCTAGGTTATTTACTATACTTACGAAATGCACTGACAATCGCCTGCTGAGGAAGTTTTTCTTCCAGTTTGTCCGGAATTTCTTCCGCCTTCAAATGGTTTTCACCCTGACGGCGGATCACAGCCAGACGTACCGCTTCAATCAGGTTAGCCGGTTCTACACTTCTGGGACACCGCTCCACACAGGCAAAACAGGAAAGACAATTCCAGATGGAGTTCGACTGTATGAGCACATCTATATCTCCATTTTCTACCATTGCCACAAACTGATGCGGATGATATTCCATCTCATCATAGGCTGGACAGGTACCGGAACATTTTCCGCATTTCATACATTTTCTGGTATTGACGCCACTCATTCTGAGGATTTGCTCTTGTGTATATTTTCCCATCATAAATCCTCCTTATTTCACGCCTAATGCTTCTGCCAAAAGTTCCGTAAAGTATACAACGGGAAGCTTATGCTCTGTGCTATTGGCATCTAAATTGTACATACAAAGCGGGCATGCGGTAATAATTATCTCTGCCCCTTTATCAATCGCAGAGGAAATGATCGCATCCACTTTCTTTTCGGCCAGTTTTTTATTTTCCATGCTGACATACCCGCCGCAGCATTCATTGCGATAAGCCGTCTCTACCGGGGTTGCTCCGATACTGCAAATAAAATCCTCTATAATCGTAGGATTTTCAGGATTATCAAACTGCATGACTCCGCTGGGACGAAGCAGCAGGCATCCATAGTAGGCGGCAATCTTCCGTCCTTTGAGCGGGTTTACTACTTTCTCTTTGATTTTTTCAAAGCCAACCTTATCCCGCAGCATCTCCAGATAATGAATTACCTGTGTCTCACCGGTATACGGCTCATCCGGCTGCAAATAATTGTTGACTTTCATCTGAATATCCGCATTTTCCTGCATATCATGATTCACCCGTTTGATCACATGATGACATGCAGAACATAGCGTTAATAGTACCTGGTCCTTCTTCCTTGCGCTCTCCAGCGCTCTTACGGCCGAAAGCTTCGTTGCGATTTCATCGCAGGCCATAGGATATACAGCGCCACAGCACTGCCAATCGGGAATTTCTTCCATTGTAACACCCAAAACCTCCGCAGATTTTCTTGCATACATGTCAAGATCTTTCGCCTTGGTTTTCAGAGTACATCCCGGATAATAACTAAAAATCATCTCGCACATCCAATCTCTGTTTTTTTCCATGCAACCGAAGCAGCCCAAGCTGCTCCGGTGCGAGTTACACAATAAACCGGAAGACTGTAAGCTTCCCCCAAAGCTTTCAATTTATACCATATCCTCCGGATGGAACACTTCGTCAAATCGCTCTTCCGTCAGAAAACCCAACTTAATACAGGCTTCTTTCAAAGAAATGTTTTCTTTAAATGCTTTCTTCGCAGTCCTGGCTGCGTTATCATAACCAATATACGGATTCAAAGCAGTAACCAGCATAAGCGAATTATGCAAATTGTGCTTCATTACCTCCCGATCAGCCGTAATACCCACCACACAATTATCATGGAAGGATTTCATCCCATCCGCTAGCAAACGAACAGACTGAAGAAAATTGTAAATCAAAACAGGCATAAATACATTCAGTTCAAAATTACCCTGAGATGCTGCCATACCAACAGCCACGTCATTAGCGATCACCTGTACCGCCACCATCGTCATGGATTCACACTGTGTCGGATTCACCTTGCCTGGCATAATGGAACTTCCGGGTTCGTTTTCAGGAATATGGATTTCGCCCAAACCACAACGAGGGCCGCTTGCCAGCCAACGAACATCATTGGCAATTTTCATCAGGTTTGCCGCCAGTGCCTTCAGTGCGCCATGGGCAAACACCAAATCATCCTTGGAAGTCAACGCATGGAACTTATTGGCTGCTGTTACAAACTCTTTGTCCGTCAGCTCACTCACTCGCTTCGCCACCTCCTCGGCAAATCCTTTGGGAGTATTCAGCCCGGTACCAACTGCTGTACCGCCCAGTGCCAACTCCTTCAGTCCCGGCAAAGCCTTCTCCAACATATCCTTAGTTTTTTCAATCATGTTGCGCCATCCGCTAATCTCCTGAGAGAACTTAATAGGAGTCGCATCCTGCAGATGAGTACGTCCACTCTTAACCACATCATTGTTTTCCTTTTCCAGCCGCTTCAAAGTTTCGATAAACTCATCCATCACCGGAAACAATTTATCCTCTATACTGATCACTGCTGCAATATGCATTGCCGTAGGAAAGGTATCGTTAGAACTCTGCGACATATTAATATGATCATTTGGATGTAAAAATTTCTTGCCGTCTAAATCCCTGTCAGCAAAAATTTTTGCTGCAATCTCATTGCCGCGGTTTGCAATGACCTCGTTGGCATTCATATTTGACTGAGTGCCGCTTCCCGTCTGCCATACCACAAGCGGAAAATGATCATTCAAAGATCCTGAAATCACTTCGTCACAGGCTTTCTCAATGACCGCCTTTCTGTCCTCATCCAGTTTACCCAAATTAAAGTTTGCCCTGGCCGCTGCCTTCTTTAAAATACCAAAGGCATGAATAATTTCCCGGGGCATCAGTTCATCGCCAATTTTAAAATTCTGATAACTTCTCTGGGTTTGTGCTGCCCAATAGCAGTCTGCCGGCACCTGAACCTCACCCATCGAATCACATTCAATACGGTATTCCATTGGTCTTTCCTCCTAATACAATGTATAATTTCTCTTACTTTATAAGATAATTTTATAGGATGACTTATAACAAATGTGCAACAGAAATATAACATCTAAAAATGTATAAATAATTTTCTATAAGCATTTTTTTATATACAGATTAAGTGATTTTGCACAAACATCAGACCCTAATTCTTTAATATGATAATAATAATATGTGCAAACTGACAGATGTTTAAAAAAATGATAAAATACGTAACACTTTTGTAGCGGTTAATCCGGCATAATTATTGTAAAATTTATTAAATTATCGACACCAAAAATAAAACGGACTATCCGAATTTCTCCATCTCCAAATTTATCCTTGGATTATAGAAGTAATTCATGATAGTCCGCTTTTTAATTCAATTCAATATAATAGCAATTTTATGCTCTGCAGGTTATTCATTCCGATTAACATATTCACAGGCTGCCAGTCCGGCGACAGCTCCGTCCGCCGCTGCCGTTGTCAGCTGACGCACTGTCTTTGTCCGGCAATCGCCCGCGGCAAAAACGCCGTCATTGCTTGTCCGGCAATCCTCTCCGGCCCGAATATAACCGCCCCCATCCAGCTCAACCAACGGTTCAAATGCCTTATTGTCCGGCATCTGTCCGATTGCCACAAAAAGTCCCGCAACGGAAATCTCGCGGCTTTCTCCTGTTTTCGTATCTTTCACACGAATTCCCTGAACATTTCCCTCTCCGATAATATCGGTAACCACTGCATTTAACACAAATTCAACGTTGTCTTTCTTACGGAGATTTTCTGCCAGCCACTGTTCTCCCCGGAATTCATCCCGCCGATGAATCAAATAGACTTTCTCGCAATAAGCGCTTAAGAATTCCGCATCCTCCAGGGCTGTGCTTCCGCCGCCGACAACCGCCGTCACCTGTCCCCTGAAAAATGCGCCGTCACAGGTAGCGCAATAGGACACACCGGCTCCGACAAGGGATTCCTCCTTATCCACGCCAAGGGGCCGATTTTTTGCCCCTGTCGCCAGAATCACCGAATGGCATGGAATCTCTCTCTCTTCTGTGTATACCACAAAATCCTTACCCTCTTTTTCTACTCGGATGACTGCTTCAAATTCAATCTCCGCCCCAAGATTCTGAGCCTGCTCATACAGCCCGGTGGCAAATTCAAAACCGGAAATCTTCGCGATCCCCGGATAATTTTCAACCTCCGGCGAATTGATGATCTGTCCGCCGTAATTTTCTCCCTCGAGCACCAGTACACTTTTTCCTGCGCGCACACCGTAAATGGCTGCCGAAAGTCCGGCCGTACCTGCGCCTATGATCACTATATCATACATAAAACTAACCTCCGTCATATTAAAACATTTATATCTCAGTTTAACACAAATCCGGCTTTCTTAAAAGTCCCGCATGCAAAACCATTGACTTTTCATCTATTTCGCCCTAAACTAAATTGAAATAACACGATATTCTATCTTTGAAAGGATGTGACTGCAAATGTTTGGTTATCCAAAACTGGCCTTCCTGAATCTTCCGACCCCTGTGAGTTATCTTTCCAATCTGTCGGACAGTCTGGGCATTGAACTTTATATGAAGCGGGATGATCTAACCGAATTCGGTGTCGGCGGAAATAAGCTGAGAAAACTGGAATATCTTGTCTATGACGCTAAAGAAAAAGGGGCAACCATGCTGATCACCGTTGGCGGAGCGCAGACAAATCATGGACGTCTGACCGCCGCAGTTGCCGCAAAATATCAAATGAAATGCGCTATTGTTGCAATGGATGATTATCCGGGCATCCTCACCTCTAACATGCTCCTTGACCGCATTTTCGGCGCCTATGTGTTTTTACATAAAAATGACGGCACCCCGCTGATGGATGTGGTTGAGCGGGTCGCCGACAAATTTGAGTCCCAGGGAGAACGCTGCTATTTCATTCCGATGGGCGGTTCCAATGAAATCGGCGCTCTCGGTTATTACGAATGTGCCCAGGAGATAAAAAATGAATTTAAGTCCGGCCGTGTTGTCGTTCCCCTCGGGAGTATGGGAACCTACATGGGGCTTTTCTGCGGCCTCCACGATTCGGGCCTGAAGCTGACCGGCGTGCAGATCATGCCTTATGAAGAGAATATTTTCAATTATGCCGTCAACTATTTTCATCGGGTCAAAGAAGCCTGGAAACTGGATTTCGATGTTACCGAAGATGACTTTGATATCGCAACAGATTATCTCTACGGCGGCTATAATCTTCCTTCCGGGACTGTGCGGGATGCAATTTATGATATGGCCCGTTCCGAATCCATTATTCTGGATCCATGCTATACCGGAAAGACCTATGCAGCCCTTCGCGATATGGTTGAACAAGAAAAAATTCAAAAAGGAGAAACCGTTATTTTCATTCACACCGGCGGACTTCCCGGCGTTTATACCCCATCCCATCAAAAAGCCTTTGAGGCGGAACTGATGGACGGCGTAACCGTTTTGAAATAATAATTCTAAAAAAAGAAAGTATTTCCTCCCCTCAAAGAAAATACTTTCTTTTTTATTGGATATTTTCAGATAATAGATAACTTGACAATATATCTATAAATTCGCCGGATGTCGGCCTTTCATAAAGCGGGATCCCCGCCATAGACTCCAGAACGTCTGTATACTCGCTGCCCCAGCAGCGTTTTACCACCGTTCTTATATCTCGCTCTACACAATTAATTGTCGTATGATGAAGTCTTGCGATTTCCGGGTACAAGGATTTAGAAATATACAGCAGAAGGGATGCGTCCTCCATCACTAATCGCACCGCATCTGCCACATAGTAATATCCCTTGTATGTACGCCGTATTCCCAGTGCCTTTAATACCTCGTCTATACGGCTCATAATTCACCTCCTGCGCTGACCGTTTTATGATAACACAGCCGTCGTTTTTTGTCATCATATGCTCAAAAAAGAATACACATAAGACATGCTTCGACATATGTCTACACGGTTTTTCACAGATTTTCTTTAAATAAAAGAAAACAATCCTAAACTAAATATTTCCGAACTGATTTTATAGAAGAAGTTCTATTAAATTATATATGTCTTTTTAACTATCTTTTTATATCTTCTCAAATGTCCGCAAAGCCTTATTTTATCGGCTCTACGGGCATTTTGCTTTTGTGGTAAACCTCACATATCTAG
>NZ_DBGCTU010000052.1:0-98771 GCF_048388605.1 Frisingicoccus sp. | reverse complement strand
AAGCACGCCGCCAGCGTTCATCCTGAGCCAGGATCAAACTCTCATGTTTGTGTCCTTCACTTAACGAGGTCTTTCACGAGTTTAGTGAAGACCAACCTCCCGACCCTTAGCGAGATGCGCCTGCATCGAGCTTAGTGGAGGGAGATCTCCTTGTTAAGTATAATCCTAACAGAATGACAACTAGCTGTTATCTTCCCGTTTTTTACTGACTGTTTTCACTTAATGAATCTGTCCTACAGATGAATTTAGTGAAAACGTCGTTACCTGTCCGCTTAGTGAGGTTCTTTCGAACTTAGCGGCAGCGTAACTACCTTTTTAGGTTTTGTTCGTTTTCTGAAATTCTTTATAAAGAACTTTTCGGGATTGTTTTATTGTTTAATTGTCAATGTTCGTCTTTTTTGATGTTGCAATCTTCTGTCGTGCAACTTCTTTATATTAGCACAACATTCGATTTCTGTCAACATCTTTTTCTTTTCAAACTGTTCTGTTTGAAAACGGAGAAGGAGGGATTTGAACCCTCGCGCCGCTATTAACGACCTACTCCCTTTCCAGGGGAGCCCCTTCGGCCTCTTGGGTACTTCTCCAAGTATGGCAGAATCAAAATTCTTTTATTTCATTTTCAGACGAATCTCCATTCAACCGGAATCAACAGGCTTCACTAAGATTCGCGAAATACGTTTCACGCCAATCCGAAACACATTTTCTTAAGCGTTCACGCAACGGAGAAGGTGGGATTCGAACCCACGGCCCCTTTCGGAGTCACTGGTTTTCAAGACCAGCTCCTTAAACCACTCGGACACCTCTCCAAAACAGTGCTTTAATAGTTTATCAGGTCTTTTTATGCTTGTCAAGCATTTTTTCTCATCCGCACATTTTTCTTCGCTATTTATCCATCGCCAAACGCAATGATTATAATATCATCAAGCCCTGTATATGTCAACATTTTTTTGACACTTTTTTCCCTTTCTACAGCGCAAAATTTTACCCCCTAAATATGGTATTTTTCGACCTGCACAAACACCAATTCAGAGGGCATTTTTCACAATTTATCGCTGACCGATTTTTAAATTTGGAACTGCATTCAAATCCAATCCGTGGCGTGTCCCGGCAAGATATTCATAATAAGCCGCACAGCCGATCATCGCCGCATTGTCCGTACAGAGAATCGGGGATGGATAATAAAATTTAAGTCCCGCAGCCTCACAGCGTTCCTTCATCGCCCGCCGGAGCGCTGAATTGGAAGCGACGCCTCCGGCCAAAGCCACTTTATCCATTCGGTACATTTTTGCCGCCTCAATAGTATGACTGACAATAGCATCCACCACCGCATCCTGGAAGGATGCCGCCACATCGGCACGGCAGATCTCCTGATGTTTCATCTCACAGGAATTGATATAATTAAGCACGGAAGATTTCAGACCGCTAAAGCTGAAATCCAGAGGTGCATCCGCCACATGGGCTCTCGGGAAAGCAATGGCCTTCGGGTTACCTTCTTTGGCCAACCTGTCAATTTTAGGTCCTCCCGGATATCCCAAGCCTATAGCCCTTGCTACTTTATCAAAGGCTTCTCCGGCGGCATCATCCCGCGTTTTTCCAAGAATCTCATATTTTCCGTAATCCTTAACCATCACTAAATGGGTATGGCCCCCGGAAACAACCATCCCGAGAAAAGGCGGCTCCAAATCTTTATTTTCAATATAATTTGCGGAAATATGTCCCTCAATATGATGCACGCCAATCAGGGGAATATGCTTCGCATAGCTGATCGCCTTCGCCGCGGCAACGCCGACAAGCAATGCCCCCACCAGTCCCGGGCCGTAGGTGACGCCGATCGCATCCATATCTTCCAGTTTCATATCCGCTTCAGCCAGGGCTTCGCGAATCACCGGATTGATTTTTTCTATATGCTTTCTTGAAGCGATTTCCGGCACAACTCCCCCATAAAGTTTATGCAATTCTATCTGTGATGAAATAACATTGGACAAAACCTCTCTGCCATTTTTCACAACAGCCGCCGCCGTCTCATCACAGGAAGATTCAATTGCCAGAATATAAATATCTTTTTCCATATCTGTACGCCTCTATTCCTCAAAATTCAATTCCATCGAACGTCGATCCTTCGCCGCATGGGCATTCGGAAAAATCCGCCGGACATCTTCCATAAATATCTCCGGATGATTAATTGCCGGACTGTAATGGGTCAGCCACAGTTCCTTAACCTGCGCATCTCTGGCTAGCCCCGCCGCCTCTTCAAAGGTCATATGCTTATATTTCACCGCATTATTAATATCGCCTTTTTCGCCGTACATACCCTCGCAGATAAACAAATCTGCATTTTTTGCATTCTGCCGGATAGAATCTGTCGGCCTCGTATCCGTTGTATACGTTACTTTAATCCCTTTTCTCGGTTCCCCAAGAACCATCTCCGGTTTATAAAACCGTCCTTCCGCCTCAACGGTTTCACCCTTTTGAAGGCGATTCCAATATTTCAGAGGCACATCATTACTCTTTGCCTTTTCCACATCAAAAAGGCCCGCCCTCGGTATAGAAATACTATAGCCGTAGCAGGTAATTTTATGATTGACGCGAAAAGCATCGATATGATATCCGTGGGTCTCTATATGCTGTTCTGTTTGTGTGAGCTCAATAAACTCTATTTGAAACGGAAGTTCCGGCGCGATCACCCGCAGAGAGTTTACCACCCGGGTAAGCCCCTTCGGCCCGATCATTACCAGGGGTTCTTTTCGGTCAGAATTTGCCATCGCCAACAGAATTCCCGGAAGGCCGCTGATATGATCGCCATGAAAATGCGTAATGCAGATGACATCCAGCGGGCGAAAACTCCAGCCCTTTTCCCGAATAGTTATCTGCGTTCCCTCGCCGCAGTCAATCAACAGACTGCTTCCATTATAACGGAGCATGAGGGACGTCAGCCACCGATAAGGCAGTGGCATCATCCCTCCTGTCCCCAACAAACACAAGTCCAACATATTATTCCCTCTTTATTTATATAAGTTCCGTTGTCTCTAAAATTTCCGGCGCATATTTGAAATTCCGAATCAAACGGTCATAACAATCCTCACACAGATTAATGACGTGTTTTTGTCCGTCCTTTTCTCTGGAGAAATATCCCCAGATTTTTTCAATATGCACATATTCTTCCTGCCCGATAATACGACCGCAGCAATTACAAATTTTTGTATTTTTTTCCATGATTTACTCCTTTGCATACCCTGCGCAGCGCGCCCATAATCTTGTCATCCGGTTTCGACCTGATTATACAAAATCTATCCAATTTAATACATAGGAGATTACTGGCAGATTGATTTTTCCTGCCAAACCATCAGTACAGCATCTTCTCTGGGATCAGAATAAAAGTCTTTCCGTATTCCGCATGTTTCAAACCCAATACTTTCATACAGCCGTTTTCCTGCTGTATTTCCCGCCCGAACTTCAAGGTAAAAACTTTCTGCTCCAAGGGACCTTCCGAGTTTCATCAACGCCCCGACCATGGCGGCCCCGTACCCCTTCTGCCGATATTCCGGCGCAATGGCCACATTGACAATTTCACCTTCGTCCAGCGCCTGATACAGACAGCAATAACCAATAACCTCATCTGAAGCCTCATCCGCTGTCACCAGCAAATGAGCCGACGGTTCTTTCAGGGAATCCTCAAAATTTTTCCGGCTCCACGCATCAGAAAAACAAACCTCTTCAACATGAGTCACCGCATCCAAATCCATTTCCGTCATTGGCCGGATCTGCATAACACTTCCTCCTGAGCTTCTCCCTTTTGGCGCTCCTGCGCCTCCCGTTTCCGGCGTTCCATCAATTCCCGTTCAGCCTGAGACAATCTTAAATATTCCGGCACATGCTCATCCGCTGTCTCCATACGTCCCTCTTCAAAATAAATCTTTCCGAGGGCTGCCAAAGCTCCGGCCCGTTGTGCATTCAAATGCGGCGGTGCGAAATGACATTCCACCTGAATATTTTCTTCGATATAGGCGCGATGAACCGGAACTCCATCACCCAAAAACACCACCGGTTTCCCCATGGCATTGATTTCCTGAACAATATCGCCAATTCCCACAGCCTTTTCCTTACAGAGGACACGGAATTTTTCCCCTTCAAAGGTATACAATCCCGTATAAACCTGCTGCCTTCTCGCATCCATGATCGGACATATCACCTGTTCCAGTCCATATAAATTGTAGGCAAGCGCATCCACCGTCGGCACATTGACAAGCGGTTTATTCAGCGCCAGTCCCAGCCCTTTCGCTGTCGCCGCGCCGATCCGCAGCCCGGTAAAGGACCCCGGTCCTCCGGATATTACAATAGCATCCACCGATTCCAGAGAAATCCCCGTCATCCGCACCACTTCATCCATCATCGGCAAAAGTGTCTGCGAATGGGTCTTTTTAAAATTCGTTGTATATTCTCCGATCAGTTTATCTTCCGTCATCAAAGCAATCGATGCCACAAGTCCCGAGCTCTCAATAGCCAGCAAAAGCATTATACGACGCCTCCTCTTTCCAGCGTAATTCTTCGATAGTCAAACCCTTTTTCCATATCCTTTTCAATAAAGATGCCGACAAAGTCCTCCGGCAATATCTCGCGAATCAAATCCGCCCACTCAATCAGGCAGACGCCCTCGCCATAGATATAGTCGTCAAAACCGATCTCATCCATTTCCTCCACATCGCCGATGCGATACACATCAAAATGATAAAAGGGCATTTTTTCTCCTTCATATTCCTGAACGATCGTAAAAGTCGGACTGCATACAGATTCTTTCACGCCAAGTCCGGCCGCAAAGCCCTGCGTAAACACGGTTTTTCCCACGCCCAGATCCCCGCTCAGGCAATACACATCCCCGGGCTGGGCTTCAGCGCCCATTTTACGTCCATATTCATATGTTTCATCCGCCGAAAAAGTTTCTACAATCATTTGAACCTACCTTTTTTAATGTAATATTATAACATACGCTTATTTAAAATTGAAGCGGTTTTTTCACCAGCTTAAACACATAATAGGACACAACCGCCATCATGATTCCCTTCAGCACATTAAAAGGCGTAATGCCGATAATAATAATTTTCCAAAGGCTGTTGATTTCCGGAAGGAATCCCGGCGTCATACTTCCCACAAATCCTATCAGTGCATCCACACCGCCGAACATGTTGGAATAGAGCGGCAAGGTGACAAAATAGTTGACGATCATGCCGGCAACGCACATCGTTATTGTTCCAACCACATATCCTGTCAGCAGACGGTGTTTTCCCTTCCACTTTCTGTAAATAAGACTCAGCGGAAGTACATAAGCGCTGCCCACGACAAAATTGGCCAATTCGCCGGCGCCAATTGTTTTTGTTGAAAGTGCTTTAATAATATTCTTGATCAGCTCAATAAATACACCGGCAGCCGGACCAAGGCCGAGGCCTCCAAGTATGGCCGGCACATCGCTGAATTCAATTCGGAGGAAGCCAAGATATCCCGGCGACTCCAGCAGCATCAGCACATAGGCCAATGCCGAAAACAAACCTACAATTACCAAATCTCTTGTTGAAAATAACGTCTTTTTTGACTGCATCTTTCCGTCCCCTCTTCGTGATGTATTTATATTTTCATGGTCAACTGAATGCGTTTTTTTGCCAGATCGACACTCATAACTTTAACATCAACCACATCGCCCACACTGACTACCTCCATCGGATGTTTGACAAACTTCTTGTCTGTCAGCTGGGAAATATGAACTAATCCGTCCTGATGGACGCCGATGTCCACAAAAGCTCCAAAATCAATAACGTTTCGCACCGTCCCCTTCAGAATCATACCTTCTTTTAAATCCTTCATATCCAGTACATCGGTGCGGAGGATCGGTTTCGGCATTTCATCCCTCGGATCCCTTCCCGGCTTTTCCAGTTCTTTGATAATATCCCGCAGGGTAATTTCGCCAACGCCGACTTCCTCACTCATTTTTTTATAATCTTTCATTTGCCGTCCGATGTCCGACAGCCTGCCGTTCAGAATATCTTCTTTTGTATATCCCAGCCGTTTCAGCAGTTCCTCAGCAGCCCCGTAAGATTCGGGATGAACGCTGGTCCTATCCAGAGGATTGTCCCCATCCGAAATTCGCATAAATCCGGCACATTGCTCATAGGCTTTCGGTCCAAGTTTCGGCACTTTTAAAAGCTGTCGGCGATTTTTAAAACGACCGTTTGTTTCCCGGTAAGCGACAATATTTTTTGCAATTGTCTTATTAATCCCGGAAACATATTCCAAAAGGGAGGCCGACGCCGTATTCAGATCCACTCCGACCCGGTTTACACAATCTTCCACTGTTCCTTCCAGCACATCGCCCAGCTTTTTCTGGTTCATATCATGCTGATATTGCCCCACGCCGATAGCCTTCGGCTCAATCTTGACAAGTTCAGCCAACGGATCCTGGAGTCTTCTTGCAATGGAAGCCGCACTTCTCTGTCCCACATCAAATTCCGGAAATTCCTCTGTGGCAAGTTTGCTGGCGGAATAGACCGAAGCTCCCGCCTCATTGACAATGACATATTCCACCCGGCTGTCCAGTTCTTTCAGCAGATCAACGATAACCATTTCAGATTCCCGGGATGCAGTGCCGTTGCCCAAAGAAATAAGGGTAATATTATATTTTTTTATCAATCGTTTTAAAACCGTCTTCGCCTCAGCAATCTTTTTCTGCGGTTCCGTTGGATAAATGACAACCGTATCCAGTACTTTTCCCGTTTCATCCACAACCGCCAGCTTACACCCGGTGCGGAAAGCCGGGTCCCATCCGAGAACAACCCGTCCCACAATCGGCGGCTGCATTAAAAGCTGCTCCAGATTTTTTCCAAACACTTTAATACCGCCGTCTTCCGCCTTTTCGGTCAACTCGCTGCGCACTTCCCGCTCAATCGCCGGTCCTATCAAACGATGATAGCTGTCCTCCACAACCGATCTCAACAGTGCGCTCATCGGCGAATCATCCCTGTGGATCACCTTTTTTTCCAAATACCGCAGTATCTTTTCCTCCGGCGCCTCAATCCGGACAGTCAAAAACTTTTCCTTTTCGCCGCGGTTGATCGCTAAAATCCGATGACCCGGAATCTTCTTCACCGCTTCCTGATAGTCATAATAATTTTCATAAACGGATTTTTCGTTTTCATCTCTTCCCCTGGAAACAATTTTTCCTTCATTTGCCGTCACCCTGCGGATATAAGTCCGATACTCTGCCGAATCGGAAATCATTTCCGCCAGAATATCCTTCGCTCCATCCAGGGCCTCCTCTGCCGTGGCCACACCCTTTTCCTCAGAAATATAGGCGGCAGCCTCCTCTTCTAATGGCCGTTTTGTCATCTGAAGCAGCAGAATATTCGCCAGCGGCTCCAACCCTTTTTCTTTGGCAATCGTTGCCCGTGTACGACGTTTCGGCCGATAAGGACGGTATAAGTCATCCACCGCCACCATCGTCGCCGCCGCTTCAATGGCCTTCTTTAATTCCGGCGTCAATTTCCCCTGTTCCTCAATAGAGCCAAGCACCTGAGCTTTTTTATCCTCCAGATTTCGGAGATACAAAAGCCGCTCATGGAATTGGCGCAGCACTTCGTCATTCAGCGAGCCCGTAACCTCTTTCCGATAGCGGGCAATAAAAGGAATTGTATTGCCTTCATCAATCAACTTGATCGCAGCCTCTGTCTGCCACGGTTTAATATTTAATTCCTGACTTATTGTTTTTACAATATCCATAGATTCTCCCATCGCAGAAACAGGCCGCCCATTACTGCGCAGCCTGTCCCTGACAATCGCCGTTTTTCCGGCTATTCACTCAACAGCCGGTCAATTAATTCATAGCCTTCTTCAATCACAATATTTCCGCTTTCAGCAGCTTCTCTTTCATTATAATTCCAGGATTTGCGCAGATCCTTCCGGCTGTCATACAGCATAAACGGTACCGGATTCGAGGAGTGGGTACGAATACAGATTGGTGTCGGATGATCCGGCATGATCAGAAGACGGTAATCTTCCCCGGATGCATCCATTGCCTCCACCAGAGGTTTAATGAGCCTTGCATCCATATTCTCAATCGCCTGGATCTTACGTTCAACACTGCCCTGATGTCCCATCTCATCCGGCGCTTCCAGATGTATGTACACAAAATCGCTGCCGCCTTTCAAAAGCGTCTCTGCAGCCGCCCGGGCTTTGCCTTCATAATTGGTGTGAAGCCCGCCGTTGGCGCCCTCCACATAAATATTTTTCATTCCTGCGCCCACGGCAATCCCCTTCAACAAATCCACTGCAGAAATCATTGCGCCTTTCAAATTTGTTTTTTCTTCAAAAGACGTCAGAGCCGGGCGTGTGCCCGCTCCCCAAAACCAGCAGGAATTTGCCGGCTTCAACCCTTTTTTGCGGCGTTCCACATTTAAAGGATGATTCTCCAGAATATCATAGCTTCTTCTCATCATTTCCCGCAAAGCCTCATTCTTTGGAAGGAAATCTTTAATCACCTTTCCCAGGTGATCATGGGGCGCGGCCAATTCAACAACCCTGCCTCTGTCCCAGATAAGCAAATGCCGATAGCTTGTTCCCAGATAAAATTTATAGGTTTCTGTTTCCAGCTCTTTACGAACGGCATCCAGTAGAATCGCTGCATCTTCCGTGGAAATCTCATCGGAGCTGTGATCAATGATCGTCCGCTCCTCATAGGGAATACCTTCTTCTTCAGAAAGTGTTACGATATTACACCGCAGGGCGATATCGGTTTCTTTCATATCGACACCGATGCTCAGAGCTTCCAGCGGAGAACGGCCGGTGTAATAGAGTCTCGGATTATAACCAAGGACAGACAGATTTGCCGTATCGCTGCCGGGACTCATGCCCTCCGGCACTGTGTGAGCCATGCCGATTTCTGATTTTTTAGCCAGCGCGTCCATAGTTTTTGTTTCTGCATACTCCAGCGGGGTCTTTCCGCCAAGCACTTCCAGCGGTTCATCGGCCATACCGTCGCCTAACATTATGATATATTTCATAACTCTTCCTTCCTCTCTATTCCCTGGATAATATTTTAAGGTAATGAACCCCCTGCGCCTTCTCCAACGCATCAATTAATTCCGACACATCGCCGGTCGTATTTAAAATTTCAATACTCAAAGTCACCGAAGCAATCCCATTCACCGGAATCGCCTGATGAATTGTCAGTATGTTCGCCTGATATTTCGCCACACAATTCAGTAATCCGGACAAAAATCCCGGTTCATCATCCAATTGAATCATCACCGTCAATGTCCGCCCCATGGAATGTTCATGAAAAGGGAAAATATCATCCTTATATTTGTAAAACGAACTGCGGCTGATGCCGACCTGTTCGGCCGCCTCCTGAACCGTCGAAACCTTTGACGACTCCAGGAGATGTTTTGCTTCCACAACCTTCAGAAGCACCTCCGGCACCGCTTTCCTTTTTACAACATAATAATCGCTGCGTTCCTTCATACTTTAGCCTCCGGCACTACTCTGCCTTGTTTTTGCCAATGCTCCGCCATTTCAGATAAGCGTTAATAAACGGATCGATATTGCCGTCCATGACACTGTCCACATTGCTGATCTCCGTGTTGGTTCGATGATCCTTTACCAGCTTATACGGCTGCATAACATAGGAACGAATCTGGTTGCCCCAACCGATTTCCTTAACTTCCCCGCGAATATCTGAAGCTTTTTCCTCATTTTCCTGCTGCTTCAAAAGATATAATTTAGCTTTCAGCATCTGCATTGCCTTATCTTTATTCATATGTTGTGAACGTTCATTCTGACACTGCACCACAATTCCCGTCGGCAGATGGGTGATACGGATCGCCGAAGATGTTTTATTAATATGCTGACCGCCGGCACCGCTGGAACGATACGTATCGATCCGCAAATCTTTATCATTGATCTCCACATCCAAATCCTCTTCGATATCCGGAATAACGTCACAAGAGGCAAAGGACGTCTGCCGCTTACCCGCTGCATTGAACGGGGAAATGCGCACCAATCGATGGATGCCCTTCTCCGCCTTCAGATAACCGTAGGCGTTGTCCCCGTTGATCTGCATGGTGATCGCCTTAATACCGGCTTCATCACCATCCAGAAAATCCAGGACTTCTGTCGCAAATCCGTGTTTTTCGGCCCAGCGGCTGTACATACGGTATAACATTCCCGCCCAGTCGCAGGCTTCCGTACCGCCGGCCCCCGCATGTAGGGTCAAAATGGCATTGTTGTCATCATATTCATCACTCAACAGTGTCGATATGCGCAGCTCCTCCAGTTCCTCAATGAACAGGTTCAGCGCATCCTCAATTTCAGGAATAAGACTTTCGTCATTTTCCTCATAGCCCATTTCAATTAAAGTCTCCACATCCTCATAGGCCGTTTCCAAAGCTTCATACTTTTCCACCGTATCCTTCAGATGTTTCAATTCCTTCATGGCTTTCTGAGAGTTGTCCGGATCATCCCAAAATCCGGGTTCCTCCATAATATTTTCTAATTCACCGATCCTGGACTTTTTGTAAGCCAAGTCAAAGTGAATCCCTCACTTCCGCTAATGGTGTTTCGTAACTGGTTAATGTTACTTTAAACTGGTCTAATTCAACCATTGCTTCACCTTCTTTCTTATTTTTTGCGTCCGCAGCACTGTTTATATTTTTTACCGCTGCCGCACGGACATGGGTCATTCGGATAAACCTTTCCTTCTTTACGGCGTACCGGCTGTTTTGCAGCGGAATCGTCTTTATTTGTTCCAGTGACCTTGGCAACCTCTTCCCGTTCGACGGTCTGCTGGATACGGATGTGCATAAGCGCCTGAACCGTATCCTCAGAAATTCCCTGAGTCATTTCATCAAACATATCGTAACCGGCAAAACGGTATTCTACCAACGGGTCCCTTTGGCCATAGGCTTGAAGTCCGATACTCTGACGCAGCTGTTCCATATTGTCGATATGGTCCATCCAGCGACGGTCGATCATTTTCAAAAGAACAACACGCTCCAATTCACGAACATGCTCTTCCTCCGGAAATTCTTTTTCCTTGGCCTCATAAATTTCAATAGCCTTATCCTGGAGTTCCTGAATCAGCTGGCCTGCGTTCTTACCGGCATGATCCTCCGGTTTCCAAGATACATTTGTATACGGGATCACCGGGATCAGGCCCTGAGCCAGGCTTTCCATATCCAGGTCTTCCACGGCAATCTTCTGCTCCAGCTTTTCCAAATCCTTCTCTTCCACCTGGCTTTCCGCCGGGATATGCATGTGAACATGATTTTTGACAACATCGCGGATCATCTTGAAAATGACGTCACGCATATTATCCCCGTCAAGCACACGGAGACGCTCTGCATAGATGATCTCACGCTGTTCGTTCATTACCTGGTCATATTCCAGGACATTTTTTCGAATTCCATAGTTATTGGACTCAATTTTCATCTGGGCCTTTTCCACTGCGCTGGAAAGCATCTTATGCTGAATTGCCTCGCCTTCTGGAAATCCGAGAGAATTAAAGACACCCATCAGTCTTTCTGAGCCGAAGAGGCGCATCAGATCATCCTCCAGAGAAATATAAAATCTGGATTCACCCGGATCTCCCTGACGGCCGGAACGTCCACGGAGCTGATTATCGATACGGCGGGATTCATGCCGTTCCGTTCCAATGATCATCAAACCGCCCAGCTCGGCAACGCCTTCGCCCAGCTTAATATCCGTACCGCGGCCCGCCATGTTGGTGGCAATGGTAACAGCCCCGGCCTGCCCGGCCTGAGCAACGATCTCCGCTTCCATCTCATGGAACTTGGCGTTCAATACTTTATGCGGAATTCCCCGCTTCTTCAGAGCATCACTGAAAATTTCCGAAGATTCAATAGTGATCGTGCCGACCAATACCGGCTGACCCTTTGCATGGGCCTCAACAATCGTATCGGTTACCGCATTCACCTTTTCCCGTTTTGTTTTATAAACTAAATCTTCATGATCAACACGGCGCACCGGTTCATTCGTTGGGATCTCGATAACATCCATGCCGTAAATGTCACGAAATTCCTGTTCCTCGGTAAGCGCTGTACCGGTCATGCCTGCTTTTTTCTCATATTTGTTAAAGAAATTCTGGAAGGTAATGGTTGCCAGTGTCTTGCTCTCCCTTTTAACCTTCACGCCCTCTTTCGCCTCAATGGCCTGATGAAGACCGTCGGAATAACGGCGGCCCGGCATAATACGGCCGGTAAACTCATCCACGATCAATACCTGATCATCTTTGACAACATAATCATGATCTCTATGCATCAGGTTATGGGCGCGAAGCGCGAGGATGATATTATGCTGAATCTCCAGATTCTCCGCATCTGCCAGGTTAGCAATATGGAAGAACTGCTCTACCTTCTTCACGCCATCCTCCGTCAGAGATACATTCTTCTCTTTTTCATTGACAATGTAATCACCGGTTTCAATAATTTCTTCACCCATGATCGCAGTCATTTTTGTCATTTCGCCGCTGGCCTCGCCCCGTTCCATCTGGCGCGCCAGAATATCGCAGGCCCGATAAAGCTCCGTGGACTTTCCGCTCTGCCCGGAAATGATCAACGGTGTTCTGGCCTCATCGATCAAAACGGAATCGACCTCATCGATAATGGCATAATGAAGTCCCCGCTGAACCAGTTTTTCTTTATAGACAACCATATTATCTCTCAGATAATCAAATCCCAATTCATTATTGGTTGCATAAGTAATATCGCAGGCGTAAGCCGCCTTTCTTTCTTCCGGCGTCATGCTGTTTAAAACAACGCCTACCGTCAGGCCAAGAAATTCATGAACCTTCCCCATCCACTCTGCATCACGTTTGGCAAGATAATCATTAACCGTAACAATATGCACGCCTTTGCCTTCCAATGCGTTCAAATAGGCAGGAAGTGTGGAAACAAGCGTCTTTCCTTCACCGGTTTTCATCTCGGATATACGGCCCTGGTGCAAAATGATACCACCGATCAGCTGCACCCGATAATGACGCATTCCCAATACCCGGTATGCGGCCTCGCGGACAACCGCGAATGCCTCAACAAGTAAATCATCCAAGGTCTCTCCGCGTTCCAAACGTTCTTTAAAAACAGCGGTCTTATTTCTCAGTTCTTCATCAGAAAGCTTTTCTACGGTTGGGGCAAGAGCCTCAATTTTATCCACCAACGGATAAATCCGTTTCAACTCTCTCTGGCTGTGAGTTCCCATAATCTTTGAAAACAAGCCCATCTTATCACTCCTACTAATCTTTCTATTTCATTTTCAGTATCTTCTATAAAACACGCACAAATTATTGTACCACAGAAACGGCGGTTTGCCAACGATAAAATCTCTCATATGGCGGACACCGGTCCACCCCGGGCGAACAAAAAAGGCCGCATCTCCGGTTCAACAAAGAGGCCGCTGCCCCATAGATATCGAAATATCTTTGAAGCAGCAGCCCCTTTTATAATTTATACCGGTTCAGATATATATTTTTTAATATTCCGGTTCAATCAAACCGTAAGTATTTCCTTTCCGTTTATACACCACATTCACATCATCCGTCTCCGCATTCCGGAATACAAAGAAATTATGACCGGATAACTCCATCTGGATGCAGGCCTCTTCCGGGTCCATCGGCTTCATTGCGAATTTTTTGGAACGCACGATTCGAATTTCTTCCGGTTCTTCGGTTTCCAGTTCAATAAATGCCTGCTGGAAATTGCCGCCGCCCCGATATCTGTTTACAAGGCGGGTTTTGTGCTTACGCATCTGACGCTCAATAATCTCCTGTACCAGATCAATCGAAACATACATATCATCACTTACCTGTTCAGCACGAATCACGCTGCCTTTAATCGGCACAGTCACTTCGATTTTCTGACGATTCTTTTCTACACTGAGTGTAACGATTGCTTCTGTCTCGGGGGTAAAATATTTATCCAGCTTACCTAACTTCTCATAAATCGTATCTTTGAGCCCCTGAGTCACATCGATATTTTTTCCGCTAATCGTAATACGCATAGATCTCACTCCTTACTGTGTAATGATGTTTTAATTATATCACATTTATTCATTCTTTCAAGTCAACTTGTTATATTTTCTGAAAATATTTTGTAATTTAACACATTTTTACAAGAAAACAGACGAAATAAAACCATTCGACACTATATAATAGACAACAAAAAAGTCAAGCGATTATTCTTATTTTTTACGATTTTTACGTTTTCACCAAAACATATTTTTGCCTCTTTTTTATTTCATTCAGCCTTTATACATTGTGGATAAAGTGGATAACTCTGTGTATAAGTCGATTTTTCCGAGAAAATCTAGATTTTTCAATGTGGATAACTCTGTGAATTGTGGATAACGTCAAATGAATATTTTTTGTTTTATACATTGCTTCGACATGTTTTTTGTGCATTTTTAATAAAATCCCCTATTTCGAGCTTTTTTTACATATTTTCTATCCACACCCTTCTCATTATTATGTGAAATTATAAAAAACACCCGATAAACCGTAAAGATCTATCAGGTGTTTTTTAAGATTATTATCAGAAAAAGGAAATCAAATTTAATCTACAATCCTTCTACAGCAATAGATATCGCCGCTGTAAGAAAGGCTGGTTTCAATAATACCTGTATCCCAGTTGCTGGCATGAATCGTGTTGCCATTACCAGAATAGATAGCAATATGCTCAATTTCTCCGTAAACAGAATAAATAACCAAATCACCCGGCTGTAATTCATCCACTGATACACCCCGCCCGCATACCGACTGAGTTGTACACGTTCTAGGAAGTGAATAACCAAAGTGTGCATATACGCTCTGAACAAAACCAGAACAATCAGTTCCGTTTGTCAAGGATGTTCCTCCATAAACATACGGGTTACCAAGGAACTGCCTTGCATAGTCAACAATCTCTTGTCCCTGGCTGCTGCTTGAAGATGAACTATTGTAAACTGGCTCTTCCTGAACCGGTTCAGTGGTTGTCAGGTAATCACTATGAATATAAGCAATTGTTCCATCGTAATCTACGCGGCTCCAGCCATTATCACAAATCCCCGTACGGGTAATATTGGCTCCCTTTCCAAGGCCTCCCACTCTGTCGGAAGCGGCATCTGCATTTATTCTGACATTCACTGCATCCGTTGTCCACACAGTTTCAGATACGTCTTCAATATATAAAGAGGATTCACTTCCTGTCTGCTCTGCAGGTGCCTCGGTTTCTTCAACAGGTGCTTCTGTCTGTTCCGCAGGTGCTTCCGTCTGTTCCGCAGGTGCTTCCGTTTCTTCAACAGGTGCTTCTGTTTGTTCCACAGGCGCCTCGGTTTCTTCGGCAGGCGTTTCCGTCTGCTGCGCAGCAGCCTCTGCGGCTAAACGTTCTTCTTCAAGCGCTCTCTGCAATTCTGCTTCACGCTGTGCTTCTTCTTCCATAGTAATTGCTGAAGTATAATCAACGCCGACTTCAACAGCCTGATTCTTTACATAACCTTCAACACCGTCTTTATTTACCTTTGTCCAATCCGACTCCGGAATCACGGCAATAACTTCAAGAATTTCTTCACTGCCGGCGGTGGCAATGACTTCTGCATCATCAGAGGCAGCAGCCTTAATCTCCACACTATCGGCAATAATCTTTGCATAACTGTTTACTGTCTCCGTGTTCTTTGCGACTTCCTCTGCAGCCTTACCTGTAACAACATAATCTGCAGATACATAACCCTCGCAATTGCCGGACTGAATATGTATCCATCCGTCAGCCTCATCAAGAATCTCAAAACCAGCGCCAAAATAAAGCTTTCCTACAGCTTCACTATCTACGCTCGGCTCCTTACGAATCATTACACAATCTTCCGCTGTGGAAATCCCTTTCTTATAAAATGGGGAAGCAACTTCCTCTGTTGCTGTATAAATAATTTTTCCCTGGATATCCAAATCTCCAAACGAAACATCATATTTTGTTGTAGTAATCGGAGCGGCCTGAACACCTATTGGATTTGTACCGAATACAACTGCTGCGGCAATACCAAAAACGCACGGTGCAAATTTTAATTTTCCCATTGGTCATTTCCTCCTAATCTAAGTAATTTTATGCAATCGTAATTTTTTTGTTATATTTACGTACATATATTACATTTTTGTTACAGGTATCATTTTAACAAACTCTCACCCCCTTGTCAACCTTTATTGTAATTTTTTTGTAACAATTCATTTACATTTTTAACATTCTTCCGTAATATGCCCTCGATTTTCTCCTATAAAATGAAAAACCGGAGGATCCTAATTCCTCCGGTCATAATCATTTACTGTTCATCATTAATACGTATTTTGTGCTGCTCTACCTGAATCTTTTTCATTTTAAGCAAATGTCCTACCGCCCGTTTAAAGGCTGCTTTGGACATGTTCAACTCCCTCTCAATCACCTGCGGCGACGCCTTTTCTGAAAACGGAAGCACGCCGTCATAACTCTCCAACACCTCCATGACAACCGCGGCATCCTTATCTATCTGAAATTCAACCCGCTCCCGCATACTTAATTCCAATTTTCCATCGTCTCTCACTGCGACGACTCGGGCCTTCACCATATCGCCAACCCGAAACTGTCCATGGGCATTTTTCTTCGGAATCATCCCATGATATTTACCGTCCACGGCAATGAACACACCCAGATTCGGATTTATCTGATACACAATTCCCTGCACCGTTTCATCTTTCGCATAAGGTGACTCTGCCGAGAGATATTCATAAATTTTCATCGTCGCGCAAAGCCGTTTACTCTTATCGATATATAACGCCACCGGATAACTCCTGCCGGGACGCACCTGTACTGTCTGTTCTTTATATGGAAGGAATAAATCTTTTTCCAATCCCCAATCTAAAAATGCACCGATCTTTCCAATCTCTTTAACTTTGAGAAGACCGATCCGACCCAAAGTAAGCATCGGCTCTTCGGTCGTCGCAATCAAACGGTCCCTGGAATCCCGATAAACAAAAACCTCAACCGAATCTCCGACACAGGTTCCCGCCGGAACATATTTTTTCGGCAGAAGAACAGCTTCCTGTTCGTCACCAACATACATTCCAAAATCCTTCATTCGGACAACCTTTAATATTTGCTTTTCACCCAATTGTATCATAATCTGCTCCTACTCTGTAAACTCCGTAATTACACATACTTCTCCCTCAATATCTTCCAGAAGAACGACGATCCGTCCCGATGCCTCCTGGCGTTTTGGAATCAATATGTCACCATACTTTGCCGAACGTTTATACTCCACTCGAATCTGCCGCACCGAATAATTATCCGGAAGATATTCCATCGCCACAGCCACATACCTGCCATTATTCATATGATGATTTGTATCCAGACAGGCTTTTGTGACCCGCACCGGTTCCAACGTCTCAAAATCACCGGAAATGGCTATTTTTCTACCGGCATAATCCATCGGCTCCTTAGGCTCCATTTGATAAGCCTCTATTTGAGCCGCATCCACCCTTACCGGCCTTCCCGTGGCAATATCGACCATAGCCCACACCGAATTAGCTCTCGCCATCCGGCATCCGGACGCATCATCGATAATAAAATTACGCATTCCCAAAGGACCTCTAAAATCATAAGCCCATGTTCCCACCGTTATCTGTTCACCGTATTTTGGATATCGCTCTACAATAATCTGCCAACTGTTCAGAATCCATACTTTTCCCGACCTTTCCATATACTCCGGACCAACGCCGAGAAAATCCGACTGAAAACAACTGCAATCCTGAAAATAATTAATCACCTGGGCCATATCCGCTTTATAATCCGCTCCAACTTCACTGTAAGTTACCGGCCGCTTCATACAATACATATTCCCACTCCTCTGCATACCTGTAAATGAAAAAATCAGACATTTCACTAAAGGTTTCCTTTAATAAAATGTCTGATTGATAACTGGGCTGGAAGGATTCGAACCTTCAAATGCTGGAGTCAGAGTCCAGTGCCTTGCCATTTGGCGACAGCCCATCATTGGCTCAACAATTGCATTATATACTATAATATACTTTTTGGCAAGTACTTTTTTAAATTTTTTTAATTGTTGCAAAAAAACTCTTTTATCCTATTTATTACAATAATATTCACAATTATTGAACCATTACACCCGAAATTAATCTTCTATGCTTTCCAACGCTTTCTTCAATTCAATTAACTTATCACGCAGCTCTGCCGCCTGCTCGAAGTTTAAATCTGCCGCCGCCGCACGCATCTGTTTCTCCACCTTGCCAATCAACTTTAAAAGTTCTTTCCGGCTCATAGATTCCGGATCTTTTATAAACTGCTCTTCTGTTTCGGCAATCGCTTTCGAAACAGCGATCAAATCCCGAACCGCCTTTTTAATTGTCTGCGGTGTAATTCCATGTTCCTCATTATAAGCCTGCTGGAGTTTCCGACGCCTGTTCGTTTCATCAATCGCCCGCTGCATGGAATCTGTCATTGTATCCGCATACATAATAACATGGCCTTCAGAATTTCGGGCCGCACGCCCGATTGTCTGTATCAACGAAGTTTCTGAACGCAAAAATCCTTCTTTATCCGCATCCAGAATAGCCACCAATGTTATCTCAGGGATATCCAGACCCTCTCGTAAAAGATTAATGCCGACAAGCACGTCAAACACATTCATACGCAAATCCCGGACAATCTCTGTCCGTTCCAGCGTATCAATATCGGAATGCAGATATTTTACCCGGATTCCGGCTTCCCGCATATAATCCGTCAAATCTTCGGCCATCCGTTTTGTCAGCGTTGTGATCAAAACTTTATGGCCCTGACTTGTCTCCCGATTGACCTCACTGATCAAATCATCAATCTGCCCCTTCACCGGACGGACAGATACCTCCGGATCCAGCAGCCCCGTTGGACGAATAATCTGTTCAGTCCGCAGCAGTTCATGCTCAGCCTCATAGACATTCGGCGTAGCCGAAACAAAAAGCATCTGATCGATCTTGCTCTCAAATTCCTGAAAATTCAGAGGCCGATTGTCCTTGGCCGAAGGAAGCCTGAACCCATAATCCACCAGTGTTGTTTTTCTGGATTGGTCCCCTGCATACATCCCCCGCACCTGGGGAATCGTCATATGGGACTCGTCCACAATAATAAGAAAATCATCCGGGAAATAATCCAGCAACGTATGCGGCGTTGCCCCCGGCTCCAATCCGGCCAGATGACGCGAATAATTCTCTATTCCCGAGCAAAAACCCGTTTCCCTCATCATTTCTATATCAAAATTGGTTCTCTCCGAAATACGCTGTGCTTCCAGCAATTTATCCTCGCTCTTAAAATACTGCACCCGCTCTTCAAGTTCCTTCTTGATATTTACAATCGCGGCCTCCATTTTCTCTTTAGAAACAACATAATGGGAAGCCGGAAAAATCGCCACATGCTCCAGCCGTGCTTTGATCTCCCCTGTCAGCGGGTCAAAGGAGGTAATGCGGTCAACCTCATCTCCAAAGAATTCCACCCGAACAGCCTCGCCTTCAGCAGCCGCCGGATAAATTTCCACGACATCGCCGTGGACACGAAATGTTCCGCGCTTAAAATCCATATCATTTCGCTCATACTGAATGTCAATCAGCTTTCGAATGACATCATCCCGCTCCTTCTCCATGCCGGGACGCAGCGAAACAACCATTTCCTTATAGTCAATCGGGCTTCCCAAACCATAGATGCAGGATACAGAAGATATGATGATAACATCCTCCCTCTCCGTGAGCGCTGCAGTCGCCGAATGGCGCAGCTTGTCAATTTCATCATTAATCGCCGAATCCTTTGCAATATAAGTGTCTGTCTGGGGCACGTAAGCCTCCGGCTGATAATAATCATAATAGGACACAAAATATTCCACCGCATTCTCCGGAAAAAATTCTTTAAATTCACCATATAACTGGGCGGCTAACGTCTTATTATGAGCCAGTACCAAAGTCGGCTTATTTAAAGCCTGAATGACATTTGCCATTGTAAAAGTCTTGCCGGAACCCGTAACGCCTAATAATGTCTGAAACTGGTTGCCCTCTTTAAAGCCTCTGACAAGGGCTTCTATCGCCTGTGGCTGATCGCCGGTTGGGGCGTATTCTGATACTAATTTAAAATGATCCATACATTTCTCCCTTTTTAATGTTTAATCAATATGTTTTAATACCCAATAGCCTTTCCTGTTAGATCCCTCTCTGGCAAGAGCGCCTTCTTCCTGTAGCCTTTTTATATTTATCTGAACCTGTTTTCTCGACAAATCCAGTTTCTCCATAAGCTATGACTAAATTATCGCTGGATTTTCAGCTATAAGGTCTAATATTGTCTGCCTTCTTTCGACTCCTTTTTGGCTCCTTTTCAGCTCCTTTTTCGGCTCTTTTTTCGGCTCTTTTGGAAACGCATCTAAAAATCCCTCATGAATATAAAATCTCGATATAAAATAACTGCGTGCCTCGTCCGTCTCAAACTCCGGTTTCGGAGAGCCATTTGATTCTAATGAGTCAAGAATTTTCTTAAATCCTGTGCAAGAGCTTTCTCCCGATTAGCAATACTTGCTTGACGTTCAGCAATTTGATTTGTCTGATTTTCCAACACAACCGTCACTAGTGTTCCCAAACAAATTGTAGTTAATAGAGAGATTACTGCCTGTCTTTCTTTTATCCTCGTATCTCCCTGCCTTTTCCATGCTCACCATTTTTCTCTCATTATACCACAGCACAAAAAGAAATTACAGAACAATTCAAACATTTGTTCTATCTTTTTTCTGGATTTTTATTCTCCGGTTCTTTTTGTTTCGCGAATTTTATCTCCCAAAAAAATGGAGCTGGCGCTTCACGATTTTTCAATCGAGAAAACGACAGCTCCTTTATTTTTGTGTTTATCACAGTTTTTCCAGCTGGGAGAGCCACTGAAGTGTAGGTTCTTTGGTATTCATGCCATAAATACGGTCGCTATGACCCAGCCACTGACTCAGATTCTCCAGGGTCAGAGAGCGGCAATAGTCCTCTAACTCCTGCCGGGACCGGAAAGGTTTCATATCCTCCCAGCCTTCCATCTCCCCAGGATACGGGTGCCCGTTCATGGCGGCATAGAGCAGGTTGCCCCAGTAAGCGGCACTCTCCTGCCGCAATAGGGCGGCAGCCACATCGCCCTTATAATGGGCGGCCAGGATTTCCAGCCGCTGCTCCGGATTGCTGTTTTCCAAAGCCTGGGGACAATCCTCCTGACAAAGCTGCGCCAGTACGGCGGCGCTGAGAGGATCTTTATCCTCCCATCCGTAGAGGTAGCTGCTGCATGGGCACTCAAAAGCCCTCTCATAAAACTCGTTATTTAAGCGATTCAGTGTATAAGCATAGACATAGACTCTGCCATGGTCCAAAGGGTTGCTGAAGCCGGTGAGTCCGTCAGCCTCTAAGGCCTCCCAGGCTTTCTCCCACACAAACTGTTCACAGCTATCGCTGGCCGTATACATCAGAGGCAACACGTCTGCAAAGGGAACTTTTGTCATAGGAACTCCTTCTTTGTGGTCAGAACATTCATTGACAGGCTTCTGCTCCCGGCTGGGTGATACCCCTGATGGCGCGGTCCGCGGCGCCGCCGATTCCTCCATCGACGAGGCTTTTGGCGCAGGTTGGAGTTCCGGCTTTGGTGCGGGTTCCTGAGGCAGATAGTCCTGAACACCAAATTCCTTAGCCAGCAAACGGGCAGCCTCCGCATGCCCCTCTTCGGCAGCAAAGGTTAAATACTGTTTTGCCTGCTTTTTGTCGCCTTTAGCTGCTTTCTTTTCATAGTTGGCAAGAAAGCAACGCCCAATCCAATAGTCAATCTCCCCATTCTCTTTTCCAAATGCCTTAAGAAGTGTGAGAGCGGCCCTTGAATAGTCTCCGCTGTCATACTGCTTCCGGCCCTCTGCTAAAATTTCAGCAGGTGACTTTTTCTTCCCGAATCCGAACAATCCCATAGTGCATACCTCCTGACATAAACATTATTTTTCTTCTCTTCATTATATAACGGACAACAAACGATTACAACAAATGAACACACATTCGGAGCATCTTTTGTCATACTATATCGAAGATTATAAAGATGGGCTGGAAAAGATTTCAAATGTCAATTTAAAACTTTTAGAAACCATCGCCAGAGACAGCGCACAGGCTAAAACATCCGCCGCCGGTCCGGCATACAAAACGCCGTCCAATCCAAAAATCGCCGGCAGCAAAATCAGCATTGGTACTAAAAAAAATCCCTGTCGTGGCAGAGACAGTATGATACCCTGCCTTACATTTCCTGTCCCGGTAAAATAACCGGCGGACAACGGCTGAACACCTGACAAAGCTATCGTCAACATATGAATTCTTAAATAGCGCTCAGCGAACTCGAAGTAAAGGTCATCGCCTCCTCCAAAAATTTGAATCAGTTCACGGGGAAAGATCTGACATATGAGGAAGGAAGCAAAGCCTATGATAAAGGACATCGTAAGCGCTTTATCATAAGCCTCTTTTACCCGTTCATAGTTTCCCGCTCCCATATTATATCCAAAAATCGGCTGACACCCCTGGTTTAATCCCATGATAAAAGCCCCGAGAAGCCCGTTGAGTTTCCCTGCAATTCCTGCAACAGCCAAAGGAATATCGTCCCCATAAACAGAAAGGCCTCCATAATAAATCAATGTATTGTTCATAACAATACCCACAAACATCATGATCATCCCATTGATAAATCCGCACAATCCCAATTTCACAATGCGGATGACATATCCCGGCCGTAATACCATCATCTCCCACTTTATGCTAAAGGTTTTAAACCGCAAAAAATAGCGAAAACAAAGAAAAAAGGAAATCGCCTCTCCGGCCAGCGTTGCCAGAGCTGCTCCCTGTATACCCCAATGAAAGCCAATAATAAAAAGCCAATCCAGCAGCATATTTATGACGGTGCCTGTCACATTACAAAACATGGCATAAACCGGACTCCCATCAGACCGAATCAGTGAACCGGCCCCATGAGTAAACACCTGAAAAGGAATCCCCAACGACATTGTTTCCAGATAAAGCTGAGCATAGGGCAATGTGTTTTCTGTTATTCCGCATAATTTTAAAATCTGTGTACTAAACGTCTGAATTAAAGCTAAAATAATAAATCCGAGGATAATCATCAGTGTGAGTCCGGTTCCCACAAAGCCTTTGGCCCTTTCTTTTTGTTTAGACCCCAGACACAAATTAAAGTTTGCCGCCGTTCCCACTCCGATCAATTGGGCAAAAGCTCCGGACAGCATCATCACCGGAAAAGTCACATGTATCGCTGCGTTTCCCAACATACCAACAGCATGACCGATAAAAATCTGGTCAATTATACTATATGCTGAATTAACAAGCAGGCCAACGACCGAAGGAACCGCGAATCTGCCGATCAATCCTATCACAGAGGCATATCCCAGAGAATTATCTTCAGCACGCATGCATCGTTCTGATTTTTCCATGCCCTCCCCTCCTGCTTTATCTCTACGCTTTACCCATTCAAAATATCCATTGATTTTTCCCTTTCCCACAGATAATTGCAGATACCCGCACTGTGCAGGGTACACCCTCTGCGCGACAGCTTTTTCCAATGCTTTGCATAAAAAAAAGCCCCATCCGATAATCATTTTATCCGATGGGGCCGCCCAAACTTTTATAAACTATTCAACTTTCTATTATTTTGCCTCGCCATTTAAATAATCCATGGCAGCCCGGAGCTGATTATCCTCCTCAGCCTCCCTGTCATATTCAACCACCTTATCCGGTTCAATCCCCGTTCCATGAATGCAGACGCCGGACGGCGTATAATATTTCGCCGAAGTCAATTTCACTGCCGAACCGTCCGACAACGGGATGATCGACTGGACAATCCCCTTGCCAAAAGTTGTCGTTCCTATAATTTCGGCTTCATCATAATCCTTCAAAGCCCCGGTGAAAATTTCTGACGCGCTGGCCGTATTTCCATTAACCAACACCGCCATAGGCACATCGATCCGATCATCATCCAATGCCCATTCTTCCTCCCGGTTGCCGTCTTTATCCTCCGTATAGACAAGCAATTCTTTCGGAAGTACCGTGTCCAGAATATCACAGACACTGTCCAGAAGACCGCCGCCATTATCCCTCAGATCGAAAATAAAGCTCTGCGCTCCCTGAGCTTCCAAATCCTCTGCCGCCGCTGAAAACTGCTCCGCGGTCACCTCGCCGAATTCAGAAATCTGGATGTAGCCGATCTGATCCTCCAGCATCCGATAAGATACCGTCGGCACATCGACAACCGCCCGCGTCACCTCAACATCGATATATTTATCCTCCGAAGCCCGGTAAATCGTTACCTGCACCGACGTGCCCTCTTCGCCTTTGAGTTTTGCGACCACCATATTCAAATCCTCGCCGCTCACCTCTTCGCCTTCCACCGCATAGAGGATATCATCTTTTTGAATACCGGCTTCCGCCGCCGGTCCGCCCTCAAAAGGCTTGACGATCGTAATCAACCCCGTACTCATATTCTGGGAAACATAGGCGCCGATCCCCGAATATTTTCCGGATGTGGACTCCATCACTGAGGCAAATTCTTCCGGCGTATAATAGGTTGTATAGTCCTCTTCCAGTCCGGCCACATATCCGGCATAAATCCCCTGTTCCAGCTTATCCAGATCAATATCTTCCGGATTCAGATAATAACTGCTGATCAGCTTATCGATTTTATCTATTTTTTCTTCAATTTCATCATAGCGCTGTCCCAGTCTTCCTGTTGACTGACCGCGGTAACTCTGCACACCGCTGACTCCGGCCCAGACAACTCCCATAACGGCTAATCCGGCCGCAAAGCTTACAAAATTTTTCTTATTCATATCTCTCAGCCTCACATTTTTTCATTCCATCCTATTGTACAACAAGTATTCCGGAATGCAAAGGGAAAACACAGATTTTTCACCGAATCTCAAAAAGGAGGCAGGATAATTCCCGCCTCCCTATATGTAATGTAAATTGATCACGGGCTGACATAACCCAACGGGTCTACCCAATAACCGTCATATCCGCCGGAAGAGCCGACCATCACACCAAAGTGAAGATGAGGACCTGTGGACCATCCGGTACTTCCGACTGCCGCGATCGACTGGCCCGCGCTGACATACTGTCCTGAGCTGACATACAATGCCGATGCATGCATGTACACGCTGAGCACACCGCCGCCATGGTCGATAACTACCCAGTTTCCGGCGCTGCTGCTGTATCCCGCAATCCATACGGTTCCGCTGGCCGCCGCATAGATCGGACTGCCATAGCTTGCGCCGATATCAATACCGTTGTGGCTGCCGCCGCGCCAATCCTGATAACCGAAAGTATCTGTCAGCATTGTCGTATCGCTCGGCCAAACCCATCCGCCGCCATAGGACGGTTTCGAAGCGCCGGACACATCCGGCACATAACTGCTGCCGCCGCCATCGCCGGAAGCCGCTGCTTCCTGTGCCGCTGCTTCAGCAGCCGCTGCAGCTGCCGCCGCTGCAGCGCGGATTTCCGCCTCAATCTCTGCCAGTGCCTGCTGCTCCATGGAAATATTTTCTTCCAGTTCCGCAATATACTCCTCCGTATACTCAATCGTCGCATTTAAAGACTGAATATAAGCGGCCTTTTCATCCAGAATTCCCTGAAGCTCAGCCTCCTGATCTTCCAGCTCCTGCTTGAGCTGTTTGATCCGCTCAACTTCCTCTTCCTGCTGTTTTTCAAGGGCTTCAATCTGTGTTCTTGTCTCCTGAAGACTCTGAAGCAGATTGCTGTCATAATCAGAAATCTTGGAAATATATTCTGTGCTGTTAAGCAGGGATGTAATATCCTCCGCCGCAAGAAGAATCTCCAGATAACCGGTCTCACCCTTTTTATACATCACTTTAATACGAAGTTTTAAAGTCTCATACTGCTGCTGCTCCTTTTCACGGGCAGCCGCCAGATCAATTTTTGTCTGCTCCAGCGCGGCTTCCGTCTGCTCCAGTTCAAGGTTTGTCGCATCAATCTGTCCCTGAACATCGGCTAACTGGCTGTCCAGAGCTGCAATCTCAGCCTCCGTATTTGCCTTATCCGTCTGCAATTCACCCAGAGCTGCATTCTGAGCCTCTTTTTCCTGCTCCAACGCCTCAATCTGCTGTTCTTTTTCCTCTTTATCGCCTTCATCCACGGCAAAAGCCGTCAAACTCAGCGAAAAAGCCATCACACAGGCCATCAGTCCGCTGAGCAGCCTTGTATGTAAACGTTTCATATCTTTTCTCCCTTCCTATACTCTCACATGTTTTCTCAAAGTCATATAACTTCCGATAAAACCAATACCCAATCCGATCGCAAGCGATATCGGAATAAGGATATTAAATACGTCATTCACATCCATGAATGTCAGTATTTTGTTTAATATTGAAAAGTGTTCCAAAACGAAGTCTACAACCATCGGATAAAGCAGCCGCAAACCGACCACCGGAATTGCAGAACCGATCAAACCAATCGTCATACCTTCAACAATAAACGGCCCGCGGACAAATAAATCCGTCGCACCAATGTATTTCATAATTGCAATCTCGTCCTTACGCACCGTAATACCGATCATAACCGTATTACTGATAAGGAAAATCGCAACGAATACCAAAATTAAAATAATGCCGATAGACACATAACCGATCAACCGGCTGAAATTCGTAAAGCTGTCCGCAATAATTTCAGAACCGTTGACTTCCGAAACACCGTCCAGCGTTTGAATATAATCGATCAGCTCCGCCTGTCTTGATGTATCCGACAGATAAACCTGTACGCTGGCACAATCCCACAACGGGTTGTCCTGATCCAATCCGGCAAGAATTCCTTCATCCCCATCCGGGAAATAATCCTGTTTAAAATTCTCCCACGCTTCATCCGCAGAAATATAAGTTGTTGAGTCAACCTCTTCCCGCGCCTCGATCAACCGCTGTACTTCCAGCATATGTTCCTCTGCCACTGTATCATCAAAAAACACCGTCAGCCCGACATTGGTTTCCGCCGCATGCACCATGTATTGAAAATTCGCTACAATACAATAGAAAATACCAAACATAAACAAACATGCGGTAATTGTTCCAATCGACGCCAGGGAAAACAACCGGTTGCGGCCAATATTTTTAAAGCCCTGCCGGATGGCGTAAAACATTCTACCAATCATTTGTTATTCCACCTTTTTCATCGCTGATAACCACACCTTTGTCTATCGTGATAACCCTCTTCTGCATACGTTCAACAATATCCCGATTATGGGTAACAACGACCACCGTGGTCCCTCGTTTATTAATATCCTCCAGAAGTTTCATAATCTCCCACGCATTCGCCGGATCCAGATTACCTGTCGGCTCATCCGCCAGCAAGATTGGGGGATTATTCACCAAAGCTCTCGCCAGAGAAACTCTCTGCTGTTCACCACCGGACAACTCACCCGGCAATGATTCCGCCTTATCCGCCAGCCCGACCAGGGTCAGCATCTGCGGCACCGTTTCCTTGATCACCTTCGCCGGTTTCCCGACAACCCGCTGTGCAAAGGCAATGTTCTCATAAACATTTCTGTCCTTGAGCAAACGGAAATCCTGGAACACAACGCCAATACCGCGGCGCATTTTCGGAACTTTGCGGCGGCGCAGACGTCCGATATTCTGACTGTTAATATAAATTCTTCCCGAAGTTGGCTCCAGCTCCTTTAATAACAATTTAAACAGTGTTGTTTTACCCGAACCGCTGCTTCCTACGATAAATACAAATTCACCCTTACGAATTCTAAGATTAACACCATTTAAAGCAGACACGCCTGTGCTATAAGTTTTGCAAACGTTATCTAAAACAATCACGTTATGACCTCCTTTTATCGCCGGTACCTTGCTTTAAATTTTAATACTCAAATGTCTCCATATACCTCATATACTTGACAACCATCAACGCGATCTTAAAGGTGATGGCGTCCTCAAATACTCTCAAATCCAGCCCCGTACTTTTCTGAAGCTTATCCAAACGGTATACCAGCGTATTTCTGTGAATATACAACTGTCTGGATGTTTCCGAAACATTCAGGCTGTTTTCGAAAAATTTATTAATTGTGATCAATGTCTCCTCATCCAGATCATCCGGAGACTTGCCGTCAAAAATTTCTTTAATGAACATCTTGCACAACGGCACCGGAAGCTGATAGATCAAGCGGCCGATACCCAGATTACTGTAAGCTACGATCGCTCTCTCGCTATAGAAAATCTTTCCTACGTCAAGCGCCATCTTCGCCTCTTTATAGGAACGGGAAACATCTTTGATCTCATGGACGATCGTTCCCAAAGCGATCCGGCACTTTGTCAGCCCTTCACCGTGCAGCATATCCAATAACCCTTTGCAGGACTTCGTCAATGCCTCATAATTTTCATTTTCCTTCACTTCGCGGACAACAATGACGCTCTTCTCATCAACCGCCGTAATGAAATCTTTTGTCTTTCCCGTATAAATCCCACGGACAATTTCCAGCCCGTTTAATTCTTTATCATTGTTTAACTCAATAATTACGGCGATCCGCCGAACATCCGTATCGATTCGAAGCTTCTTTGACCGATTATAAATATCTACCAAAAGTAAATTATCCAAAAGCAGATTCTTAATGAAATTATCTTTATCAAATCTTTCTTTATAGGCTACAAGCAGATTCTGAGTCTGGAAAGACGCAATCTTTCCAACCATATAAACGTCATCACTGTCCCCCTTGGCCAGAATGACAAATTCAAGCTGATGCTCGTCAAATACTTTAAAAAACTGAAATCCGCTGAGTACCTGACTGTCCGCAGGAGAATTGACAAAGTCCAAAACAGCATTCTCATATTCTTCTGCATTATTCATTGTGGATGCCAAAACCTTCCCCTCGGTATCCATAACGCACAAATCAACTCTGGTGATTGCTTTTAAGCCTTCCATTGTTGTCTGCAAAATCTGATTTGAAATCATATCTACCACCCTTACTTCTTATCATATAGTCCTGTTCCTATCAACTCCTTTCTCTATAATAGTGCAAATATGCCAAAAAGTAAAGGTTTTTTTATCCGTTTTTATAAAACAGACCCATGTAAATTACAAATTTGTTACAGAATAATTTCATTTATGAATTCTAACACATTTTTTAATTTAATTTTGCCTAAATTTTTTTGATGCTTTTTATTAAAAATGTATACACCCTCCGTCTTTTTATGCTATACTCAAAATTACTCAGTAATATTCAATAAAATAAGTAAGAGGAAATAGACTATGATACGTAAAACTGTCCTGATCACCGGTGCTTCCAGAGGCATCGGGCGGGCCATCGCCGAGACTTTTGCCGGCGCGGGATGGGCCGTTGGTATCTGCTGCAGGAAAAGCAAAGAAGATTTGCTTGATGTAAAAAAACATATTGAAGCCATGGGATGCCAATGCTATGACTTTATTGGCGATATGGGGGGCTATGAAGACGCGCAGCGATTTGTCGCCGGAGCCCGCAGGGTCCTCGGCCCGGTGGATTGTCTCGTCAACAACGCAGGCATCTCTCACATCGGTCTTCTCAGCGACATGGATGCCGGAGAATGGAATGAAGTTATTCGAACCAATCTTACATCGGTTTTTAACTGCTGTAAACAGGTCATTCCTGACATGGTTGCCCGCCAAACCGGAAGCATTATTAATATTTCTTCCGTCTGGGGCAATTGCGGCGCCTCCTGCGAAGCGGCCTACTCAGCCTCCAAAGGCGGCATGAACGCCCTCACAAAAGCGCTGGCAAAGGAACTGGCTCCGAGCCATATCACTGTCAACGCCATTGCCTGCGGCGCTATCGATACAGAAATGAACCACTTTTTGTCCGAAGAAGAACGATTTCAATTGATCGATGAAATTCCTGCCTGCCGGATGGGAACTCCGGATGAAGTCGGACGGCTGGCTCTCCGGCTTGCCGGAGAACATTCCTATCTGACCGGTCAGATCATCTCGCTGGACGGCGGCTGGATTTAAAAAAGTCCGGCCTGCGGCAAAATCACCGCGGGCCGGACTTTTCCTGTATACCTTATCGCGCGAAACTTGACGCAGCGCGCCCATGTGAAAAAATCTCAGGCAGTTTCTTCAAACTGAGAGTTATATAAGTCGGCATAAAATCCGCCTTTTCTGAGCAATTCTTCATGATTGCCCTGCTCGATGATGTCGCCGTCCCTCATAACAAGAATCACGTCGGCATCTTTAATCGTCGATAATCGATGGGCGATGACGAAGCTGGTCCGCCCTTTCATCAGATTATTCATCGCTTTCTGGATCCGTTCTTCGGTTCGCGTATCCACGGAGCTGGTCGCCTCATCCAGAATCAGCACCGGATTGTCCGCCAGAATCGCCCGGGCAATCGTAAGAAGCTGCTTTTGTCCCTGAGAAACATTGCTGGCATCCTCATTTAATTCCATCTGATATCCTCCCGGAAGGGTCTGAATAAAGTGATGAGCGTGGGCTGCCTTTGCCGCCGCGATAACCTCTTCATCCGTTGCTTCCAGCCGTCCATACCGGATATTTTCCATGATTGTTCCTTTAAACAGCCATGTATCCTGAAGGACCATTCCGAAAAGTTCTCTGAGTTCTCCCCGATTAAAATCTTTAATGTTGTGTCCGTCAACCAAAATCTGTCCCTGATTGACATCATAAAACCGCATGAGCAATTTGACCATCGTGGTCTTTCCTGCGCCTGTCGGCCCGACGATCGCCACGGTCTGCCCCGGTTCCACATCACAGCTGAAATCATGGATAACCGTTTTATCCGGTTTATATCCAAATCGTACATGCCGGAATGAGACCCGTCCTTCCGGCGCTTCCAGATGTACCGGATTTTCCAACGTGATATCTTCCTCCGGCTCTGCCAGGAATTCAAACACCCTCTCGGAAGCCGCAGCCATCGACTGAAGCATATTTGACACCTGGGCCACCTGGGAGATCGGCTGGGTAAACTGACGCACATACTGAATAAAAGCCTGAATATCGCCAATCTCAATGGTTCCCTGAATCGTCAGATAACCGCCGACAACAGCCACGGCCACATAGCCGAGATTTCCGACAAAATTCATGATTGGCTGCATCATGCCGGAAAAGAACTGAGATTTCCATGCCGAAGCATACAGCGTGTCATTTGTCTCAGAAAACTCTTTCAGTACCTCTTCCTCCCGGTCAAAGGCTTTAACGATATTCTGTCCGCTGTAAACCTCTTCAACCTGTCCGTTGATATGGCCCAGATATTCCTGCTGGGTGCGGAAATATTTCTGAGAGGATTTGACCACTGTCGTAATTAAGATCATGGATACCGGCAGAATAATAATGGCAATCAGAGTCATCAGTGGACTGATACTGAGCATCATGATCAAAATACCGATCACCGTCGTAATGGATGTGATCAGCTGGGTGACACTCTGGTTCAAGCTCATTCCCAATGTATCCACATCATTGGTGATCCGGGATAAAACTTCGCCGACAGTCCTTGACTCAAAGTATTCCAGCGGCATCCGATTGATTTTTTCGGAAATCTCCTTCCTCATTCGGAAACACATCTTCTGGGATATTCCCGTCATCAGCCAGCCCTGAATAAATGAGAAACAGGCGCTGACACCATAAATTCCTATTAATATAAGAAGAATCCGGCCTATTTTCCCGAAATCGATTCCCGCACCGCCGGAAAGTTTCGATAAAAGACCGTTGAAAATCTCGGTCGTTGCTTTGCTCAAAATCTTCGGTCCGACAATATTAAAAGCCGTACTGCAGATCGCGAAAATGATAACAAACACCAGGGCTATTTTATACCGCCCCATATAATTCAACAGCTTTCCGACACTGCCTCTGAAATCCTTTGCCTTTTCTCCCGGCATCATGCCCCGGCCCATCGGTCCGCGGCCTCTCATCGGTTGTCTTCTCTCTTCACTCATGATGCACGGCCTCCTTTCAACTCGGACTCGGATAACTGGGATTTCGCGATCTCCTGATAAGCCTCGCAGCTTTCCAGCAGCTCCTCATGACGGCCGATGCCGGCCACATGCCCGTCCTCCAGGACAATGATCTGATCCGCATGAAGAATCGTACTGATCCGCTGCGCCACAATAATGACCGTCGCATCAGAAACCTTTTCCTTCAATGCTCTTCGCAGAACAACGTCCGTCTTATAATCCAGCGCAGAAAAGCTGTCATCAAACAGGAATATTTTGGGATTTTTAGCAATAGCCCTTGCAATGGAAAGACGCTGTTTCTGCCCGCCGGAAACATTGGTTCCGCCCTGGGCGATCGGACTTTGATACATATCCTTCTTTGTCTCTATAAACTCTGTTGCCTGAGCAACCTGTGCCGCTGTCTTCATAGCTTCATCCGTAATCCAGTCGCCGCCGAATTTCAGATTGGATTCAATAGTGCCGGAAAACAGTACGCCCTTCTGCGGCACAAATCCGAGAAGGCTCCGCACCTTATTTCTGGAAAGTTCCCGGATATCAACGCCATCAATGGTAATCGCCCCGCCGGTCACATCATAAAATCTCGGAATCAAATGAATCATCGTTGATTTACCGCAGCCCGTACTTCCGATAATCGCAGTCGTTTCTCCCGGTTTCGCCGTAAAACTGATATGTTCAAGGGCATCCTCGCTGGCCCCCGGATACCGGAAACAGACATCTTTAAATTCAACATAACCTTTGGCCGCTTTCAGCTCATCATCCCGCACATGTTCCGCATCATGAATGGAAGGTTCTGTTTTTAAGACCTCATCAATACGGTCCGCAGCCACACCGGCCCTCGGCAGCATAATGGATATCATCGTCAGCATCAAAAATGCCATAACGATCTGCATGGTATAAGTGATAAAGGCCATCATATCTCCAACCTGAAGATTTCCCTGATTAATGCCATGAGCCCCATTCCATACGATCAAAACACTGATACCATTCATAATAAACATCATGGCCGGCATCATAAAGGTCATTACCCGGTTTGTAAACAACTGGGTCTTCATCAGATTTGTATTGGCTACATCAAAACGCTGTTCCTCATGCTTTTCTCGACTGAATGCCCGAATCACCGGAATACCGGTAAGGATCTCTCTGGATACCAGATTCAACCGGTCCACCAAATCCTGCATTTTCTTGAATTTCGGCATAGCAAGGGACATTAATATAAGTACCAGCGCCATGATCGCCGCGACGGCCACCACAATGATCCAGCTCATCCCTGTTTTTGTGTGGAGCACCTTAAAAATGCCGCCGATTCCGATGATCGGAGCATAGCATACCATTCTGAGCAGCATAACTTCCACCATCTGAATCTGCTGAATATCATTTGTACTCCGGGTGATCAGCGAGGCCGTTGAAAACTTATCCATTTCCGCATTGGAAAAGGATACAACTTTATTAAATACACTCTTTCTTAAATCCCGGCCCACACCGGCGGCAACCCTGGCGGCAAACAGGGACACAAGAATCGAGGCGCCCATCATCACCACTGCCAGACCGACCATCTGGATACCTTTTGTTTTCAGATAATCCATCTGAATATCATCCAGATTCATTCCGAGAGCCGCATATTCTTCTTTCACAAACAGAACGGCCTTCTGCTGGATGATCGACTCACTCATATCCCCGAAAGATGCCTCAACCTCATCCCTTTTGGCAATCATATCCTCTCGACTCACCATTCCCGCGTCCACGGCCTGACGGATCTGGCTCACATCCACCTCTCCGGATTCTTCCATTGAAGCTAAGATGAGCATCGGCATCCCGAAAGCATTGTCCATTTGTTCTAAAATATCATCATCCTTTGTATTCAATACATAGTTTCCCTCTTCATCCTCCTGATAATAAGGTTCTATGCTTTGAATCTCCTCATCTGTCATAAACAGACACAGATTTTCATAAGTTTCCTTCCGCATCCGTTCCGGCGTTGCCCGTTCAATGCCTCCCTGCTGAATTCCCACATCCACAATGTCCGATGTATACTGGGGCAGCGACAATTCACAACCGGCCTGAACAACAAGCAGAAGAATAATGGTAAGTACCATCGCCTTCGAATTTTTCAGATAGCTGAAAATTTTTAACATATCCGGTCTCCTTTCTCTGTCTTTTTCAGTTCATCTTCCATAACATCCACCATCTGGTTAAAAAGATTCAGAAGCTGCAGCATATTTTCCATGCCCATCCGCCCAATGACCCTCTCCGTATAATTCCAAAGAATTTCCCGACATTCATCCCGTTTTTTCAGTCCTGCCTCTGTGATAAAAACACGGGTATTCCTCCGGTCCTTTGAATCCGCATGACGGACAATATAATCTTTGCCCTCCATGCCTTTCAGCAGACGGCTGACGGCCGGCGAAGAAACCTTCATTTCTGCTGCCATACTGGAAACATAAATACCCTTTTCCCGGGCGCCGCACTGAGGACATCCGGAACACATCTCTAATATTTTATATTCCCCAACCGATATCTCCTTCAGCATGCCGCCCATGTTCAAATGTTTCAGACGGAACATAGCTCTGAACATTTCTTCCTGCATTTTCCTGTTTTTCATCTCTTCACCTCACTTAGTTAACATGGTTATTATTTAACATAGTTAACTATTTACAAGGATTTATTTTACACCCATTTCACCTGTTGTCAACCCCCATTTTATTCCGCCTTTTTTACTTGTTTCTAAACCGGTATTCCTGTATACTGAAATTAAAAAAGAACTATAAAAAGGGGGTTTTCAAATGAATGCAAAAACAGTTGTATTAAATGGGGAACGCATGAATTATGACCATCGGCTGGACTATTCGATTTTGTCCGATGAGGTGAAAGTCTATGAAACAACGGAACCGTCGGAGATTCTTGAACGTATTCAGGGATTTGACATTGTTGTCACTAAAGAAATGCCGGTTTCCGGCGATATTATCCGCCGGTTCCCGGATTCGGTGAAATTGATCTGCGAAGCCGGCACAGGATACAACAATCTGGATCTGGAGGCGGCCAGAGAAAAGGGGATTACCGTATGCAACGTGCCGTCCTACAGCACGGAGAGGGTGGCCCACACAGCCATCATGATGATTATGAATCTCAGCTCATCCATGCGCAGACAGATTGCCATGCTGACAGAAAATAACCACGATAATTTTACCAAATGTATGCAGGTTGACCATGTAGAGATCAATGCCAAGACACTGGGCGTTGTCGGCGCCGGACATATCGGCCGGGAAGTCATTAAAGTCGCTCAGGCCCTTGGAATGAAAATTCTGGCCTACGATGTCAACGCTGCCGGAGATGAACCGGGCATCCACTTCACTTCACTGGAAGAAGTACTCTCCCAAAGTGATTATGTGTCCCTGCACTGCCCGCTCATGCCTCAGACACGCCATATCATCAATAAAGATACCCTGGCCCTGATGAAACCAACGGCATTTATCATTAATACCGCCCGCGGTCCTCTCATCGATGAAGCCGCTTTGATCGAGGCTTTACAGGCAGGACGCATCGCCGGAGCCGGACTGGATGTTCAGGAGGTCGAACCGCCGGCTGAGGATAACCCGCTCTATCAGATGGAGAATGTCATCCTCACACCGCATATGGGCTGGCGAGGCCTTGAAACCCGCCAGCGCCTCGTCTCCATCCTTGCCGACGATATCAAAAACTATCTGAACGGCACACCGATTAATGTGGTAAGCTGATTTTAAAAAAACTCTTCTTTCCGAAAACCTTGAAACGGTTTCTGGAAAGAAGAGTTTTTCTCTTTTTTACCTGCCTTTTTTACTAACTCAATGAATCGTTTGTTTTACATGATTAATCATTTTTTCAACTTCCAGTGATATATTTATTGGAATCAATTTTACATTTGGATGTTCTCTGCTGAAAACAACAAATAATTCATGGGCAAATCCCTGACCAATTTCTTCAATTCCCGAAAAATCCAATTCTATTTCTCGAAATTTATCAAAACGATTGCACAACCTTTTTGCCTGAGACCTCGATACAGGGTATGTTTCATATATATTTTTTATCGGTATGCGTGTTTTTATAAAGCCTCCGTCTACATCTGCAAACATATCAAACACCTCCCTTAAATTCTTTTTGCTATAATTGGACAATTGCATAAATATCACGGTACCTCTTTCATCTCCCCACGTTTTTAAAGTATCTATTTCCCTTATGTCTTTAGATATATCATCATACTTATCGTGAGAAAATATTTTACCATCAGATAACGCAACAAAATTATCTAATATCCGAGAAGTAAAAAATATCCCTTCTCCTGAATGATTTTGGGTATCTGTTGTGAGCTTTCCTTTAAAAAGCTCGCTAATAGCGTCTTCCAGAGAATCATAATTATAATACTCTTTTATTTTTTTGAATATTCCAACGCCCTCATCATTAATTACAATAATTGTGTTCATATAATTTTGAGCAATTAATATAAATACAAGCTCTGCCTGCGAATGGTCAATGGCATTATTCATCATTTCCATAAAAGAATATTGCCATATCTGTTTCACGTTATCCGGTAATTTTTCAATATATTTCTTCACATATTTTTCATAAATGACATCCTCTTCCGATAACTGGCCGCTTGACCTTGCTAAGGTAAAAACTTCTATATTTTCAACAAAATTATAATTTCTTCCATCCTTACGAATTATTTCTGCTTTCTCCAACTCCCTGATATATCTATAAATCGTATTAAGCGAGACATTAAAAGCTTCTGCGGCCCTTTTTGCCATATCCGTCTGCCCTTCGTCAATTTTTTCCAATATATATCTTTTTATCCGTTCTCTTTTTTCAGAAGTAAAGCTCATCTGCATCACCTTAAATTTTAACTATATTTTTATTTTTTTTAATTATAACACGTTCAAAAATATCCGTAAAGTTAAAATGTCACTAAAAAACTCTTCTTTCCGAAAACCTTGAAACGGTTTCTGAAAAGAAGAGTTTTTCTCTTTTTTACCTTCCTTTTATTCGTTTACATCATTTAAAATAATATCCGGCATTTGACATGATTACACATTGTAAAATGCCTCTAAGGCTTCGCCCATAAATTTTGTCGCCCTATCGCCGTAAATATCATCATTCTTTTTCTGGAAATCCGCATCGTTTTTATACAATCCGGCCATTTCCAGCATCATCTTCGAAACATCTTTCATCTGATACAGCTGTTTGAATACAAAATCCAGCTCCCCGACAATTTCTTTAACCTCAAAGCTTTGAACATCTGCCCCCTTTACAGCCGCCAACTTCCGGAAAACGGCGTCAGATCGTTTGGACCATGCATCCACGATCTGCGAATTCGCAGGATTCGTCCCTGCCGATAAAACGCTGTCCTTATCTCCGTACCACTCCACCAGCTTTGCATAGTTTTTCTGAGCCTTTTTGCCGGAAGCGCTTTCCATGAAATGTTCCTTATACTGCTCCATACTTCCGTACTTTTCAATGAAAACCGCCTTATTTTCCTCCGACATATGATCAACAAGGGCCCCGTATAACTGTTCCACATCTGCTTTACTGAAAATTTCAAAATCCATCCTGTTCTCTCCTTTCAAAATATCATCGATACCGGCAATCAACCGCTCCAGCCGTTCTTTTTTCAGAATCAGTACCTGTTTCTGACTGCGGAGAAGCTGATTTTTATCCAGGTTGGGATTTTCCATGATGCTTTTGATTTCCTTTAACGGCATATCAAATTCCCGGAAAAATAATATCTGCTGTAACCTTTCCAGGGCTTTATCGTCATAAAGCCGGTATCCCGCTTCAGTCACGACCGTTGGCTCAAACAAACCAATCTCATCATAATAGTGAAGCGTGCGCACGCTGATTCCCGTTAATTCAGATACTTCTTTCACCGTTCTCATCTTTCGTCCTCCCATTCCTGAATCCTGAAAGGCTTTTTGCCCTTCTGAAATTTATCCTATCCTATGACGCACCGTGAGAGTCAATAGTTTTTATTTTAAATATTTTTGCGTTTCACCGGCGACAACATCCGACATGCAAAGCAAAGAAATCAGGTTTGGCAAAACCATCAGCGCATTGAGAACATCGGCAGTCATCCACACAACTCCCAGTTGAATGACCGGCGCTGCCGCCGCCGTCAAGATATAAAGCAGCCGATAAAAGATCAACCCGCGCCGCCCCGCCAGATATTCAACGCATCTCTCGCCATAGTAGGCCCATCCGAGAATCGTAGAAAAGGCAAAGGTAATGATGCCCACGACAAGGATTCCCGGCCCGACAATGGGAATCTGGGCAAAGGCCAGTGTTGTAAGCAGGCCTCCGTCCCCGGCCGTCGCCATATCGATCGCCGGATTTTTCATAATACTGCTCACCAGCACAAGCCCTGTAACGGCACAGACAACCACCGTATCCCAAAAGGTTGCGGTGGACGAGATCAATGCCTGTCGAACCGGGCTGCTCGTCTTTGCTGCCGCCGCCGCGATCGGCGCGGAACCCATACCGGCCTCATTGGAAAACAAGCCCCGGGCAATGCCGTATCGCATAGCCATCCGGACACCGCCGCCCGCAAGTCCTCCGGCAGCCGCCCCCGGGGAAAAAGCCATCACTGCGATCGTTTTCAAGGCAGGAAGTATAAAATCCCAATTAACGATAAGAATCGCCCCACAACCGCCGATATAGAACAAACTCATTAAAGGCACCAGCCGCCGGCATACTCCGGCAATGGACTGGATCCCTCCGAAAATCACAAGTCCGGCCAACACAGCGGACACAAGTCCTACGATCCCCGGCGAAATATTCAGACTTTCTTTACAAACCGCCGCAATGGCATTGACCTGAACAGCACAGCCAATGCCAAAGGATGCCATGGCCCCAAAAAGAGCAAACAGAAGGGCCAGCCAGCGCATGTGAAGTCCCCGGTCCAGGACATACATCGCCCCGCCCTGCATCCTCCCATCCTCTGTCCGGGTTCGGAATCTGACTGCCAGCAAAGCCTCACTGTAGGTGGTCGCCATTCCGAAGATCCCGGTCAGCCAACACCAAAATACAGCTCCCGGACCTCCCAGGGCAATCGCCGTTCCCACCCCGATAATATTGCCCGTGCCAAAGGTGGAAGCCAGCGCTGTCGTCAACGCGTCAAAGGGACTGACCTCGCCCTCACATCCCTCCTCACTTTTTAACGACCATCGGATTCCGCGAAACACAAAACGCTGAATCACCTTTGTACGCACCGTCAAAAACAGATGCGTTCCGAAGAGGAGGCCTATGAGCGGCCATCCCCACAAAAAGTCATTCAGCGTTCTTATTCCATTTTCAATAAATTCCATCCGCCGCCTCCGGCTTCAGATTTTACTTATATATATGCTCGGTTTTTTTCTTTCAGTCAGATTCTGTCCCCATTTTTTTCAAAACAGAAATCGATAAAGGCATCGCCAGTAAAAAAGTCAAAATATCGCTTACCATCTGGCACATTTCCACGCCCCTAAGCCCCAAAATCGAAGGCAGTATAAAAATCAAAGGCAGGAAAAACAAACCTTGTCTGGCCGCCGCCACGATCGATGCCCTCACGGCCATCCCGATCGACTGAAGAAACATATTGCTCATAACGACTCCGCCGCTCAAAGAAAAACTGATACATGAAAAGCGAAGCGCCGCAATACCAACGGCCGTCACCTCCGGGTCGCCTTTTCGAAAAAGTTCGACAAGCTGAGGAGCTCCAATATATCCGGCAATTGAAAGCAAGATCAAAAACCCGGCCGATGTTTTCAGACAGAAATAAAAAGCTTCCCGCACCCGGTCATAAAGCTTTGCTCCATAATTAAAACCGCAGACCGGCTGAAATCCCTGTCCAAAACCGATCAAAGCCGAATAGGCAAACATGGTGATTCTTGAGACGATGCTCATTCCGGCAATCGCCGCATCCCCATAAACCCCGGCCGCCATATTCAAGGCAATGGTCGCCACACTGCCAAGCCCCTGTCGGCAAAGCGACGGAAAACCGCCGCGCACGATCTCTTTTAAAAAGTAAGCATCAAACCGGACATTTTTCCAGCTTATATGAATTCCCGGCCCACTCTGGCTGACCCACAGCAATATAATAAAGCTGATAAACTGACTGATGATCGTCGCCAGCGCCGCGCCGCTGATACCCATATGGCAGACAAATATAAGCACCGGGTCCAAAACAATATTGATCACGGCTCCCACCACAATGCCGATCATACCATACATGGCATTTCCCTGAAAACGAAGCTGATTGTTTAACACAAGGGAGGCTGTCATATAAGGCGCGCCAATTAATATATACTTGAGATAGTCGACCGCATAGGGCAGAATTGTTTCCGTGGAACCCAGAAGCAGCGCCAGAGGCTTAATAAAAATCAGCCCGCATCCCGCCAGAACCGCTCCGGCGATCAGCGCTGAAAAGAAACCGATAGAAGCCATTTTCGAAGCCTCTTCCGTATTCTGCGCTCCGAGCTGACGGGAAATATAATTTCCCGAACCGTGCCCAAAGAAAAACCCGATGGCCTGAATGATCGCCATCAATGAAAACACAACGCCTACCGCCGCCGTCGCCGATGTATTAATCCGTCCAACAAAAAATGTATCCACCATATTGTAAAATGATGTGATCAGCATACTGATGATCGTCGGCACAGCCAGAGAACACACAAGGCGCGGTATCGGCTCCTCAGTCATATACTTAAACTTCTGTTCCCTATCCATGATTTAATTCCCCCAAATTATATCCGTATTATTCGAAAAAAGTTACCCGGATCCGACTGCGGATGTCCTCATCCGTCATACAAAAAAGAGCATCCTGAAAAGCCGTCTGAAAACTGCCTGTCCCCCGACACTGTCCGGCAGCCATCTCTCCGCTGATGCCAAGGACAACGCAGGCCGCCACAGCCGCCGCCATCGGTTTCCCGACAGACATATAAGTTCCGGCCAACACGTTCAGCATACAGCCTGTCCCCGTAATCCTTCCCATCATCTCACAGCCATTGTCAATCAGGCATACCTTTTCCCCATCCGTCACCAAATCCGTTTTCCCCGAAGCAAGCACAACGGCCCCGTAAGCTTTTGCCGCGGATTTTGCCAGTCCGATCATTTCCGTCCGATTATCCTCTGACAGCACATCCCCCGAAGCCACATCGACACCGCTGACATGATAATCCGCTCCGGCCAGGGCCTTCAACTCCGACATATTTCCCTTTAATACGAGCGGGCTTTCCGGGACTTTCACAGCTTCCGACATGCGCTGTTTTAAAAATTCCTCTGTGAGTTCTCTGCGGAAATGACTGCATCCAATCCCAACCATATCCAGAATCACAGGGATATGCCGCTCCATCGCAGCCTTTCCCGAAATTAAAATCGAAGTCCTTCTGGCATCGGTGATATTGCCGAGGTTAAGGGCCAATGCTCCGGCTGTCACGGTAATCTCTTCCACTTCCGCCGGATGTTCCGCCATCATCGGACGGCCTCCCGTCGCCAAAACCACATTGGCACAATCATGGATGGAGATCGGATTTGTAATACAGTGAATCAGCGGCGCTTTTTGCTGCACCGCTGCACGAATGTGAGAAATTTCGTTTAATATTTCATTTTTAAGCATTTTTCTGTTCCCGCTCCTTACTCGACTGGGTGACATAATATACAATCGCAATCACTTCCACAAGAATCAACGCGGCGGCCGGAAGGATCTTCACCATGATTCCCTCAAGATGAAAAATATTTTTGGAAACGACCAACACCGCCAGATAAACAATAATTCCAAGGAAGCCGATGCCCGCGGCATCCATCCGCAGATCCGAAGGCTTCTCCTGTACGGAGGAACCCAGCATCTGCTGCATTTTCGTGAGCATTTTTCCCTTATTCAAATATTTCAAAAAGATAAAAGCGACGCTGCCGCCGATCAATGTTCCACAGATAAAGGACGGGACATAAAACATCAGAGAAAGTCCTTCGCGTCCCACAATAAATGTCATCACCGGATAGGACACCATCGCCCCGATAATACCGGTGCCGATCACCTCACCGACAACCGCGAAAATCATTCTTCCCCCGGATAATCGATATAAAACGCCGGACAAAAAAGCGCCGAAAACTGCTCCCGTTAAAGCCAGCGGCGGTATTCCCATAAACATCATGCGGATAATGCCGATCAATATGGCGCACAGCAATGAGTACCACGGTCCCATCATCACCGCACAGACAATATTGATCAAATGGGCCATCGGGCACATTCCCTCAACTCTCAAAATCGGAGATATGACCACTCCGATGGCAACCATCATTGCCAAAAAGGTCATTTTAATCAAGCCATTCTTTGCATTCACAGTCAAAACCTCTCTTCTCTCTAAATCGTCTATAACATTTTCTTTTTACGAAGCAGCCACAATGCCAGTATGCAGATCAATAAAGTGATGACACACAAAATGCCAAAGCCCTGAACCGAGCTGGCAAAGGGCATTCCTCCCGCATTGACGTTCATTCCATATAAACCGGAAATAACTGTCGGTATGGCCATGACGATCGTAATCGACGTCAGATATTTCATAACGTTATTCAGGCGGCTGTCAATCACTGAGGAAAGCAGTTCACGGGTACTATTGATAATATCTCTGTATATCGTAGTCATCTCGATGGCCTGTTTATTTTCAATGATAACATCATCCAAAAGCTCCTGATCCTCCGGATACTGTTCCAACCGTTTGTAACGTGTCAGCCGGTCCAAAACAACGCCGTTGGCCCGCAGGGAAGTTGCAAAATAAACCAGTGTGGATTCCAACTCATGCAGAGCCATCAGATCCACATCCTCCGTATCCCCCTCGATGCGTTCTTCAATCTCTGTCCGCCGCTTGTCCAAAACTCTCAGATAAGCCTGATACAATGAAGCGGCACGAAACAAAATCTGATATACGAAACGCATCTTCTTTTTTGTGCTGAACTCCTTCACTCTGCCCTTTATAAACCGGTGCAATATCGGCGTATCCTCCGTACATACGGTGATGATCATATTTTGGAGCAGAATAATACCTAACGGAATTGTCGTATAAGCCCGTTTTTCATGGCGGACCTCCACCGTTGGTATATCGACAAGTATCAGTGTATACCCGGGTTCCAATTCAATACGAGAACTTTCCTCCTCATCCAATGCAGCCATGACATCGTCAATATCGATCTCCAGTTCCTCGGCAACCCTCATTGCTTCCTCTCTGGTTGGATGAATCATCTGTATCCATACACCTTCCTGAATACTATCCTCTTCGTGTATAAAATTGTCATCTGTTCTGTATATTTTTATCATTCCGGATAAACTCCCCTCTGTCGAATGTTTTACCTTATTCTATTATATACATAACCCTTAAAAATGCAAAGAAAAAAGTCCCGAATCTGTTTTCGGGACTTTCAACTCTGCTGTTATTGCCGTTTCTGAATATATTCATATATCAGATCCGCACTTTTTTCCGCACCGATCGAACTGTCAATACACAGATCATATTGATGCACATCTCCCCACTTAAAACCGGAGATGTTTTTATAATAGGCTGCTCTCGCGGCATCCGAACGTTCAATACTCTTACGTCCTTCTTCCATAGTGTCTCCATACATTTCCATAACCTTTTTTACGCGGTAATCCTTCGGCGCATGAATGTAGATTCTGACTACATTTTCCCGCTCCCGGAGCACATAATCGGCAGCCCGGCCGATAAGGACGCAGGAACCTGCGTCTGCGATCATCTTGATCACTTTATCCTGGGCGGTAACCGCCTGCTGGATCACATTTGTACTTAAATAAAGTTCTTTCATTACGGCATTTTCATTCGAATTTATATTTGAAATAAACTCTTTAGTAAGTCCGCTCTCCTTTGCGGCCAAAGCCGTCATTTCTTTATAGTAACATGGAATATTCAGTTTTTTTGCAACCAGCTGGCCAATATATTTTCCGGCCGTACCGTGTTCACGGGCAATAGTAATAATAACTCCGGCATGTGAAGGCTGAAGGGCTGCCTTCTCTGCTTCCGGATCTCTGACTTCATTTTCGCGGCTGTCTAACTGTTTCCACAAATTAACCATAACCGCCGCCGTGATGGCAATCGCAATAATATCCGCGATCGGAGCTGCCCAGAAAATACCTGTCACTCCCCAAAACATTGGGGCTATCAAAGAAAAGACAATTAACAGTACATCTCGCAGAACAGAAAGGGGCGCCGCTTTTTTTGCATGACCGATAGACTGAAGAAAAATAGCGCATACTTTCTGCACACAGGTAAAAACGATAAGTGAAAGATAAATTCTCAGGCATAAAACAGCAAACTGAGTATACAATTCGCCGTCGGCACCAAACATCCGGATAAAGAATAACGGGAATATTTCAAACACGGCCGTACAGATCAGGCAAATAATCATCGTCCATTTAATAATCAACCTTAACAGTTCTTTGACACGGTCGTATTTCTCCGCACCGTAATTATACCCTACAATCGGCTGTGCGCCTGCGGCAATTCCTATGGCGATGTTCAAGACAATCTGGAATAACTTCATAATGACAACAAAGGCCGCCAGTGGAATATCTGCGCCATACGGAGAAAGAGCGCCATATTTGACCAATAAAATATTGTTAATAACCGTTATGATCACAATTGAAAATTGTGTCAGGAAACTGGAGGTCCCCAGAGCAATTACATGCTTTAAAAGTGTAAAATCCACCCGGAAACTGCTCAGGGAAATTTTGAAGGTCTTACTCTTCCTCAAATAAACAGCACATATAAGAAAGCTGACAAACTGGCCCAATATTGTCGCATAGGCAGCGCCTTTGATTCCCATATTCAATACAAAAATCGCAACCGGGTCGCCAATGATATTGACAACAGCTCCGGCCAGCATGGCGCCCATGGCGTATTTTGGACTGCCGTCGGCACGGATAATGGACGCCAGCGTATTCTGCACCAAAGCCAGCGGCATCATAGCATAAATGATAAACCCATAATCATGGGCCAGCCCCAGATTGGCGTCTGTTGCTCCGATTAAGAGTAATAAATTATCTCCCCAAAGATAACCTATGGCAATAATGACGATCCCTAAAAGAAATGAGCACAATACACTGTTGCCGACGCTCCGATGAATATGCTTTGTTTCATTCCTCCCAAGGGAAACACTCAGAGCCGCCGCGGCTCCATCCCCAAAAAGCAGAGAAACACCCCATCCGATAACCGTGATGGGGAAAATAACACCTGTAGCTGCATTGCCTAAATAACCAACACCATTCCCCACAAAAATCTGGTCCACAATGTTGTAAAGACATGAGATGATCAACGAAAAAATGCACGGAACGGCAAATTGCCGAAGCAATTTTCCTACCTTCTCTGTCCCTAAATAATTATTCTGATTCATAGATTCCTCCTGTTTAAACGCAAAAAAACAGAGCGCAGAATTCAGTCTGAAATTCTACGCTCCCGCTGTTCGACTTTCTAAGCTTATTACTGTTTTTCAAAATATTCACTGACATCCGCCCGTTCATTATATTGCTTTCTGACACGAATAATAACAGAACCATCCGGCTGTTCAGTTTCTTCCGTAATCTGATAACGGGTGTGTGTCTTCTCAAGGGATGCTTTATATCTTTCTAATTCCTCATGATTCAATGCAGCGGCCCGCTCTCTCGAATAGCCAAAATCTTCCTTCTGCTGAAAAATAAGGGTCTGAAAAATACACGCAGATTTTACACGTTTCATGATTTCACCTCCATCAGCACATAACCTATGGCAAAAGTCACAGTGCCCAATATGCAGAGAGATGATGGCGCGAAACATCAGCGTTTACGGAAATCTGATGCCGCAGATCTCCCAGGCTGCTATACACTCTCATGGTAATTTTCATTACCATGAGATTATATCATTGGCTTTTCAAAAAAATCAAGTATTAAAAATGAATATATTTTACATTGGCATCCATTCGTGTTACAATAATTTTTGCTGTTAAAAAGGAAAAATCAGTAAAAATATATTAAATTTGGGAGGATTGTTATGAATCGTAAAGCCGCCTTTCGGCAGGGAATGACCGACGGCATTCCTATTGCCCTCGGATATATGGCCGTCTCATTTACTTTTGGTATTATGGCTAAAAATGCAGGGCTGACCGCTTTTCAGGCCGTACTTTTGTCCCTGACAAATTTAACTTCGGCAGGACAGTTTGCCGGACTCGGTATTATTACCGCCTCCGCCAGCTATATTGAAATGGCTTTTACCCAGCTCGTCATTAATCTGAGATACTGCCTCATGTCCTGCGCTTTATCTCAAAAGCTGGAGCAGAGTACGCCTTTTTTTCATCGTTTCTTTATCGCCTATGGCAACACAGATGAAATTTTCGGTGTGTGCAGCTGCAAAGAAGGAAAACTGAATCCATTTTACAGTTACGGCGTCATTGCCGTCGCCTCACCCGGTTGGGCTTTTGGCACTTTTTTAGGCGTTCTCTCCGGCAGTATACTGCCCGGACGGATTTTGAGCGCTCTCGGCGTTGCCCTGTACGGTATGTTTATCGCCGTCATCATTCCGCCGTCCAAAGCAAGCCGGATCATCGCCGGTGTTGTCCTCGTATCCATGGGCGCCAGTTTTTTGTTTTCCTATATTCCTTTATTGAACCAGATTTCTTCCGGTTTTCGGATCATCCTGCTGACCCTGGTCATTGCCGGCGGCGCGGCAGCCCTTTTTCCTGTCAGCCCTGACTCACTGGATCATACCGAAGAAAACAGTTCCGGCAATACAATTTAAGGAGGATTTTAACAATGTCACATAACATTTATATATACATATTTGTCATGGCCGGAGTGACCTATCTGATTCGCCTGCTGCCTTTGACAATTATCCGAAAAGAAATTAAAAATACATTTATCCGCTCTTTTTTATACTATGTTCCTTATGTCACACTGTCTGTCATGACATTCCCGGCCATCCTGTCGGCAACCCAGAATCTGATCTCCGCTCTGGCCGGATTCATCACGGCAATTATTGTGGCATGGAAAGGCGGCAGCCTCATCAAAGTGTCCGCCGCCGCCTGTATTGCTGTCTTTATTCTGGAACTTATATTACCTGCAGCCATTTAAAGGCTTTAAAAAGGCCGTCTTTATCAACATCCGCCGTCACATGATCGGCAACGGCCTTCAAATCATCCGAGGCATTTCCCATGGCGATGGCTATCGCCGTTTCGGCAAGCATTTCTCCGTCATTCGGCCCATCGCCTATGCCCACGGTTGCCGCCATATCCCCGCCGACGAAAGATACATAGCGGCGGATTCCCGTGGCCTTATTCTCTCCGGCACAGGTGATCTCACCGTTACTCCCCTCGCCGCTCTTATAGCTGGCACCCTCAACTTTAAAATATTCTCCGAGAACCTCCTGAATCTTTTCCATCGATACGGGCGCATCGTAATAAGCCATTTTTTCCACATCCGGACAACTGCGCAAATCTTCCCGCAAAAAAATATCCGCCACCATGACTTTTTCCATTTCTTCCTCAGTCATTCCCATATCGGTGAAATGCCGGATCATGGCCTTCCGGCTTCTTTCTGTCATCACAACCCCCTGCTCTGTCTGAAGCATATAGGTCGTCCGGGTTTTCTCAAAATAATCAACGAGACGTGCCAATTGATCCGGCGCCGCCGTATGCCGATAGATTTCCCGGCCCCCACACTCGATATGAGCGCCGGCCGACGCTATAATCCCATCAAAATTCATTTCTAAAAGTTCCCGATATATCTGCGCCTTGATACGCCCCGTGCAGAGAACCAACTGATGTCCTTCCGCCTTCGCCCGGCAAAGCGCCGTTCTTGCCGACTCCGGGAGCTCCCCGGTAAAATCCATCAGTGTGCCGTCAATATCTAAAAAAATAATTTTCTTCCTCATCGCAGCCTCCATTAACTCTGGTCAAATTCCTTATCATCTGATATGATAGTTTGAGAAAGTAAGGTGTATTTTATGAATTTAACAAATATTTTAATCATTTATTTTATTATCATCAACGCGGCCGCTTTTATTATTTTCGGCATTGATAAGCGCCGGGCTGTTAAAAACCGCTGGCGTATCGCGGAATCCACGCTCTTTCTTCTCGCTCTCATCGGCGGCAGCATCGGGGCATTGGCGGGTATGTATGTTTTTCATCACAAAACAAAACATATCCGTTTTGTTATCGGAATCCCGCTCATTCTTATTCTTCAAATTGCTGCGGTCTTCCTGATCATGAAATATATTCTGAAAATTTTTTAAAGGGCATGATTTTCAGATGTTCATTTAAATTTTTTCTTTCCGAGCCGGACATCCTCAACCAGTTCGGCCATATCTTCAGGCAGGGCATTCAACAGATAATTTCTGTCATTTTCCCGCCGCTCCGCAAGAATCTGACGGATTTCCCGGCATGTCTGCTCCACCTCTTCTTTAAGGCCCTGAGCAGACATCCGCTGCGCGCCCTGACCGAGAATGATGACCTGCTCGAGCGCATCGGAAGTAGCCACCGTTACATCGTACTTACGGTTCATCCGATGCACGGTCTTTTCAATATACTGGTCCGCCGTCTCCGCTTCTTTTGTATAAACCACATAAATATTGTGATATTTAAAAACCTGTCCCGGATTTCCCTCCACTTTGTAGGCATCAAAGACAAGAATCAATGTATCTTTTTTAAATCCCTGATAATTGCACAAAATATCCATCAACGCATTGCGGGCGCTGGTAATATTGACTTCCGACAAGCTTCTCAGCTCATCCCAGGAAAAGATAATGTTGTAGCCGTCAACCAGCAGATAGCTTTCTTCCGCTTTCTTTGCCGGTCTGCGCTCCTCCGTCTCCTGAACTTCCCTCCGCTGCCATTCTCTGCGTTTCACCGGCCCGTAGGTCCGCTCAAAAATCCGCTCCAACTCTTTATCTTCCGCCAGCCCTGAACCCATCGTTCCGCCGCCGGAATTATCTCCGGTTTCTGATCGGTCTGCTGCCGCTGAACGATCCGTTTCCTCCCGGGATACCTGTGCAGATTTCAAAAAACTTTCCAAGTGCATATATTCCGTCACCTTATCCCAGGGTACATTGAATCCTGCTCCATGGGCGCAGAAAACCGACCCGGTTGGATTTTCCAGATCCGCCTCCGAATCGTATCCGACCGCCGCAACCACTTCGTCCGCATTATGGCACGGCATATAGCCGCCCGGTGTGCAGGTGAGCCGCCCCATTCCCTTTGTATAGCCAATCACTTCCGAAGCGTATTCCCGCATATTCACCACCGGGGCCGTCCCGATGATCACTGTCCTGTCGCCCTCCACTCTCGGCGCGGAAAAGCCGCCCTGCATTTTCTGTATATCTGTCATTGCCCGCCCCACCTTGTCCGATGGAATCTCAAGGCAAAATTCATAAATCGGCTCAAGCAGGACGGACTTTGCCTGTTTCAGGCCATGGCGCACCGCCCGATAAGTCGCCTGCCGGAAATCTCCGCCTTCGGTATGCTTGGTGTGGGCCCGGCCGCCCACCAGTAAAATCCTCATATCCGTGATCTCTGCCCCGGTCAAAACACCTCGATGGCTTTTTTCCGCCAGATGGGTCAAGATCAGGCGCTGCCAGTTTCTGTCCAGGGCATCCTCGCTGCACCTGCTCTCAAACTGAAGGCCGCTTCCCGGCTCTCCGGGCTCTAAAATCAAATGAACTTCCGCATAATGGCGCAAAGGTTCATAATGTCCCACGCCCTCAACCGTCGTCTCTATCGTTTCTTTATAGACAATATTCCCGGTTCCGAAATTGACATCCACCTGAAAACGCTCGGCGATCAGACTTTTTAAAATTTCTATTTGGATCTCACCCATCACCCTGGCATAAATCGCCCCCAATTCACTGTTCCACACAATCTGAAGCTGGGGTTCCTCTTCTTCAAGCTGTTTCAACTTTAAGAACATATCATGGACATTCGTTCCCTCCGGCAGCTCAATCGCATAGGTCAATACCGGCTCAAGCAGCGGCGCCGCCCCGCGCCCTTCGATACCGATGCCTTCGCCCGCCTTTGTTTTTTCCAGCCCGGTCACCGCACAGATCATCCCGGCGCCAGCCTCATTCACCATCTCATATCCGGCGCCGGAATAAATTCGGATCTGATCCGGCTTTTCCCCATTATCCAAAGGCATTTTCACTTTTAACACGCCGCCGGTAATCTTCATATGGGTCAAACGATTTCCCTGGGCATCTCTGGAAATTTTATAAACTCTCGCGCCAAAATCTTTCTCATACACCGGCATCTGCACGTATTTTTCAATACCGGTCAACAACGCTTCGATTCCCTGCATCTTTAAGGCTGAACCAAAATAGCACGGAAAAATCTTTCTCTCCGCAATGGCCGCGCCAATCTCCTTTTCTTTAATCGCTCCACGCTCTAAAAAAGCCTCCAGCAACCCTTCGTCACACATAGCCACATTTTCCATAAAAGTATCCGCTGCCGTGTCAGCAGCTTCGGCCCCGCCGGCACCTTTTTCTCCGCCGGCAGCCCCGGCCGTATCGTCTCCAAAATCCACACAGCACTCTGAAAGCCGCCCGCGCAGTTCATCCAAAAGGACCTGCCTGTCCGTTCCTTCCTGATCCATTTTATTTATAAATAAAAACGTAGGGATCCGATAACGCTTTAAAAGCTGCCAGAGCGTCTGAACATGCCCCTGCACGCCATCGGCTCCGCTGATGACCAAAATCGCATAATCCAGCACCTGCAGCGTTCTTTCCATTTCCGCGGAAAAATCCACATGCCCCGGCGTATCCAGCAGAGTTATCCCCAAACCTCCGACAGTCAACTCCGCCTGTTTGGAAAAAATCGTGATCCCTCTGCTCCGCTCCAAAGCATAGGTATCCAAAAAAGCATCTCCGTGGTCCACCCGCCCCAGTTTGCGGATGCTGCCGCTGTGGTAGAGAATCCCTTCGGCCAACGTTGTCTTGCCCGCATCCACATGGGCAAGGATGCCGATACATATATGGTTTTTATATTTTTCTGATGTTCCTCCCATCAAAAATACCTCTTTCATTCTTATTATTTTCTCTTATACACGGTATTATTGGTATTTCCCTCAGATATAACATATCCTGACCCTATCAATATCTTCAAATATCTTCTTACTGTTGCTGGTGATTTTTCGCATATCTCTATCGCGTCCTTCGGTGTTATTACTCCGTATTGATCAATAAAATTAATGATTTTTTCTACTTTATCAAAATCTTTCTTTGATAAAACTTCGCTCAAAACTTCGCTCAAACTTCGCTCAGTTTGAGCAAAGTTTACTCCAGCAGCAGCTTCTTTTTCATCATCTTCCAGAAAAAACGGATGAATCGGAATCTTAATTACCTTTTCACGAATAAACAAATTACGAAAACGCTCCATCGTAGCCTGTATCATCTGCGGCACGGAACCTGTAATATTAGGAAAATCCTCACTAATACTTGGATTTTCTACGCTCCCCTGCGGAAATGCTGTCATCTGCACATAAGTGTAGCCAAAAAACTTTTCCGGGTGCTCACAGAACATCATAATTGCTACATTTTGGATATATCGAAGTTCCGGTGGTCCCACCAGTAATTGCATATCTTCCAATATTTCCTCTATGCCACGTTCTCTGATCTGTTTCGCAAGTTTACTTCCTGTCTTGCGTAAATGATCTTCTAAAAGAACAGGTGAAATATCATCGAAGCTTGCTTTATGATTTGCTCTGCAATCAAAAGGAGTTTGATCTGACATATTGATCAGCTCTCGTTCCTGCTCTGGATTTGCCTTCACAGAGCTGGTCAGATAACGAATATAATAATGATACTTTTTTTCTTTTTTACCAGTAACATATTCTGGTGATTTATAAGGACGCTGTTGTCCGGTTCTCGCCATAATAACAAGAATCCATTTGTTGTCCACCTCTGATGTAATTATCTTTGGAAAATATGGAGGAGAAATCTTGTTATTGTAACCAACCATTTCCTTTTCAATTTTATCCAACATATATTCTGGAATTCCCTTTACCGGTCGAACTGCTACCCCATTTTTCTCTTCAACTCCAACAACAATATATCCACCGCCATCATTATTATAATCATTTGCAAATGCACAAACACTACGATAGATATCATCAGGATTCCATCCCGCCTTAAACTCAATGCGATCTGATTCAATCTTTCTTTTGTTTAATAAATCTTCTACGCTTATTTCAAGCTCCATAGTGCCAACTCCCATCAAAATAATTTCCTTATAAATACCCCTTTCTGTTGTCTATGATTATACGCATTATCATAACACAGAAAGGGGTATAAGTCGATAAAAACAGCCGGTTGATTCACGTTTAAAACCAATCGGCTATGTAAATGATTCTATACTCTATTTAATTTTACTGTTCCCACTTGGTAGGGAAGCACCTATTTTGAATCGTCCACTAAGCAGGACCACGCTCATTTCTTTGTGCCTTAATTATACACATTCAAGGATATACATGTCAAACGATTTCCCACTTTTGGTTCACTATCCCTTTTCTATTATAATACGCAATCTTTTAAATTTATGCTGTCACTTTTTGTTTATTTAAATGAATTTTTATTCCTGTTTAAAAACCAACGCAGTCCATCTGATAAAATGCCAAAAGGAATTGTTTTTCAACATTTTTATCTTTGTCTTTAGTTGATATGAAACTCATTTCCAATCAAATTGGTTAGAAATCGTCTACCCGATTTATATTATAACAAAATACCCCTTTCTGTTGTCTATGATTATACGCATTATCATAGCATAGAAAGGGGTATAAGTCGATAAATTAAAATTATTTAACCTCGGGCGTAATATTTATTTTTCTATAGTTTCTTCTTCAAATGGCGGTAAATCTAAAACAGCAATTCCATAAGCCTCTGTTACTTTTTTTACTGTTTTTCTAAGTTCTGCTAAAGCAACCGGAAGACACACTGCCCGAACACCTTCTTCACTGATTTCAATATTTTCTCCATCTCTCTCAATTTCAAAAATAGAAAGTGTCTCTAATATCAAATATAACCGTTCCTCAGGATTACCAACAGAAAATTTCAATTGAACCGTCAGATATTTGCTATTTTCAAAATCTTTTGGTATTAAAATACCGCCTTCTACGCTGATTTCTACATTATTCTTCTTTTCTTTTTCTCCGTTCTCAATAAAAGAGGCTTCTTTTACGCTATGCTTTCTCAACTTAAAGTTATTCATATCTTCACCTCGCTACGCAAATACCACTTTCTTATTATGAATTTTCTCCATTTTATATTGCATTACATCTTTTGCATCTAAATTTATAGAAAAAGCATCATCTGATATCAAAACGCTTTTTCCACTATATTGAAATGCAAAATATTTATTAACCCTCGGCTTAATCACATATTCTATATTTGTATTTCGTTTCCTAAACGCAGCAATCTCCTCTGCATACTCATCATCTTCTGCATCCATATATTCATCAGCCGTAGGCAATAAATTATCCGGAATATTACTCCTCTTTTCTATTCTGTACTCCACATTTTTTCCATTATAATCAATAATTATTTTATCTTCTGTAATATTCAAAAATGCATCCCTAATCGTAATTTTATTTTCCAGAAGTCTAATCAGGTTATCATACGTTGTCTTTGTCCCAATCCACTCTACTTTGTCGGCCGTCATAAGACAACAAATAAACAAATATACGTTTTTCTTATTCTTGCAGGTAAACATTACCGGATATTTACTCTCAAAAAGAATTTTATCTAAAACAATGCTGCTAAAATCCGGAATCCTTCTAAATATATTTTCAACTTTCATTTTCCAATACCTCAAATTCTTTATATGGTTCCGCATCCGTATATAACCACCAATCAACATGAGAGCCTTTATACTTTATGCCTAAATTTCTTTTCCATTCCTTTGTCTCTAAACAAATTCCATGTATCGGTTTCGTAGTCCCTTTCGCTATAACAAATGGAACCCCAAAACGACTATCCATAGTCATAAATCTTTTTACATCTCTAAACTTTATATAAGTGGATAACGAATACTCCTGCGGGTCATGTACATCTCCATCTACACTAATTTTATATTCATTTTCTTCAAAACTATTCAAAAATGATTCACGATCAACTTTGCCGGTTGCACATGCACGATATACTTGTAATTCCTGTTCTCTTGCCCACTTCGGCATCTCAAAATTTTCAAAATACGAAGGAAATTTTTTTACTATTTGCTCTTTATTCATCGTATCACTCAATTCGCCAAAATTATACCCATTCGTGCATCCCGTATGGGTATCCCATATCACAACATTTATGTTATTTCTATCATACCATATCCAAAATTCTTTTTCCAGCATGGCATGTAAAAAATGTCCTCCAAACTACCATAAATATATGTATGATCTAAACGCGATCCGTTCCGATCTGACGTTGAAATGCATGTGATTGTTCTATTCAGGTTTCATCAAAAAGAGGCGGCCGAATCGCCGCCTCTAAGCTTTTTATAAAAGCCGGAAAATCTGTTCTGTGCAAAGGGTCATATTTTTCTTTGCAGTTTCCTTTTTCCAGTTGGATTGCTTCCAAAACGATGTCTATTCCCGATTTCAGTTCCACATTTGGGAAATAACACTCTTTTAACCCGGCAGACCCCTTCATTATGAAAACACCTCTTAATTTCAACTTGAAGAATACATTTTTTTCATATATAGTAATACTAGGTTGGTTCTGTTTTCGAAGGTGATATATTATGAATAAGAAAATGTTTTTTAAATCTATCCGGAATCTTTTTATTTTGCTTATATGCGGTATTCTGATGCTGCCTGCGGAAGTATTTGCCGCTCAGACCGATACTGAAAGCACAGTTCTGCAGCTCTCCGAGGAAGAGCAGGCTTATCGTGATCGGGCCGGAGAAATTACCATAGGCTGCCCTGTCAACAACTGTCCGATGCTCTTTAAGAACGAAAAAACAGGAGAACCTGAGGGGATCATCATTGATGTGCTGGACATGGTATCTGAAACAACCGGGCTTAGCTTCCACTATCAGGCTCTCCCCTCCGGCAGTATCACATATGAAGACTTGCAGCGGCTTAATGTGGATATTGTCGCCGGCGTGGAATCTAATGAAACCAACGAGCAGGCTGTTGGCATTGTTTTGACAGACAGCTATTTACATGCTGCCAAAGTATTCGTATGCAAAAAAGGAACGGAATTTCATCCCGACGGCGAAATGACCATCGCCGTCAACTCCGGCTCGCAGACGCTTGAAAGAGTTATCCGAAAACAGTATCCTCAGTTTCAGGTATTATTCTGCAGCTCTACAGAGGAGGCGTTATCTGCCCTCCTTTCAGGAAAAGCAGATGCTGTCCTGCAGAATCAATATACCATTGAAAGAATTCTTCGCAAACCTGTTTACGAAAATCTTCGCATCGTAGCTACAGCATCTATCGGCGACAGTCAATGTCTCGGATGTTTTGTACCTATTGGAGAAGGCAAGCAAAATATTATATCCGATGACACTGCGCTTCTCATCTCTATATTAAATAAAGGTATCGATAATCTCGATCAGGGAAAGGTCTCCTTCAGCATCATCAGGGAAACGTCCGAAAATGCTTATCAGTTTACGATATGGGATATGATATACCGTTATCGTTTTGCAATGATCGGCTTGTTCATTAGTTTATTGTTTATTCTGATCCTTTTGTGGAAAAACCATCTCCTGTATCAAAAACGTCAGGAGCAGATCGTAGCCCAGAAACGCGCAAAAGAACTGGCAGCCATCAATGCCCAAATGAAGGAACAGCAGCTTCTTCTGATGGATGCGCTGAAACGGGCAGAGGAAGGAAACCGGGCAAAGACTTCCTTCCTGTTCAATATGTCCCATGATATCCGCACTCCGATGAATGCCATTTTAGGCTTTACCGAAATCGCCTGCCATAATATAAACGATTCCGCGAAGCTGAAAGACTGCCTTGAAAAGATACAGTCCTCCGGCAAACTTCTGCTGCAATTGATCAACGATGTGCTGAATATGACCGAAATTGAAAGCGGAAAAATCACTCTGACAGAGGATTACTGCAATCTCAAAGAGTGTATCGAAAAGGCCCCCGATATTTTTCAGGAAGAAATTGAAAAAAAGCATCTGACGCTCCAGACGGACACGTCAACCCTAAAAAATGAATGGGTTTACTGTGACAGTCTTCATTTCAATCAGATTTTGTTCAACCTTTTGAGCAACGCCGTAAAATTCAGCAAACCCAATGGCAATATTCAGATTACGCTGGCTCAGAATTCCTGCGCTATCCGGGAATATGCCGCATATGAAATACGTGTGAAAGATAACGGCATCGGTATGTCTCCGGAGTTCTTATCCCGCATTTTCGAACCCTTCGAACGGGAATATACCTCCACTATAAGCCAGACCCAGGGGACCGGTCTCGGCATGTCCATCACGAAAAACCTCGTCGATCTGATGGACGGCAGGATTCAGGTGACCAGCGAACTTAATAAGGGAACTGAATTTATCCTGCAATTCACTTTTAAATTGCAGGAACAGGCAGAACCGTCCTCCGATGAAACGGTTTCCACAATTGATTTTTCCGGAAAACGGCTGCTTCTGGTCGATGATAATGAACTGAATATGGAAATTGCCGAGGAACTCCTTCGCGAGGCCGGTTTTCTGGTTGAAACGGCCGAAAACGGACAGATTTCCGTAGAAATGGTTCGAAACTCCGAGGCGGGATATTACGATGCAATACTGATGGATATCCAGATGCCGGTAATGGACGGCTATCAGGCTTCCAGGGAAATCCGCAGCCTTGAAAATAAAGATCTGGCCGAGATTCCGATTATTGCCCTGACGGCAAACGCTTTCGATGAGGATAAAAAAGAAGCCCTGGCCAACGGTATGAACGCCCACATTGCCAAGCCATTAGATGTTGCCATATTATATGAGACACTGGAAAAAATTTTGAAAAATAAATAAACACTATCATATATATATATCAATGAAAGGCGGAAAGTTCCATGCTTAATAAACTTTTTATGGAAATGATAAATTACTACAAAGGAGATGCAAAACGTATCCAGCATTTCACCAAAGTACATTCCTTCGCAAAACTGATCGGCGATATGGAACAGGTGGATGCGGAAACAATGCAAATTCTGGAAGCCGCAGCTTATGTTCATGATATTGGAATTAAGCCCGCAGAAACCAAATACGGCGCCTGCAGCGGAAAATTGCAGGAACAGGAGGGGCCTGCCGTCGCCAAAGAAATGCTCGAAAAACTCGGATTTGATAATCAGCTCATCGAACGGGTCTGTTACTTAGTCGGACATCATCACACTTACACAGAAATTGATGGAATGGATTATCAGATTTTAGTGGAAGCAGACTTTTTGGTGAATCTTTATGAGGATGGTCTCAGCAAAGCCTCGGCCCTCTCTGCCTGTAAAAAAATATTCAAAACCCAAAGCGGAAAACTCATATGCAGAATTATGTTTGATTTGGAGGAAGAAAGCTAGCAGCGCTGCATTTATGTCCGGCTTTACTCAAGTCCAAAATCATCAAACAGATTAAAGTTTTCTCCTGTATGGTAGTTTTTGGTCGTATCGACTTTTATTTCCTGAATCGGCATGCCGAAAAGTCGAAAATTTTCAACATTCGGGCAGCCCAATGTGACATTTTTCCGCCCCCGGTTCGCTGCATAATCGGCTCTGGCACATTTCAAAAGCATTCCCAATACATTACAGCCTTCGGCGATATCGCCTCTTTCATAAGCTCCCCAGAAATCATCCTTTGATGATAATTCGACAATTTCTCTGTCCCCCGTCGACATCAGCAGCCGCCCGAATTTATTCCAGTTATAGAGCAGTTTAAGATGTATGCACCAATTCATGATCGCCACTCTTTTGTCATCCCAGTCTTTTCTTGTCAGATAATTATATTTTCTGCTGATATCCTTGGCAGTCATCGGACTTCGCTGATCAATGATTTCCTTCTGAATATCCGAGTGATCCGGAAAACGGCACGCCTGATACAGGGCCTCAGATGTCCGTATCTGCGTACCGCCAAAATAAACCGGATAACCGGCCGCCATATTGGATAAACCGCCGTTTGCCTCATGGGTTTTCCTGAATACGGCGCAGTCTTTAATAATATATATCTTCTTCAGATATTGATGATCAGCCATTATAGTTTGCCTCTCTCGGTAATAAAGGATACCATTTTCCCAGAGTGGTATCGGATGAATAATTTAAATTTCCCCACCAAAAAGCTAAAGGACAATTGTTAGAGATATTATAATCTGTGACAAAAAAGGCGCCGAATCCCAAAGATATTCCCGTGTCATATCCCATCGGTTTCATACGGTCATTTCCATTGGCCGGCAGAGAGCATATGTAAGCGCCCCGCTTTAACAATGCTTTTTCAAAAAGGACCCTGTTTTCAGTGCCGGTAAACAACCGGGATTCTCCCCGATATATGGGCTCTTTCCTGAATCCTAGGCCGCCTTTTTTCAGTCTTACCTTCTGTTCTTCCATCACATTGAGATAAGCGTCAACATATTCATCATTCTCAACCTTCTGGGGCCACAGTATATCCAAAGGATATTTATAAAACTTATTATTATATCTGTGGGCATAGGTGAAAATTACACTGATATTTTTTTCAGCGCATTTTTCATCCAGACATTTTTTTATATACTGATGATTTCCGCTGTACAAGCCTAAGAAAATAATCTCCAGCTCTGTATTTTCATTTGGATTCATCGTATCGATCCAGTTTTTAATGTCCTTCAAAAGTGTAAAACCGGTATACATGCAGTCATCCAGGTAAATATACTTTTTAACCCCGGCATGATTTATTTTATTAATCTGAGTATGTTTTTCTCTCAAATAATATTCTTCGATCAAACGCAGCAGACGTTTCTGGCTTTTTCCCTTTCGCTGAATATTCAGAAATTGAATGTGACTTATGTATTTCTCCGGATCTGCCCCCATAATGTCTTCAATCTGCCAGATATCGTCAAAGAATGTTTCGATTGCCTGCTTTTTAAAATAGTTGTTCTTCAGCAAACTGTTTGTTTCCGTCAATACAACCAGTCTTTCATCCTCCGGGAACTGGTTCACCCAGGTGTCCACATGTTTATCATCAAAGGTCCAATGATTTAAATCTTTTTGGTAATCCTTAATTTTATCCGCAATGCTTTCTTCCAATTTTTCAAATTGTTTTATCATCATGTCACCGGCCTATTCGTCAATAAAAATATTTGAAAGATTCAAAGCATAAGCGTCATCGATCTCAGCCAGCAAAGCCTCTGTTGTATCATCAAAGCCGTTTTCATCAAATTCCATTTCCGCGCACATATAAACGGAACCGTCGTCCCGGATATCCGCATATAACACCGTAAAAATCTGACTTCCCTCTTCATTCAGATATACGAGCGGAATCAATCCAACCGTATCATCCGCATCTGTAGACGGCGTATCGCTGTCTAAAACAGATAAGCCCTTGTCCTCCAAGCGCCTTGTATAATCTTCCAGAAGATTCCCCAGGGCCTCCGTTGCACTGTTGGCCCTCGCCATGCTAAGCCGGATGCTGACGCCGTGATTCACACCGGTCAGACTTCCTGTGTCCCGCTGGACAAAATTCTCCTCATAAGGAACATAGCCGTCGCGAATCGTATCTTCTTCCAGCCCGTCAAAATAATAACCGATACCCATATGTTCGTACTCCGGGGCCTTACCGTAAATTCCCTGCAGCCCGACCAAATTTTCCGCATCAGGCTCATCATTCTGAACGGCTGCTTCTCCCGGAATACCTTCATCCTGTTTTTCAGCGGATGCACTGTTCAACGCTTCTTCCGGAATCTCTATGCTTTCTATCGTATCAAATTCGGAATAATTCAACTCCAGAGACAGACTGTGAATCTCCATTTCCGTTCCATCACTTTCCGTCACACTGCCCGCATCCGATATTTCCACGCTGACGGATGCCGGAAGCATTTCATCCTTATAAACCCGCAATGTCACGGCAGCTTCTACGCCCGAAAGATCAAGCTCACCGGCATCCTCCGCCATGGATTCCACACTGCCCATAAAGGAATTCAGGCTTTCTCCGGAAATTTCCGCCGTCATCACATAAACTTCTTTATCATCGATCTTCTCCGTTTCTTTCTGCAAGGTGAGCTCCGATTCCGAGCTGAGTTCCTCAAACAGATCGCCGACACCGGCTTCATCTTCCTCCGCATCCTCCTCCGATTTTTCCCAGGCATTATTCATTTTTGTATAGGTAATCTCTTTATCCCCTTCTGTCACCGTATAAGACTCTATATCCATGGAAAGTCCCAACAAGCTCAAATTCAGCTTGCCCGCCATATGTACAACTTCCGGTTCCATTGTCATTTCCAGATCGCAGTCCATACCCATCGTCAGATTCATGCCCAAACCGCTTTCCGATATCTTCATATCGACATTCATCGCCATATCGCCGCTGACGGACTGAACATTGTCCATATTCTCATTGACCTGCTTCAGAATACTCTCCGCCGTCAATTCCTCTTTTTTACTGCCGCAGCCTCCGAAAATCACTGCTGATAACAGCATTGCCCCGGCCAATACCCAACAAAGTTTTTTTCTCATAGAATTCTTCTCCTTTATCCCTGATATAATGATTATACAACGAAACTCCGGAGACATCCATCGTTTAATTTATTTTTCCTGGGCAAGCCGCTCCACTAAAATAGAAATGCCCTGCAGCGACTGGGTATCCAGATAACGCAGTTCGTCAAAAACCTTTCTCAGTTTTTCCGGTTCCCTCATGTCATACTCAAAAAAGTCCTGGGGCGCAATTTCCAAATATTCGCATATTGCAAAAAAGATGGCCATGGACGGCATCGCCCTGCCCTTCTCGATACTGCTTATATATCCGGCATTCTGTCCGAGGGCCAGGCTCATACTCCGGGCCGACACGCCCTTTTTTATCCGCAATTTTTCCAGTCTTTCAGGAAATTCTTTTTCACAATTACTCATCATGTATCTCAATCCCTTTCACAATACACTGCCACACGTCCTCTTCCGCTGTAAGTACAGGTGAACAGTATTAACGCATAATCGCTCTCAACAACTTTTTCTACATCATAAGACGAAATCGTATCGATCAAAACCACTTTATAACGAAAAATCCTATTATCCACATCCACAAAATAGACAAGGTCATTTGGATTCAACTCATGAATTTTTCCAAAATGGGAGGCATAGTTGTGGGCCGCGATCACCAGATCATTCGTTTTTGCTGTTCCCGCATAACGGCACGGTGAAAGCTTTAGCCGCTCATAATCCCACCCGGACATTACAGGCAATTCCAGTTCAAGCGCCGGTATCGTCAAATAACCTACATATTCATTGCCATCCATCACCACGGCTGCCATGCCTGAATCATCGATACCTCCGGAGTCTGAATTTTCTATGCTCGATACAATCCCTCTGAGTACTTTTTCCGTATAACGCCCCGCCTGATTGTCCGCTTTTCGATTCCAAAGCAAAAGGACCAAAGCCGCAAAAACAAGCGCCGCGCCCATCCCCATGCATATAAGTGCTATCTTATTTTTCATATCTTATCTCGCAGAATCCGGGTTGCGGCGCTCCCGATGGTTATGCCCTTCCGCTCTGCCTCCCCGGCAAAGCAGCCATCCGCTCAAAAACAGTATCAGACCTGCCACAGCCATGATCGGTATCGGCCAATTTAACTGCCCCGTCTGCGGCAAGCGGGGAGGTGCAGGATTTCCCGGTATCTTATTTTTTTCAGTCTCCGTCTCCGACGGCTCGGATTCCGAAGATTCCGTCTCCCTTGTCTCCGGCGGCGTCTCTGGCAGCTTTTCAAGTTCTATCTTCGTATTAGCAATAACATCATATATGTATGTGCCATCCTCCATCATCGGCATGCTGACTAAAAACGGCGCCGCCTTCAGATAACCCTCCGCCGCCTGATTCTGCACAAGCAGATATAAGCCTAAATCTAAATTGTCAAAGGCAATGGTTCCATCTCCGGATACGGTGCGGGTCAAACCCGCAAGCTTTTGATTTTCCGCATAGATCTGCAATTTCACTGCCAGACCTTCTGCCTGAATATTTCTGAGGTTTTCGCCGGATGCCTTAAAATCCTCGGAAATAACAAAATCATAATCCCCGTCGTTCTCCTGAACATCGCCTACACGGTATAGCGTAAGGCTCCCGCCCGGCACAGCCTCTTCCCCATAAAGCATTGTAATATGAATGGAACCCTCCCGCTCCATATCCGGCGCTTCATGGGCATAGACCACGGCGCTCATCATATATAGCAATACCGCAACTATGAGTATCGCTGCATATCCTTTACTTTTTATTGTCATCATCGGCATAGAATTCTCTCCTATCTCTTTCTGCATATTCTTATCAGCAACAAAATCACCAAAATGATGAAAATCAACACGATCACTAAAGGAATGAGCGAAAAATGTATTTTCGTTTCTTCCTGCGCAGTTTCCGAAACTGCTGTTTCTTGTCCCGGCTTCTCCCGATCTGCCACCCGGCGGCCGCGAACCAGCATCCGGTGTGTGTTAATTCCATAGGGTGTACAGGTAACCAGTGTACAATAGTCTTTGCCTTCCTCGATTTCCAGTTTTCCCATTTCATCCGGCTCCACAACAGAAATCCGGTCCACCTCATAGGTCAAAATTTCATTAAGAATATGAAGCTCAAAGGTATCTCCTTCGACAAGCTTGTCCAGATTTGTAAACAGCTTTGCGCTCGGAAGACCCCGATGGCCGGAAATAACGCAATGGGTTCCTGCACCTCCCACCGGAAGAGAAGTTCCCGCAATATGTCCCGCCGCAATCTGCAGCGCGGATTCTGCCGTGCCGTGATAGATGGGGAGCGAACAGTTGATTTTTTCAATCTCGATATAGCCGATAATGCCATTGCCGGAAACATTCAGCATCGATTCGTATTCGGCCTTCTCCTCATTAGTCATTTTATAACGGTCCGGCTTTGTCAAAAGCCTCTCATTATAAGCAACGGCATCCTCCCAGAGCTGTTTGTATAAGTCGCTGTTCAGTTCGGCAACCTGCTCCGTATATCTGGCAATGGCCCTGGATTGATGATAGGAATTCCAACAGTCACTGATGGTTGGATACAGGAGCAGCGACAGCCCCGTTAAAAAAATCAGTACTAAAACAATCGTAGGGATTTTTTTACTTATTGACACTTGTACGTTTCCCAAAAATAAAAATTGCAGCCGCGCCAATCACCAAAATACCGCCGACAACATAAAACAGAGTCGTGCCCATACCGCCGGTGGACGGCAGCGTATGCCCCGCCGTGTTTTCGACTTCAACCAGCACTGTCTGACCTTCCTTTACTTCAAATTTCTTTGGAGCAGACAGTTTGGCATATCCATGAGGGGATTTTGTCTCCTCTAATTGATATTCAGCTAAATCAACGCCCTTAACGACAATTTTATTATTTGCAACTGTCACAATAGGAACTCCGGCGCCGGTTTCATTGCCATTGGCAACGCGATACTCGGTATCGGTTACCTTAACAACCTTAACTTCTGTTCCATCCGCCTTCAAAAGCTGGAATTCAGCTCCCGCCAGCGGGTTTTTTCTGGTGTCCGCCGCGTCATATTTTAATATTTCAAACTGATAGGTTTTTGTTGTCGTCGTACTCCACTCAGTTTGGTTCTTATCGCCCCATTTAAGCAGGGCTTCATTCTTTTCTCCGGCTGTAACATCCGCCTTTTCATTTAACACCGCACTATAGGTTACAGTAAGTGTGGTATCCGCAGTAAGACTATTTAAATAGTCCTCAGCAAAGCGAATCTCAAAGGTGCAGTCATCTTGAAGTGCTGCAATGCCGTCGGCAGGCGTATTTACTGTATAATCCGTCCCTTTTGTCAACCCATTAATCTGAACGCTGTCCTTATTAAATGTCAGGCCGTCCTCCATCTTATCATGCATCACATAGTTCCTGGCGCCTTTTTTCATGTTAATCTTTACTTCAAATTCCACCCTATCGCCAATCTGGGCGCTGTTTTCCGACCCGGCTGTGCCGTTTTCCTTAACTTTCTTATCAATCGTTGGATTCGGATTCTTTTCATTCACCGTGGCCTGGGGGGCCAACGGTGTTGTCTCTACCATCGAAAGCGTGCCGTTAGTGGAAGTGATCAAATAGTAGCCGGAATCAAGGCCGTCAAAAGTAATCGAGCCATCTGCCGCCGGAGTCTGTGCTGACACGGCTTCAGTAACGCCGGCAGTCGTCGCCGCATAAGCGGCGGCCGCTTTTCCGAAAGCTTCATAATCAGAAGCCCCACTTTCCTTCCATGTCACATAATCTGTTCCGTCAACGTTTTTTATCTCCACATAAGCAGCGCCAGCGCCGCCGGTATTAAAGAAACTCGCCCATTTGCTGTCCGCAGGAAGTGTGTAGCTGTAGGCCGTCTTATCCGGATTCACATCCACATCCAGCATTTTATAAATTTTATAAGTCTCTCCGCCCTGGGCATTAGTTACCTGAATAGAATTATCCCCTGCGGCAAAAACTGAAAGGGACATGGCAAAAATCATTGCCAGCGCCAATAACAGGCTCATTAATTTTTTTGTCTTTTTCATACTCATTTTCCTCGCTCCCTCTATATTTTTTATCTGGAATGTTTGCGCCTGCGGGTGATCCCCCACGCCGAACCGGCGAATATCATCAGCAGCATACCGCCCCCGATGTAAGCCAGTGCGCCCGGCCCGCCCGTGTCAGGCATCTGAGGCCCGGAGATCACCAGTCCCAAATCCTGATTTCTGGAATCTTCCACATTATTTTTCAGCGCAACCGTTCCCTTCCGAATATCTTCAATAGTGTGCAGCTTTATCTCATCGGATTCGACCGAATACTTAATATAATAAGCATATGTATCTTTATCAATTCCATCAGCTTCCCATTGAGAACCGGCCACCACCTGTCCATCACTTGTATCACTGTCATTCTTTCCGTTTTGCTGATAAGCCGTGGCGCCGGTGTAGGACTTCAGCTTCTCTCCTGAAAAAGCCACGATATAATCACCCGCCGCCAGCCTGTCAAAGGTGTAAGCGCCTCCACTCGCCGTATCCACCGGATTCGCCAGTGAGTTCGTTGGCGGGCTGCCGGTTGCTTCTGCATCGACGACCTCCTTGCAGATTTCATACTTTCCGGTTTCCGTATTTTTTTTGAACAAGGTCACCTCCACGCCGTCCAGCAGCTTTTCGTTGTCATCCCGGATACCGTTTAGATTTTTATCATACCAAACAACTCCGGAAATACGCCGTCCGACGGCCACCGTTCCGACCCTGTTGGAAGTCAGCGGCGGCAGCTTGCTCCCAACGATCCAGCTATTGGAAACATTTCGATACCAGTCGCCCGGCTCATTTCCTTTTGTCTTCACGGTGAATGTCATGGTGATCGTCTGTCCGCCATTCAATTCTTCTGCCTTCACATAAACGCCGCGAATCTCGGACAATCGTTGTTCGGTAACCCCTGTAAGGGATGAATCATACTTAAACTCTCCTTCGCCATTCACTTCTCCCAATGGCTCGAAAAACTTTATGCCGTGCTCACATGTTTCTCCTGCCAGCATAGTCTCCACAGCGGTTTCATTCATGCCGGTGACATTCCCCGCAGCATCCTTTGTTCCGCCAAAAACGCTTACCTTATCATAAAGCTCGTTATATTCGATGGTGCTGTAATAAACCTGGGCCTGCGCAACTCCCCCCAAACTGTCACTTGAGGTTACATTAAAGCTCCGCAGGATAACATCCCCCGTAAAGTGGGAATCCCGAATATCTCCGTAAAACGGAAGCAGGTCATAAAAATATACTTTTTCAAGTGTTTCTGTCCCGCTGTTGGTATATTTAACGGTATAGGTGATCGTCCCTCCCAGGTCGATTTTTTCCACATCCACTGATTTTGTCAGATTCGTTCCGCCGCCCAGTACAACGTACACCGTTATATCGTCCATATTTCCCTTTGCCTTATCATAGGCTCGATTATCGCCCTCGCCGCTGATATAGACGCTTGTCGTTATATCATCATTTTCTTTCAGGGCAGTGACCTCTGAAAACTGGGCGTCAAAGGTGATGTCCGGCAATTCCATCCCCACCGGCGCATTGCCGATAACAAAGGATACCGATTGCCCCGTTGGATCCAACGCCGAATAAACCGTAATCTCATAAGTTTCACCGTCCGACTCAAAAGAAATTTTTGTCGGATTCTCCGGGTCGTTGCCGATCAGTGTCTCGTTCATGCGATAAGTTCCCTCGGAAACGGAAATCCGCTGTTTATCCCCGGAATTTAATCGATCCAAAACAGCCCGGACTGTCAGCGTGGTGAGCGGCCTTGAGATCTGGCTTGTTTTGTCTGAAACCTCTGTTTTGATATTTTTCAGCCGGTAGTTTACCGTCGTTTCACCGCTGCCCTGGTTATAGCTGATCTTTGCGGTATCCGGTTTATTATCCACACCGATATTAACATTGGCCTTATAGCCCAGGATCAGAAGGCTGTTTCCGGCCAGAGTACCGCCTGCATGAGTCCCTGCTTTCTGAGTGCCGTCTTCATATTCGGTTTTTACATAAGTAAGATTGCCTTTATTGGCAAGTTCAGCCGCAGAACCGTCGGAAGCCTGATCCACATAACCGGTCAGCTCATTTTTTCCTTTCGTCTCATCCCACTGGCCATCGGCCCAGGTGACACCCTGCATATCCCCTTCATTTGACCACACACGCACCGCATTGACTGTGGCGACCGTCTTTCCAACCAGGTCCTCATCCTCCCCGTTGATCTTCACCGGAATACGCATATACTGATATTTGCCCCCCAGCAGATCACAATCTCGGATTTCCATCAAAACACCGATGCATTTCAGCCTCCTGCCTGTCTGGTCTGCCCCAAACTGTATATAGCCCTCCTCATCCGGCATATCTGTAGAATAAACCAGATCTTCCTCGCGAACCGTATTCATATAAGCCAGCACACCCTCCGCATTGGTGTCATAGCCCTCCGGATAATCCGGGTCGGCGGCATAGAGGAAGCTGACCTTTCCCGGGTCATTGCCCGTTCCCGCCTCCTGATTGGCCGAAGCCTTATCCCGGATGCTCAGCGCCCGGCTGTCAAACAACTGAAGCAGATTCATGGCCCGGGTCCGATAATCACCGCCGGAGCTGCGCATGCCATAGCTCATGATCCATATATCGTCCCCTGCAAAGGCGCTGCAGTCGTAGGCGGTCGTCCAATAATCCGTCCCGAGAAAGCCTTCGGACACAGTATTCGGCTGTCTATCCTTAAATAAACCATTAAAGGCATTGCCTTTTGTCATATTTCCCGGTCTATATAAATCAATCTTATCCCGCAGGCTATTATCCTTTTGATTCGCCTCATGCCCGATCTGAGTCGCATCTCCCTGCTGCGCTTCCAGGGACTGCCCCGCACGGGTTGTCAGTTTCAGGTTGCTGACCTTCACTGTCAGCTCATTATCCACTACATCTGCCTCCTGAACTCGCGGAAACACGTTCAGCACCTGGACACAGCCCGCCGAAAAGCATCGGATATAGCTGTCGTAACCGGTGACATTGCCGCTGTTGCCCGCGTCTCTGAGAGGAAAGTAATAATCATCAAAATCAAAGTCATAGCCGCTGACAGAAAAATGATAACTGGTATCTGCGCCGGTTCCCCGGACTGCTGTCGGGCCTGCCACCTGATTTATCCTATCCCCGGTAACCGGATCTCCGCTGTCATCATTTAACTGCCAGGCGCCGCCATTATAGCAGCCGTCATGATAGGCCGGGAAGCTGCTCGGCGCTGCGCCTTTGGCGTAGGAGGAACGTTCCTCATAGTCCCAGTAAAGATTGCGCCCGCTATTGCCCAGGCCATCCTTTGGCGTTGTCACCGTTCCTCCGTTCTCGCTCTGCATGCCCGGATCCTTATAGGTATAGCTGTAACTGCTATTTGCCGGGACATTTTCATTGTATTCCCACAAAATCGGCGTATACTCCGTATCTGATCCATCAAAACTCTGTCCTCCTGAAGTGACATTGGATTGAAAGTTCAGATCAAAGCTTATCTTGCCTATCGGCAGAGAAAGCCCCTTCATTTTTTTCTCTGTCAATTGGGCTTCCTGATTATCCGTTGCATTATAGAGCTGGAGCGTGACGCCGTAGCAGGTCATACGCCCATAGCGGTAATTCTTATATTTTTCCTTTTCCGCCTCAGACAGTGGATTTCCCTGCTCGTCGACAAACTCCGCCGGATCGGCTTTTCCACGATTTTCTTCAATCATCGCAAGCTGATCCAGCTCTGCCTGGGTCGTTTTATCTACTTCCCTTCCTGTAGAAAAATCAAACCAGCTCTTATAGCTCATATCGCCGTTTTTCTTTAACTGAAGGTTGAAATTGGTTCCGGCGGACACGGTAACCGCATAATCGCTGCCGCTCTCCACCTCAATTCTATTTCCATCCTTCGGGGTGGCCGGAGCCATCGTATTATCCGGATTCAGCGTCTCCGACCCATAATTCTCCTCATTTCCTTCCAGCCACATCCGGAAAGTCGGCAAAAAGACTTCCCCATGATCCGCATTGCGCACCTCAATGGCCGCTGAAAAATTTTGTGTACCAACCAGTATACTTTGCCCCTCTTTTGCCGACAACTCAGTCCATCCAACCAGCCTCTGCTTCGCAATACCCGTTCCGGCTGCCACCTTATAACTCATTGGCCCGGATTCACTGCCGTTAACCTTTGAATTCGTTGAAACTTTTTTATCCGTATCCGCCCGGGCAAAGCCGTTCTCATCCCGAACAATATTGTCTTCTTCGTCTTTTAGCGGTTCATATATATTTCCGTTATGAGCTTCGACCATAATGACATTACCGCCGCTGTCCAGATACTCGATACTGTAATTTTCTCCCAGCCATACCATCTTGCCCGTATCAAATCTTGCGGAAGTCACCGACTTGGATAACGTCAACTCAAAATACATCGTAACATTCGGATTTGTAACCTCCTGATCTCTCGCTGCAAACTTCGCTTCCAGATTATATTGAATCGTATCATAGGAACGAACAATCCGATTATTCGGACTGCTGTCATTTCCCGGGGTATCTGAGTTGTCAAAGGGCTTCGATCCATCTTCCACCGATTGAATCATCAATGCCTCTACATAACATTGTTCCAGCTTTTTGCTCACAAACACGTAGGGGCCGGCCTCGCTTGTGTGGAAGGTAAATCCGGTATAAAAATCACCGTCTACGGTGACATTTTCAACCAGATCAGCCAGGGTATCCTTCAGCGATCCATCTTCATTGCTGTTATAAACAAGCAGCTTGCGCGCTCCCGCAGGCCCCTTCAGCCTTTCATCGCCTGTGCCTGTGTATTCGATCTTAATCGTAACATTCCCCCGCTGCCCCAGCACCTCATCCATCTTCTTAACATCGGATGTATCGGTTGCTTCATTATACTTTACCCATCGAATCCGAAAGCACTGGAAATCATTGTATTCGGAAACGGCTTCCTTCACGGCCTGCTCCGTCGGATAATAATCCTCTCCTTCGCTCACCCTTCGGATGAATAATCGGTATCCCTCCGGCGCCTCCACGCCTGCCGGCAGGGTAACCGTTGCCTTCACGGTGGCAGTCGGCGGCGGTGTCTCGCTGTATTCCGCATCGTAGGCCACCCAGGAGCCGTCCGCCTGTTTTTCTCCGGGATAGGCAGTATTTCCGTCCGGCAATGTCACCTGTTTTGCGCCCTCTGTCTGAGTAAGCGCGATTTCATTGACCGCCGTTTTTAAACATTCCTCACCGTGCTGATGTTCTGTCACCTGCAGTCGACCGCAGATCAATGCGCCGTTTTCATCCCGGCAATCCTCCGTATGGGTGTGGAGAAGAATCTCTTCCTTCCCGCAGATCAGGGTCTGCTGCATCCCATAGCACTCCCCACTGTGCACATGCCCCGGGCTTTCCTCCATGCCGCAGGTCAGTTCCCGCGTCCGGCTATAACATTCGGCGTTATGTTCATGCCCTGCATCTGTGATTTCACAAATTAATTCACCCTGTATGTCGGTGTAGCATGATTCATCATGCAAATGGCCGCTGTTTTCGATTTCCCGGCACACCAAGACAGGCTGCTCCGTATAACAGGAGGCGCTGTGTTCATGGGCTTTCACCTCCGCCAACGGACATATCAGATTGCCGTCCTTATCATAGCAATATTTAAGATCATGGGTATGTACCACATAGTCGGCATAGCCGCACGTCACATTTCCATCGCTGTCAAAACAGCTGTCATTGTGCCGGTGCGCTTCATAAGTGCAGGACAGCGTCTGATCCGCTTCCAGTGTAAATGCGGGCATCACCGGCATATAGGTGGTACATAGCAGCACCACCGCAGCCAGCCATGCCACCGCAGTCAGCCATTTCTTTTTCTGCCGATGCATAGCTCTATATTTCTTGATTCTCTGCGACCTTCTGTTTATTTTCATATGACGTCCGACCTTTCCATTCATTCTGCAGTTCCCTTTCCACCGCTGCCACATAATTTGCCTTATGTGGTATACCGTTCTTGAGTTATACCGAAAAGCAGATGAATTTTCTGCATTGAACGTCCTACACTGCATTTTGGGCATAGAAAAACAAGCCTTTCTAAAAAAGTACTCAGGAAGGCTTACATTTCGTGTCCGGACATTGCCAAATCAAATGTTTTCAGGGATTTTTAGTTGACACACTAAATATTCAGCAATATAATTATAAATAAATCAGAGTACAACTATGTATCATCTCGTCCATAAAATACCACATAAGGCAAATTATGAAATATATTTTCAAAAATGTACGGTCTCCCCTTTTTGGTGTCCGTATTTTTTCTTTTTTCTCCTTTCACACTACAAGTCTCAGCGCATCCAGATGCCGCCGATGCTCTGTCCCACTGGTAATAATATAAATTCGGGTCGTATTAATACTGCTGTGCCCCAGAATATCCGCCAGACGGGCAATATCTTTATCTATAGAATAGAAGCACCGGGCAAACAAATGGCGAAGATTATGCGGAAATACTTTCTTTGCATCCACCCCCGCATCCCGGCACAAGTTCTTCATCATTTTCCATATATTACTCCGGTCCAAAGGCCGCCCCGTGCGCGTAATAAATACCGGTCCCTCGACAATTCTTTCCCGTCTCAAATAATTTTTGAGTTTTTTCTGAAGCTTCTTTGGGAGCAAAATTGTCCGGGTCTTTCCTTTAAGCTGAATCACAGCCTCCCCGCAGTTCACCGCCGCCGCCGTGATATATTTTAACTCAGATACCCGAATACCCGTACCGCAGATGGTCTGCAGCAACAGGGCCAACCTCTTATTTTTCTTTTTCTCTGCCGCCTGAATCAGCCGGAAATACTCCGACTTACTCAATTCCTTCTCTTCCGAACAGTAGACGCTTCTCTGAATCTTTAGTAATTTCAATTTCAGATCATCCCGCCCGATAAAAGAAAAAAAGCTGTTCAGGGCAGACAATTTCACATTCACACTCACCGGCTGATAAGCTTTCATCAACTCCTGTTTATACTGAAGAACTGCATCCTTCGTTAATTCTTTTAAATTTAAAAATGAGAAAAAACGGAGAACATCCCGCTCGTATTGACATACGGTAGCAATACTACGCTCCTCATTTTGTAAATAATCGATATACTTTTCCAGCTGCATTGAATAATTGATCATAGTCATGTTCTTCGCCTCCTAAAAATAAATTTTCCCATTTCTTCCTTAAAATATAACAAAAGAACAACCGCATAAATATACGATTGTCCTCTTTTATTATACACTATCTGTACCTGTTTTGTGAATTGCTCTGATAAAAAATCCTCCGAAATTGATAGCCGATTACTATATGATATTACCTCTTCACCTGTCACAGACTGTCAATAAAACGATGAAACGCCGCCTTTCCCTCCGGAGTTCTTTTGTATACGCCCGCATGCTCCAGCACCCGGCCAAAAACCCTGCCTATTTCTGCGTGAATAATATCTTCTATATTATTCCTGTCAATCGATGAATAATGCTTCATAAAGCTCTCTGCCCATTTTGCATGCTTCTCAATATCCGCATCTGCCCGCAGATCTTTTCCGCATACAATAGCATCCGCCAGCTTTTCCATTTCTCCTTTAAGCCTTGCAGGAAGCACAGCCAATCCCATCACCTCGATCAGCCCGATATTCTCTTTTTTTATATGGTGAAGCTCTTTATGCGGATGATATACTCCAAGAGGATGCTCTTCCGTAGTAATATTATTTCTAAGCACCAAATCCAGTTCATACTTGCCTCTGCACTTTCTGGCGATCGGAGTGATCGTATTATGAGGCTCTCCCCTCGTTTCCGCATAAATAAAAGCGTCTTCATCAGTGTATGCCCGCCATGCTTTCAAAATTTTATCTCCCGCTGCCGTCAATTCGGCGATGTCCTCCGAGCGGAGACGGATAACCGACATGGGCCACTTCACAATTCCCGCCTCAAGCTTCGGAAAACCGCGGATCACAATTTTCTCTTCCATAGGCGCCTTAGCCATGGCAAACTCATATCGGCCTCCCTGGAAATGATCATGACTCAAAATAGAACCGCCCACAATTGGAAGATCGGCATTGGAGCCCACAAAATAATGAGGAAACTGCCGTACAAAATCCAGCAGCTTCACGAAAGTATCTCTGCTGATCTGCATTGGAACATGCTCTCTGTTAAATACAATACAGTGCTCATTATAATATACATAAGGAGAATACTGGAAGCCCCACGGCTGTCCGTTCACCGTTACCGGAATAATCCTGTGATTTTGTCTGGCAGGATGATCCAAGCGCCCTGCATAGCCTTCATTTTCCATGCAAAGCTGACATTTCGGGTAACCGCTTTGCTTTGCGGTCTTTGCCGCCGCAATAGCTTTCGGATCCTTCTCCGGTTTCGACAGATTGATGGAAATATCTATCTCTCCATAAGGCGTTTCCGACTTCCACCTCAAATCCTTTTTTATCCGATAACGACGGATATAATCTGTGTCCTGACTGAATTTATAATAAAAATCTGTAGCCTTTTCAGGGGCCTGTTTATAAAGAGTATTAAATTTTCTGATGACGGTGCTTGGCCTGGGCACGAGGCAGGCCATAATTTTTGTATCGAACAGATCACGATACCCAATGCTATCCTCAATGATTCCTGACTGGCACGCATAATCCAATAATTCCTTCAGAACAGGCTCCAGCTCCACATTATGATAAGTTTCCGGCGGCTCCTCATACTCTGAAATTCCCAGGGTCTCCAGGATCACATTCGTTGTATAAACAGCATCTGTTTTCTCAATAAGTCCCGTTTCCATTCCGTAAGTTACCAGTTTTTTGACCGCTTCATGAATCATAGTCTTCTCCTCTTTTACCTCTTTTTAAATATTAAAATACCTTTATCCCGCCGTAAGGACGTACCTTCAATACATGGCAGGAGCCCTCGCCAAAGACACTGTCCAATACACATCGATACGTTTCTACAAAATCATTCTGAACAAATGCCTGAATCGTCCCGGCAAAGCCGCCGCCATGGACACGGCAGACACCGTGAGAGCCGAGTATACTCTTGCTGACAGCCAGTCCGACGGATATTCCCTGCTCCCGCACTCTCCCCGGCGAATAAACATTTTGCAGAAATTCGCAGGAGGAATTCCCGGATTCCTCCACAAGCCGCAAAAATTTCTCAAATTTTCCGCTCGCCAAAGCCTCCGCCTCTGCCCGGGCACGTTCATTTTCACCATAAAAATGAAGCGCCCTGACAACAGCCCTGTCACCGCAGACCCTTTGCACCTCGGGAATCCTCCGCATAAATTCTTCCTTATCCACTTCCCTGAGCACTTTTTTCCCGAAACAGGCTGCGACTGCCTTCATCTCAAAGGGAATCTGCGCATAATCATCCGTCAGATCCGAATGAGACCCTTTTGTATCGACGATACACAGGCTATAATGATACGCATCAAAATCCACATCAACCTTGTTCACGATCGGCGCCTTCGGTTCTTTAAAATCAATATGTATCAAACCGCCCACAGAACACGCCATCTGATCCATCAAACCACAGGGCTTTCCGAAATAATTGTTTTCCGCATACTGGGCCAGCCCGGCAATCTCCACCGGGTCAATCTTCATCCCATAAAAAAGGCCGGAAACGATCGTCCCTATGATGACTTCAAAGGCTGCAGAGGAAGAAAGCCCGGCCCCGATCAAAACATCACTCATCACATAAGCATTGAACCCCCTGCTCACCGGATATCCGTGTTCCGAAAGACCGGCTGCCATTCCGCGGATCAATGCCGCAGAAGTTCCCTCTTCCTGTGCCTTCTGAGATAAATCAGAAAGCTGTATCGTCACCATATCATAGCCTTCCGATATCAGCCGAATACAATTCTCCTCATTCCATCCCACAACGGCAATGGCATCCAGATTCACCGAAGTCGCAAGCACCATACCGTTCTGATGATCTGTATGATTTCCTCCAACCTCGCTTCGCCCGGGAGCACTGTACAGCTCTATCTCTCCTTCGCCAAAAACTTCTCTATACTCTTTGACTGCTTTCCCATACCGTTCCTTCTGATAAGGAAGCAATGTCTCGTCTACATAAATCTCCTTCAGCCGGTCATCATACAAACCGCTGTCCAACCCCTTAAGTAATTGATCCATCTGCTGCATCTTTTATCCTCCAACTCTTTCAAATTCTATCCCGTTTCTCTACTTTCTATTATGCATATTTTTAGTAAATTTTCAATATATTTTTACTTTTATTTTACTTATTTTTACTAATTTTTTAATTATCCTTAATTCCTCTTGCTTTTCCATTTTTTTTTGTTATAATAGCAAGCAAAAGCCAAATGGGAGGTGCCTGGATGGCCACGTTAAAAGATATTGCAGAAAAGGCCGGCGTTTCTTCTGCCGCAGTTTCCAGAATTTTAAATAACGATCCTTCTTTATCCGTTACCGCAGAAACACGGCAAAAGGTTCTTCATACAGCGCGGATGCTTGGTTATCAAAAAAAGCTCCGTTCCTTTAACTCTTATACAATGGGAATTGTACAGTGGTTCTCAGCCAACCAGGAGCTGGAAGACAGCTACTATTTATCCATCCGTCACGGAATTGAAGATTTTTGTCTGTCCAACGGGCTGAATGTCGTACGCACCTTCAAAAATGATTTAAACTGCATGGCCTCTCTGGAACAGGCAGACAGCCTTATCTGTATCGGTAAATTTACTGAACAGGAGATCAGAAATTTCAAGCATCTGACCGGCTCTCTTCTGATGATTGACATGGCTCCTTCGGATGCAAGTATCTCCAGTATTACTCTGGACTTTTCAAAAGCTATTACTGACATGATGGATTATCTGACCGGCCTCGGCCATAGTGATATCGGATTTTTGACCGGGTTGGAATACCTGGAGGACGGCTCTGTTTTTTCTGACGCCCGCCTCCGCATTTTTATTGAATACTGCAAATCCCATAATATTACGTATCTTCCTTATCTGCAGGAAGACCAGTTTTCCAGCAGTTCCGGCTTCCGGATGATGGAAAACCTGATTCTTTCCGGCTCTCTGCCTTCCGCCGTTTTTGCCGCCAGCGATCCCATTGCTCTCGGCGCCCTAAAGGCTTTAAAAGCTCACGGTCTCCGGGTTCCGGAAGATATTTCCCTGGCCGGCTTTGATGATATCAATCTATGTGAAATGGTATCGCCGTCTTTAACCACGATTCATGCCCCGGCTTATGAAATGGGACAATACGGCGCAGGAATTGTCTACCATTTAATGAAGAATAGTCCCGGCGCTGCCATGCGTATCCAAATGCCCTGCCGGCTGATCGTGCGCGGCTCCTGCCGTAAAAAGCAGTCATGACCGCCCGTAAAACGGGCAATGTCGTCAACTTAAGAATATAACTTTTCATATGATTGTAAAATTGTCGGCGTATATGCTTTTTGTACCTTCCAATTTTTCTGTCGGAGCGTTTCATCAGGAAATTTTCAGATGTGATTAAGTGCATACTACAAAGGCGGCGGAATAAATCCGCCGCCCCAAAAATAAAGACTGACTATCTGCGATGAAACCCAACAGGCGAACCATAATCAAAGTCAGAAGCATAGAAGATTCTTGTTTCTCCGGTCTTCTGGCAATAATAGCCGGCACTGTCAGAGCCGCTGTTCATAAGTTCCCATGGATTTTCATCTCCATCATAAATAAATCTTGGAAAAACAAAATCATGATGTGATATATCCGAATCTCCGGCATCTATGCCCGACTGTGGCGACTTCGGATGGGCCGCCTTTTGCACTGCCTGCCGGAAGTTTCGCTCTGCGGCCGCTTCCGCCGCGAACTGACTGCGGAATTTTTCCAGGCTTTCCCTGGTTACGGACTTCCCTTCTCTCTGCAATTCCTCTCTCATAAAGCCGCATTTTTCTGCAACCGCAGCTACTGCCTTATCCAGAGCATCCTTCCACCGCTTTTCTGAAGCGGCGTCTCCAACGGAAAGCTGCGTTAACAGGTAAAGAGCGGAGATACAGCCATTTTCCGCCGCAATTTCTATCAGCTTTCTGCCCTTTGCTTCGTCCTTCTCCGTGCCATAGCCAAAAAGGAAAGCCTGTCCCAGTAAGTATGCGGCATAGAGGTTCTTTTCTGCCTGCTCTTCGCATAAACGAACTGCTTCCTGTGGCCCTTTTGCCAGCCTCCGCTTATCCAGACTGTTCGTGTACAGAATATATTCCACGTACATGGCAAGACCGAAATCGCTTCCGCATGCCCAGTCAGCCAGCATATTGTACGCCTGATCCTGATAATCCTCCGGATTTCTCGGATAGCCCTGAGTCATTGCGCGGATCACAGAAACCGCCACATCATCCAGCTCCAAGTGACGCGCCATCTGATAAGCCTGGGCATATAACCGTTTTGCCTTTGTGATATCCTGCGGGACATCCTGGAAGCCCGCCGCATAAATATGGGCGGTCTGAAGCCAGCATTTTACCATCCGTGCCACGCAGCCGGGCCCGACCTGGCTCAGATGAGCCTCATATTTGACTCGAAGCGTCTCCGGCAGTTCATAATATGTAAGCGCTTTTTGGAAATCAATCGGGAAATCATAGGCATTTTTATAATACCCATTGCCCTCCATGGCCCGCTTTCGGTCCGCCAGACGTCTGGCGGTATAGTATGCAGCGTGAGTCAGATCGTTATTTGCCGGAACCGGATAGGCATAGCTTTCCGCCAGCTCATAAATACACTTAATTCCATATTCTACAGTCGTTTTGTTCATCTGATCAAATTTGCCCAGCTCCTCTAAATACTGGGTAATATAGTACTCTGACGCCAGCATACAAAACGCTGGATCATATTCGTACTGTTTATGCTCCTCGTCTTCGCCGTCAGAAAGATTGTGCAGCGCAACCGTGCCATAGTAAGCCGTAGAATAGGGATAGTCCTTTCCGTTTGCACCGGTCACCGTTCCTTTTGAGGCGTACTCGATACCCAGAGGCAGCTCCTCGCTGACAGACGGTTCTCCGTTTTTCTTACGTTCTTTGACCTTTCTCTGCCATTCTTCCTCTTTCTTCTGCTGTGCTTCCTTAAAATCCTTATTTTCTTTTACTTTGTAGACGATCACTAAGGCAATGACTACAAGAACAACCAATATGATCATAAAACATCCCCCTTTCCGCTCTTTTAATACCAATGCAGCGTTCCCGCACTCGTGATGGCGGATGAGCCGGAAACCTGTCCGGAATAAATCGTAACCTCATCGCCGTCATTGTTGTAGTACACCGCATGGTCTCCAAATACTCCCCGGCGTTTCCATTGACGGTTACTGTCATCGTAGACAATGACAGGGATATGAGAAACATCAAATTCTCTGCCATCCGCTCCGTTCTCATCGTAGTTCCGGCTTTTCTGTCCGAATGAAAAATTGCCAAATATAATAATACCGATCAGCACACCTGCGATAGTTAAAAGTCCTATAATGTAATCATACAGGAACATCCCTGCGATCCAGATGAAGGCATGGACTCCTAATTTGAACAGCAGATCCTTTTTATCCGCATATCTGCCGCCAACAGCAGATACCGTTTTTAGGATCGCAGCTGCGAGCAGAATAATGCCAACGATTTTTCCTGCCATGCCCTGAACGTTATGAACGCCCCATTGCCAGGAAAGCATCCCCAAAAAGGATAATACATATGCCAGTATCATGTTTTCACATCCTCCGTTTAAAAGAATTTGCCGAACAGTCCCTTTTTCTTACCCGTGTCGGAGGCCTTCTGCTCGGTTACTGCTTCTCCGTTTTTGACGCGGGCAAGATAATCTGCAAAAGTTTTGTTTTCCTCAATACCCGGCACACGATCTGGCAGATAATCCAACGCTAACCGGGGAAGTTCCCCGCCGCGAAGACGGTTTTGCATTGCCTTTCCTAATTGTCTGTTCATTTTATCGTACATCTGTAAAACATCATTGAAATCAGAGGGATAATTTTTCTTTTGCTCCGTATTCAGCGACGCGGATAATTCTTTTGCTCTGTCCATATGGTATTTTGCATTTAAAAGCATTTCCTGTTTCTTTTTGCCGCAGTCATAAAGGCAAAACGATGCTCTGAAATATTCGGCCATCGTGCCAAAGCCGGCCTCTTCCATTTGAGCGGTTACTGCAACGGCCTGATTTCTCCAGTAAAGCTGTTCCTGCGCATTTGCTTTCCCGGAAATGACAGAGGCTCCGATCGATAAGGCGCTTACACGGTTAAGGTCAGCCTTGGAAATTTTTTTCAACTCCCCGTTCAGGCTCATAATATACATCATATCCGCTGAACGTCCGTAAGCCTGCCAGTCTGCATCTTCCAAATGTTTCTTATTTGCCTGAAACGCCTTGTTATATAACTCCAGGCAACGAATATAAAGGGAAATCGCTTTCCCGTTACAGTCCGCATATTGCATCGGATTCATGGTTCCTGCCGCCTGATTTCTAAAATCATTTGCGTGTATATAATAAATACCGGCAAGCAAGGTAAGGGCGGTTGTATTTCCGAGTTCAACTGCCTTTTCATATGCGGCGGCTGATTTCTCATCATCATCAAAATATTGTTGAATATTCCCAAGCATCAGATAAGCATTTCCATCGCCTGGCACGCGCTTTATGTAGCCTTCGATCCTTTTCAGGGCTTCACGCGGGTTTTCACGTTCAATCTCTCCCATATAATAGAAATAGGACATAAAATATCCTGCCGCGTCTTTATCCAGTTTCTCCAGTTCCTTGGTTTTTGCATGTGCCTCTTTTGACTTTCCCTGCCCGATCAGATTGTCGATTTCTCTCGCATATTGGAGCCGTGTGTTCTCATCAATAACTGCCTTTTTAAAAAACATAACTTTTCTCCTCCCACTACAACGTATTTATTTTCACATTAACGTTGCGGCCTGTCGGCGTCAACAAAGTAAAAATTAACATTTTTGCTTTTGAGATTTCAAGTATTTCCGGTGACAGACACAGGCGGTCAGACCGGGCAGAGACCATTTGATCACATTTGCCAGGCAGACACACAGATAGCCAAAGCGTGGAGCCAGCAGAGCCAGTATCGTGTTGGCCAGCGTCTCCTGCAGCCCCAGCCATGGCAGAATTTTGTATTGTCCCATACTCTGAAGAGAACTTCTGCAGATTAAAAGAAGGCACAGTCCGGGATAACCGACGCTGCAGATACGAAGATAGCAGGTTCCGGCCTGTATGATTTTCGGGGTTATGGACTCTCCCGCAAGAAGCCCAAGGAGCGTTCCGGAAGCGCACAGGTTCACCATCCCAAATACCGCGCACCAGCAGAAACTCATACGGAGCAGACGCTGATGATAGCTTTGGATGTTCGAAAAATTTTGCTTTCCTTTATTCTGTCCGGCGATGATTCCGGCTGCTGTGGCATAAGCGCTGAAAATGCTCATGAAAAAGGCGTTGACGGTATTGGCATAGGCTGTTGCGGCAATGATTTCCCCGGAAAAACCGTTTACGGAACGCTGCATCAGAAGACTGCCCAGCCAGATCACCATCATCATCCCGGATTTGGCGGCCCCGCTTTTGGAAAGCTCCATCCAGACATCGGGCAAAATCTCTCCCGGAGAGATTTTCCTGCATGGACGCCTGCAGTGTAAAAACAAGTAAAAAATCAGACAAAAAGACAGGAAGAGGTTATTGAGAAGAATGGCCAGCGCAGCGGCAGACACGGGAAGCTTAAGACCTGCGATCAGGAAAACCGTAAGCGCTGTATGAGTGAAAACGCCTGCCATAGATAAAAGCCCGGGAAACTTTGTGTCTCCCAGTCCCTGTACCGTACAGAGCAGCAGATTTTTAAGCCCCAAAGCCCCGGAACCGGCCATGAGAAAGAAAAAATACAGTTTTGCCTCGGACCGGAGATTGGGAGGAATATTTGCCAGAAGTATAAACGCAGGAGAAAAAAACGCCAGAATCACGCCCAGCACCGCCAATCCTCCGGTCAGATACACAGAGCCCCAAAAACCCTTTCGGAACGTCTCTTCCTCGCCGGTGCCGATACACCGATAAATATAGAAACTAAAACCCGTGGTCATTCCCGCGAACAGGAAGTCCTGCAAGGACGCATAGGGAGCGCATGCCCCGATGACGGCTACGGACTCATAGCTCAGATAACGACTGATCACTGCCGTGTTGATCAGAGAGTACAGCTGCTGAAACGCCCCCGAACACAAAATCGGTATCAGGAAAAAATAAAGCTCGGCCTTTTTCTGCTCTCCTGTAAAATTCAAAATTCTCCTTGAATGATTTTTCTGCATATCCGTTCGATCCACTCCCTCTGACGTGGATACTTTTTCTGAAGCCAGCCAAGAAGGATGTGATACTCTTCCATGGCCTTATCCACTTTTCCAAGCTTGATATACACATCTGCCAGCAGTTCCCGGCAGCTTAACGTGTCCTTAAAGGATTCTCCCCGAAACCGAACAGCGCGTTCCACGCACTCTTTCGCCAGCGGCTCTGCCTGGCTGTAGTCCTTTTTGGCCATGAGGATGTCAATGTAAAAACACTGAAACTCATTGGGATAGAAATCTTTTTTATAGGAATCCGGCATTTTTTTCTGAATTTCCCGATAAACGGCTTCCGCCTCCGGAAGTTCCCCGGAAGAGAACAGATTCTTTCCCTCTTCCAGAAGGCAATGGGTAAGCGAACGTTCAAATCTGTCCGTATCTTCCTTGTGCTTCCGGGCATCCTCGATCGCCTGTTCTATAGATGCCACTGCCCGCCTGGCCATCTGGAGCCCGTTGGAATAGTCCTTATCATACCGGTACAGTCTTGCCGCCTTGTGATAGGCCTGCCCCAGATAAAGGGAACGAAGCGGAACCGAAGCGGGACACCTCTGCATCATAGTCAGCCCTTTCTGATACCAGGCTCTTGCCTCCTGAAAATCAAGCGAATTGTAGTAAACGGCCGCCACCCGCAGAGCGATCCATGCGGTCATGGGATGGGATTCCCCATAATATTCGCAGACAGCCCGGTACAGTTTTTCTTCATAGCTCTTGGCTTCCTCAAAATACTCCTGAATCCAGTAAAAGGTGTAAAGCTCGTCAAAAGCCTCGCACAGCCATGGGGCGGGCTCCGGAAAAGCCCGGATCACCGCGTATATGTACGGCTCAAGTCTTTGGTTTTCCGCATGAGTTCGGCCCCACGTATCCCTTCCGTCGGTCAGCTTTCCACGCAGATAGTTGTATAATCCGATCAAAAGCTTTCCACAGTTTAAGCAGGAGGGTTTAAAGACCAGCCGTGCAGCCTCCGCGATGATCGGATGCAGGGACAACATACTGTCTTTCCAGTTTTCATCCCAGCCTGTCTGGATAAACATATCATTTTTTAACTGCTCAATGACCTCATCCCCGATTCCGGTAATGGTCTGAAACATGGTTCTTGGAATCCCCTGTACCGGCATGATGGAGAGATAGGTCATAGCCTGTTTTTCCTCTTTTTTCAGTGGAAAACGCTGAAATATTCCCCTCTTAAAATCCTCGAAGCCTTTGAATTCTTTTTCCGGATTATGAATTCTCTGCTGCATCATCAGCGTATGTCCCTGAACCATGTCCCGGTACTGCGCGATGCGCTCCATTTCCTCCGGCGACAATTCTTTTGTCCGATATGCGTCTGTAAATGTGCGCCATTCCTCCTCTGTCTGCAGCCTGCTCACCTCAATCCCCGGGTAATCTCCCCAAAGGATCGGATTTCTTCTGGTGGTTACAAGAAAGTCACAGGGGAGTGAAAACACGTCCTGCATATGTTTGTCCCCTTTGATGTTGCAGTCGTCAATGACGATCAGAATCCGTTCTTTCTTGGCAATCTGCCGTAAAATCCGGCATTTTATCTGAAAGTATTTCTTTTGATTTCCGTACTCATCCGCACTGTACTGAAGATTGGATATCCGGACAGAAAAGTCATCCACAAGCAAGCTCTGCATGGTAGAGGAAAAGCTTAAGAACAAAATATGGTCGTAATCTTCCATATGCTGTCTTACATAAGCCCGCGCCAGAGCACTTTTTCCGATGCCTCCCATACCGTAGAGAACAACCGGCCCCGCTTTTTTCTCTAATGCGGCATGAATTCTCTCCAGATCATCTTTCCTTCCCACAAATATCTCCCCGGAGGGCTGATAGCGGGAGAGGATTCTGTAAATCTGCCCTTCCCGGAAACGCTGTACGTCCTGCTCCCAAAGAGAACGAGCCAGGCGCTCCTGCTCCTCGCTTTTAAACCCGGCCGGAGTATTATTATATTTTCGCCGGAGATACAGCTGCCGCCAGCGCCATTCTAAAATCTCCTGTTCATATGTCTTTGTTTTCTTCATCTATTCTTTCAAAGCCTTAAAATACATGAATCTAAGACTGTTTTTCCCTCTTTCTTCAAAAAATTCATCTAAAATCCGACAGGCATTTTGAAGCCAGCGCATACAATGCTCCGGCTCCTTACCCGTACAACATTCCTCGTACAACTCCAGAAGACGGATAAGAAGCCAGTCCAAAGACTCCCCTCCTGTCAGGGTGTGCTCCTCCGTCAGCGGAAGATATCCCATCTCTTCCAGCCAGGTATCCATGTAGGCCCTGTTGATAAAAGGAGTCTTGCAAATGAAAAGATGCCGTATCATCGTCTTTCTGGGGATTTCCCCTTCCAAACGGAGCGTACGGGAAAGCTCCGAGCCGTAATTAATGCTCGTAATATGACAATCGAGTGATTTCTGTATGCGCTGGGAATCGACGTGTATATACTTCAGCGCATCTGTGTAGTAGAGGTGACGCACATTGTTTTCCAGGCGGATTCGCGATATTTTAAGCTGAAGCATACGGCCCGGATGGATTTTGCTTAAATATTCCTCTATCATACCGTCCATAAATCCCCGGCACGTCAGATATTCGCGGCTTTTCTCCATGCCGGGACCAAATACCCATCTGCTTTTATCATAATAGGCTTTTACAAAATAATCCAGCTCCCGGCAATCCATATTCAGCGCTTTTCCGAATGACAGAAGCTGTGTCCTGTCAGCGGGCACATGGCGGCCGGTTCGCCAATAACGGATTTTTAAGACATCAGAGGCTTTTTCCGGAGCACGAGAGTACATTTTTTCAAAGATCAGACTGTCAGCCTCGGATTTTCCTAAAAGGCCGCAGTCAGCCCGGAAACGCTCATAGATTCCTTTCAGCCAAACCAATTCGGGCCGTTCTTTTCCCTCTCTTAACAGACATTCCTCTGCCAGACGGATGAGTCTCTCCTGCTCTTTCATTTTTTTCTCCTTTTTCTCTTCTGATAAGAAGAGAATAACACTTTCATTTTGGCCCTGCAAGCAAGTAAACTTTAACATTAGTTATACGGATAGTACAGCCAATTAATGCACTACCTTTGGAAACATACTGCCCCCTTCTTAAACTAATGGATTAATTCTGTTCATCGGCTTTTCGGTCTATTTGTGTGCTACATGTGTGCTACTTGTGTGCTACGCTTCAAAATTCTGCACTTTTTTCAAAAATTCTTAAAAACGCTGACATAAAGAAAACCCTTGAAAATACTGGACTTTCAAGGGTTCTTCTAAATCTCTTATTCTGTTTAAAACTATCGTTTGCTGAACTGAGGTGCGCGACGTGCGGCTTTGAGACCGTATTTCTTACGTTCTTTCATACGTGGATCACGAGTTAAGTAACCTGCTTTTTTGAGAACCGGTCTATAATCGTTATCTGCTTTCAGTAATGCTCTGGCGATACCATGTCTGATCGCACCGGCCTGTCCTGTAAATCCGCCGCCATGAACGTTAACGATAACATCGAATTTATCTACTGTATTTGTAGCAACCAATGGCTGTCTTACGATAACTTTTAAGGTTTCAAGCCCTAAATAGTTGTCGATATCTCTTTTATTAATGGTGATATTGCCTGTTCCAGGTACGAGATATACTCTGGCGATACTTTTCTTTCTTCTTCCTGTTCCGTAATATTTTACACTAGACAATGTTCTTCTCTCCTTCCGATATTATTAGTATTTAATTTCCAATACTTCTGGTTTCTGAGCAGCATGATTATGTTCCGGGCCTGCATACACATGAAGTTTTTTAATCATCTGTCTTCCGAGCGGTCCCTTTGGAAGCATGCCTTTCACTGCAAAATTAATAACATCTTCTGGTTTTTTTGCTAATAACTCTTTCAGAGTTGTCTCTTTCATACCACCAACATAATCCGAATGTCTGTAGTAGATCTTCTGGTCTAATTTCTTGCCTGTAACTTTGATTTTATCAGCATTTACAACAATAACATAATCACCTGTATCCATACTTGGTGTATATGTTGGTTTATTTTTTCCTCTTAAAACACTGGCAACCTGGGAAGCTAAACGACCTAATGTCTGGCCTTCTGCATCAACTACATACCATTTTCTTTCGATTGTTGCTGGACTAGCCATGTAACTTTTCATGGTTTGGACCTCCTTAATGTACTAAAAACAATGTATTCTTTAATAAATGCTACTTACCGGGGCTATGGATTTCGCATTTTTAGACATATCGTCACAATTAAATATTATATGGCAAAGAAAAAGTGCTGTCAAGCATTTTTATTCTAAATATTCAATATTTACCAGGGTTAATCCCTGGGGCGGAGCCGTCGGCCCGACAACATAGCGTTCGCCGGTTTCCAGGCTCCTTCGAATATCCGCCGCCGTTTTTTTATGAAATCCGACCTTTAATAATCCGCCGACAATAATCCGAACCATGTTATAAAGGAAACCGTCTCCGGTGACCCGCAGATATATCATGTCATCTTCTTTTGTCAAAGTCAGATGGGTGATCGTCCTCACCGTATTTTCTGCCTTCGTTTTAACCGAACAGAAATTATGGAAATCATGAGTTCCGATCAGTTCCACCGCCGCCTCACGCATGGCTTCCATATCCAGCTTCTGCGGAACAAAATAACTGGTCAGCCGCTCATTCGGCAGCGGAACACGCCGATTTAAGATCCGATATTCATAGGTCTTTAATGTATTCTGATATCTCGGATGAAAATCACGGGGAACTTCCTCCGCCGACTGAATGACAATATCCTTCGGCAGCCGCTGATTCAGAGCAGGAACAAAGCGTTCCGCCGGCCAGGGCTTTTCCGTATCAAATACAGCCACCTGTCCCAGGGCATGGACCCCTGAATCGGTCCGGCTGGCCCCTGTCAGCATGATTTTTTCTCCGGTCAACGCCTCTATGTGCTTTTGGAGTACAGCCTGAATGGATATGCCGTTTGGCTGCACCTGCCAGCCGCAGTAATTTGTGCCGTCATAGGCCACCACCAATTTAATACGTCTTACAGCCATACCTTCACCGCCGCCCATATCAGAATATAGATTAAAATAATACCGTAAGCCGCATAATCCCTGCGGGCATAAACGAGAGGTTTCATTTTAGTCCGGCCCACACCGCCGTGATAACAGCGGGCCTCCATCGCCATAGCCAGATCGTTTGCCCTGCGGATCGCCGAAATAAATAAAGGTACCAAAATCGGTATAAGGCTCTTCATTCGCTGGATCAGATTGCCACTCTCAAAATCAGCGCAGCGCGCCTGTTGAGCTTTCATGATTTTATCCGTCTCTTCCATTAAGATCGGTATAAATCTGAGGGCGATCGACATAGTCATCGCCAGCTCATGCACCGGAAAATGGATTTTTTTAAGCGGCCCCAACGCTTTTTCCAGTCCATCCGTCAAATGATTCGGCGTGGTAGTCAGCGTCATGATCGTGGAGCCCACGATCAGATAAACAAGTCGAACCGCCGTCTTTCCGGCAAGCACAAGTCCCTCTTCGGTGACCTTTAAAAAACCAAAATGTATGAGCTCTCTACCCGGCGTCAGAAATACATTTAAAAGAACGGTAAAAAGCATCAATATGAAAATCGCCTTCAGTCCCTTTAACATGTATTTCAGCGGAACTTTTGAAAGCCGAATGACGGCAGCCAGCGCAGCTGTCGCCAAAAGCAGGCCAACAATATCATTTACAAAAAAAACACTCACAACAAAAACAATGGTTCCCAATAGTTTTACTCTGGGGTCCAGCCTGTGGATGACAGAGTTGGCCGGATAATATTGTCCAATCGTAATATCTCTAATCATTTATCTGCCTCCAGGCAGCGCAGCAGCGCCTGCTTTGCTTCTTCTATCGTAGTCACATCTTCCGGCAGTTCCGGGAATATCCCGCGAAGCCGCCGCATCAGATAAGTTACCTGAGGTGCGGCAAGTCCCACGCTTTCCAACAATTCCGAGTTTTTAAAAATCTCTTTCGGCGCACCGTCCATAAAAATCTCTCCGCGGTTCATCACAATGATTCGATCCACATATTTCGCCACATCTTCCATACTGTGGGAAACGAGAATGACCGTGATACCTGTCTGTTTATGCAGATCAGAAATCTGGTCCAAAATATCATTTCGACCCTTCGGGTCCAGGCCGGCTGTCGGCTCATCCAGGATGAGCACATCCGGATGCATCGCAAGCACTCCGGCAATGGCTACCCGCCGTTTCTGACCGCCGGAAAGCTCAAAAGGAGACTTCTCATAATCCTTTTCCGGCATTTCTACCATGGAGAGGGCCTCCCGCGCCCGCTCCTCCGCCGCCGCATCATCCAAGCCAAGATTTTTCGGACCGTAACACACGTCCTTCAACACCGTCATTTCAAAAAGCTGATGTTCCGGATATTGAAAGACAAGTCCCACATGGCTTCGGAGCTCTGTCATCCGATACTTTTCATCATATATATTCTGCTCATTGTAATAAATACAGCCGTCCGTTGCCTTTAAAATCCCGTTTAAATGCTGAATAAGCGTTGATTTTCCCGAGCCGGTATGTCCGATAAGTCCAATGAACTCACCGTCCCTGATTTCGAGATTTATGTCCCTGAGAGCCTGTTTTCGGAAAGCGTTATCCGGGCTGTATATATAGTTTACATGCTCTAATCGAATTCCCATATCCGTCACCTGCTTTTTAATCTTTCCAGAGATTTGGCCAATTCTTCAATTGTCAGAACGCCCTCCGGAACATCGATCCCGGACTGCCTCAGCTCATAAGCCAGCTCCGTTACCTGAGGAACATCCAGACGCAGTTGCTTTAAATGATCCACCTGGGAAAACACCTGCCGCGGTGTCCCTGAAAGTACGATTTTTCCATCATCCATCACATATACTTTGTCCGCATGAACGACCTCATCCATATAATGCGTGATCAGAATGACCGTTACCTTCTTTTCCCGATTCAATTCATGCACAGTCTCAATAACCTCTTTACGGCCATTCGGGTCCAGCATGGCCGTTGGTTCATCCAGGACAATGCACTCCGGCTCCATTGCCATCACCCCGGCAATGGCTACCCGCTGTTTCTGGCCGCCCGAAAGACGATTCGGCGAATGATGGCTGTATTCTATCATTCCAACGGATTTCAGGCTCTGATTCACCCGTTTCCAAATATCCTCTGTAGGCACACCGAGATTTTCCGGCCCAAATCCCACGTCTTCCTCAACAAGACTGGCGATGATCTGATTATCCGGATTCTGAAATACCATTCCTGCCGTCTGACGCACTTTCCAGACATTCTCCGGCTGGCTCGTATCCATATCCTTCACCCATAACGTGCCTCCCGTGGGAACAAGCAATGCGTTTATCTGTTTAGCCAGGGTGGATTTTCCCGAACCGTTATGCCCCAAAATAGCGATAAACTGTCCGGCTTCCACATCCAGATCCACGCCGGATACGGCGTGAATGACATCTTCAATTTCATCGTGTTCATCTTTACTCACGTAATCATAAAACAATTTCGCAGCTTTTATAATTCCCATTGTGCTTCCTTCCCGAGCTTTGAAAAACTCGCACAGATTTTAAAAAACACAGGTGGGTCGCACCTGTGTTTTTAATTGCTATTCAGCTACTTCTTATACTAATTCGATAAGTACTTCCATTGCTGCGTCACCTTTACGCTGTCCAATTTTTACAATACGTGTATAACCACCATTACGGTCAGCATACTTTGGTGCGATTTCTGTAAACAGCTTGTCTGTTAAATCTACTTTTTTTGTAGCCGCTTTCTTGCCGGCAGCTTCTTCCGGAACAGCAGTCACCGGATAAAGCACCTTTAACATCTGTCTTCTTGCATGTAAGCGAGACGGGTTGTCCTTTTTAATTGTTTTTTCAACTGTATCAAAAACAACTTTCCCATTCTCTTTTACTCTCTTGCCGTCTTTATCTTTACGAGCAACTTTAGCCTGTACAGTCACTGTTTCGAAATTATCTTTTTCTTTAACAGCAAGAGCGATCAGACCTTCGGTAATTCTGCGGATCTCTTTAGCCTTAGCTTCAGTTGTACGAATTTTGCCATTGTCAAGCAAAGCTGTAACCTGATTTCTAAGTAAAGCTTTTCTCTGATTGGAAGTTCTTCCAAGTTTTCTATAGCCTGCCATGATTTAGCCTCCTCCTACTCTACTTCAATATGGCGATTATTCATCGCTCGGATTTAACTGAAGGCCCAGTTCTTTCAATTTGGCAAGAACTTCTTCCAAAGATTTACGTCCAAGATTACGAACCTTCATCATATCCTCTGCTGTTCTGTTCGTCAGCTCTTCAACTGTGTTGATTCCTGCTCTCTTCAGGCAGTTATAAGAACGAACAGACAACTCTAATTCATCAATATTCATTTCAAGAACTTTTTCTTTTTCATTATCTTCTTTTTCTACCATAACCTCGGCAGTCTTGGCATTTTCAGAAAGATCAATGAAAAGATTCAAATGTTCGCTTAAAACTTTTGCCGCCAGACTCACAGCCTCATCCGGTCCCAATGTACCATTTGTGTATACATCAAGTGTAAGTTTATCAAAATCCGTAATCTGTCCGACACGGGTGTTTTCCACATTCATATTTACTCTCTCCACAGGAGTGTAGATAGAGTCCACCGGAATCACACCGATCGGCAGATCTTCGTTTTTATTTTTATCGGAACTTACGTAACCGCGGCCTTTTGTAATGGTTAATTCCATATACAGTTTGCAGTCTGTACCGCCGCTTAAGGTGGCGATGACCTGGTCTTTATTCAAGATTTCGATATCGGAATCCACCTGAATATCTGCTGCCGTTACAACACCTTCGCCTTCATACTCAATATAGGCAGTTTTAGGCTCAGATGATGTGCTTGTATTCTTAATTGCCAGACTCTTGATGTTCATAATAATTTCAGTAACGTCTTCCTTTACGCCCGGAATCGAACTGAACTCATGAACAACACCGTCAATCTTCACCTGGCTCACTGCGGAGCCCGGCAGGGACGAAAGCATAATTCTTCTCAGTGAATTACCAAGCGTAATGCCGTAGCCTCTTTCAAGAGGTTCTACGACAAAACGTCCGTATTTATTATCTTCTGAAATCTCTGCAATCTCAATTTTCGGTTTTTCAAAATCAAACACTATTATTAGCCCTCCTTTAATGGGTTAGGTTTCTTTGAGGGTAACACTCTAGCTTAACAAGCTATTATTTAGAATACAATTCGACGATAAGCATTTCATTTACCGGAACATCAATCTGCTCTCTGGTAGGAAGCGCTTTAACAGTACCGGAAAGATTTTCCTGGTCAGCTTCAAGCCATTCAGGAACAAGTCTTGCGCCTGTGACTTCCAGGATATCTTTATATCTCTGAGAACCTTTGGATTTCTCACGAATTTCTACGGTATCTCCGGCTTTAACCTGGTAGGACGGAATATTTACACGTTTTCCGTTAACCAAAACATGTTTATGTCCGACAATCTGTCTGGCCTCTTTACGTGTTCTTGCGAAACCAAGACGGAAAATCACGTTATCTAATCTGCTTTCAAGTAAAATCATCAGGTTTTCACCGGATGTACCTTTCATCTTGCTCGCTTTTGCGAAATAATTTCTGAAAGGTTTTTCAAGAACGCCATAGATGAATTTCGCTTTCTGTTTTTCAGTAAGCTGCTGTCCATACTCGCTCTTTTTTCTATTTCCTCTAATAGACTGTCTATTAGATTTTTTATCAACACCCAGATAAATTGGGTCGAGACCAAGACTTCTACATCTCTTCAATACTGGAACCATATCTCTAGCCATATCTAATTTAACCTCCTATTAGACTCTTCTTCTTTTTGGTGGACGACATCCGTTGTGCGGAACCGGTGTTACGTCTCTGATGCTGGTGACTTCGATACCGCAAGCCTGCAGTGCACGGATTGCAGCTTCACGTCCCGAGCCAGGACCTTTTACCATAACTTCAACAGATTTTAAACCATAAACAGCTGCAGCTTTTGCTGCTGTTTCCGCTGCCATCTGAGCAGCATACGGTGTGGACTTTCTGGAGCCTCTGAATCCAAGACCGCCAGCACTTGCCCATGAAAGAGCATTCCCTTCGGAATCTGTTAATGTAACAATTGTATTATTAAAAGATGACTGAATATGTGCCTGTCCACGCTCAACGTTCTTTTTAACACGTCTTTTAGTCACTTTTTTTGTAACTTTTTTAGCCATTGAACCAAACCTCCTATTAGGTTACTTATTTCTTCTTATTTGCTACTGTTCTCTTAGGACCTTTACGAGTTCTTGCATTTGTCTTAGTCTTCTGACCGCGAACCGGAAGACCTTTTCTGTGACGAATACCTCTATAACATCCGATTTCCTGTAATCTCTTAATATTCATAGCGATTTCACGACGTAAATCACCTTCAACTGTCTGAGTTTCATTAACAACAGCATTGATTCTGGCTACTTCCTCGTCTGTTAAATCTCTTACACGTGTATCTGGATTAACATTAGCTTCTTTAAGGATACGATTTGAACTTACTCTACCGATTCCGTAGACGTAAGTAAGGCCGATTTCGACACGTTTCTCTCTTGGTAAATCTACACCACTGATACGAGCCATGTAATTACACCTCCACTGGTTCTTTCTTATTTCATATTCAATATTTACAGATGCCCTGTCTCCTTGACTAAAAGACATGACAATAGGCAGGCTCAGGCCCTGCTCTTAAAAATTTCTATTTATTTAATAGCGATTACAACACATCCTGGTGTTTCATCGCTGCAGCCGCATACTTTCTTTCTGACCTTCTGCCAGAAAAATCGTTTTATAACACAAAACACAAGCCTAATTGATCATTAGCCCTGTCTCTGTTTGTGTTTAGGATTTTCACAGATAACACGAATACTGCCTTTTCTTTTAATGACTTTGCATTTTTCGCAGATAGGTTTTACTGATGATCTTACCTTCATTAGAAATCTCTCCTTTCAAAACGTTCACGAACAATTATAGCATCCCACAATATGACAAGTCAAGAATTTTTTACTTGTCTCTCCAAATTATTCTTCCTTTTGTCAAATCGTACGGAGATAATTCGATGGTTACTTTATCACCTGGTAAAATTCGAATAAAATTCATGCGAAGCTTTCCACTAATGTGAGCCAATACCCGATGGCCATTTTCCAATTCCACCTGAAACATCGCGTTTGGCAGCTTCTCTACAACAGTTCCTTCGACTTCAATAACATCTGCTTTTGACATATTAGCCTCCTATTACCTTACATTTCGCTTCAAAAAGCTGAATGGCTTTTAAAACATCTCCATTATTTAACGGTTCGCCGCCGTCCAGTCTGGCTTCAATCCCCGGGGCTATGTAGTTCATCCGACGTACATGCCGGACATTCTTTATCTTTGGTTTTTCTACCGTCCTGCGAAGGCCGTCCGCAAGCACCAGGGTTTCACCCCGGACCTCAAGAATGACATACAGCTTTCCCCGGTCATGGCCCGCATCCGACAGGGCCATCTGCCCTGTCCGGAACCGATTCACATCTCTTTTTTTTGCCATTTCAATTACCTCAACAGTGTTAAAATCTCACATCCATCTTTTGTAACTAAAATAGTATTTTCATAATGTGCCGACAATTTTCCGTCAGCGGTCACCACGGTCCAATCATCATCCATCCACTCGACATCATAAACCCCTTCGTTGATCATCGGCTCAATTGCGAGGGTCATACCTGCCTGGAGTTTCAGGCCTCTGCCTTTTGGTTTGAAATTCGGTATCTGTGGGTCTTCATGAAGGTGTGTCCCTATTCCGTGTCCAACCAGATCCCGGACGATGGAATATCCAAAACCTTCTGCATAATCCTGGATTGCCTTGGAAATCTCATAGAGATGATTTCCTTCTTTGGCAAATTTTATACCTTCAAAGAAACTTTGTTTTGTTACATCGATAAGTCTCTGCGCTTCTTCCGAAATTTCTCCAACGCCCCATGTCCGGGCCGCATCGGAATGATATCCCTTGTAGATCAATCCACAGTCCAGGCTGATGATATCACCCTCCTGAAGAATCCGCTTTTTGGAAGGGATCCCATGAACGACTTCATCGTTGACCGATGTGCATATTGATGCCGGATAACCATTGTAATTCAGAAAGTTTGGAACGCAGCCAAAATCCCGAATGATCGTTTCTCCAATATGATCAATATCCCATGTGGACATTCCCGGTTTGATTTCTTTATGAAGCTCTTCATGCATGATCGCCAAAAGCCGTCCCGCTTCCCGCATCAATTCAATTTCATGTTCTGACTTAATTGTAACTGCCATATTTATACTCCCAAAATTTTACGAATATCACTGAATACTTCATCCATTGTCTGAGTACCGTCGATCGTATGTACAATACCCTGCTTTTCATAGTAGTCAATCAATGGCTTTGTCTGCTCGTGATAAACGTTCAGACGATTCTTTACCGTTTCCGGTTTGTCATCATCTCTGAGGATGAGCGCTTCGCCGCATACGTCACAAACATCGGTAACTTTTGGCGGGTTAAACTCTACATGATATGTAGCTCCACATCCAACACATGCTCTGCGGCCGGCCATCCTATGAATTATATTTTCATCTGGAACATCGATATTTAACGCATATTCCATCTTTTGTTCGATAGCATTCAGGGCATTTGTCAAAGCTTCAGCCTGAGGAATTGTTCTCGGGAAGCCATCCAAAATAAACCCTTCGGTACAGTCATCTTGTTGAATTCGATCAACAACGAGATCGCAGACTAATTCATCAGGAACAAGTTCTCCAGCATCCATATATGTCTTTGCCTTCTTTCCAAGTTCTGTTCCCTGTTTGATATTAGCTCTGAAAATATCTCCAGTTGATATATGTGGAACCTTGCACAAATCGGCAATTCTTTTTGCCTGAGTACCTTTTCCGGCACCAGGTGCACCTAACATAATTATTTTCATAATTTGCCTCCAAACATATGTCCAACAACTTCTGATGATTCATAATATATTTATCCGTGGATAAGCCGGATGCTTTCATTCACTGAAATATCCTGAAAATTTCCGGCTCTCATCCACGAAGATCAGACCTGTTAGTCATTTAAAAAACCCTTATAATGCCTTACAAGCATTAAGGACTCAATCTGTTTTAATGTTTCCAGTACAACACCCACGACAATGATCAGGGATGTTCCGCCAAATGATACATTAACGCCAAAGATTCCCGAAGCCAAAATCGGGATAATGGCAACTACGATCAAACCTACCGCACCAATAAAAATCACATTATTTAAAATCTTGTTTAAATATTCTGAGGTAGGTTTTCCGGGCCGGATACCCGGAATAAAGCCGCCCTGCTTCTTCATATTATCCGCAACTTCCAATGGATTGAAAGTAATGGATGTGTAGAAATAAGCAAAAAATACGACTAAGAAAATATAAATCAGTAATCCGATGGAATATACCGGCTGAGACGGCTTACACCAGTTAGAACTGCTCAATGTTGCCAGAATATGTCCCGGAATACCTCCCGGTGTCTTGCCAAGGAAACCGACAATGATTCCCGGCAGAGACATAATTGAAGATGCAAAAATGATCGGCATAACACCGGCGGTGTTTACCTTCAGCGGAATACTGGATGTGCTTCCGCCAACCAACTTGCGTCCAACAACTTTTTTTGAATACTGCACAGGGATACGGCGTTCGCCGTCCTGCAGATAGATAATGAATACAACAATAAACAGGATGATCGCGAGAATGATGATCGCTGCAATACCTGCCTTGACAATATTATTTCCGTTGATGAATTTATCATATAAAAGTCTGAAATCATTCGGAATAGTGGAAATAATATTGATCAAAAGGATAATAGAAATACCATTACCCACACCCTTATCGGTGATCTGCTCACCCATCCACATCAGGATAGCGGAACCGGCTGTCAACGCTGCAACAACCATAATAACATCCAATGCATTATTGTGCATCAGATTGCCGCCCCGATAAAGATTAATACCCATTGCGAGACCTTCAATGACAGCCAGAGCAATGGTTACATATCTTGTGTATTCACGGATCTTTTTTCTTCCATCTTCGCCTTCCTTTTGCATTTCCTCCAGCTTCGGAATAGCGATCGTCATTAACTGCATAATGATGGAAGATGTAATATACGGTGTAATACTCAGTGCAAATACGGAAAACTGAGTAAATGAACCGCCGGTCATCTGATCAAAGAAGTTAAATGCTCCCCCGGTCTGAGCCGCAAACCAGGCACTGAATACATCCCGGCTGACGCCTGGGATTGGAAGCTGTGCTCCCAATCTCACGACAACCAGTATGAATAATGTAAAAAGAATTCTTTCTTTAATCTCTTTGACCTTAAATGCGTTCTTTAAGGTTGTAAGCATTAGATCACCTCTACTGTTCCACCTAAAGCTTTAATTTTTTCCTCAGCACCTGCGCTGCAAGCATTAACTTTTACTGTTAATTTCTTTGTAAGTTCGCCGTTGCCAAGAATCTTTACGCCATCCTTAGGATTTTTGATGATACCTGTTTCAACTAATGTTTCTACAGTAACCTCTGCGTCGTTATCGAAACGATTTAATACATCAACGTTAATGGCTACGATTTCTAAGGAATTTCTATTTGTGAAACCTCTCTTAGGTAATCTTCTGTATAATGGCATCTGGCCACCTTCAAAGCCCGGTCTTGGCGCTCCGGAACGAGCCTTCTGACCTTTATGGCCTTTACCAGCCGTCTTACCGTTTCCTGAACCATGTCCACGGCCTCTTCTGAAGTTATCGCTGTGTTTTGAACCTTCTGCAGGTCTTAATTCTGATAAATTCATACGTGCACCTCCTCACTGTCTATTAGATTTCTTCTACTTTCACTAAGTGTTTTACCTGCTTTACCATGCCTCGGGTACATGCGTTGTCCGGAAGCTCAACACTTTTGTTGAGTTTCTTTAAACCTAAAGCTTCAACAGTTTTTCTATGTTTAGGAATTGCACCAATTGTAGATTTAACTAAAGTAATCTTTAATTTATCTGCCATTTTATACTCCTCCTCCTATGCCAAGACTTCTTCAACAGATTTTCCACGTTTCTTAGCAACTTCTTCTGGAGTCGTTAAGGCACCCAATCCTTCGATTGTGGCAAGTACGACGTTCTGTTTATTATTGGAACCCAAAGATTTTGTACGGATATTCTTGTATCCGGCCAACTCAAGTACGGCACGAGCCGGACCGCCGGCGATGATACCGGTACCTTCAGGAGCTCTCTTCAGCAATACGTTTGCGCTGCCGAATTTACCCTGGAAATCATGTGGAATACTCTTGTTTTCATCCAACGGAACTTCAATAAGTTTCTTTATAGCATCTTCTTTTCCCTTGCGGATAGCTTCAGGAATTTCAGTTGCTTTTCCTAAGCCAGCACCAACGTGTCCATTGCCGTCGCCAACAACAACTAAAGCGGCAAAACGCATGTTACGTCCACCTTTAACAACCTTTGTGACACGTTTAATTGATACTACTTTTTCTGTTAACTCTAATTGGCTAGCATCAATAATTGTACGTTTCATCTGTTCTCCTCCCTGCTAGAACTGTAATCCAGCTTCTCTAGCTGCTTCAGCTAAAGCTTTAATTTTACCCTGATAAATAAATCCGCCTCTGTCAAATACGACTTCAGTAATACCTTTATCTAAAGCCTTTTTAGCAATTGCTGTACCTACAGCGCTTGCGGCTGCAACATCATTCGTCTTTTCAAGACCAGCTTTGATTTCTTTTTCAACTGTGGAAGCTGCCACCAGTGTGTTGCCTACAGTATCATCAATAATCTGGGCATAAATGTGGTTGTTGCTTCGGAATACAGCTAAACGAGGACGCTGGGCAGTGCCAGAGAAACGGTTACGCAGTCTTTTATGCTTTTTAACTCGAATTTCTTTTCTTGAATCTTTCTTAACCATCTTACGCTATCCTCCTTAATTATTTCTTACCAGTCTTACCAACTTTACGCCGGATGACTTCATCAGCATACTTGATACCTTTACCTTTGTAAGGTTCCGGTCTTCTCTTGTCTCTGATTTCAGCAGCGTACTGGCCAACTTTTTCTTTATCAATACCAGAAACGATGATCTTATTCTGGCCATCCAATGTGGTCTCAACACCTTCCGGGTCAACCATTTCTACCGGATGGGAGTAGCCCAAAGATAAAACGAGTGTCTTGCCCTGTTTCTGAGCCCTGTAACCAACACCGTTTACTTCAAGTTCTTTCTTATAGCCCTCTGTAACACCAATAACCATGTTATTGATCAATGTACGGGTCAGACCATGTAAAGATTTCATTCTCTTTAATTCATTCGGTCTGGAAACAACGATGGAATCTCCATCTTTTTCGATTTTCATTTCAACAGGTAATTCTCTTTCAAGAGTTCCCTTCGGTCCTTTAACAGTAACCTTGTTGTTCTCTGCGATTTCTACAGTAACGCCTGCAGGAATTGCGATTGGCAATCTACCGATACGTGACATGCCTTTTTCCTCCTAACTTAAATTCTCGGAAGGGGCCGGACCCCTTCTGTTTTCAGCTATACCCCGCTTTTGCGGGGATTTCTGCCTTTGCCCGGACAGGAGCGGGTATGTTCCCTCAACTAAGTGATAGGAACGGGTATAGGGGTATGTTCCCTCAACTAAGTGATAGGAACGGGTATCTTCGCCTCCACTAAACTCAAGCGGCGCTGAGGCTTGCTTTCGTTAAGTGTCGCGAAGGACCTTCGAACTAAGTTCAGACTTCGCTGAGGCTCGTCTTCACTAAGGTCTCATGGTCACCATACAAATGCGATAACTTCGCCGCCTACGTTCATAGCGCGGGCTTCTTTATCTGTGACAACACCTTTGTTTGTGGAAATGATAGCAACGCCGAGTCCGCCAAGTACCTTCGGCAGTTCATCTTTACCGGCATATACGCGAAGACCCGGTTTGGAGATTCTCTTGATTCCGCTGATGGTCTTCTGGTTTTTATCTACACCGTATTTCAGGGTGATTTTAATTGTTTTTGCTATTCCATCTTCAATAATTTCGTAGCTTTTAATATATCCTTCATCTAAAAGAATTTTAGCGATAGATTCCTTCATCTTGGATGCCGGAACATCGACAGTATCATGTTTTGCAGTGTTTGCATTACGAATTCTTGTAAGCATATCTGCAATTGGATCGCTCATTGACATGATAAGTTCCTCCTTTCACTTATTCCTACCAGCTTGATTTTGTAACTCCTGGAATTTCACCTTTATATGCTAATTCACGGAAACAAATTCTGCAAATGCCATATTTTCTTAAATAAGCATGTGGACGTCCGCAGATTCTGCAACGGCTATATTCTCTTGTTGAGAATTTTGCTTTTCTTTTCTGTTTTGCAACCATTGACTTCTTAGCCATGGGAACCCTCCTAACTATTTCTTAAACGGCATACCAAATAAAGTTAATAATTCACGAGCTTCTTCATCAGTGTTCGCTGTTGTAACGAAGATGATGTCCATTCCTCTTACTTTGTCTACTTTATCGTATTCGATTTCTGGGAAAATTAACTGTTCTTTAATACCTAATGCATAGTTACCTCTTCCATCGAAAGAGTTCTGGTTAACTCCTCTGAAGTCACGTACTCGAGGTAATGCTAAGTTAATTAAACGATCAGCGAATTCATACATTCTTTCACCACGTAATGTAACTTTGCATCCGATAGGCATACCTTCTCTTAATTTGAAGTTCGCAACAGATTTCTTTGCTCTTGTTACGACTGCTTTCTGTCCAGCGATCTTTTCAAGATCAGCTACTGCAGATTCTAAAACTTTTTTATTTTCTTTTGCTTCACCAACACCCATGTTGAT
>NZ_DBGCTU010000051.1:0-128837 GCF_048388605.1 Frisingicoccus sp. | reverse complement strand
TTCGGTTGTAAGTATTAAAGGCTTTGGCGTATTCATGGTTATACTCCTTTCGATAGCACTGATTAGAGTATAACACAAAACAAATAAAAAGTGTAGTCAAATAATAGATGATGTACTAGGGTATCTCTGAAACAGGCATTATCTGCTCTCGGATTCAAAAGCGGTACAAGGCGGGAAACTGAATTAAATCAGTGGGTAGCGGCTGAAAAGGAGCAGCTTGCTACGATTATGCAGGAACATGGAATTGAATGGGAGAAGAAAGGCACACATGAGAAGCATTTATCCGTTCTGGATTTTGAGAAAAAGGAGCGGGCAAAGGAAGTTGCAGAACTGGAAACGAAGAAAGCGGAATTGCAGGAAGAGAATGCTACTTATGAAGAAATCAATGAAAATCTCCATGAACAATTATTACAGGTTGATGATGAAATTTGTTCCTTGCAGGAAGTTTTACAGAAGTCCCGGCAGGAAGCGGAGAAAGTGCAGAAACAGGTAGATAAATAACAGAAACGTATGAATGAACTTGCCCCTATGGTTAAGAATATGGAGAAGCTGGCGGCAGACTTTTCCGCAGACCCGGAGCAGACACTTCCAGAAGCGGTGGTTATGGAATCTGCAAAGTCGTATCGGGAGAAGAAAGCAAAGCCGCTGGTAAAGAAAATTGTACAGGTCATGCGCTCTGTTTATTCGGCATATCTGGATATTTCAAATAAGTTTGCAAAGCTGCAGGCAGCTTATAACAGGGAACGGAGCGGAAACGAGCGGCTGACAAACAGGCTGGAAGAAGTCTTGGAAGAAACCCGGGAACTTCGATTAGTAGCAGCGGATTTTGGACGTGTAAAGGCGGTGGTCGGCTCTGAACAGGTAAATGCTGCTATTGGCCTGGCGAAGCAACAGGAGCAGATAGAAGCTGGGCAGAAACGAGCTGCAAGGAAAAAGCATAATCGTGAAGCCCGCTGACAGGCGGAGGGCGGCTTAAGGCCCTCTTAGCTGTCATGAAGAGAATCCCTGCCAGTTAGTCAAGATCGGCACAGCCGTGAAGTTTACGCTTGACTGACTGGTGGGGAACAAAAAGAATATATGTTCGAGAGATTCTGCTTGATTTTGGGATGGTTTGATAGTATAATAAGGGAAAAATCAGGTATAAATTATTTCCCAGGAGTGATGCGAATGAAACAGGTACATTTAAGGGTCGATGATGAGTTGTATAATGAACTAAACGCATATTCTGTGATGACAGAACAGACAATGCAGGATTGTGTAAGAGAAGCGGTTGCGTATTATGTTACCGATATGAGAAGAAAGCAACGGGAGGTGAAAGAACGCCAGTTTACCTTTATTGATTTGTTTGCCGGAATAGGTGGAATGCGAATTGCTTTTGAAAGGGCGGGCGGACATTGTGTTTATTCTAATGAGTGGAATAAGTACAGTCAGCAGACATATTTTGCTAATTTTGGAGAACAGCCGGAGGGAGATATTACGCAGGTATCAGCTTCGTCTATACCAGATCACGATATTCTGGTAGCCGGCTTTCCCTGTCAGCCATTTTCCATTGCAGGTGTTTCAAAAAAGAATAGTCTTGGAAGAGCGACAGGATTTGAGGATAAAACACAGGGAACACTCTTTTTTGATGTTTGCAGGATTTTAAAAGAAAAAAGACCCAAAGCCTTTATGCTGGAGAATGTAAAAAACCTGTGCAGTCATGACAGAGGTAGAACTTTTAAGGTTATATTGGAATCATTGGAGGAATTGGATTACAGTGTATTTTATGCTGTCCTGGATGGACAGAATTACGTGCCGCAACACAGAGAACGTATCCTTATTGTGGGATTTGACCGTAAAAAGTATGGAAAGAGTGTACAGTTTGATTTTGAATTGACACCTAAATTTCCAAAACCTGTTATGCGTGATATTCTGGATGAAAGTGTTGATGAAAAATATACATTATCGGACAAACTCTGGACCTATCTCCAGAATTATGCGGCAAAACATAAAGCGGCAGGAAACGGATTCGGATATGGTATTGCACCATTAGATGGTGTATCAAGAACAATCAGTGCAAGATATTATAAGGATGGTTCAGAAATACTGATTGAGCAGGAAGGAAAAAATCCGAGGAGACTTACACCTCGTGAATGTGCCAGATTGCAGGGATTCCCGGATGATTTTAAAATCCCGGTGTCTGATACACAGGCATATAAACAGTTCGGAAATTCTGTTGTAGTGCCATTGATGGAAAATGTCGCAAAACTGATAGTAAAGAAAATTGAAGAAATGGATTTGGCAGAGGGAAAAGAATTACAAAGGATGGTGATTTAGATGACTACAGGATATGCCGGACAGGCGATAAAATCTGTTCTAAACAGTGAAAAAGGATTTTGCAAATTTCTCTCTGCAAATGATACAGGAGCAACAGGGGGTCATCAGTCTGGAATTCTGATCTCAAAATCGGCTGTAGAGATGATGTTCAGCAGACAGGAACTTGAGCAGGAAAACATCCCCAAAAGAACCGTAAAAATCAGATGGCAGGACGATTTTGAAACAGAAAGCAGCTTTACATACTACGAAAGTAAAAATGAACTGAGAATTACACGATTTGGGAGAGGATTTCCGTTTTTAAAACCTGAGCAGACAGGAGCGTTATTTGTATTTACACAACAGACCAATATTGATTATTGTGGATATTTTCTGGAAACAGATGAGGAAATAGAAGAATTTCTTGACACATTTGGCATTAGCCCTACAGAAACAAACAGTCTTATTGATACAGGAAAGGTATCGTCAGAGACACAGGAAAAACTGGCAATACAGGAGTTTATCAGTAGTCTTGACGTAGACTTTCCAGCATCGGATATAATGTCGGCGGCAGCCAGAACAATAGAAGAAAAGGCATATGATCATATAGAATATATTCTTACTAATCCTGACGAAAAAATTATCAGTTGGACAAATATGGAATATACTCTTTTCAGAGCATTGGAATATGCAAGATATGGTGAGGTTATTACAAAGGGATTTCAGTCAGTGGATGAATTTGTAAGAGTTGCTAATGTAGTGTTAAATCGTAGGAAGAGTCGGGCGGGAAAAAGCCTTGAACATCATTTGTCAGCAATATTTGACGGAAATGGTATAGAATATTCATCCCAGGCAGTTACAGAGGGTAATAAGAAGCCGGATTTTCTGTTTCCCTCGCAGGAAGCATACCATAATTACGATTTTTCAACAGACTATATTATTTCTCTGGCAGCAAAAACAACCTGTAAGGACAGATGGAGGCAGGTGCTGAATGAGGCAGATCGGCTAAGAGATAAGCCCAAATATCTCTGTACACTTCAACAGGGAATATCCGGGGCGCAGATGGACGAAATGCAGGCGGAAAATGTTATATTGGTTGTGCCGAAGCCTTACATAGTGACATATCCAAAAGATCGCAGAGACAGAATATGGACATTAGCCCGGTTTGTGCAATATGTCAAAATGATTGAGGGCAAATAAAATGGATATAAAAAGCCCAGAGGAACGAAGTAAAAATATGGCGGCGATTCGTTCAAAGGATACCAAGCCGGAAATATATTTCAGAAAATTACTTTTTGCACAGGGATACAGATATAGCCTTAATTCAAAGAAGATACCCGGACATCCGGACATTTATCTTCGGAAATACAATACTGCGATTTTTATTCATGGATGCTTCTGGCACAGACATTCTGGTTGTCAGTATGCGTATATGCCAAAATCAAGGGTTGAATTCTGGCAGAAAAAATTTGAAGCGAATATAAAAAGAGATTATGTTGTCAGAATGGAATTGCAGAATAAAGGGATTAAGTGTTTGATTGTGTGGGAATGTACAGTCAAGCGAATGCAAAAAGGGAATAAAATTTGCCAGGAATACATAAGACAAACAGAAAATTTCCTGAAAACAAATGAGTTGTTTTTAGAATTATAGGTACAACACTAATATAGAAATTGGTATATTATTATTTGATTAGAAAGGGAGCAGATTATGTCAGTAAGTGATTATTTTTCAACATTTTGTACAAATTTAAGAATGAGTTCGGATACTGTATCAACGATACAATATCGTTATCATCAGATAACAAAAAGGATAAACCTTGATTATTGGAATAGCTCATCAGAAACAATGCATAGTTTATATGTTGGTTCATATGGAAGAGGTACGGAAATATGGACAAGTGATATAGATATTATTGTGCAGTTGCCATATGCAACATATAAAAAGTTTGATGCTTACACAAGCAATGGGCAGTCAGCACTATTGCAAGAAGTAAAAGGGATTTTGCAAAAAACCTATAGTACATCGTATATAAAAGGGGATGGTCAGGTAATAGGAATCAATTTTTCGGATGGAATCAATTTTGAAATTGTTCCAGCATTTATCAATGATAACGGGAGCTATACATATCCAGATTCGAATAATGGTGGAAGTTGGAGAATAACGGATCCCAAAAAGGAGATTGATGCTATGAATTCTAGAAATAAGGACACAAATAAAAATTTGAAGCGTCTTTGTAGAATGGCCAGAGCATGGAAAGGGAAGTGCAGTGTGCCAATGAGTGGAATACTAATAGATACATTAGCTTATAAATTTATCAATAATTGGGAATATAAAGATAAATCGTATTTGTATTATGATTATATGAGTAGAGATTTTTTTAAATATCTTAAGGATATAGATAAGGATCAAAGTTATTGGTTGGCGCCTGGAAGTTTGCGTTATGTATGGAAAACAGGAAATTTTCAGACAAAAGCAAAGACGGCATACGATAATGCACTCACAGCTATTTCATATGAAAATAATAATTGTTCATATTCGTCTAAGCAGAAATGGAGAGAGATTTATGGAACGAAATTCCCGGAATAGTCAAGGATATAAATTGGAATCGCAGATACGGGAGGCATATGGAAGGGTTACATATTCCCAGACCTGCCATGATAAATTTATAAATAGAACAGTGAAGTTAGATGATACAATAAAGGTATGGCAAATTGTTCTTTCGGGAGTTACTACGAGTGGTTTTGTTGTTGCAATATTTTCTGATGATAATATTGCAAGTATAATAGGCGCAGTGGTTTCATTGGCATTGCTTATTTTGAATACATATATAAAGAATTTTAACCTTTCTGGTATAGCGCAAGAACATAAAAAGGCTTCTGATTTGTTGTGGAAAATACGAGAAGAATATGTGTCATTGCTAACTGATTTTGAATTGTTAGATGTAGTTGAAATAAGAAATAAGCGTGATGAATTGCAAGAAAGAACAGCAGAAGTATACAGCAACTCACCACGAACAGATGTAAAAAGTTATCAGGCGGCTCAGAAGGCATTAAAAACAGAGGAAGAGCAGACTTTTTCCGAAGAAGAAATAGATATAATGTTGCCTAATTCTATTAGACGTTGCAATCGTAAAATGGTGGCGGATTAGTATATTAAGCATTGAGTTTTTGCGAAATTTTGTTTATTATAAATGTGTGGCAACATTTTGGCAACAGAAAATCAGTAAGCCAGAATAAATGATGTAATTGAAGTAAAAACCGGTGCGCATTTGCACAAAACTTAAATAAATATAGTTAAGAATAGCAAAGGACACGCCGAGTTCGAGTAGTACAAGGGTATATTACTTATTTTATATGGCAGGTAATCTATAAGGTTGTCTGCCATATGTATATTATTTATATTTCAGGGAAAAGTGTTGCCAACTATAATATTTTTTACATAGATGAGGAAGTGGAATGTGGTGGAAGAACAAGAAAAAAATGATAGCAATAAGACTGAGAAGAAAATTCAGAAAAAATCACAAAAAGATATGAATGGATTGATAGGTGGTCTTGTATTTGGTTTGCTTCTTACGTTTGTTGCCTTTCAGATATATAATAAATTTATTGAATTTCCAATTGGACAAATAATGGTATATGCTATAGGGGCTTGTGCATTTATCTGTTTTATGGTATCTGTAAGCTGTTTCTTTGATTATAAAGAGTCAAAGAAAATGGAAAAACTGGATGAAGATGCCCGTAGAGAAGAAAAAGAATTTTCACAAATTGATCCTGAGAAAAGAGCTTTAAGGGCAGAAAAAATGTTCAGAATGAATCAAAAAGAGTTAATGAGATATTATGATATGAATTTAACCCAAACAAAATTTCTTTCAGGGCTTGGTATTATGATGATTATATTTGGCATATTGATAGTAGTAGCAAGTTTGTATCTGTATACATCTTTGAATTCAGATAAAGTCCTGTTGTTTGTGGGCAGTTTGAGTGGAATTGTTGTGGATTTTATAGGAGCTATTTTTATTAAAATGTACACTAAAAACATCGAGGCGGCAGTTAAATTTCATGCAAAATTTGCTGAGAGTAATAACCTTTTGCTTGCAAATTCGATTGCAAATAAAATAGATGATGATAAGTTAAGGGAAGAGACTTTATCGGAGATATCTAAAAATATTATTTTTGCCAAGAAAAGTACAATGGATTAATGTTTTTATTTGGGGTTATGAGAGGAAGTGCTTATATAAAAAAGCGCATACAAAAGAAGAGAGCAAGAGATGAATAGGTTTAGATAAAGGCGAAAGAAATTCAAATATGGAAATCAGGGTTCTTCGCTGTTTTCTGATCGCAGCCAGGGAAGAAAGCATCACAAAAGCCTCGAAAGTTTGACACATCACGCAGCCAGTACAAAATTTATTGGACATATTTAATGCTTTTTAGGCATTGGTAAGCCATAAAAACCAAGTATTTGATATAAGTTATGTAAAAGAATATAATGTAGGTGTAGGGGGAAGCAAATTGCTTCGATTTCTGCATCTACATTTTTATTTATAAAAATAGAAAATTTGAGCAGCATGTTTTCTATTGTATGGGAGGGAGTGTCATTTCATGAAACCAGATTATTATTCCCTTGTAAAAGCCGGATTAAGCCAGGAAGAAATTGCCACAATTTCCGGGTGCGAAGACTGGGAAATGCAAATAAGGATGCTGCGAAAATGCCGGTATAAATTGCTTGACGAGATACATAAAAAGCAGCAGTCTCTTGATACAATCGATTATATGATCTGCAAAATAAAAGAGCAACAATAAAAGAAGGTTGTCTATGAAACCAATACAATCCGAATGGTAATATTACCTATTGCGAGGCATACCGTAATATGGACATTTTCTATGTACAGACAGATAATCCAAATTTTTCTGTTGATGTTATCCCTATTGGCAGGGCCTAATGCCTGCAAGCAGTCACTTGACTCGTTGCTCGCGGAAATAAAAATTTAAGGAGGTTTTTATGATGAAAAAAATAATTGCTATTTTACTTTTTTTGGGTATGGTTTTAGGACTTGCAGCCTGCGGAAAATCTGCAAGCCAGACAGGGCAGCCGACCACGGAAGAAGATTCTGTGGAAAGCACGTCAAGCATGGAAGAAGCTGCAGAAAACAGCAGTACGGATGCGGAGAATATGGGTGTTCCTGAAAGCCAGCCGGAAGAAACGGATATTCCTGATGCACAGGAGAGCAAAGTTCTGATCGCTTATTTTTCTGCGACGGGTACTACGAAGGGTGTAGCGGAACATATCGCAAACGGTTTGAATGCAGATATTTATGAGATTGTTCCGGAAGAACCTTACACGGATGCGGACCTTGACTATAACAATAACAACAGCCGCGCCACTATTGAAATGAGTGATCCGGATGTCCGTCCCGTCATCTCCGGCAGCGTGGAGAACATGGAACAGTATGACATTGTATTCATCGGCTATCCCATCTGGCGGGGAGAAGCGCCGAGAATTATCAGCACTTTTGTGGAGAGTTATGATTTCTCCGGCAAAACCATTGTGCCTTTCTGTACTTCCGGCGGCAGCGGTATGGGCTCCAGCGCAGCCAATCTGGAAGAGCTCACAAACGGAGCCCAGTGGATTTCCGGCCAACGCTTAAGCGGCAGCGATTCCCGGGACACTGTGATGGAATGGGTAAACGGCCTTGGCTTGAACTTTGAATAATGATCAGAATATCAGACAATGGACATATGGCCAAAGGGAGGAGGAGATGTCATTTGAAACCAAAAGTGAAAATGAAAATGGGAATTGACTTCCTGATGACGGTATTGCTCCTTCTTCTGATGGCTTATCAAATCACCGGGCAGGAGCTTCATGAGTGGTTTGGAGTAGGAATGTTTGTGCTGATGAGTATTCATTTGGGCTTTCATTGGAGCAAGATCCTTGGAATGTTCCTTCTATATGCTCCTTAAACAGGAGTTTGAAGGCAATGTGCCGGATGTGTACCGTGAGGATATACCGCAGTCACAGAAAACGATACAAAACTGGCTGGAAGGCATCGGCTATTGAAGGGAGGAAACACTTATGCAATACCGTAAACTGCCGAAGGGGACAGAACAGATCAGCGTTCTTGGAATCGGCACCAGCTCCATTCAGGTGTCAGACGAAAAAGAGATTGAGAAGATCATAACCGCCGCTATGGAGAATGGAATCAACTATTTTGATATGGCTTCATCGGAAGCAAAGCCCTTTGCCGCCTATGGGCGTGCTGTAAAAGGAATGCGGGATAAGGCATATTTCCAGATTCATTTTGGGGCGAATTATGAAACAGGAGTTTATGGCTGGACAACAAACCTGGATACTATTAAACGATCTGTTGACTGGCAGCTAAAGGCGCTGCAGACAGATTATATTGATTTTGGATTTCTTCATTGCATTGATGAATCGGCGGATCTGTATGAAGTAGAAAAAGCTGGGATCATTCGTTATATTGAAGAACTGAAAAAGGCTGGCGTGGTCAGACACATCGGTCTTTCTTCCCATACTCCGCTTCTTGTGAACGAAGTGCTTGATATGGGGATTTTGGATATGCTGATGTTCAGCATCAATCCTGCTTATGATTACGCAGGAAGCACTGAACCGAATTATGCGGCAGACAGCTATGCGGTTGGCAGTGTAGCAGAAAGAATGAACCTGTACCGCCGCTGCGAAGCAGAGGGTGTGGGTATCTCCGTGATGAAAGCCTTTAGCGGAGGGCAGCTATTAAAAGCGGAAACCTCACCTTTTGGGAAAGAGCTGACGGAATATCAGTGTATTCAGTATGCTTTGGATAAACCGGGTGTCTTGACCGTGCTTCCCGGTGTCCGCAACATGGACGATCTTAAACGGATTCTCGGATTCTTAGATGCTGCGCCGGAGGCAAGGGACTACTCGATTCTCGGTTCTTTTGCACCGCAGGATGCCGCAGGGAAATGTGTCTACTGCAATCATTGCCAGCCCTGTCCTGTGGGGCTGGATGTGGGACTGATCAACAAATACTATGATCTTTCCAGAGCAGGTGATTTACTGGCAAAAAGCCATTATGAAAATCTTACTGTTAAGGCCGATGCCTGCGTCCGCTGCGGGCATTGCAATAAGCGGTGTCCGTTCCATGTAGATCAAGTGGCAAGGATGGAGGAAATTTCGGATTATTTTAACTGTTGATGCGGAAGGGCAAAATGCCAAAGTCAGGAAATGTAAATGTAAGATGAAAAAAGCTGATACGGCAGAAAGGAAAATGATGAAGTATACGTATTTAGGAAAATCGGATTTGAACGTATCCCGCATCTGTATGGGCTGCATGGGTTTTGGCAATGCGGCAACCGGACAGCATAGCTGGACAGTGGATGAAAATCAGACGAGAGAGATCATAAAGCATGGCCTGGAGCTTGGCATTAATTTTTATGATACAGCGATTGTCTACCAAAATGGAACCAGTGAGCAGTTTGTGGGAAAGGCTCTCCGGGATTTTGCGAAGCGTGATGAATATGTCATCGCTACAAAATTTACTCCGCGCACACAGGAGGAGATTGATTCTGGCGTCAGCGGACAGCAGCATATTGAAAATTACCTGAATCAGAGCCTTGAAAATCTCGGCATGGATTATGTCGATCTCTATATTTACCATATGTGGGACTATCATACCCCGATGGAGGAGATTATGGAAGGACTGAATAATGTCGTAAAGGCAGGAAAAGCCCGTTATATTGGTATTTCCAATTGTTTTGCGTGGCAGCTTGCCAAGGCGAATGATTACGCAAGGTCACAGAGGTTTGCAGAGTTTGTATCCGTCCAGGGGCATTATAACCTGATTGCCCGTGAGGAAGAACGGGAAATGGCGCCTTTCTGTTATTCGGAAAATATTGCCATGACGCCATACAGCGTGCTGGCAAGCGGAAGATTGGCCCGCCATCCCGGAGAAACTTCAAAGCGGCTGGAAGAGGATGCCTATGCACGGTTTAAATATGACGCTACGGCAGATGTTGATGGAAAGATTATCCGGCGTGTAGAAGAGATCGCGGAGAAACGCGGTGTTTCCATGACGGAGGTTTCTCTTGCATGGCTTCTGACAAAGGTGACAGCGCCTGTGGTTGGAGCAACAAAAATTACCCATGTGGATGGCGCGGTAAAAGCGGTGGAGTTGAAACTAACGGAAGCCGAGATTTGTTATCTGGAGGAGTTGTATGTTCCTCATGCCCTTGTGGGCGTCATGGCACAGAATGGAAAACAAAAAGCAGGAAATGTTGTATAAATGAAGGAGGATAAGACAATGGAGAAAATTGTACAGACAGCAGGAAAGCTGCAGTTAGGAGACTTCGCGCCGGAGTTTGCGCATTATAATGACGATGTGCTGTTCGGAGAAAACTGGAATAATCAGGATATTGATCTGAAAACACGCTGCATTGTAACAATGGTTGCGTTGATGGCTTCGGGGATTACGGACTCCTCGCTGGTGTATCATCTGGAAAATGCGAAAGCACATGGCGTAACTAAAGCGGAAGCAGCGGCGATCATCACCCATGCCGCTTTTTATGTAGGATGGCCAAAGGGCTGGGCGGTGTTCCGTATGGCAAAGGATGTGTGGAAAGATGAGCCGGCAGGCGGGGATGCAAAAGCTGCCCATGCGGCAGAGATGGTATTTCCTATCGGCAAGCCGAATGACGGGTTTGCACAGTATTTTGTTGGTCAGAGTTATCTTGCGCCGCTTTCCACATCACAGGTTGGAATTTTCAATGTGACTTTTGAACCGGGATGCCGCAACAACTGGCATATCCATCATGCGGATAAAGGCGGCGGGCAGATCCTGATCTGTGTCGCAGGGCGTGGGTATTATCAGGAAGAAGGAAAAGAAGCGCAGGAACTGCGGCCGGGAGATGTTGTCAATATCCCGGTCGGCGTAAAGCACTGGCATGGCGCGGCAAAAGATAGCTGGTTTTCGCATCTGGCCGTTGAAGTTCCCGGTGAGAACGGTTCCAATGAGTGGCTGGAAGCGGTAGACGATAAAACATATAACAGCTTGAAGTAATGTCCGGTTCAGAGGAGACAAAAAAGCAAGGAGGAAAAACATCTTGTTAGGAAATTTTTCATATTCAAATCTGACAAAACTTTATTTTGGGGAAGATTCCCTTTGCTCTTTGAATGAGGAACCTCCAAAATGCGGGAAAACCGGTGAATAGGCTGCCGGAGCCGTTGCTTGAAAACAATATTTTTAATAGTGCCTGCCCCATTGGTAAACGGAGCAGGCATTTCTTTCCTATAACCATTCTTCGTAATCATCAGCAATCTCCTGAACAGTGTTGATCAAAAGTGAGGTATGATATCCATCGGACACCATATGCTGGACATAGGCAGAGAAAGGCAGAAGAATCTCACCGTTCTGTTCAAAATATTTTCCGCACAGAATAACCGGGAAAAGCATCGGCGATTTCATTGGCGTGTCGTAGCACTGTGAAGTGTAGGAAAGCCATGGAACGCAGGAAATCGGCGTAAAGTTCTCCGGTTTATCCGGTTTGGTCTTTACACCCTTGACGTCCTTCCATGTTTCCATGTCCCGGATACAGTTTTGATAAAAAACGGAAAAGTCCTTATTGTATTCGGACCATATGTCAGAAAAGGTGTGGTCATCTTTATGGAATATGGTGTAGGACGGATGACATTCGTCCCAATATCCCAGTCGATGCTCGCTGTCGTGGGCCATACGCATTTCCTTAATGCGGTTGACGGCAGTGGATGCCATGTAAATGTAGGCCGGATAGAAGCGAAGCCCCCGTTGTTTTATTTCTTTTAAAAGGTTTGTTATTCGTATATTCGCGTTTAATGTATAGCTGGAATGAACCATTGTCTGATAATATTTGTAATGTTCGCGGCGTTCCCATGTTTCCATATCGATTAAATGAAAAGCCATAAAATCCCCTCCCGGTTGTTTGTTATTCATCGAATGTCTAAGGAATATTATAGAGAATTCATTGAAAAATAACAAGAGATTTATTTGACAGGGAGTTTCCAAATTTCCTTGTTTTATGATATACTGTGAACAGTTGTGAGATAATAAATAGCAGAGAAATGATAAAGGTGATTTTAAATGGCATTTACCCATTTGCATGTGCATACGGAATACAGTCTGTTGGATGGCTCGAATAAGGTGAAGGAGCTTGTTGCGCGGACGAAAGAACTCGGCATGGACAGTGTGGCGATAACGGATCACGGTGTTATGTACGGAGTAATTGAATTTTACAGGGCGGCGAAGGCGGCGGGAATTCGGCCGATCATCGGCTGTGAGGTCTATGTTGCGCCAAAATCCCGGTTTGATAAGGCGGGGCAGCAGGATAATAAATACAATCATCTGGTGCTGCTGGCGGAAAATAATACGGGATATCATAATTTGATGAAGCTTGTTTCAAGGGGTTTTACCGAAGGATTTTATTATAAACCGAGGGTGGACATGGAAGTCCTTCGGGAGTATCATGAAGGAATTATTGCGCTCAGCGCCTGTCTGGCCGGCATTGTGCCCGAATATATTCAGAAAGGGTTTTATGAGGATGCCAAGATAAAGGCCCTCGAACTTCAGGAAGTTTTTGGCAAGGGGAATTTCTTTTTGGAACTCCAGGATCATGGGATCCCGGCTCAGAGAACCGTCAATCAGAGTTTATTGCGGATGAGCCAGGAGACGGGGATTGAACTGGTGGCGACCAATGATATTCATTATACCTATGCGGAGGATGAAAAGCCCCATGATATCCTGCTCTGTATTCAGACAGGCAAGAAGGTGACGGATGAGAACCGTATGCGCTATGAGGGCGGCCAGTATTATATTAAGTCTGAGGAGGAAATGCGTAAGCTGTTTCCTTATGCAAAGGCGGCTTGTGACAATACACATAAAATCGCGGAGCGCTGCCGGGTAGATATTGAATTCGGAAAATATAAGCTGCCTCAGTTTTCGGTGCCGGAGGGATATGATTCCTGGAGCTATTTAAATAAACTGACATGGGATGGGCTCGCACGGCGGTATGAACAACCGGATGATACATTAAAAGAACGGCTGGAGTACGAACTTTCCACGATTAAAAATATGGGATTTGTGGATTATTTTCTTATTGTATGGGATTTTATTCACTATGCAAAAAGTCAGGGAATTGCTGTGGGGCCGGGGCGAGGCTCTGCGGCGGGAAGCCTTGTGTCTTACTGTCTTGAGATTACGGATTTGGATCCGATCAAATATAATCTGCTGTTCGAGCGTTTTTTGAATCCGAATCGTGTTACCATGCCGGATATAGATGTGGATTTCTGTTTTGAACGGCGGCAGGAAGTTATCGATTACGTTGCAAGAAAATATGGCAGTGAGCGGGTTGTGCAGATTGTGACCTTTGGTACAATGGCTGCCCGTGGCGTGATCCGGGATGTGGGCCGGGTGCTCAATCTCCCGTATGCCCAGGTGGATTCTGTGGCAAAAATGATTCCTATGGAGAAGGATATGACCATTGAACTGGCGATGAAAAGGAATCCAGAGCTGAAAAAACTGTATGATTCGGATGAGGTTATTCATGAGTTGATTGACATGTCAAAGCGTTTGGAGGGGCTTCCGAGGCATACATCCACTCATGCGGCCGGCGTTGTGATCAGTCCGAAGGCGGTGGACGAATTTGTACCTCTCTGCAGAGGAGTGGATGATTGTGTAACCACTCAGTTTACGGCGACAACGCTGGAGGAACTCGGTCTTTTAAAAATGGACTTTTTGGGACTGAGGACATTGACAGTGATTCAAAATTCGGTAAATCTGATCAATCATCACCGGGAAGAACCGCTGAATATGCATACGATTGATTATGATGATCCCGGAGTTTATGAAATGCTTTCCGCCGGCAAGACGGAGGGCGTGTTCCAGCTGGAAAGTGCCGGAATGAAAAATTTCATGAAGGAACTGAAACCGTCCAGCCTGGAGGATATTATCGCGGGAATTTCCCTTTATCGGCCGGGGCCGATGGATTTTATCCCAAAATATATTAAAGGAAAGCAGAACAGAGAATCCATAGTGTACGACTGCCCGGAATTGGAAGAAATTCTGATGCCGACCTACGGCTGTATTGTTTATCAGGAGCAGGTTATGCAGATCGTTATGAAGCTGGCCGGTTATGATCTGGGGCGGAGTGATCTGGTGCGCCGTGCCATATCAAAGAAGAAAGCGGATGTTATGGCAAAGGAACGGGAATACTTTGTCTATGGCAATAAAGAGATGAATGTGCCGGGATGCATTGCCCGGGGGATTGACGAGCGGGTGGCAAATAAAATTTTTGATGATATGACGGATTTTGCCAATTATGCTTTTAATAAATCCCATGCTGCCGCCTATACGATGGTATCTTATCAGACGGCCTGGTTAAAATATTATTATCCGGTGGAATTTATGGCGGCGCTGTTGACTTCCGTTATTGATTTCCCGATAAAGGTTGCCGAATATATTATGGAATGCCGGAAGATGGGGATTCAGATCCTTCCGCCGGATATCAATGAAGGAGAGAGAGATTTCTCTGTTTCCGGAGGAAATATCCGTTATGCCCTGTCGGCCATTAAAAGTGTGGGCCGTTCAGTGATCGACAATATTGTTGCGGAAAGGGAAGCCCATGGACCGTTTGTCAGCCTGAAGGATTTTATTGAGCGGTTGTCGGGCAAAGAAGTCAATAAGCGGACGGTGGAAAACTTTATCAAATCCGGCGCGATGGACGGACTGCATGCGACGCGGCGCCAGCTTATGATGGTTTATGTTCAGATTATGGACCAGGTGAATCAGGAGCGCAAAAAGTCCATGACGGGCCAGATGAGTCTGTTTGATTTTGTATCCGAGGAGGATAAAGCGGAATTTGATGTGCGTTATCCGAATGTGGGTGAATATGATAAAGAATTGAAGCTGGCTTTTGAGAAGGAAGTGCTCGGCATTTATATCAGCGGACATCCGCTGGAGGAGTATGCCCAGTCCCTGACAAAAAATGTGACGGCGGTTTCTTCGGATTTTTATGTTGAGGAAAGAACGGAGGAAGCACGGGTAAAGGATAATGAAAGGGTGACTATCGGCGGAATGATCACCTCAAAGTCAGTAAAGTCAACGAAAAACAATCAGTTGATGGCTTATATCACCATGGAAGATTTGGTGGGCGCCGTGGAGGTCATCATTTTCCCGAGGGATTATGAGCGCTATCAGAAATATCTTTCCGTGGATCAAAAGGTTTATATTCGGGGAAGAGTTTCTGCCCTGGAGGAACAGCAGGCAAAGCTGATCTGTGAAAATATGATCCCTTTTGATGAGGTGACAAAGGAAATATGGATTAAGTTTGACAGTAAAGAAGCTTACATGCAGCGGGAACAGGAATTGTACGGGATGCTTGACGGAGAAGACGGAAATGACCGGATTGTTATTTTCTGTACCAGAGAGAGGGCTGTCAAAAGATTGGGAAATCGTTATGCGGTGCAGGGAGATTCGCGGGTTATCGGAATGCTCGGCAATGCCTTTGGCGAGGAAAATGTAAAACTTCAGCAATCTGTCTTGAAATGGTAAGCAATCTGTATTAAAATATCAAGATAAAATCATTCTCAGTTCGCAAGGATGGAGGTTATGACATGAGTGAAAAGATAAAGACGATCGGCGTACTTACAAGCGGCGGTGATGCGCCGGGAATGAATGCGGCTGTGCGCGCGGTTGTCCGTACTGCGGTGACAGAAGGATGTAAGGTAAAAGGTATCCAGAAGGGCTATGCCGGGCTCCTGGAGGAAGAGATTATAGATTTAAATGCCGGAAGTGTTTCGGATATTTTGAATAAGGGCGGAACATTTTTGTATACGGCCCGTTGTATGGAATTTATGACGAAGGAAGGGCAGATGCGGGGCGCGGAAATCTGTCGGAAACATGGCATTGACGGCATTGTGGTGATTGGCGGCGACGGTTCCTTCCGGGGGGCGCAGAAGCTGGCCAGCCTGGGGATCAATACGATCGGCGTTCCGGGAACGATCGATTTGGATATTTCCTGCACAGATTATACGATTGGTTTCGACACGGCGGTCAATACGGCCATGGAGGCTATAGATAAAGTGCGTGATACGTCTACTTCCCATGAGCGGTGCAGTATCATCGAGGTCATGGGCAGAAATGCCGGATACATTGCTTTGTGGTGCGGTATAGCGAACGGCGCGGAAGACATTCTGCTCCCGGAAAATTATAATTATGACGAGCAGATTCTGGTGGATCATATTATTAAGAGTCGTAAAATCGGCAAGACCCATCATATTATTATTAATGCAGAGGGAATCGGCCATTCCACAAGTATGGCCCGCCGTATAGAGGCGGCGACGGGAATTGAGACCCGGGCGACGATTCTCGGTCATTTGCAGCGGGGCGGCAGCCCGACGGCCAAGGACAGGGTGTACGCTTCGATCATGGGAGCCTATGCGGTAAAGGCCCTTATTTCCGGCAAATCCAATCGGGTTGTGGCCTATAAACATGGCGAATTTGTTGATTATGATATTGACGAGGCTTTGGCTATGAAGAAAGAATTGGATCCTTTCCAGCTGGAAGTATCCCGCGTCATGGCAAGATAAGTGAATAGATATCGTGGATATAGCGCAGTTCCCGATTCGGAATTGCGCTATCCTTTGATTTTCGGGAGGTTTGATTTTGAGAGAAAAGAAGAAGAGCTTTGAATTGAGAACGACTCAGGTGATCGCGCTGGGATTTGTGATTCTTATTTTAACGGGCTCTGTTTTGCTGTCACTTCCGTTTGCTTCGGCTGACGGAAGGGCGACGCCTTATATTGATGCTTTATTTACGGCAACAACATCCTCCTGCGTGACCGGGCTTGTTACGGTGGTAACCGGGCAGCATTGGAGTCTTTTCGGGCAGGCGGTTATTTTAGTTATGATTCAGTTAGGCGGCCTGGGGGTGGTTTCCTTCACCACGCTGCTGTTGATGATCGCGGGGAAGCGCATCCAGTTAAAACAGCGAATGTTGATTCAGGAGGCTTACGGTTTTGACACATTGACAGGCATGGTGCGCATGGTGCGGAAAATGATCTGGGGAACGCTGATCGTGGAAGCTGTCGGGGCGGTTTTGTATATGTTTGTTTACATACCGCGCTATGGTTTGGCGAAGGGCATCTGGGTTGCCGTATTTACTGCGGTATCCGCCTTTTGTAATGCAGGGATGGATCTGATGGGGGCAGACAGTATGATGGCCTATGTCAGCCATCCGCTGATGAATCTGGTGACTATGGCATTGATCGTTATCGGAGGTCTGGGATTTTTTGTATGGTGGGATCTGTTGGCGGCGGCCCGCAGAGTTTTCCGGCAGAAAATGAGCCTGCGTCAGTCGGTGCGGCGGATGAGTCTGCACAGCAAGCTGGTGCTTTGCGTAACGGCCGCGCTGATTTTTGGAGGCGGAGTGGTATTTTTTATCCTCGAACACAACAATCCGGCCACAATGGGGGATTTGACCTTAGGCGGAAAGATTTGGGCCAGTATTTTCCAGTCGGTGACACTCCGTACAGCGGGATTTGCGAGCATCGATCAGGGCGGGCTGCGGACAGGAAGTCTTCTGCTCGGCTGCGTTCTTATGTTTATCGGCGGTTCGCCCGGCGGTACGGCCGGCGGCGTCAAAACGGTGACAGTGACATTGTTGGCCTGCGCGGTGCTTGCCATTGTGAATGGGCATGAGGATGTGGAACTGGGACACCGCCGGGTAAAAATGGAGAATGTCATGAAAGGCATATGTGTCATTTTACTTCAGGTCTTCTTCCTGGTTATCAGTACCTTTGCCCTGTGCTGTATTGAATCGGATATTCCGTTTATTCAGATTATGTATGAGACATTTTCCGCTTTGGGCACAGTGGGGCTGACGATGGGCATTACAGAAGGACTGTCGGTGGCCGGCCGCTTGGTTCTTATTGCAAGCATGTATTTCGGACGTCTTGGACCGATCACGATGGCGATGATCATGAATGTCAATGGCAATAAGAAAAAAATTCATCGTCGTCTGCCGGACGGCAAAGTTTTTATATAGATGTTCTTGTGGGTATTTCATGAAATTGCAAATCATGGTATACTATTAATATAATGAAAGGTTAAAAATATGAAAAAGAAAGAATATGGCGTATTGGGCCTTGGAAAATTTGGCATGGCGGTGGCTATGACGCTGGCTGAAAGCGGAAATTCGGTCATTGCTGTGGATATGGATGAGGACCGGGTGGATGAAGCAGCCCAATTTGCCACCTGCGCGATGGTGGCGGATGTGACAGATCCGGATGTATTGGATAATCTTGGAATCAGTAATCTGGACTGTGTGATCGTCGGCGTTTCCACGAATATGCAGGCAAGTATTATGGCGACGATCCTGACAAAGGAAAAGGGCGTCGGTTTTATTGTCGCCAAGGCGGAAAATCAGATCCATAAACATATTCTGGAAAAAATCGGTGCGGATAAGATCGTATTTCCGGAAGCAGAGATGGGAACACGACTGGCCCGGAATCTGATGGGCGGCGAATTTGTCGATTTGGTGGAATTATCCAAAGAGTTCAGCATGGTTGAAATGCCCGTGCCGGAGATGTGGATTGGAAAGAGCCTTCGGGAGTTGGATGTCCGCGGCTCCTATGGTTTAAATATTATCGGTGTGAAACGGGAAGGCAACCTGAAAGTCAATCTGGATCCGGAGAAGCCGATGGAAAAAGAAGCTACACTGGTTATTGTTGGAAAAAACAGCGATTTCGCGAAAATTGGAGTTGAAGCCTAGATGATTACAAGCACCGCAAATCCGCGGGTTAAAAATTTAATACAGCTTCAAAAAAAAAGTAAGGTTCGAAGAGAACAGCAGTGTTTTGTCGTGGAAGGTGTAAAGATGGTGCTGGAAGCGCCTGTGGAGCGGCTGAAGGCTGTGTACATGTCGGAAAGTTTCGCAAAAGATGAAAAGCAGCGGAGGGCTGTGGAGACAAAGGCAAGATCGGCCGGATGTTTCCCCGAAATTTTCAGTGACAGAGTATTTAAGGAGGCCTCGGATACGATGACACCCCAGGGAGTCATGGCTGTTATTTCAATGAAAACCTGGGACTGGAAGAGCTTGTTCCGGGGCGAAAGGCGGCTTATCCTCATTTTAGAGTCCCTTCAGGATCCGGGGAATCTGGGGACGATACTTCGAACCGGGGAGGGCGCCGGAATCGACGGCGTGATATTAAATCATACTTCGGTAGATCCCTATATGCCGAAGGTCATCCGCTCTACCATGGGCTCGATTTACCGGGTGCCCATAGCGGTGGCGGAGAATTTGAAACCGGTGGTTTCAAGTTTGAAAGATTCAGGTGTCCGGGTATTTGCGGCCCACCTGAAAGGCAGGAAAAGTTATTATGAGCAGGATTATCTGAAAGATACCTGTTTTATGATAGGCAATGAAGCCAACGGCCTGAGTGAGCCGCTGGCGCAAATGGCAACAGATTATATTCGGATTCCGATGTCTGGACAGGTGGAATCCCTGAATGCAGGTGTTGCGGCTGCTCTTCTCATGTATGAGGCAAAACGGCAGCGAATGGCAGAAAATTAAGAGAGGAGGAGACAAAGATGTATGCAATATTTTGGCTTGGAGCTTTCGGGGTATTGCTCCTGATTGAGATATTGACCTTGGGGCTGACGACCATATGGTTTGCCGTCGGGGCATTGGCCGCATTTTTATTAACGTTGGTGCATGCCTCCCTGGCGATACAGATGATTGTATTTTTTATCGTTTCTCTGGTAATGCTGATATTTACCCGCCCGATAATGACAAAGTATCTGAATAAAAAGACAACGAAAACCAATGCGGAAAGCCTTGTCGGGCGCAGAGCCCGGGTTCTGATACCTGTAAACAACCCTGTAAACAACCTGAAATCCGAAGGACAGGTGATGGTCAACGGAATGGAATGGACGGCCCGTTCCACGAAGGATGAAGTGACCTTCCAGAAGGATGAGATGGTTCACATTGTCGGGATATCCGGCGTCAAATTAATTGTAGAGAAAGAAAACAAGGAGGATAATAACTTATGATGTGGATACTTTTGATTGTTTTGATTGCGATTGTATTACTTATTGTCGTATCCAGTATTAAAATTGTACCTCAGGCTCATGCCTATGTTATTGAGCGTCTGGGAGCTTATCAGGGAACATGGTCGGTTGGTTTTCATGTGAAGGTGCCGGTGATCGATAAAGTGGCGAAGAAGGTCATTTTAAAAGAGCAGGTTGTTGACTTTGCGCCGCAGCCGGTAATCACAAAGGATAACGTTACAATGCGTATTGATACGGTTGTATTTTATCAGATAACGGATCCGAAGTTATATTGCTATGGCGTTCAGAATCCGATCATGGCGATTGAGAATCTGACAGCAACAACACTGCGTAATATTATCGGTGAACTGGAATTGGATGAATCTCTGACATCCAGAGAAATTATCAATGCGAAAATGCGTTCCACCCTGGATGTGGCAACGGATCCATGGGGTATTAAAGTTAACCGTGTTGAGTTAAAGAATATTATTCCGCCGGCAGCGATTCAGGATGCCATGGAGAAACAGATGAAGGCAGAGCGTGAACGAAGAGAATCCATTCTTATCGCCGAAGGTGAGAAACGTTCCGCAATCCTCCGGGCAGAGGGACATAAAGAATCCGCTATTCTGGATGCGGAAGCCGATAAAGAGGCTATGATTCTCCGTGCCGAGGCAGCCAGAGAAGCAAAAATCCGTGAGGCCGAAGGTGAGGCTCAGGCGATTCTTAAAATTCAGCAGGCGAATGCCGACGGTATCCGTTTCCTGAAAGATGCCGGAGCTGACGAAGCAGTTCTTCGGATCAAGAGTCTGGAAGCTTTCGAAAGAGCGGCTGACGGCCAGGCAACGAAGATTATCATTCCTTCCGAAATTCAGGGAATGGCTGGTCTTGCAAAATCTGTTGTGGAGACCATAAAAGATAAATAAATGACTTTGGAGATGGCAAAAATGAATTTAAAGGGAAGAAATTTCTTGACATTAAAAGACTTTACGGAAGAAGAGATTATTTATCTGCTGGATCTGGCAGCGGATTTAAAGGACCGGAAGAAAAAAGGAATTCCGGTGGATGTTCTCAGAGGAAAGAATGTTGCCCTGATTTTTGAAAAAACGAGCACCCGTACCCGCTGTTCCTTTGAGGTTGCGGCCCATGATCTGGGGATGGGAACGACTTATCTGGATCCTTCGGGTTCCCAGATCGGCAAAAAAGAAAGTATTGAAGATACGGCCCGGGTTCTCGGCCGGATGTTTGAGGGTATTGAGTATCGCGGATTTGGGCAGGAGGTCGTGGAGAAACTGGCCGAATATGCCGGAGTTCCGGTTTGGAACGGTCTGACAAATGAATATCATCCGACGCAGATGCTGGCGGACTTCCTGACAGTTCGGGAACATTTGGGAGAACTGAAGGGCAAAAAGCTTGTATATATGGGCGATGCCCGTTATAATATGGCGAATTCTTACATGGTTGCCTGCGCCAAACTGGGACTTCATTTTGTGGCCTGCGCGCCGGAAAAATATTTCCCGAATATGGAACTTCGGGCAGAGTGTGAAGAATTTGCGAAGGTTTCCGGCGGAAGCATTGCCTTTATGGAAGATCCGATGGAAGCGACAAAAAATGCCGATGTCATTTGCACTGATGTGTGGGTGTCCATGGGCGAACCGGATGAAGTCTGGGAAGAGCGGATTCGAGATCTGACGCCTTACCGGGTAACAAAGGCGATTATGGAAAATGCAGGCCCACAGGCTATTTTCCTTCATTGTCTGCCGGCTTTCCACGATTTGAAGACAAAGATTGGCAAAGAGATGGGCGAACGTTTCGGCATAACCGAAATGGAAGTGACGGATGAAGTCTTTGAGTCCTCCCAGTCAAAAGTTTTTGATGAGGCAGAAAACCGTATGCACACGATCAAAGCTGTGATGGCGGCAACACTCTGTGATGAGATTTAGGAGTGGGCTTGAGTGAAAGAAGAAATTTTGCAGATGTTGAAATCACGACAGGATTTTGTGTCCGGACAGGAGTTATGTGAACAATTTCGGGTTTCCCGGACGGCTGTCTGGAAGGTCATCGGACAGCTTAAAAATGAGGGATATGAGATTGAGGCGATAAACCGAAAAGGTTATCGCCTTATCGCCAGTCCGGATATACTTACTGAGAGTGAGATATTAAGCGGTATGACTACCGGGGTGATGGGACGCCATGTATATTATTATGACTGTCTCGGTTCCACCAATGATCAGGCCCGGATGTTGGCTGAGAAGGGAGCGCCGGACGGTTCACTGGTGGTCGCGGAGACCCAGAATACAGGGAAGGGCCGGATGGGACGGACCTTCTTTTCGCCGGAGGGCTGTGGTGTCTGGATGTCTCTGATTTTAAAACCGGATATTCCGCCGGTGGATGCGTCGATGATTACGCTGATTGCCGCCATGGCTGTCCAGGAGATGATGGAAAGCTTTGGTTTGAAATCCGGCATCAAATGGCCGAATGATCTGGTGATCGACCGCCGGAAAACAACAGGTATTCTGACAGAGATGAGCGCCGGCCCGGATGTGATCAATTATATTGTTGTCGGCATCGGTATTAATGTCAATATGAAAGCGTTTCCGGAAGATTTGAAGGATACCGCCATATCGATGGCGATGGCTTCGGGGCAAACCTATCATCGGGCGGAGGTGATTCGCAGGGTGATGCAGTATTTTGAAGCCGATTACCGTCAGTTTCTGGAAGCGGGCGACCTTTCCTTTTTGAAGGATAAATACGATGCCGCTCTGATTCATTTGAATAAGGAAATCAGTGTTCATGAAATACGACGGGTATGGCGGGGTATTTCCCGTGGAATTAATGATATCGGGGAGCTGATCGTCTCCACGGATGAGGGCGATACGACGGTGCGTTCCGGGGAGGTTTCGATTCGGGGCATTTATGGGTATGCAGAATAGAGGAAGTGCTATGTGTCAGGAAAATGTGGTCTTATGCGCAGCCAGCGCCTATGAGCAGAAATTTTATTTGAACGAAGATTTTGCCGATCTGCCGGAAGGCATCAAAGAAGATTTAAAGATCATCTGTGTGCTGTTCACGGCGGAAGTGGGCGGCGTCCTCATTATGGAGTTTGGGCCGGAAGGTGATCTGCAGCTCCGGGTGGATGTGGCTGAAGAAGATATTTTATATGATGAGATTGGAAGTGGATTGAAAATCAAACAACTGCAGCAGGAGCGGGCGGAGCTGTTTGAATCATTAGAAATGTATTACCGGGTATTTTTTCTGGGAGATACAACGGGATTAGAATGAGGAGGTAAAGATATGTTATTGGCGATTGATATTGGAAATACGAATATTACGATGGGGCTTTTCCGCGGCGAGATTCTTATGGGGAACTTTCGAATGACAACTCAGATGCCGAGAACTTCGGATGAATATGGCGTTTTGATCCGCGAACTGATTCGAAATGCGGGGTTTGAACCGAAGGACATTGAGCAGGTCATCATTGCATCGGTTGTACCGGATATTATGTACTCCTTTACGAGCGGTATAAAAAAATATTTCTGTGCCGAGCCGATTATTGTCGGGCCGGGTGTGAAAACCGGTGTGCGGATCAATGCGGAAAACCCAAAGGAAGCCGGAGCCGATCTGATCGTCGATGCGGCGGCTGTCAAAGAAATTTATGGCGGACCGGCAATTGTCATCGATTACGGTTCAGCGACAACTTTTGAATTGATTCTTGAAGACGGAAGCCTGGATGCGGTTGTCATTGCTCCGGGAATTCAGATGAGCGCCGACGCACTGAGCAATCGGACGGCAAAGCTTCCGGATGTAGAGATCAAAAAGCCAAAAACGATTTTAGCAAAAGAAATTATTTCCAATATCCAGGCCGGACTTTTCTATGGAAGTATCGGTGAAGCCGAATATATTGTAAAGAAAATGAAAGAAGAATCCGGATTGCCGAATATCAAAGTAATTGCCACCGGCGGTCTCGGAGGAATTATCGCGGAGGAATGTGAAGCAATTGATGTTTACGACAGCCTTTTAACATTGAAGGGACTTCGTATTATTCATAAACGTTGTACAGGAAAATGAAAATAGGAAATGTAACACTTGAAAATAATGTAATAGCGGCACCAATGGCAGGCGTGACAGACCTGCCATTTCGCTTGCTTTTAAAGGAGCAGGGCGTAGGACTTGTGTGCAGTGAAATGGTCAGCGCCAAAGCAATTTATTATAACAATAAAAATACGGAAGCATTGATGGTGACCGATGCCCGGGAGCATCCGTTTTCTTTGCAGCTTTTCGGTTCAGAGCCGGAGCTTATGGCGGATATGGTAAAGAAAATAGAAGACCGCCCTTTTGATATCATTGATATTAACATGGGCTGTCCGGTGCCGAAGGTGGTCAATAACGGCGAGGGTTCGGCGCTGATGAAACAGCCGCTGCTGGCCGGGCGCATTATTGAAGCCATGGCTAAGGCGACGGATAAGCCGGTGACGGTGAAAATCCGCAAGGGTTTTGACGATTCCTGTGTCAATGCGGTGGAGATGGCCCATATTGCCCAGGAGAGCGGAGCGGCCATGATCACTGTCCATGGGCGGACAAGAGAACAATATTATCATGGAAAAGCGGATTGGGATATCATCCGCCGGGTCAAAGAGGCCGTTTCAATTCCGGTGATCGGAAATGGAGATATTGATTCGCCGGAGGCAGCCCGTGCTATTTTCAGTCAGACCGGCTGCGACGGTATTATGATCGGCCGGGGACTCCAGGGAAATCCGTGGCTGGTCGGCCAAATTCTTTATGGGAAACCAAAACCCACAATCGAAGAGGTTGTCGCTATGATTCTCCGTCATGCTCGGATGCAGATCGAGTTTTCGGGAGAGTATCTTGGAATCCGGCAGATGCGCAAGCATGTGGCGTGGTATACGGTTGGTTATCCCGGTTCGTCCAAACTGCGAGGCATGGTGAATCAGGTGGAAAGTATGGCGGCGTTGGAGGAGCTGCTCGGCAGATATATGGAGCGGGGACGGCAGTGAACCGTCTGAGATTGTTTGGAAAAACAGCGGGAAATGGGGAAGTGCGGATATTGACACACCCGGTTTCTTACGCTATAATACTAGGAATGTAAATATCTATATAAATATAAGGAAGGGCGTAATTAAAGTGGAAGCTAAGAAGAATATCTTAACATTTGCCGGACTTAAAGCATTAGAAGATGAATTATTTGAATTAAAGGTCGTTAAAAGACAGGAAGTTGCTCAGAAGATTAAAGAAGCCAGAGAACAGGGAGACTTATCTGAAAATGCTGAATATGATGCAGCAAAGGATGAACAGCGGGATATCGAAGCAAGAATTGAAGAGATTGAAAAAATTCTTAAAAATGTAGAAGTTGTCGATGAAGATGAAGTGGATTTGGAGAGTATCAGCATTGGCTGTCGTGTACGTCTTTATGATGTGGACATGGATGAAGAAGTGGAATACCGTATTGTTGGTTCCACAGAAGCGGACAGCCTGAATTTTAAGATTTCCAATGAATCACCGGTGGGAAGCGCTCTTCTCGGACGGAAAGTCGGCGAGACAATTGAAGTGGAAACCCAGAGCGGTCTGCTGATGTTCCGTATTCTGGAAATTCAGAGAGCAAACATTTAAGGGGGAAACAAACAGTGGCAGGAGAAAAGAATGTTCAGGCACAGGATATTAATCAGCTTCTGAAAGTGCGCAGAGATAAATTAAAAGACCTTCAGGATAATGGTAAGGACCCTTTTGTTATTACAAAATATGATGTAACCCATCACAGCCAGGAGGTCAAAGACAATTTTGAAACATTGGAAGGGCAGAAAGTGTCTCTGGCCGGCCGTGTGATGTCCAAACGAGTTATGGGAAAAGCCTCTTTCTGTCATATCCAGGATCTGCAGGGAATGATTCAGTCCTATGTAGCCCGTGACAGTATTGGCGAAGAAGAATATAAAGCATTCAAGAAGATGGATATCGGTGATATTGTCGGTTTAAAGGGAGAAGTTTTTAAAACGAAAACCGGAGAAATCTCGATTCACGCATCTGAAATAACACTGCTTTCCAAGAGTCTGCAGATTCTTCCGGAGAAATTTCACGGCCTGACAAACACAGATATCCGTTATCGTCAGCGCTATGTGGATCTGATCATGAATCCGGAAGTGAAAGATACATTTATTAAGCGTTCTCAGATCATCAAGGAAATCCGTAATTTCCTTGATGGCCGCGGCTTCATGGAGGTTGAGACTCCGATGCTTGTGTCCAATGCCGGAGGCGCTGCAGCCAGACCGTTTGAGACCCATTACAATGCGCTGGATGAAGATGTAAAACTCCGTATTTCCCTGGAGCTTTACCTTAAACGTCTGATCGTCGGCGGCTTGGAACGGGTTTATGAAATCGGCCGTGTATTCCGCAATGAGGGCGTTGATACCCGTCATAATCCGGAGTTTACCCTGATGGAATTATATCAGGCCTATACCGATTATGAAGGTATGATGGAGCTGACAGAAAGCATGTTCCGCTACCTTGCAGAAAAAGTCTGCGGCAGCGCTGTGATCAAATATAATGAAACCGTTATCGATATGTCCAAGCCTTTTGAGCGGATCACGATGATTGATGCCGTTAAAAAATATTCCGGCGTTGATTTCTCTCAGGTTGCAACCGATGAAGAAGCAAAAGCGCTGGCAGATGAACACCATATCGAATATGAAGCGCGCCATAAGAAGGGCGATATCATCAACCTTTTCTTCGAGGAATTCTGCGAGGATAAGATGATTCAGCCAACCTTCGTTATGGACCACCCGGTGGAGATTTCCCCGCTGACAAAGAAAAAACCGGAGAATCCGGAACTGGTAGAACGTTTCGAACTGTTTATTTATGGACGTGAAATGTGCAACGCCTACTCCGAGTTAAATGATCCGATTGACCAGCGGGAACGTTTTGCTGCCCAGGAAGAAGCCTTCGCGGCCGGCGATGAAGAAGCAAATCATACCGATGAAGACTTCCTCAATGCACTGGAAATCGGTATGCCGCCGACAGGTGGTATCGGCTACGGCATTGACCGTCTCGTTATGCTTCTCACCGATTCCCAGGCGATCCGTGATGTTTTGCTCTTCCCGACGATGAAGAGTTTGGATAAATAAATCCAGTGTTTATGCGGGTTTCAGGAGTTACAGTTGACACTTTGACACCAATCTGACACCAAATGGTGTAAATATTGGTGAGGGATGGAAGAATTTTATAATTTTAAGATTAAAACCTTGAGAGGGTAATGCTTCTCAGGGTTTTTTTATGCGATGTAGTCTAGTTGAATACTGGCTGGTAATTTATAATATTGAAATTGCACAACATAATTGGTGTTGCAGTGAAGATTGTCCTTGCAGCCAATATTATGATGGAATTATTGATAGAACTACACTTGACAGCTATGCCAAGGAAGACAGATTTGTTTTCGGAGTATTTTTTGTTGACGAAGCCTATGAAGGGGACAATCGTGATGAGAGCTATGTAACGACATCTTCTAAATACAAGTTGAGTTTATCCCTTGAAGAAGCAAAGAAAATATTGTTTTGGAATTATTATCACAATGAAAATGCTCCAGAAAAGGTTGCTTGTGGACCAGGTTTACATAGATATATTACCGATGTTTAGGCAGCTTGTATGCTTAGAGACATGGCAAAGCTTAAAGAAAACACTTCAGAGCAGGAGCTGGCGAGGGAGTTTCTTGAGTATTTTTGTAATATAAACAGACTTGATAGAGATGGGCTTCCTGAGTTAGATGGGGCATTAAAAAGATAGAAGGGCATAGGCTTATAGCTGTTCAAGCAAGAGGACGATATTGTGAAGAACATGCAACGAAGAAAAACGGCAAGTATACTGTAGGAAAATTACGGATATGATTGATTTTTTTTGCGGATAATCATATAATAGATAAAAGAAGTGGGAGGTGGTTATCATGTTAAAGAAATTTAGTGTTGAAAACTTCAAAGGCTTTAAGGATAAGATTACATTCGATATAGGCTTACCAAGCAATTATAGCTTTAATTCAGAAATTATTGAGAATAGTTGTGTTGCCAAAGGGATTATCTATGGCATTAACAGCTGTGGTAAATCAAATCTTGGATTGGCCATATTTGATATTATTACTCATTTGACAGAAAAGCAGAAACTTCTCCAGAGCTATGACTTCTATCTTAATATGAGTGGAAGAAAATCATTTGCAGAGTTTGAATATACTTTTGTGTTTGATGAGCACGAAGTTATTTATAAGTACAGCAAAACAGATGTGAATACTTTGAGGAGCGAGAGTTTGTCAATTGATGGCAAAGAGGTTATATTTTTTGATTTTCTAACAAGGGATGGCTTTACGCTGCTTGAAGGTTCAGATACTTTAAATGCTTCAATTAAGAATGAAAGCCCGATTTCGCGAGTGAAATATGTGAATAGCAATTCAATTCTTGAGGATAATGAGCAGAATCAGGTGTTCAAGAAATTTATTGATTTTGTTGAGCGTATGCTGTTATTCTATTCGCTGGACAGCCGAGGCTATGAAGGATTTATGAATGGCTCCGAGAGCATTGCTGAGGGAATTGTTAATAGCGGAAAAGTGCAGGATTTCCAGGAATTTTTAAAAGAAAATGATATTGAGTACGAATTGTATGGATGCGAAGTTGATGGAAGAAAAGCTATTTATTGTCACTTTGATAATATGGATGCAGACTTTTTTAAGATTGCTTCTACGGGAACAAGATCCCTTGCGCTGTTCTATTACTGGTATATCCGTATGGAAAAAGCATCATTTGTTTTTATAGATGAGTTTGATGCATTTTATCATTATGAATTATCGGAGTCAGTACAGAAGAGACTCAAAAGAATACTTGGGGTTCAGATATTTACAACCACGCATAATACGAATCTTATGAGCAATGATCTTCTCAGACCGGATTGTTACTTCCTGCTTGAGAATAATAGTATCAAAGCTATTTCGGAACTCACTGAAAAGGAACTACGACAGGCACATAATCTTCAGAAAATGTATAAAGCGGGTGCATTCAATGGCAGATGAGTGCTTTTCTAGAATTCCTTGTAGATTATTTTGGAATGAAGCTTTGGAAAACTTGCGTGAAGCATACAAAAAATCGCTTGGAAAACCAGCTGTGCAAATGAATACACAATAAGAACGGAGCGTTTGCAGAGAAGGAGGCGCACTATGGATGTTACGGTGATCAGATCAAATAGAAAAACTGTGGCTATCCAGGTAAATTCTGACCTGTCAGTAACAGTAAGAGCACCAAGGCGCGCATCTCAGAAGGATATTGAGCGAATCCTTAAGGAAAAAGAGGCTTGGATCCTAAAACATGTTGAGCAGATCAGGGAAAAGAAGGCTGCATATGATGCTATGGAAGTGGATTATCTGACGAATGAGGAGATTCATGAACTTGCGGATAGGGCGTTAAAATACATTCCTGAGAGAACTGCATATTTTGCGAAAATTATTGGTGTTGATTATGGTCGTATAACAATTCGAAATCAGAAAAGCAGATGGGGAAGCTGCAGCAGCAAAGGTAATCTGAATTTCAATTGCCTTCTGATGCTGATGCCGGTTGAAGTTATTGATTATGTTGTGGTTCACGAATTGTGCCATAGGAAAGAGATGAACCATTCTAAGGCGTTTTGGAGTGAAGTGGAGAAGGCGCTTCCGGATTATAAGAATTCAGTTAAGTGGCTGAAGGAAGAAGGAAGCAATATTATGCGGAGACAGAGATAAGAAGAGATGGATTAGTGTGAATATACAGATTTTTGGAACGAAGAAATGTAATGATACGAAAAAAAGCAGAACGCTATTTTAAAGAGCGTGGCATCAAGTATATTGCTGATGAGGATAAGCTGGAGAAGATTCTTGAGAATCCGCAGGTGATTAAGACTCCGGTTGTCCGAAATGGAAAGAAATCAACATTTGGCTATCAGCCGGATGTATGGGAGGAATGGGGGGAATTGAGTGATAAATCTAAAAAATGAACAAATAAAACATAAAAGTTGGGGGCTCGGAGATGTTGTTGAACAGACGGATACTTATATCAAAATAGAGTTTTCTGTCGGCATAAAACAATTCCAATATCCCGAAGCTTTTGAAAATTTCCTGAAGTGTTCGGACACTCAGCTCCAAGAGAAAATTCTCAGTGATCTTGCGGATAAGAAACAGCAGGAATCTGAGAAGAAAATTAAACTTCAGGAGGAACGCAGAAAGACAGTAAAAACATACGAACATGCAGCGAAGACCGTTTCCGGAAAAAAGAAAACCTATCCAAAAGAAAACATTGCCTTTAAGTGTAATTTCTGTAATGGAGGCAGCAATGAAAATGGTATACCCTTTCGGGCATCCCGCATATCAAATGCTTCGCATGGGCGCGCTTCGTCAAGCTCCGCGCGATAAGGTATAGGATATAAGTGCGCCTGCTCAGATGAACTTATAGCCTATAATATTGAAGTTGCACAACATAATTGGTGTCGCAGTGAAGATTGTCCTTGCAGTCAATACTATGATGGTATTATTGATAGAACTACACTTGACAGCTATGCTGAAGAAGACGGCTTTGTATGTTATGAAAGTCAAATGCTTAGAAATTGGACAGCGTTTGCAGGCTTTGCATTGACAAAAGAAAATAACCAAAGACCGATGAGACTCAATAAAGTTCAGATTAATAGCTTAGCCATACTTACAACAAGAGTTCCGCACGCACCGGAAAAAGACAGATTTGTTTTTGGAGTATTTCTTGTTGACGAAGCCTATGAAGGGGACAATCGTGATGAGGGTTATGTAACGACATCTTCTAAATACAAGTTGAGTTTATCCCTTGAAGAAGCAAAGAAAATATTGTTTTGGAATTATTATCACAATGAAAATGCTCCGGAAAAGGTTGTTTGGGGACAAGGCTTACATAGATACATTACCGATGTTCAGGCAGCTTGTATTCTTAGAGATATGGCAAAGCTTAAAGAAAACACTTCAGAGCAGGAGCTGGCGAGGGAGTTTCTTGAGTATTTTTGTAATATAAACAGACTTGATAGAGATGGGCTTCCTGAGTTAGATGGGGCATTCCGGCAGATGTGACACTAATAGAAAAACTGTGGCTATCCAGGTAAATTCTGACCTGTCAGTAACAGTAAGAGCGTTAAGGCGTTTTGGAGTGAAGTGGAGAAGGTGCTTTCGGATTATAAGAATTCGGTTAAGTGGCTGAAGGAAGAGCGAAGCATCCGCATTTGAAAGTCAAGGAGGAAAAAAGAAAATGAATAATCAGGAAAGACGCGACAAGGGAATGGTGTACGATTCTGGATGTGGCGAGAGTAAAAATCGGAGACAACTGTCAGATGGCGCCGAATGTAGCAATCTATGCAGCCGGACATCCGGTTCACCCGGACACGAGAAATTCAGCATATGAATACGGCATTGAGGTAACGATTGGTGATAATGTATGGATTGGCGGTAATACGGACAGCCATTCGTGAAGATTAAGAAAAGATACAGAACTGATGAACTTGTGAGTGATCACAGTTTGTCAGTTCTGTTTTTCTTTTTAGGTGGTATTTTTATCGGACAGCTAATGTTATAAAGTATATGCAACAGAGAAGAGTAAAGCAAAGGAGCGAGAGGTATGAAAGGGTACAACACAGAAAATGGTTATATGGGATATGTAGATGGCGGATATAGGCTTTTCGCCAGCGAAGCGGATTATATGGAGTGGCTGGAAGATTAATTTGAAAGATTTGGAAAGTCCGGCAATGTGACGAAAAATTTGCAAAAGAGCTGTATGATGTACGATAATTTTCCCAGCTATGTTATAATGTTTATAATTATAAAACATTATTTTGAGCGGAGGAAAAGGGATATGTCAAGGGGAACGAAGCAGAAATTTAAATTGTATCGTCTTGCACAGATTATGTTGAAAAATACGGATGAGGATCATTATATAACTATGCCGGAGATTATGTCTGCGCTGGGAGAATGTGAAATCACGGCAGATCGCAAGAGCATTTATAATGATCTGAGAGATCTTGAAACGCTGGGAATTGAGGTGGAAGGTGAGCCGGTGGGAAATCGGTATCATTATCATGTGGTAGGACGGCCGTTTGAACTGCCCGAATTGAAACTTTTGGTAGATGCCATTCAGTCATCGAAATTTATTACGGAGCGGAAAACCAATGCCCTGATCAAAAAATTAGAACAGCTTGTCAGTAAATATGAGGCATTGAAGCTTCAGCGGCAGGTATACGTTTCCGGAAGAATCAAGACAATGAATGAGAGCATTTATTATACGGTGGATGCCATTCATAATGCTATTTCTGAAAATAAGAAGATTCGATTTCAGTATTTTCAGTGGAATGTGAAAAAAGAAATGGAGCTTCGTCATAATGGAGCCTGGTATCATATCAGTCCCTGGGGGCTTTCATGGGATAACGAGAATTACTATCTTGTAGGATATGATTCTGCTGCCGGACAGATTAAACATTACCGGGTTGATAAGATGCTGCATATCCGGATGTCCGAGGAAGAAAGAGAAGGTAAAGAATACTTTAAAAAATTGGACATGGCGGATTATGCGAAAAAAAGTTTTGGGATGTTTGGCGGGGAAGAACAAAGAGTGAAACTTCTGGTGGCAAATTATCTTGCCGGAGTGATTATTGACCGGTTTGGAAAAGATGTGATGATGCTTCCGGAGGATGAGGATCATTTTACAGTAAATGTGGATGTTCATGTCAGCAATCAGTTCCTTGGATGGATATTTTCTCTGGGAGAAGGTGTGAAAATAGTGTCCCCGGATGAGGTGCTGGAACAGATGAATCGAGAGATCACCCGGTTGATCGGACAGTATATGAGACGCTGTAATTAAAATACTTTCCCCTTATTTTGTTAATGCCATATAGTATTCAACCACTTTTTCGGGAGGAATTTCCATACCGCTGCCGGCCCACCATTTAACTGCTTCTGCAAAACTGCTTACATAATGATTTAGTACAAAGTCTTTTGGAATTTCTGAAAAAGAGGGTGATTCATAATCTTCAAACAGTTGTCTTAAATAGGTTTTGAAATATTGCAGAAAGAGATCACTGCTTTCGCCTGACAGTACAATAATAATATCTTTTTTTTGTTCTTTCAGATGATAGAGCAGATGTGTCAGTTTATCAGTCAGGGTGTTGTTTTCTTTTGAAAAATCGTGGTGTTCTTCCGCGTTCAGCACATTCGAAAAGATGTGACCGAAAATCTGCCTGCATATCGCATTCAGCAGATCATCTTTTGTTTCAAAATGAGCATAGAAGGTACTGCGCCCGATATTCGCTTCGTTAATAATTTCCTGCACTGTAATGTGGTTATAACTCTTTTTTTCGAGTAATCTGCTGAATGCTTTGAAAATGGCCTCTCTTGTTTTTTGCTGCCGTCTATCCATAATTTTTCTCCGTACAGATTTGTTAAAATGTTCCATAACGTACACTTGGCCCGATTTGGTTATTGTTACATGAGATAACCGAGTGATATAATCGAACAGGATGTTTGATAACATACGAATTATATCGTATTTTGATAGTTGCGTCAAGGAGGATATTAATGGAAGAAAACATTAGGAAAGGAATAACGTTTGCCATAATTGCAGCGGCATTGTATGCTGTAAATGCCCCTTTTTCGAAGATATTGCTTGATTTTATGCCGCCTACTTTAATGGCAGGCTTTTTATATATCGGGGCGGGAGTCGGTATGGTTTTTATTGCCTGTATTCGAAAGTTACGGAAAACGGAAACGAAAGAGTTGAAATTGACAAAGTCAGAGCTGCCATATACAGTTGCTATGATACTGCTGGATATTGCAGCGCCAATCTGTTTGATGATAGGGCTGAATACTACTACAGCAGCAAATGCCGCGCTGCTTAATAATTTTGAAATCACAGCAACGGCGATCATTGCTCTTATAGTATTTAAAGAGAAAATCAGTTTAAGGCTATGGCTTGGAATATTATTTGTAACGTTATCATGTACAATTCTGTCTTTTGAAGATATATCAAGTCTTCGTTTTTCTTACGGTTCTCTGTTTGTAATTCTTGCCGCCATATGTTGGGGATTTGAAAACAATTGTACTCGGAAAATATCTTCCAAAGATCCTTTACAGATTGTCCTGCTGAAGGGTATCTTTTCCGGTATAGGCTCTATTATCATCGGCCTGTGCATCGGAGAACGCATATCAGCATTTTGGAGTATAGCCGCCGTCCTTGGCCTGGGATTCGTGGCCTATGGATTGAGTATCTATTTTTATGTGAATGCACAGCGTTTGATTGGCGCGGCACGAACAAGCGCCTATTATGCAGTTGCGCCATTTATAGCGGTGCTGTTTTCTTTGGTTATATTCAGAGAGACGCCCTCAGTTACTTATTTCATCGCTTTTATATTAATGATGGTGGGCGCCTGGCTTTCATCACAGGATAAACCGCTCACATCCTTTTGATGTAATTTATTTTCGTGAAATTTAAAATCTCATTTTAGATTTTCGTTAAAAATGTAGATTTTGATTGAGATTTTGATTGAAAGGATCTGGGAAAGAGGGTATAATAAAGTACAACACGGTAAGCAGAAAATTGGGGTTATAGAGCATGGGGACTTTGGCTTTAGGGACAGCGGGGTTTATACTATACTTTTTGTACGATATAGATAGTGTGAAAAAGATACATCCGCTGATGCGGAAATTTTTTGGAGCGGGCAGCTTGTGCGTGACTCTTGCTACCATATGGGAATTGGTACATGCACTGGAGGAAAAACAATGCCTTCCTGTGTATTGGATTGTATGGAGTCTGGGCTGTGCGCTTTTTTTAGTTCTGCTTATATATACTTTGTTTTTTGCTTTGCCTTTTGAAGAAACCTATTTGAGAGAAAGTGGTGCCCGGAAAGCATACACGGGTGGTATATACGGCTTATGCCGTCATCCGGGTGTGTTGTGGTTTGCAGGACTTTTTTTGTGCCTGTGGGGGCTTTCGGGGAATTTAGGATCCGGAAAATATTTTCTCTCTATGATTTTGTGTAATTACCTTTATATTATTTTGCAGGATTTATGGACCTTTCCAAATACATTTGTGAATTATGGAATATATAAAAAGAGCACACCGTTTTTGATTCCCAATGGAAAAAGTATCAAACAATGTTTAAAGGACATGGCAGGGAAGGAAAAGAACCCGTAATGGAGGGTGACGAAAATGAATCTGAAAGAAAAACTGAAAAAACAACAGTATAATGAAATTTGGGAGAAATACTGTGGCTTTCTGGATCTTACCATGGATGGATATATGCAGATTCAGCGTCGTTTGATGGAGGAACAGATTCGGCTGTGGAGCAACAGCGGTCTTGGACAGTCTATTTTGAAGGGAAAACATCCGGAAAATCTGGATGAGTTCCGGCAGATGGTGCCGCTGACCACCTATGATGATTATGCGGATATGCTTCTGTCTAAACGGGCGGATGTCCTGCCGGGCAATCCGATCATCTGGATTCAGACTACCTGGGAGGGAGGAAAGCATCCTATCAAGGTGGCGCCTTATACCCGGAGTATGTTGGATACTTATCGGAATAATGTGACTGCCTGTCTGATTTTATCAACCAGTACAGAAAAGGGAAAATTTGATGTGGAAAACACGGATAAGATTCTCTATGGTTTGGCGCCGCTGCCTTATGCCACGGGGCTGTTTCCTTTGGCATTGGGGGAAGAGGCGGATATTGAGTTCCTTCCGGCTGTGAAGGATGCGGTAAATATGAGTTTCAGCGAGCGGAATAAAGCGGGATTTAAGATGGCGATGAAACGGGATGTGGAGTTTTTCTTCGGCCTGGGCAGCGTGGCTTATGCGGTGAGCCAAAGTCTGTCCGCCATGGGCAGTTCCGGAAAATCTCTCGGCGCCCTTGATCTGCTGAAATTTCGTCCCCATATGATTTACCGGCTGTTGCAGGCAAAACAGCGCTGCCGTCAGGAAGAGCGGGATATGCTGCCCAGAGATTTGTTTAAATTAAAGGGCTTTATGGTGGCGGGAACGGATAATCAGTGTTATAAAGATGATTTGGAGCGGCTTTGGGGAATTCGTCCTATGGAACTGTTTGCGGGAACGGAGCCTTCTATCATCGGCACGGAAACCTGGACCAGGAATGGAATGTACTTTTTCCCGGATACGGCATTTTATGAGTTTATAACGGAAGAAGATATGCTGAAAAATTATGAGGATCCTACCTATATTCCGAGAACTTGCCTGATGGATGAGGTGGTTTTGGGAGAGAAGTATGAACTGGTATTCACAGTTCTGAAGGGCGGAGCCTTTGCCCGGTATCGGTGCGGGGATATGTATCGGTGTGTTGGGCTGGAGAATCGGGAAGATCAGACGGTGATTCCAAGATTTGAGTATATGGACCGTGTGCCTTGGATCATTGATATCGCAGGTTTTACACGGATTTCGGAAAATGGGATCCGAAGTGTGATAAAATTATCCGGCCTGCCTATCCGTGATTGGGTAGCGATAAAGGAATATAATGAAATGCACCGCCCTTATCTTCACATGTATGTGGAGGTGGAGCAGGGGGCATTAGTGAATCGGGCTATGAGCTCGGAGATTTTAAAGGAGCTTTTGAGCACCTATTTCAAATATATTGATTCGGATTACCGTGATTTAAAGAAAATTTTGGGTATGGACCCGCTGGTTGTTACCGTTTTGCGGTGCGGGAGTTTCCATGCCTACAGGCAGCAGGAGGGAAAGAAAATCCGGCATATGAGCCCAAGCCGTCATGAGATTTCCCGTTTGCTGAAAATACAGGAGATATCGTAGACCTGGGATAGAGGGAGATAGACATGGAGACTTACTGCTATATTTCAATGATTGCCTTGTTTTGTTATGCTTTTATGTTGCTGACGTTTCTTGCAGCGAAAAAGGACAAGCTGGTGAATAGTTTCTTGATTGTGCTGGTAGCCCTGATTTTTTGGACTGGCGGTTCTGTTTTCATGCGTTTAGAGCTGTGGCCCGATTATAAATTCTGGTTTCAGGTATCTCTTTGCGGAATTTTGCTGCTGCCTTATGCTTATTACCGGTTTATTAATGTTTTTTCGGGAATCCGGGAACAGTGGGTTGGAAAAATCTATATTGTGGTTATGATGGCCTGTTTTCTGGTCAATTGGAAGTATGGCTGGTTGTTGGCGCCTCCTGCCCTGGTGAAGCATGGTGGTGACATAACATTTGTATATGATATGGATTTAAAGGCGGCGGGATTCTTTTTGGTGGCAGCGGCGCTGCTGGCTCATATGTTCCGAAATCTGGTGAAGGTTTGCCGGAGCAATAAGAATATGCGCCGTCAGTATGAACCTTTGATCGTGGGGATCGTGCTTTTGTTTGCCGGAAATCTGGCTATCGCCATTCCTTTTTTTGAAGGTTTTCCTATCGATCTGCTGTGTGGTCTTCTGAATGCTCTTGCCCTGCTTTTTGCATTGATACGCAGACGGTTGTTTCGATTGCAGATGCTTGCGTCCGAGGGATTGTGCTACGGCGTGGGCCTGATGTTTTGTTTGATATTTTTTGCCAATCTTTCGCCTTATCTGCAAAGATTTGTGCAGCGCCATATTCCGCCGGCAGAGGGGCACTTTGTTATGATATTTGCGGTGCTGTTTTTGTTGGCATACCTGTTATTTACATTTGTTTGGCGGCTTTTGATGAGCAATGTTTTTATCAAGGAAGAATTGCTTCAGGCGGAGCAGCTGAAACGGTTTGGAAGGACTGTTTCCAAGACACTGCGGCTGCAGGATATTATGGAGGCGACGATTCAGGTCATTAAAGATACGATTCAGACAGAAAGTATCTATATTTGTATTCAGAACGGACCGGGTATGGCTTATCAGGGGAGGTATAGCGACCGCCCTCTGAGTGATTTATCTTTTGCTTTGGAGGAGGAAAATCCGATCGTTCAGTGGCTGAAAAAAATGACGATCCGCTGTTGTACAGGGAGTTCCGTTACAGTGTAGAATATAAATCCATGTGGGAGAGCGAGAAGCACGAGTTGGAGAAGATGGGTCTTCATTGCTGCGTGGCATTAAAAGATGACAATCAGCTTGTGGGGATTCTTCTGCTGTGTGATCATACCGGGAAGAGACAGCTGGGATACAGTGATCTCCAGATTCTTTCTTCGATTACATCGGTAGCTTCCATTGCCGTTAAAAACGCCAGAATGTATGAGCAGGCCTGCCTGGAGGCCAGAACCGATGAACTGACGGGGCTGCTGAACCGTAAGTATTTTTATGAGATTCTGAATCAGGAGTTTGAGAAGAATATAGACGGCTCTCTGGTGCTGGCTATTTTCAATGTAGATGATTTTAAACTGTACAATCAGCTGTATGGGATGAAGGAAGGAGATTATTGCCTGAAACGCATTGCGGGAATTATTCGCGGCAGTGTGGGAGAGCAGGGATATGTGGCCAGATACAGTGGAAAAGAGTTTGCTGTCCTTCTGCCGGGGTATGATGTGCTTTCGGCCCGTACCCTGATGGAGTCCATTCAGAAACAGATTTATGAGATGAACAGCCATGAGCAGAACTTTAAACTGAAGGCCATTACAGTCAGCGTGGGCATCAGTGCTGCTCCTTATGCGGCAAAGAGTGTAAAAGAACTTCTTAATAATGTGGATATGGCGGTGTACCATGTGAAGCAGAGCGGGAAGAATGGCCTTCGGGTATTTGATACGGCATTTCAGCAGAACCTGGAATTGGAAGATACAAGAAAACATGTACACATTTATAAAGAATACGAATCCACCATCTATGCTTTAACGGCAGCTATCGATGCCAAGGATCACTATACTTTCAGCCATTCCAACAACGTAGCCTATTATGCTGTGGAGTTGGCGCGGTATCTGGGGATGAATGAAGATGTGGTGGAAATTATCCGACAATCCGGTCTTTTGCATGATGTGGGAAAAATCGGTATTCGGGAAACGATTCTTAACAAAGAAGGCGCTTTGACCAGCGAGGAATATGAGATCATTAAAGGCCATGTAGAGGCCTCGATCGATATCATCCGGCATTTGCCTTCTCTGGATTATGTCATACCGGCTGTAATCGGTCATCATGAGAGATATGACGGCAAAGGATATCCGAGAAGGATTGCGGGAGAGGATATCCCGGCTACGGCCCGAATTCTGTGCATTGCGGATTCTTTTGACGCCATGACGTCCAAACGTTGTTATAAACGGGCTTTTTCAGTGGAAAAGGCAAAGAGAATTTTGCAGGAAGAGGCCGGAAAACAATTTGATCCTGCAATGGTTGAGGCTTTCGTGAAATGCCTGGAGGAAGGCCGGATTAAGCTGGTAAATGGTGAGTTCAGCGGTGAGAGCGGAAATGTATAAAAAAAGATGAAGTGATTTTTCACAGATGCCTCCGGATATGCATAGGATAATATCCGGAGGTGTTTTATTATGCGGAAAAGCAGTGCTCACCGGCGTTGACACCCGAATCTTTGTGTAGTAGAATACAATCAATGTTGAATTGGGTTTCAGATATTGATGAGAGCTGGAACAGGGGGAGGATCTGCGGGCCCTCCTTTTTTTGCATCATTACTTGATGGAGGATTGACAGAAAATGCAGAGAGAAAAGCAGGATTTGACCAGAGGGCCGCTTGGAAAACAAATATTATTTTTTAGTATTCCATTGATATTTTCAAATCTTTTACAGGTTTTATTTAATATGGCGGATGTGGCGGTTTTGGGGAAATTTGCCGGAACAGCGGCTCTTGGAGCAGTAGGCTCAACAACAACTTTGGTGACGATGTTTACAGATTTCCTTATCGGCTTATCCGGCGGGATCAATGTATTGACAGCGCGGCATTTTGGGGCAAAGGATAAGAAAAATATGGTTGAGACCGTGCATACGTCGCTGCTCCTCAGTATTATTGTTGGCTTTTTACTTTTATTTGGCGGATGGATATTTTCAAAGGGGATTCTTTTGCTGTTGCAGACAAAGCATGAGCTGCTTTCAGGCGCGGTTTTATATATTCGCATTTATTTGCTGGGAATGCCGGCTCTGGCTGTTTATAATTTTGGCAATGCGGTGTTCAGCGCAGTGGGTGAGACAAAGCGGCCTTTATATTATCTTTCTCTGGCCGGGGCGTCCAATATTGTGCTGAATCTCTTTTTTGTGATCGTGTGTCATATGGATGTGGCGGGAGTGGCCGCCGCCAGTGTGATCTCCCAGTATATTTCGGCATTTCTTATCGTAAGAGCGTTGGTAAGAAGCCGGGAAATATATGCCCTGCGTTTGAGTAATCTGCATATAAGCAGGAACAATGCATGGGCTGTTATACATATCGGTGTTCCGGCCGGACTGCAGAATGCGATTTTCCAGATGGCTAATCTTTTTATTCAGACGGGGGTCAATTCCTTCAGCGCAACTCTGGTTGCGGGCAATGCGGCGGCGATGAATGAGGATGCGATCGTATTCAGCGTAATGATGGCCTTTTATACAGCCTGCGGAAGCTTTATGGGACAGAATTATGGGGCCGGAAAAAAGGAGCGTATTCGGAAAAGTTATCTGTTCAGTTTGGCCTATGCCTTTGGCAGCGGCATGATTTTGGGCGCTTTAATGGTATTTTTCGGCCCTTCATTTCTGCGGTTATTTACCAGCGATGCGGCGGTTATCGAGGCGGGAATGTATCGTATAACGTTTATGGGCCTGTTTTTGGGGTTTTCCGCCTTTATGGATTGTACTATTGCCGCGTCGAGAGCTCTTGGGAAAAGCTTTATACCGACAGTGATTGTCCTCCTTGGCGCCTGTGTATTCCGGATCATATGGGTGTATACGATTTTTGCGTATTTTCAGACAGTGCCTTCGCTGTATTTACTGTATATTTTTTCCTGGAGCATTACGGCCTTTGCGGAAATTTTATACTTTATTCATGTGTATAAAAAACATATTTCGCCCATCGGTTCGAATGGGTGTGGTATGATATAGAGAGCGAAGATTAAGGAGAGGTAGTTTATGATCAGAAAAGCATTGCCGGCGGATATTCCGGCGGTTGCGCGGATTTATAATGAGATTCATACGGAGGAAGAAGCCGGCCGCGCATCGATTGGCTGGATAAGGAGTATTTATCCGACGCGAAAGACGGCGGAGACTGCCCTGGAAAATGGAGATTTATATGTCATGGAAGAGGAAGGGCGTATTGTGGCGGCCGGCAGATTGAACCAGAGGCAGGAGGATTCCTATGCGGAAGCGAAATGGGAATATGATGCGGCAGAGGCGGAAGTGATGGTTTTGCACACTCTGGTTGTATCTCCCCGGGAAGAGAATCGAGGGCGGGGGAAGGCCTTTGTACGATTTTATGAGGACTTTGCCCGGAAACACGGCTGTAAGTATCTGAGAATGGATACAAATGAGAAAAACAGCCGGGCTCGCCGTTTTTATAAAAATATGGGTTATAAAGAGGTTGGAATTGTTCCATGCGTGTTTAACGGTATTAAAGGTGTTCCGTTGGTGTGCCTGGAAAAGAAGCTTTAAAAGTGGAGGATAAGGATGAATCAGGAAAAAGAGCATAAACGGCGTGTGCGGTATTCAGGCACACATCCAAAGAAATACAGTGAAAAATATAAAGAGCTGCAGCCGGAAAAATACGGCGATACGATCTCGAAAGTGATTCAGAAGGGAAGCACACCGGCGGGGATGCACATTTCAATTTGTGTGAAAGAAATTTTGGATTTTCTGCAGATTCAGCCGGGACAAAAAGGACTGGATGCCACATTGGGATATGGGGGACATACGCTGGAAATGTTAAAATGCCTGAAATCTCAAGGTCATATTTATGCGCTGGATGTGGATCCGATCGAGTCGGCAAAGACAAAAGAGAGATTGGAGCGGTTAGGCTACGGCGAAGATATTTTAACGGTTCAGCTTCAGAATTTTGCCAATATCGACAAGGTGGCCGAAGAAGCCGGACTTTTTGATTTTGTGTTGGCGGATCTGGGAGTATCCTCCATGCAGATAGATAATCCTGAACGGGGATTTTCCTATAAGCATGAAGGACCTCTGGATTTGCGGATGAATCCTCAGAAGGGGACGAGCGCTGCCGAGCGTCTCAGAGAGGTTTCCCGGGAAGAACTGGAGGGAATGTTGATTGAAAATTCGGATGAACCCTATGCGGAAGAAATTTCCAAAGCAGTGATGGCGCGGATGAAACGAGGAGCGAAAATTGAGACGACAACTCAGTTAAAAAATGTGATTGAAGAAGCCCTTTCCTTCATTCCGGCGAGTGAGCGGAAGGAAGCTGTCAAAAAATCCTGCCAGAGAACTTTTCAGGCGCTGCGGATTGATGTCAACAGCGAGTTTGAGGTGCTGTATGAGTTTTTGGAAAAGCTTCCCCATGTACTTGCTCCGGGCGGCCGGACAGCCATTCTGACTTTTCATTCCGGGGAAGACCGGTTTGTGAAAAAGTCCTTCAGGCAATTAAAAAAGCAGGGTATCTACCGGGAAATTTCCGAAGAAGTGATTCGCCCATCGGCGGAAGAATGTGCGCGGAACAGCCGGGCCCGCTCCACAAAAATGCGGTGGGCGATTAAAGCATAAGTGCAGTTGTATGAAGGGAGATAAATTAATGAGTAATACAAAGGGATTATCCGATGATTTTACCCAGGGAAGTATTGCCGGAAAATTGCTGAAGTTTATGGTGCCGATTTTGGGTGCGCTCGTGCTTCAGGCTATGTACGGCGCTGTGGACCTGTTGGTGGTCGGCCGGTTTGGAACGGATGCGGGGATATCGGCGGTGGCTACGGGCACTAATATTATTAACCTTGTAACTTTTGTAATTACCAGTTTAACAATGGGCGTGACGGTGGTTATCAGCCGTTTTCTGGGCGAACGCAAGCCGGAAAGGATCGGAAAGGTCATCGGCGGTGCTGTTTGCTTTTTTGCGCTGCTGTCAGTTGTTCTGATGGCTCTTTTACTGGCTTTTGCCCCGGTATTTTCTTCATGGCTGAATGCGCCGGAGGCTGCCTTTGATCTGACGGTAACTTATGTGCGGATCTGCGGAGCAGGAATTGTATTTGTGGTGGCCTATAATGTGATCAGCGGTATTTTCCGCGGACTTGGCAATTCCAGACTGCCGTTAATCTTCGTGGCCATTGCCTGTGTGACGAATATTATCGGGGATTTGTTGTTTGTGGCTGTTTTTCATATGAATGTGGCCGGAGCGGCTTTGGCAACGATCCTGGCTCAGGCGGTGAGCGTGGTCCTTTCATGGATCATTATCCGGCGGCAGAATCTGCCCTTTATCATGTCCCGAAAGGATATTGGCTTTCACCGGGAAATATTGTTCTTTTTGCAGACCGGCGTGCCGATCGCTTTTCAGGAATTGCTGACGAATATTTCCTTTTTGATACTCTGCGCCATTATTAATGGAATCGGGCTGGAGGCGTCCTCGGGCTATGGTATTGCCCAGAAGGTTGTCGCCTTCGTGATGCTCGTACCTTCATCTCTGATGCAGTCCATGTCCGCCTTTGTCGGGCAGAATGTGGGGGCAGGCCGGGAGGACAGGGCCAGGAAAGCCATGTATACGGGAATGGCTATCGGAGCCTTTATCGGAATATTTATTTTTGCTGTTTCATTTTTCAGGGGAGACGTACCGTCCGCCCTGTTTACATCGAATCCGGAATATATAGCCAAATCGGCAGAATATCTGAGAGGATTCAGCCCGGAAGCCATATTAACCTGTGTTGTCTTTAGTTTTATTGGATTTTTCAACGGGCACGGCAGGACAATGCCGGTAATGTTTCAGGGGATTACGGCATCGTTTTTAGTCCGGGTGCCGTTATCTTATTTGTTCAGCCTGAAACCGGATGCAACGCTGGTGGATATCGGACTGGCAGTTCCGGTGGCCTCGGTCTATGGTATTTTGTTTTTTTCGGTGTGTTATCTGTTTTATCTGCGTTCTTATCGGACAAGACTGGATAAACAGGCAAAAATGTGATATCGTATAAAAAGACTAATTTAATCAAGGGTAGGAGAAGAAGAGATGGCCTGGATTAGGATTAAAGATGTTATGGCGGGGATGCACGAGGCAATCCGTGATGATAAGATGAGAAAAGAGCTGATGTTTGAATGGCTGAACATCCTTTTGGCGTTGGTATCATTTTTTATGACGGTGGTAAATGTCTTTACTAAAGAATATATACTGATGGTGAGTACATTTATTTTTTCTGTGGCATGTATTATTAATGCCGTCTTAATAAGGCGGGGAACAAGGGTAAAAAGGATCACTTATACGATTTTTGTTGTTGAAACACTTGCACTGCTGGCTTTTTTTCTGATTTCAGGTATTCCTAATGGATTCAGCGCTCTGTGGATGTGTCTGATTCCTTCTTTTTCGCTTTTAATCTTTGGAAGGAAATCCGGGACACGTTACAGTATTGTTACTTTTTTTATGCTTCTTTTTTTCTTTTGGCTTCCTTTTGGAAGAAAAATGCTGTGGTACCATTATACGGATGAGTTTATGCTCCGCTTTCCATTTCTTTTTGTCGCCTGCTATTTACTGGCCTTGTTTATTGAGGTGATTCGGGCCCAGACTCAGAAACAGCTTCTGGAGTCGGAACGGAAATACTATTATCTATACCGCCATGATGCGCTTACCGGGTTGTATAACCGTTATGGATTTAATGCCGTTGTGGATGCGGACTATAAGAATCCCGGGCCGGGAAAAGTGGGCATGATGATTCTTGATATTGATGATTTCAAACATATAAACGACCGGTATGGCCATAATAACGGCGATATTGTTCTGCGGGGAATCGCGCAGATCATACGGCGGTCCTTTTGCGAGAAAACTTATTACTGCCGTTGGGGCGGGGAGGAGTTTACCGTATATTTGCACTGCGAACATGATTATAAAGAGGCCGCGGAAAGGCTTCGCCGTTATGTGGAAGAAGCAGAGTTCAGATCCGGGGAACTGGTTATGAAAGTGACTGTCAGCGTGGGCCTTTGCATTTCAAATTCTATGGAAAATGTCAATGTGGCAATGCTGGTGAATAAAGCGGATCAGTGCCTGTATATGGCAAAGGCGAGAGGAAAAAATTGTGTGATGAGTACGGAAATTCCGTGATGGAAGGACCAAATCGGATATTTATTATAGGAACAGGTGGTTTAATTGTTGGAAAAACTGATCGTTTGTTTTATCGCCGGAATCGGAGCCGGCCTGGGGACAGGTTTTGCGGGAATGAGCGCCGCGGCGGTGATCAGTCCGATGCTGATCACTTTTTTGAAAATGGAACCTTATATGGCTGTGGGAATTGCATTGGCCAGCGACGTATTGGCCAGCGCGGTTTCTGCATATACTTATGGGAAAAACAAAAATCTGGATATAAAAAACGGGCTGGTGATGATGATCTCGGTGCTTTGTTTCACGCTGGTCGGCAGCTATGTGTCAAGCCTTGTCCCGAGTACGACCATGGGCGGGTTTTCAACGGTAATGACGTTGATCCTGGGCATTAAATTTATTGTCCGCCCGGTAATGACGACGAAGGAAGCCCGTAAAAATGTAAGCCGCAAAAAGCAAGTGATTCAGTCAATTGTGAGCGGCATTATCGTCGGATTTATCTGCGGTTTTGTCGGTGCGGGCGGCGGTATGATGATGCTGCTGATCTTAACCAGTGTTCTCGGATACGAATTAAAGACAGCTGTTGGAACCAGTGTGTTTATTATGGCCTTTACGGCCTTCACCGGCTCGGCTAGCCATTTTGCCATCGGAGGTACGCCGGATATGTTCTGCCTCATCTGCTGCATATTGAGTACACTGCTCTGGGCACGGATTGCGGCGAAATTTGCCAATAAATCATCGCCGATCGTTTTGAACCGGGTGACGGGCGTTGTGCTGGCGGTTCTGGGTGCGGCTATTCTGGTTGTAAAACATTGATAAAAATACAATTTAGTACTTGACAATTTTAAAGTATAGGTATAAAATTCTCAGAAAAGCGATGACGGAGAGAAGTACTGTAGATTATCGTTTCCAGAGAGCGGGTGATGGTGAGATACCCGTAAAGTGAATTTACAGGAATAACACTCTATCAGCTGCAAACTGAAAACCGTCAGGGGAAGGAACTTTCTCCTTTCGGATGAGTAGGGGCGCCGTGAGCTGGACGTTAAAACAGCAGGTCATGAAGGTGACTGTTATTATGACAGTAAGTCAGGTGGTACCGCGGATATATACACTGTTCGTCCTGAATAAAATTTCAGGATGGGCAGTTTTTTTATTGTTAAAATAAAAAACGCTCCACACAGTCCTTTTTTGAACACATTCCAATAATGAGCAGAACAGAAAGGAAGAGGGAAATATGTCAAACGTATATCGCAGTAAAACAATGGATCAGGTGAGTGAAAGTGATATCGGTACGGAAGTGAAACTGGCCGGATGGGTCGAAAATATCCGTGATCATGGCGGCGTATCCTTTGTGGATTTAAGGGATATGTATGGGGTTGTTCAGGTGGTATTCAGGAATACGGATTTGTTTAAAGGGATTCGTAAAGAACAGTGTCTTTCAGTGGAGGGCGTTATCGAGGAAAGGGATGAGGAAACCTATAATCCAAAGATTGCGACGGGGACAATTGAACTGGAAGTTCACAGAGTAGAAATTCTCGGAAAGGTTTACCGGGATCTGCCTTTTGAAATAGCGACATCCAAGGAGATCCGGGAAGACGTTCGACTGAGATACCGTTATCTGGATTTGAGAAATCAGAAAGTGAAAGATAATATTTTATTCCGCTCCAAAGTGATTCGTTTTTTGCGGAATAAGATGGAGGATATGGGCTTTACGGAAATTCAGACGCCGATCCTCTGCGCGTCCTCGCCGGAGGGAGCCAGGGATTATATCGTGCCGTCCCGTGTCCACAAAGGAAAATTTTATGCGCTGCCTCAGGCGCCGCAGCAGTATAAGCAGCTTTTGATGGCGGCGGGCTTTGATAAATACTATCAGATCGCACCGTGTTTTCGTGATGAGGATGCCCGGGCGGACCGTTCTCCGGGGGAATTTTACCAGTTGGATTTTGAGATGAGCTTTGCCACCCAGGAGGATGTATTTAAAGTTGGGGAAGAAGTTCTGGCGGAAACCTTTAAGACCTTTGCGCCGAAGGGTTATACGGTAACGGAAGCGCCTTTCCCGGTGTTCAGCTATAAGCAGGCGATGCTGGAATTCGGCACGGATAAGCCGGATCTCCGCAACCCGCTGCGTATCATCGATGTGACCGAGTTTTTCCAGCGGTGTACCTTTAAGCCGTTCCATAAAAGGACGGTGCGGGCCATCCGGGTACACGGTGATTTGTCCAAAGGTTTCCATGAAAAGCTTTTGAAGTTTGCTCAGGAGATCGGCATGAGCGGCCTCGGTTATCTGGAAGTCCTTGAGGATATGAGCTATAAAGGGCCGATCGATAAATTTATTCCGGAGGATATGAAGAAGGAGCTGGCTGAAATTGCCGACTTGTCTGTAGGCGATACGATTTTCTTTATCGCAGCGTCGGAAAAACTGGCCTGCAAATATGCCGGGCAGATCCGCGATGAGTTGGGGAAACGGATGAATCTGTTGGAAGAAAAGGCTTATCGCTTCTGCTATATCAATGATTTTCCGATGTATGAGGTAGATGAGGAGACGAAGGAACTTGGCTTTACCCATAATCCGTTCTCCATGCCTCAGGGCGGACTGGAAGCTCTGCAGACAAAGGATCCGCTGGACATTCTGGCATATCAGTATGATATTGTCTGCAACGGTGTGGAATTGTCTTCCGGCGCTGTGCGGAATCATGATATTGAAATCATGGTAAAGGCTTTTGAAATTGCGGGCTATGATGAAGAAGTTCTGAAAGAAAAATTCGGCGCTTTGTATAATGCTTTCCAGTTTGGGGCTCCGCCTCACGCCGGTATGGCGCCGGGAGTTGACCGTATGATCATGCTTCTCAGAAATGAAGAGAATATCCGAGAGGTCATCGCCTTCCCGATGAACAGCAGCGCCCAGGATCTGATGTGCGGCGCACCGGGAATAGTGACGGAAAAACAGCTCAGAGAGGCGCATATTAAGGTCAGGGATTAAAAAATAAAAGGAAATTTTGATGAGAACCGGAAAGGCAGAAACCGGTTCTCATTTTTTTTGAAATAAGCGGATGACACGGTGAAATAAAAGTGTTATTATGAGTCTTGAGGCCTTTGATCAGGGGCTAAATAAATGTAGGAAGATGATTTGTCGTGGAAGAAAAACAGGAAAAAAGATTTGAGATGGATATGTGCAGCGGTCCCATTATGAAAAAGATGCTGATGTTTGCCATACCGCTGGTCTGTTCCAGTGTTCTTCAGCTGTTGTTTAATGCTGCGGATATTGTGGTCGTCGGACGTTTTGCGGGGGACAATTCGCTGGCAGCGGTGGGCTCGAATACAGCGCTGATCAATTTGCTGACGAATTTGTTTATCGGCTTATCTGTCGGTGTGAATGTTCTGACCGGGTTATGCTATGGAGCAAAACAGGAGAAGGAATTAACGGAGACAGTGCATACGGCAATGCTTTTGAGTATATTCAGCGGTTTGTTTTTACTGGTGGGCGGAATTTTGAGCGCCCGGGTGCTTCTCGAATGGATGCAGGCGCCGGAGGAAGTCATCGGGCTGGCGACGCTCTATCTTCGAATTTATTTTGTTGGTATGCCGGCGGTGATGATCTATAATTTCGGCAGTGCGATTTTGAGAGCGGTGGGCGATACGCGTCGGCCATTGTTTTATCTGACGGCGGCCGGAATCATTAATGTGATCTTAAATCTCTTTTTTGTTATTATATGCCGGTTGGATGTGGCAGGGGTTGCTTTGGCTACAGTGATTTCGGAAACAGTGTCCGGCGGCCTTGTATTCTGGTGCCTTATGAAGGAAAAGGGCGGTATTCAGTTAATTCCTTCCAGGCTTCGTATTTATAAAGATAAGTTGATGAAGATTTTGCGGATCGGTCTGCCTGCCGGTTTTCAGGGAATTGTATTTTCATTGTCGAATGTGCTGATTCAGTCTTCGGTGAATCTTTTCGGGGCGACGATCGTTGCCGGAAATTCAGCGGCGGCGAATATTGAGGGCTTTGTTTATGTTTCCATGAATGCGTTCCATCAGGCAACGGTTTCTTTTACAAGCCAGAATATGGGGGCGGGGAAGCATGAGCGGATCAATCGGATCCTTCTTTGCGGCGAGATTTGTGCGTTGATCGTAGGCGTTGTTATGGGCAATGCCTGTGTTATTTTTGGAAATTCATTACTGGGAGTTTATTCTTCCAGTCCGGAGGTTATACAGGCGGGACTTGTCCGCCTGAAGGTTGTTGCTGCAACCTATGCACTCTGCGGGATGATGGATGTCATGGTTGGAAGTCTGCGGGGAATCGGTTATTCCATTATGCCGATGGTTGTTTCGACGATTGGGGCCTGCGGCCTTCGGATTTTGTGGCTGGCGACGATTTTCCAGATACCCGAATTTCACAGGGTGCAGGTGGTGTATTATTCGTACCCGGTTACATGGATTGTTACTTTGATTGCTCATGTCATTTGTTTTATATGGGCCAGAAGGCGAATCTCAAAGCGGGCTTTGCAGGCAGCAGTATAATTCTAGGAGGGATTACAGATGAAAACAGCGGTTGTGACGGACACGAACAGTGGTATCACGGCGGAAATGGGCAGAAAATTGGGTGTATTTGTCGTACCTATGCCGGTGATCATTGATGGAAAGACTTATTATGAAGGAGAAAATCTTACTCAGGAAGCTTTTTTTCAAAGTCAGATGAGCGGCGGAGATATTACAACTTCTCAGCCGTCGCCGGGAGATGTGATGGATTTATGGGAGCGTATTTTAAATGACGGGTATGATGACCTCGTGTACATTCCCATGTCCAGCGGTTTGAGTAATTCATGTGCCAGTTCCATGATATTGGCAAGAGATTACGACGGTAAGGTGCAGGTGGCCGATAATCACAGAATTTCGGTGACTCAGTACGCTTCTGTGCTGGATGCCGTCAAATTGGCAGACGAGGGAAAAAATGCCTTTGAGATAAAGAAAGCATTGGAGGCTGCCGCCTATGATGCAAGCATTTATATTGCAGTGGATACGCTTGAATTTTTGAAAAAGGGCGGACGGATCACCCCGGCTGCGGCAGCGATCGGCAGTGTGCTGAATATTAAACCGATTCTTTCAATTCAGGGGGACCGGTTGGATGCCTACGCGAAAGCCCGGGGGATGAAACGGTGTCAGGCAAAGCTGATCGAGGCGCTGAAAAATGATTTTAAAGAGCGTTTGAAAGACGCGGATATGTCAAAGGTGCGGGTCGGAACCGCCGGCTCTTTTCGGAGCGCGGCGGATGCGGAGGCATGGAGGCAGGAAGTGGCAAATGCTTTTCCGGGCTTTGATGTGATCTATGGAAATCTCGGATGCAGTATTGCGACTCACACCGGCCCGGAGGCCAGAGGCATCGGCTTCTATAAAGTACTGTAGCCCTTTCGGCAGGCGGATCATAAAAATAGCTTATTTGGCGAATGGCAGTAAAATGAGGGATAAACCATGAAGAGATATGTGGATATGGCGGATATTTCCGATGGAAAATATTACAGCTCCGGCGATATGGTCAAAGCCGGATGCAATGGCTGCGGAAGCTGCTGCCGGGGAATGGGAAAAAGCATTGTTCTTGATCCTTTGGATGTATTTCGGCTGACAAAAGGACTGGAGTGTTCCTTTGAAGCGCTTATGAATGATAAAATTGAATTAAATGTTGTGGACGGTATTATTTTGCCGAATCTGAAAATGAGAGGTCCATCGGACAGCTGTGCTTTTCTGGATGATGAAAATCGATGCCGGGTGCATGCTTACCGCCCGGGAATCTGCCGGTTGTTTCCTATGGGACGCTATTATGAAGAAAATAGCTTTAAATATTTTCTTCAGATCCATGAATGTAAAAATCTTCATCCCTCCAAGGTAAAAATCAAAAAATGGCTGGATGAGCCGGAACTGAAACGACAGGAGGCTTATATCATACGGTGGCATTATTTTCTTAAAGAGATTCAGGAGAGACTGGATGCGGAAAATGATGACAGCCTGCGTCGGCAGGTGAGCCTTTATATACTGCAGAAATTTTATATGGAAGCTTTTCCGGTTGACGGAGATTTCTATGCCCTGTTTGAGTCCAGAGTGGAAGAAGCCTTGCTTTGTTTAATGAAAATGTGAAAGGACATGATTAAATGATGAAAATTGGTATTTGCGGAACAGGGCTTATGGGAGCCACGATGGCTCAGATATTTGCGGAGAAAGGATATGAAACCTGTATTTGGGGGCGGACGGAAGCCTCTCTGGAAAGAGGAAGAAAAATTATTACTTTGGAGGCGGACGCACCTTTGCGTTTTACGACTCAGTTGGAAGACCTGAAACAGTGCGATATTATTATTGAATCTATAGTGGAAAATCTGGCGGTAAAGCAGGATTTTTTCGAGCGTTTGTCAGAGATTGTGGATTCGGAAACCATTCTTGCAACGAACACTTCCGGCCTGTCCATGAATCGGATTTGTGAACGGGTCAAGGGGAAGGAACGTTTTCTGGGGATGCACTGGTTTAATCCTTCGAATCTGATTCCTTTAATAGAAATAATCTGTAATGAAAAAACGGAACAGAGATATGTGGATGCAGTTTATGAGCTGGCGAAGGCAATTGGAAAGAAGCCGGTGATCTGCCGCCGGGATGTTCCCGGATTTATTGCCAATCGGATTCAGTTTGCTGTTTTGAGAGAGTGTATGGATATTGTGGAAAAGGGAACGGCAACGATTGAGGATGTAGATGCGGTGATGAAATATGGACTCGGATTTCGGTATGCGGCTTATGGTCCTTTCGAAGTGGCGGATTTTGGCGGCCTGGATACTTTTTATCATATTTCCGAATATCTGAATCAGGATTTATGTGATGCAAAGGAGCCGCAGAAAACGATGAGAGAATTGTATGAGCAGGGAGATTATGGTGTAAAAAGCGGTCGGGGCTTTTATGATTACAGCGCCGGAAAGGGAGAGGAAGCTGTAAAAATTCGAAACAGGAAGTTCAAAGATATGAAAGAATGTCTGGATAAATGGGAAACCTATGGGAAGGAATAGAGGAGGAACAGCTATGTTATGGATTAAAAACGGGCGATTGGTGGACCCTAAAAGTCAGACAGATAAAGTATGCGATATTTGCATTGAGCGTGACCGTATTGCGGGAATCACACCGCCGGGAGGTGCGGAACAAAAGCACCGGGAATCGGATGAAATTATTGATGCTGCCGGTATGGTAGTGGCTCCGGGGTTGATTGACGTCCATGTCCATTTCAGAGAACCGGGATTTACTTATAAAGAGGATGTGTCTACCGGGGCAGCGGCAGCGGCAGCCGGAGGTTATACGACAGTCATTTGTATGGCGAACACAAAACCCGTGGTGGACAATGAAGAGACATTAACTTATCTGCGGCAGCGGGCAGCCAAAATGCCGATTCATGTGCTGAATACAGCGGCTGTAACGAAGGGCTTCGGCGGTGCGGAACTGACGGATATGATAGGTTTAAAGGCTTTGGGCGCTGTCGGTTTTACCGATGATGGTGTTCCGATTAAAGATACGGCGGTTGTCATGGAGGCCATGAAAATGGCGAAGGCGCTGGATGTGCCGCTGAGTTTTCATGAAGAGGACCCGACTCTGATCGGCAGCTTCGGGGTGAATCAGGGGCCGGTATCTACCGCTGTCGGCGTGGAGGGCGCTCCGGCGGTCGCAGAGGATGTGCTGGTAGCCAGAGACTGTGCGCTGGCGTTAAGTACGGGGGCTTCCATCGATATTCAGCATATCAGCAGCGGAACATCGGTGGCGATCGTGCGTGCCATGAAAGCTCTCGGAAAAAATATTCATGCTGAGGCGACACCGCAGCATTTCTCCCTGACAGAGGAAGCGGTTTTGGCTAAGGGAACTCTTGTAAAAGTAAATCCGCCGATCCGTACGGAGGCGGACCGCCAGGCGATTATTCAGGGATTGATGGATGACACCATTGATTATATCGCAACAGATCATGCGCCCCACAGTGCTGAGGAAAAGGCGAAGGATATGAAATCGGCTCCGAGCGGCATGATCGGGCTGGAAACCGCATTGGCCCTGGGCATTACCAATCTGGTGAAGCCGGAGTATTTGAGCCTTTCCCATTTCCTTGAGAAGCTGACGATAAATCCGGCAGAATTATACCATCTGGATGCGGGGTATGTGGCTGTCGGCGGAAAGGCGGATATGGTTATTTTTGACGAAAATGAACAGTGGACGGTGGGGGAGCATTTTAAATCAAAGGCCTCCAACTCACCGTTTATCGGCGAAACCCTGCAGGGCAAAGTAAAATATACGATCTGCGGCGGAAAGATTGTATACAGGGATTGACAGAAAGGGACTTTATGAATTTTAACGTTGAAACGGGGATACCATTTATTACAGTGTTTATTCAGGGCTTGCTCAGCTTTTTTTCACCGTGTATTCTGCCGCTGGTGCCGTTGTACATCAGCTATCTGGCCGGCGGCATGTATCGGATGGATGAAAACGGGAGAATTTCTTATCCGAGAAAAAAAGTATTGCTCCACACCCTTTTCTTTATTTTAGGCATCGGTTTTGCCTTTATTTTGATGGGACTCGGATTTACGGCAATCGGGCGTTTTTTCAGCGGCAATAAGGTATGGTTTACCCGGATCGGCGGTCTTATTATGATCGGATTCGGTCTTTATCAGTTGGGCGTTTTTGGAAAATCTCAGTCCATGGAGCAGACTCATCGTTTGCCGTTTTCCATGGAGGGGAAAACTTTCGGGCCTTTTATGGCGCTCCTTCTCGGCTTTACCTTCAGCTTTGCGTGGACGCCTTGTGTCGGCCCCGTCCTTGCCGGTGTTTTACTTATGGCGTCGTCCGCGGCGACAGCTGTTTCCGGTTTCGCGTTAATAGGCGTTTATATGGCAGGCTTTGTCCTGCCTTTTCTTGCTGTGGGAATTTTTGCCGGGGCTGCCCTGGATTTCTTTAATCGGAGACGGCAGGTCATTCAATATACGGTGAAGATTGGCGGCGTTTTATTGATTCTCATGGGCGTGATGACGATGACAGGATGGATGAACGGAATCACCGGATATCTTTCCGGTCTGGGAGCAGACAGCCGGAATGAAGCGGCTCTCGGGGAAACGAGTCAGACGGCTTCTGAGGCGGTGAATACGTCTGAGGCGAAGAATAAAGGAGAAATCTCTGAAACGGAAGCAGAGACGGCTGCGGAAACCTCCGGTGAAACCGAAGAGAACGGGAAGCAGACGGTTGCCGCCCCGGATTTTACGCTGGTTGATCAGTTTGGAAACAGCCATACGCTGTCAGAGTATAAGGGAAAGACCGTTTTTCTGAATTTCTGGGCCACCTGGTGCGGACCGTGCCGCATGGAGATGCCTTATATTCAGAAGGTTTATGAAGAATATGGCAGCAACGGCGGCGATGTGATCATTTTGGGTGTGGCGAATCCGAAAACGGAGGAGTATCCGAATAACAGCGATGTGTCACAGGAAGAGGTTGAGCTCTTTTTATCCGAAAATGGCTATACCTATCCGGTGGTCATGGATTTGGACGGAAGCATTTTTGCCGCCTATGGCATACAGGCATTTCCAACAACCTTTATGATCGATAAAAATGGAAATGTTTATGGCTATGCGCCGGGAAGCCTCAGCGAAGATATGGTTCGGAGCATCATCCGCCAGACTGTTGATAGTGTGGAAAATAATTGATATTATAGTAAAAATATGGTATGATAGCTAACGGATAGTATTCCTCAGGAAACTATACCGTGACACTTGTTTGCAAATCCTGGATTTAAATCTTTTGAATCCGTAATGGAACTTATATCGTGAGTGAATGGGATTCCGTGGGAGCATCACCTTGGAAGGAAGGTGATAGGGATGAGAATAGGATTTGTTGGTGCAGGGAAAGTTGGCTTTACTCTGGGAAAATACATGTCGGAACGCAACGTGTGTGTATCCGGATACTATAGCAGAAGTGAAGAGTCGGCCAGACAGGCATCTCTTTTTACACATACAAAGTATTACGAGACACTTGAAGAATTGATAGAGTCTAGTGATGCTCTCTTTTTGACGGTTCCGGACGGGGCCATCGAAGGTGTATGGAATTCGACAAAACGATATTCTTTGACAGGCAAGTTTATTTGTCACTGTAGCGGTGTGATGACAAGTGCCGTATTTTCTGAGATTGACCAAATGGGAGCATTTGGTTATTCTATCCATCCTTTGTTTGCGATTCACAGTAAATCGCAATCGTATCAGGAAATTTCTCAAGCATATTTTACAATTGAAGGACCGGAGAAATATTTGGATTTCTGGAAAGATTTTTTTGAAAAACTCGGAAATCCGGTGCGGGTGATCCGGGCAGAGCAGAAGGCGCTCTATCATGGTGCCGCCGTTTTTGCCAGCAATCTGGTCACGGGCCTGTTTGAAGCGGGGGTCAATTTATTAATGGACTGCGGCTTTGACAGGGAAAGCGGGGAAGCAGCGCTTAGCCCTTTGTTTCTCCATAATTGTCAATCGGTAGCCGGTGTGGGAACGGTAGCCGCTTTGACGGGGCCGGTAGAGCGGGCGGATGAAAAGACGATTCAGAAGCACTTAAATGTGCTGCCGCCGGAAGAAAGAGAAATTTATATACGATTGTCTGAGATATTGGTGAATATTGCAAAACGGAAACATCCGGAGAGGGATTATCACAGTTTATCCCAAATATTTGAAAGGAATGGAGAAGTAAAATGAAAAACACAGTTGCAACCTTTAAAAAGGCAAAGGAAGACGGAAAGAAGCTGTCCATGCTGACAGCCTATGATTATTCGACGGCAAGTCTTTTGGATGCCGCCGGAATTAACGGAATTCTTGTGGGGGATTCCCTTGGAAATGTTATTCTCGGTTATGAAGATACCATTTCTGTCACAATGGAAGATATGATTCATCACGGGGCCGCCGTGTCCAGAGGGGCGAAAAATGCCCTTGTTGTTGTGGATATGCCGTTTATGTCTTATCAGGGTTCCGTTTATGATGCGCTGAAAAATGCGGGACGTCTGATGAAGGAAGGCCGGGCCAATGCGGTGAAACTGGAAGGCGGCAGCGAGGTGGTTCCTCAGATTCAGGCGATCGTTCAGGCCGGAATCCCGGTCATGGGACATTTGGGACTGACACCCCAGTCGATCAATGCTTTTGGCGGTTACAAGGTGCAGGGGAAGGACGAAGCGGCGGCTCAGAAGCTTTTGGATGATGCAAAAGCGATTGCGGCGGCCGGTGTCTTTGCCATTGTATTGGAGTGTGTGCCGTCTGCTCTGGCAAAAAAAGTAACTGAGGCAGTGGATGTGCCGACGATCGGCATCGGCGCGGGCGCTGATTGTGACGGACAGATTCTTGTATATCAGGATATGCTCGGAATGTTCTCTGATTTTACGCCGAAGTTTGTAAAACGTTATGCAAATATCGGGGAAGCGATGAAAGCCGCATTTAAGGGCTATATCGATGAAGTGTGCGAAGGCGCCTTCCCGGCCCCGGAGCATGGATACGGCATTTCAAATGAAGTCATTGAGAAATTATATTAGGAGGCGATCGGGATGCAGATAGAAAAGACAGTCGCCGGTGTGAAAGCGCAGGTTAAGGCGTGGAAGAAAGAGGGATTGAGCATCGGTTTGGTCCCAACCATGGGTTATCTTCATGAAGGACATAAAAGCCTGATCGATCGTGCCGTGGCGGAAAATGACCGGGTGGTCGTCAGCATTTTTGTCAATCCGATCCAGTTTGGGCCAACGGAAGATCTGGAGAGCTATCCGAGAGACTTGAATGCGGACAGCCTTCTCTGCGAAAAAGCCGGAGCGGCATTGATTTTTGCGCCGGAACCTTCCGAAATGTATGGGGAAGATTTTACAACCTTTGTCGATATGAGCGGTGTGACCGGGGAACTTTGCGGAAAAAGTCGTCCGATTCATTTTCGCGGTGTATGCACAGTCGTCAATAAACTTTTTAATATTGCCATGCCGGACAGGGCATACTTCGGACAGAAGGATGCGCAGCAGTTGGCGGTGATCCGCCGGATGGTCAGGAATCTGAATATGAATTTGGAAATTGTCGGCTGCCCGATCATCCGTGAGGCGGACGGGTTGGCGAAGAGTTCCAGAAATACTTATCTGTCGGCAGAAGAACGGCAGGCCGCCCTCGTTTTGAGCCGGGCCATTAAGACAGGACAGGCTATGGTTCAGGCCGGAGAAAAAGACGGAGAAAAGGTGCTTGCCGCAATGCGTCAGCTGATTTCCGAAGAGCCGCTGGCCCGCATTGATTATGTGGAGATGGTCAAATGGGATACCATAGAAATTCATCACAGAGTGGACTGTCCGGTGTTGGTGGCTATTGCCGTATTTATCGGAAAGACGCGATTGATTGACAACTTTATACAGGAGCAGACGATATGATAATGACAATGTTAAAAGGAAAAATTCACCGGGCAACGGTCCTTCAGGCAGAACTGGATTATGTGGGAAGCATTACGATTGATGAGGCGTTGATGGAAGCTTCGGGCATTTGTGAGTATGAACAGGTGCAGATCGTGGATATTAATAACGGACAGCGTTTTGAAACCTATGTGATCGCCGGAGAGCGCGGCAGCGGCATGATATGTCTGAACGGTGCGGCGGCCCGGATGGTGCAGGTCGGCGATAAGATTATTATCATGTGCTACGCGGGAATGACATCGGAAGAGATGGCCGGATATGCGCCAAAGGTTGTTTTTGTTGATGATGAAAACAAGGTAAAACGAATCACACATTATGAAAAGCACGGACTTTTGGCCGAAATGGATGAGGTGGAATAAATGCTGAAGGGAAAGACGGTTGTACTCGGTGTGACGGGAAGCATTGCGGCTTATAAGATTGCGGGGCTGGCCAGCCGCCTCGTCAAACAGCATGCGGATGTCCATGTCATTATGAGCAAAAATGCAACAAATTTTATCCATCCGACAACCTTTGAGTCTTTAACAGGCAACAAATGTATGGTGGATACCTTTGACAGAAATTTTCAGTTTCATATTGCCCATGTATCCCTGGCCGGCCGGGCGGATGTGATGCTTGTAGCTCCGGCGTCGGCCAATATCATTGCCAAGATGGCTTACGGTATTGGGGATGATATGCTGAGTACGACAGTACTGGCGATGACCTGTCCGGTGATTGTTTCACCGGCGATGAATGTGAATATGTTTCATAATCCGGTGGTTCAGGACAACCTGCGCCGTTTGGCTGATTACGGGAAAATCATTATTCCGCCGGAAAATGGCTATCTGGCCTGCGGTACGACGGGGGATGGCAAAATGCCTTCGGAGGATGTGCTGTTTGACTACATTGTCCGGGAGATTGGCCATGAAAAGGATTTGACAGGCAGGAAGATTCTTGTCACCGCAGGGCCGACCCGGGAACCCCTGGACCCGGTGCGTTTTCTCACCAATCATTCAACGGGAAAGATGGGGTACGCCATTGCCCGTCAGGCGATGCTTCGCGGCGCCGAGGTGACTTTGATCAGCGGACCGGCGGCGCTGACGCCCCCGCCTTTTGTGGAGGTTGTGCCGGTCATCCGGGCAGCGGATATGTTTGAGGCGGTAAAGGCACGATGGGAAAGCCAGGATATCATCATTAAAGCGGCTGCAGTGGCGGATTATACGCCGCTGCGGACGGAAGAAGATAAGATCAAGAAAAGGGGTGCGGATATGACGCTGTCCCTCGGCAGGACTCAGGATATTCTTGCATGGCTTGGAGAGCATAAAAAGGAGAACCAGGTGCTCTGCGGCTTTTCTATGGAAACCCGGGATGTGCTGGAAAATTCCAGGGCAAAGCTGGAACGGAAAAACGCGGATATGATTGCGGCGAACTGTCTGAAAGAGGATGGCGCCGGATTCGGGACAGATACAAATCATCTTACTCTGATTAGCAAAAAAAACGTTGCTGATCTGCCGATGCAGTCGAAAGAGGCGGCGGCGGATGAACTTCTCGATGCACTGAAAATTTTGTGGGACGAGAAAAATGACTGAATAAAGGAGGAAATGACACATGATCGCGGCAGTGGATATCGGAAATTCGAATATCGTCATTGGCCTGATGGATGAACAGAGAAAAGTCTGTTTTTCCGGAAGGATACGAAGTGACCGGCAAAAGACAAAAGAAGAGTTTATGATTGAATTAAAAACCCTTCTGGATATCTATCATGTGACGCTGGAGGGCGTCCAGGGAATTATCATTTCTTCGGTTGTTCCGGGGCTTACAGATGTGGTGCGCGAGGGCATGGGCCTGATGACAGGGCTGACACCTCTGGTGGTCGGCCGCGGAATCCGTACCGGCATCCGCATCGCAACGGATCAACCGGCCAGTCTCGGATCGGATTTGGTGGTGGATGCGGTGGCTGCCGTGGAGGAGTATTCAGGGAAGATCGTCATATTTGATATGGGAACGGCCACAACCTGTTCCGTGGTCGATGAGCGCCGGTCTTATCTGGGCACGCTGATCATGCCCGGGGTGAAGATTTCCCAGGATGCGCTGACAGAGAGAACCTCTCAATTACCCTACATCCGTTTTGAAAAACCGAAGCATATGATAGGAAAAAACACCATTGAAAGTATGCAGAGCGGTTTGATCTACGGCAATGCAGCGATGGTGGACGGCCTTATTGAGCGGCTGGAGGAGGAGCTTGGCGCCGGGATAACAGTGCTGGCGACAGGCGGTATCGCCGGAGTTATCGTGCCGTTTTGCCGGAAGAAAATCATTTATGACCCGGATTTACTTTTAAAAGGGCTGTGGTATATTTATCATAAAAATGCTAAAGAGAATTAAAAAAGGATGGTGCCGTAAAATCATTGAGTGAAATGGTTTTGCGGCGCCTTTTCTTTTGGAAAAAGTTATTTACACCTGTTTTTTGATGTGTTACCATGAGAATACAATATATAATGTTATAAGACGTATTAAAACGAAAGGGGAATACATATGAAAATTCAGGAAGAAGTAAAAAATGTGATCGAAAGAATTTTAAAGGAAAAAGAATCTGTCGGCGGTATTCAAAATGTGGTGTGGATTGCAGCGGGAGGTTCAAACGGCGGATTTTATCCGGCCCAGTATTTTATGGACAGGGAAAGCCGGACGCTGCGCTCTCAATCGTTTACAAGTAATGAATTTGTCTTTGCAACGCCGAAATTTGTGGGAGAGAATACGCTGGCTGTGATTTGTTCCATGCGGGGGACACCGGAAACCTGTAAAGCTGCCGGAATTGCAAAGGAACGGGGCGCGGCGACCATTGGCTTATACGTGCTTGAATCGGAGCTGACCCGGATATGTGATAATAATATCAAATATGAGAGCATTGCCCTGGATGAAAGCCGGACGGAGCGGGTCAATTCCAGTATCGGCCTCTTGATCGCGATGACGCTGACTGAGCTGTCGGAGGGCTATAAAGGTTATGCCGATGCAGTGGCCGCCTTTGATATTGCGGATGATATTTATCGGAAGGCCGTCGAGTATGCGACACCGCTGGCAAAAAAATGGGCGGAGCAGAATAAGGATGAAAAGACGATTTATGTTATGGGCAGCGGCCCGGCCTGGGGTTCGGCTTACATATTTTCAATCTGCAATATTGAGGAGATGCTTCAGATTGATTCGCCGACGGTCAATTGCTGCGAATTTTTCCATGGCCCGTTTGAAGTGCTGGACAAAAACACCTCCGTATTCCTTCTTGTGGCCGATGGACGGACTCGTCCGGCCGATGAGCGGGCGGTGACCTTTTTGAAACGGTACGGCGGAGAAAAGGTATATATACTTGATGCTAAAGAATTGGGGATCAATCGGATCCCGGATACGGTATGTGAATATTTTAATCATATACTGTTTTCACCGATTTTGAATAATGTATATATGAGACAGTTATCTTATGCCATAAAAAAGGATTATAATACACGCCGTTATATGTGGAAGGTCGAATATTAAAATGTCAAATTGACACTCCATGTATTAAATGATACAATCTAAAATATACCCATGCGAAGCATTTGATATACGGGATACCCGAAAGGGTATACCTTATCGCGCGAAGCTTGACGAAGCGCGCCCATGCGAAGCATCTGATATACGGGATGCCCGAATGGGCATACTTTATCGCGCGGAGCCTGACGAAGCGGGCCCATGCGAAGCATTTGATATACGGGATACCCGAAAGGGTATACCAAGGAGGGGGACGTGAAAAATGTCGGATTTTTTAACAAATCTCAACCAGCATTTTGATTCTTTTACCCATTCTCAAAAGCTGACGGCCAATTATTTAACGGATCATATGACGGAGTTTGCCTTTAGCACACTGGAGAATCTGGCAGAAAAAATTGATGTCAGCACGACAACAGTGATTCGTTTTTCAAGGGCGTTGGGTTATAAAGGCTTTTCTGAAATGCAGAGAGATATTCAGGCGGAATTAAAGCAGAAGGAATCCCTGCCGGGACGGCTGGCAGATATGCCGCCGATTTCAGACAATCATCTGTTGAGGGAATCTTTTGAGAATGATATAAAAAATATTCGAAAGACGCTGGAAGTACAGCGGGATGAGGATCTGAAAAAGGCTGTTGAGATTATTTCCGGTGCGAAAAATATTTATGTCCTCGGTATGCGAAGCTCTTTTGCAGTGGCCCATTATATGGCGTCTCAACTGGGAGAGATCAAGAAGCATGTGAATCTGATCCAGTCTATAGGCATGATTTATCCGGAGGAGATTGTCGGGGCCGGAGAGGGCGATGTGTGCATTGCGTACTTATTTCCAAGATATTCCAAAGTGGCGGCAACGATGATCACATGGCTGCGGGAGCACGGCGCAAAAGTCGTATTGATTACCAGTATGAATTATGGCGCGGTGAGCGGTTATGGCGATGTTATTCTGCCCTGCGCTATTTCCAGCGTCACCTATAAGAATTCTTTCGCGGCGCCGTTGTGTCTGACGAATTATATGATTGCAGCGCTGGCTAAGCAGAATTATGAGGAAGCAAAAGAGGTGCTTTCCCGCACAGAGTCTATATTGGCTCAGGGATATTATCTGGGGATATAGCAGGAAGCAGGAACGCAGCACGGGGTATGTATTGCGGGATGCCCGAAGAGGTATGTGAAGATAAGGAGCCGTGGTTAAACAATCATGGCTCCTATGATTGTAAAGAGGAGGCGATTGTTGTGAAACATTTTGTGATTACGATTAGCAGAGAGTATGGTTCCGGGGGCCGTCTGATCGGGCAGGCGCTGGCGGAACGTTTGGGAATTGATTTTTACGATAAGGAAATCATCAATATGTTGATGGAAGAGAGTGGTTTTACGCGGGAGACGGTGGAGGAATGGCAGGAGAAGAAGACTTCCAGTTTTCTTTATAATCTGTACATGTCCACTCAGGAAAGGCCTTTGTCCGATCAGATCTATCTGGCAAAGACAAGGGTTGTCAGCCAGCTGGCGGATAAGAGTTCCTGTGTGATCGTCGGCAACTGCGGCGACTATATTCTGAGAGAAAGAGATGACGTGCTCAGCTTTTTCTGCTATGCGCCTCTGGAGGAACGTATGGAGCGGGTTCGCACGGTTTACGGGGAAAACCCGGAGAATATGCCGAATTATGTGAAGAAGGTAGATAAAAAGCGGAGCGATTATTATAACCATTTCACGATGAATCGTTTCGGGGATTACCATAATTTTGATGCGTGTATGAACACAAGTATTGGTTTGGAATTAACAACAGATATTTTAGAGAACATGATTCGAGGAGTTTTTGGAGGAACGGAAGATGAATCAGGAAAATGTACAGCAGGAAAATAAAATGGGAACCATGCCGGTCAACCGGCTTTTGGTGACCATGTCGATACCGATGATCATATCCATGCTTGTGCAGGCATTGTATAATGTCGTGGATAGCGTATTTGTATCTCGGATTAATGAAAATGCTTTGACGGCCGTTTCGATGGCCTTTCCTATTCAAAATTTGATGATTGCCGTGGCTGTCGGGACCGGTGTCGGTACAAATGCCCTGTTGTCCCGAAGTCTTGGCGAGAAAAATCAGGAGATGGCGGATAAGGCGGCGAATAACAGTGTATTTTTAGCCTGTGCAAGCTACATTGTTTTTCTTATTTTCGGATTGACCTGTTCAGAGTTATTTTATAAACTTCAGACAGATATACCGGAGATCATTGCTTATGGAAAGGATTATATATCCGTTGTTTCTGTTTTGTCCTTTGGTTTGTTTTTACAGGTGGCTTTTGACCGTATGCTGCAGGCAACGGGGCGGACCTTTCATACGATGTTTACTCAGGGCGCCGGGGCCGTGATCAATATTATTCTGGATCCGATCCTTATTTTTGGATGGTTTGGCCTTCCTAAGATGGAGGTGGCCGGCGCAGCTCTGGCCACAGTTATTGGACAGATCATTGCGGCAATTATCAGCGCTGTGTTGAATATTACAAAAAATACGGATATTCATCTTGAGTTTCGGGATATGAAGCCGGACAAAGAGGTGATCGGGCACATTTATGCTGTGGGTCTGCCATCGATTATTATGAGCAGTATCGGATCGGTGATGACTTTCTGCATGAATAAGATTCTTATGTCTTTTACATCCACGGCCACGGCCGTGTTCGGCGTATACTTCAAGCTGCAAAGCTTTGTATTTATGCCGGTGTTCGGACTGAATAACGGCATGGTGCCGATCATCGCCTTTAATTACGGTGCGAAACAAAAACAGAGAATTATGAAAACGATGAAACTGGCCATGGTATACGCCTTTGGAATGATGGCTGTCGGATTACTTATTTTCCAACTCTGTCCGGCAGTTCTTTTGGAATTGTTTAATGCTTCGGATTCCATGCTTGCTATTGGAGTTCCGGCCCTTCGGACGATCAGTATCAGCTTTCTGTTCGCGGGCTTCAGTATTGTCAGCATATCCATGCTTCAGGCGTTGGGACACGGTATTTACAGTATGTTTATTTCTGTTGGACGTCAGTTGGTCGTACTGATCCCGGTGGCCTATCTGCTTGCCCAGACAGGAAATCTGCATCTTGTATGGCTGGCATTTCCGTTGGCGGAAATTATGGCGATCGTTTTGAGCATTATTTTCATGCGAAAAGTTTTAAAATCTCTGGATTTTTAAAAATATAAAGAATAACTGTAATGTTTCAGGTTAAGAGGACGGCGGAATGTAAATGAATTGGAAAAAATGGTATCGGGAATGTGGCTTATGTCCGAGAGAGTGCGGTGTCAATCGGCTGGATGGCCGCCGGGGGTTCTGCGGCCAGACGGCCGGGCTGAAAGTTGCCAGAGCCGCTCTGCATATGTGGGAGGAACCCTGCATTTCCGGGACAAGGGGCTCAGGCACCGTCTTTTTTACCGGGTGCCATCTGGGCTGCGTATTTTGTCAGAACGGACAGATTTCCAGGGGCGGCGCAGGAAAGGAAATATCCATCATCCGTCTGGCGCAGATTTTTATGGAGCTGCAGGAAAAGGGAGCCCATAATATTAATCTGGTGACTCCGACTCATTTTGTACCTCAGATTATTGAGGCTCTTCGCATCAGCCGGAAGATGGGGCTGCATCTGCCGATCGTCTATAATACGGGCGGCTTTGAAAAGGTGGATACGCTGGAGCTGCTGGATGGATGGGTGGACGTCTATCTGACGGATTTTAAGTTTATGGATGTCCATCTGTCGGGAAGGTATGCCCATGAGGAGGGGTATTCCTTTTATGCGGCCAAGGCGCTGGAAGAAATGTACCGGCAGACCGGTGCGCCGGTTTTTGATGAAAATGGCCTGATGACAAAAGGAATTATCGTTCGGCATATGGTATTGCCGGGACAGTCGATGGACTCCCGGCAGATCATTGATTTCCTTCATGAAAATTACGGAGATAATATTTATCTCAGTCTGATGAATCAGTACACGCCGTCGGGGGCTCTGGATAAATATCCGGAATTGCAGAAACGGGTAAAGCGGCAGGTTTACGAACGGCTTATTCAATATGCTATCCGAAAGGGCGTCGGAAACGCCTATATACAGGAGGGCGGCACGGCAAAAGAAAGTTTTATCCCGAATTTTGACGGTGAAGGCGTATAAAAAGAAGGAGGATGTATGGCGGAATATATCACCCATTTGGATTATTTGATTTTAATGTTTATTCAGGAGCATCTGAGGGTGGAATGGCTGACGAAACCGCTGGTATTTATCAGCCATCTTGGAAATTCCGGACTTTTCTGGATTTTCCTGTGCCTGCTTCTTCTTGTTTTTAAGCGGACCCGGAAAATGGGGCTCTGCGGATTGGCCGCCCTGCTTATCGGGGCGTTGATCACCAATGTGGCTTTGAAAAATATGGTTGCCCGGGTGCGGCCTTATGAACAGTTTTCCGATATTTTGCTGCTTTTGGAGCGGCAGAAGGATTTTTCTTTTCCGTCGGGCCATGCCTGCAGTTCCTTTGCGGCCGCCTGTGCCCTCTATTGGACATCTGAAGATAGAAGCCGGCTGATCGGTGTTTTGTCTATCCTATTGGCGGTATTGATTGCCTGGTCGAGACTCTATGTGGGCGTTCATTTCCCGACAGATGTTTTATGCGGTATATTGATCGGAATATTCAGCGCCTGGGCCGCAGGACGATTGATCTGGGCGCTTCAGAGAAGGCGCAGGGCAGTTATTGAGAACAGCAGTGTGAAAGAAGATGATGAAAATGGCTGAAAAAGGTACAGAAGAGAAAAAGGATGGCATGGAGAAATTATCTTTTCGGGGAATGGTCCGGCAGGCAACAGTCTATCTGTTTGTCATAGCCGTGAGTATTATTTTTATATTTATCCTTTTTAAATGGTCTGAGCTTCATAAGGCCTTTAACGGCTTGCTTAAAATTTTGGCGCCGGTGATCGCGGGACTGGTTATTGCTTATGTTTTGCTGCCCGTTGTCGAATTTGTGGAACGGCGGCTGCTGAAGTTGGATTGGGTGATGAAGAGCAAAAATCCGTCCCGGACAAAACGGGTTGTCCGGGGAGTTTCCGTGGGATGCGCCATGGCTTTTGCTTTGGGAATCATATTTATCCTCGGATATATGGTTCTGCCTCAGTTGGTGTCCAGTATTGCCCAGATCATTATGCGTTTTCCGACTTATACGCGGCGGGTGACGGAATGGTTTGAGGGCCTTCAGTATGAAAGTCAGTTTTCTCAGGATCTTCAGGAATTGATCAATCAGGCGATGGAATATTTACAGAAGTGGATGCAAAATGATTTTTATCCGCAGCTTCGGGCAGGAATTAATACGTTCACTTTGAGTATTATGAATGTTCTGCAGTTTTTATATAATATTATCGTTGGCGCTATTATATCGATCTATGTTATGATGAGCACCAATACTTTTACCGGGCAGGCAAAGAAGATTGCCTATGCGGTGCTGAAGCCGGATATAGCCAATTCCATGGTTGAAGTTGTACGGCATTGCAATCAGATTTTTGGCGGTTTTATTACCGGAAAACTTATCGATTCGGCAATTATCGGAGTGGTTTGTTTTATTGTGCTGAATCTGATCCAGATGCCGTATGCGATGCTGGTCAGCGTGATCGTTGGCGTGACGAATGTCATTCCTTTTTTTGGGCCTTATATCGGCGCTGTTCCGAGTCTTATTCTGATCAGTCTGACGGATTTAAAACAGGGGGCCATTTTCCTTATATTCATTATTGTTCTGCAGCAGATTGACGGAAATATTCTCGGCCCTAAGATTTTAGGAAATTCTACGGGGCTTTCGCCATTTTGGGTCGTATTCTCGATTTTGGTCGGCGGCGGCGTTTTTGGCTTTCCGGGAATGTTGCTCGGCGTGCCTGTATTTGCTGTCATTTATTATCTGATCAAAACCTTTGTTGAATATGCCCTTTATAAAAAGCGGATGCCGCTGGAAACTCAAAGCTATATTCGGGCGGACGGCTATGACATGGAGTCCGGGCAGCTGATCTACAGTGACAACGCGGCTGAGACACGAAAGGAACGCCGGGAGAAGTACGGCAGTTATAAAAATGTCAGCATTGAGCGGGATAAAAAACGGGAAGAACGGACACTGCGGGAGGATAAGAACCAGCAGAAGACGCGGGCCGAAGGCTCGGAGGGTGAAAAGGATGAGTAACTTGGCGGATGAACAAAAAACAGCTTTGAAAGCTGCTTTTCCGGGGACAATTCCGGTGATGACCGGTTACGTTTTTCTGGGAATGGCTTTCGGAATTTTATTAAATGCCAAAGGTTATGGCATCGGATGGGCTTTACTGATGAGCATTTTTATTTATGCCGGTTCCATGCAGTATGTGGCGATATCCTTACTGGCGGCGGCTTTTAATCCGATCGCGGCCTTTATTATGACACTGATGGTGAATGCCCGGCATTTATTTTATGGGTTATCCATGCTGGATAAATTTAAGAATACGGGAAAGTTAAAGCCCTATCTGATTTTTGGACTGACGGATGAGACCTTTTCCGTTCTCTGCGGAAAAGAGCCGTCGGAGGATATATCCAAACCCTGGTATATGTTCTGGGTGACTTTGCTGGATCAGATATATTGGGTGGCCGGGAGTGCTGTCGGGTCGCTTCTCGGCACTGTTATTTCTTTTAACACAAAGGGACTGGATTTCGTGCTGACGGCCCTCTTTGTCGTTATTTTTGTCGGCCAATGGCAGGAAACGGACAACCATTTGCCGGCGGTTGTTGGTGTCGCTGTGACGCTGCTCTGCCGTATAATTTTTGGAAGCAGTTCTTTTCTGATCCCGGCAATGCTTGGTATTTTGGTCTGCCTTTCGCTGGCACAGAAACAGATGCGGGGGAGGGATAGTTTATGACAGTTTTTCAGGCACTCATTACGATCGGGCTTTGCGTTGCCGGGACAATGCTGACCCGGTTTCTGCCCTTTATCCTGTTCCCGGAGAATAAGGAAACGCCCCGGTATATTCGATATCTCGGGACAGTGCTTCCCTATGCGGTGATCGGACTTTTGGTTATTTACTGTCTGAAGGATGTGAATATCTTCAGCGGCAGTCATGGGATTCCCGAGTTGATCGCGGTTGTTTTTATTGTTATTATACATAAATGGAAAAAGAATGTACTTTTGAGTATTGCGGGAGGTACATTGCTTTATATGATTCTTGTACAATACATTTTTATCGGATAATTATTCAATTTTACTTTGACAGAGTAAAAAAGTGTGCTAATATAAAAAAGGTCAGGAGTTGTGAACAATGAGAGAGATTATTATTGATGACCGGGATAGCGGGGACGCACCGGAGAGTCTTTATACACGTCGGGCCAACTATTATGAAACGGATAAGATGGGCATTATTCATCATTCCAATTATATTCGCTGGTTTGAGGAGGCAAGGCTTCACTATATGGAGGAAATGGGCTGGCCATTTACGAAGGTTGAGGCGATGGGAATCATGATTCCGGTGCTTTCTGTGGACTGTCAGTATAAATCCATGGTTCGCTATGATGACATTGTGGATATTTACACAAAAATTATTAAATTCACCGGTGTTAAGATGACGATCGCCTACCGGGTGCTTGATTCGGAAACCGGAGAACTCCGGTGTACCGGAAAGACGACCCACTGCTTTTTAAACGGGGATTATAAACCGGTGCGGCTGAAACGGGAGTACCCGGAGTTATATGAGACATTTATGAGCCATGTGGCTGTAGAATAGGAGGACAAAGCGTATGAGATTATACGAAAACGGCGCATATCTTTTGAACGGCTTGGACATCGTGGAAGATGCCGGCGACGTGCAGCAGATTCTTGCGGCAAAGACAGGAAAAGAAGTTTCAAAAGAAGAAGCGGCAAAGAATACGATTGCCTATGGGATTCTGGAAGCCCATAATACTTCCGGGAATATGGAAAAGCTGAAGATTAAATTTGACAAACTCACTTCCCATGATATTACTTTTGTGGGCATTATTCAGACAGCCAGAGCATCGGGGCTGGAAAGATTTCCGGTGCCTTATGTGCTGACAAACTGCCATAACAGCCTCTGTGCCGTTGGCGGTACGATCAATGAGGATGACCATATGTTTGGTTTATCCTGCGCGAAAAAATACGGCGGCGTCTATGTACCGCCTCATCAGGCGGTCATTCATCAGTTTGCCAGAGAGATGCTGGCTGGCGGCGGCCGCATGATCCTCGGTTCCGACAGCCATACCCGTTACGGCGCTTTGGGCACGATGGCTATGGGTGAAGGCGGGCCGGAGCTGGTAAAACAGCTTTTGAATCAAACTTATGATATTAATATGCCGGGTGTGATCGGCGTCTACTTAAAGGGTAAACCGATTCCGGGCGTTGGCCCGCAGGATGTGGCCCTGGCGATCATCGGCGCCGTATTCGACAACGGTTATGTAAAAAATAAAGTCATGGAATTTGTAGGACCGGGCGTTTCGAATCTGAGCGCGGATTTCCGTATTGGCGTGGATGTTATGACAACGGAGACAACCTGTCTGTCCTCCATCTGGCGTACAGATGATGAAATTAAAGATTTCTATGAGATTCATAAACGGCCGGAAGATTATAAAGAATTGAATCCGGGGGCAGTTGCTTATTATGACGGTATGATTGAGATCGATCTGAGTAAGATCCGTCCGATGATCGCCATGCCGTTCCATCCGAGCAACACATATACAATTGATGAATTGAATGCCAATCTGATGGACATTCTGGATGATTGTGAAAAGCGTGCCCTTGTCAGCCTTGACGGGCAGGTAAACTTTACTTTGAAGGATAAGGTACGCAATGGCCGTCTTTATGTGGAACAGGGAATTATCGCAGGCTGTGCCGGCGGCGGATTTGAAAATATCTGTGATGCGGCGGATATTCTGAAGGGCGCCAGCATTGGACCGGATGAATTTACACTGAGTGTTTATCCGGCCAGCACGCCGATTTATATGGAGCTTGTGAAAAATGGCGCAGTAGCCACATTGATGTCCACCGGCGCGATTGTTAAAACAGCCTTTTGCGGCCCTTGCTTCGGCGCGGGTGATACGCCGGCAAATAATGCGCTGAGTATCCGTCATTCCACCCGTAACTTCCCGAACCGCGAAGGCTCCAAGATTCAGAATGGACAGATCTCTTCGGTTGCTTTGATGGATGCCCGTTCAATTGCAGCGACAGCGGCAAATAAGGGCTATCTGACAGCGGCAACGGATATCGATGTGAATTATACGAAACCGAAATATTTCTTTGATGAAACCATTTATAAAAACCGTGTATTTGACAGTCATGGGGTGGCAGACCCGGATGTGGAGATCAAGCTCGGGCCAAACATTAAGGATTGGCCGGCCATGTCCGCACTTCCTCAGAATATGCTGTTGAAAGTTGTATCAGAGATCCATGATCCGGTAACGACAACGGATGAGTTGATTCCGTCCGGCGAAACCTCGTCCTTCCGTTCAAATCCGCTTGGACTGGCCGAGTTCACCCTGTCCAGAAAGGATCCGGCCTATGTCGGCCGTGCAAAAGAAGTACAGAAGGCACAGAAGGCGATCGAGGCAAACACATGTCCGCTGGAAGTTCTGCCGGAGATGAAACCGGTGATGGAAATCGTTCATACAAAGTTCCCGGAGGCCGGCGAAGGAAATCTGGGAGTCGGAAGTACGATTTTTGCGGTGAAACCGGGTGACGGTTCCGCCCGTGAACAGGCGGCTTCCTGCCAGAAAGTTCTCGGCGGATGGGCAAACATTGCCAACGAGTATGCGACAAAGCGCTATCGTTCCAATCTGATCAATTGGGGCATGCTGCCATTTATTATCCCGGAGGGCGAGCTGCCGTTTGCCAACGGCGATTATCTTTTCGTGCCGGATATCCGCAAAGCGGTGGAGGAAAAAGCCGATGTGATCACAGCTTACAAGGTTGGCGAAGAACTGGTGCCATTCACTATGACATTGGGCGAGCTGACCGATGAAGAACGGGAAATTATTCTTAAAGGGTGCCTGATCAATTACAACAGGGTTTCCTGATTTTTCCAAAAAAGTATTGACGCTTAATCAAATATTATTTATAATTATCCTAATACAATGGAGTATTCTCAAAGAATTGGGAGTACTCCGTTTTTTTGTATACCCATGCCGAGGCATTTGATATACGGGATGCCCGAACGGGTATATGAGCCTGAGTGCCGGGACGGGCACTTGGATGAGTGAAACCAAAAAACCCAGGAGGAAAATGTTATGATTGAACAAATTACGAAAATCAATGCTGCGATCAACGGTGTAGTGTGGGGCGTGCCGATGCTTGTTCTCATCATTGCAACAGGTATTATTATGACAGTGGGAATGAAATTTTTTCAGTTGGTTCATTTTAAAGAGTGGATGAATGAAACTTTTCTTGCCATTTTTAAAAAGAAGCATGTGCGGGCCCATACGGCGAAGCACGAAAAATCCATTTCCCAGTTCCAGGCCTTATCGACGGCCCTGGCGGCGACTATTGGTGTCGGCAACATTGCCGGTGTCAGCAGCGCGATCGTGGTCGGCGGCGCCGGTGCGGTATTCTGGATGTGGATATCCGCCTTTTTTGGAATGATGACAAATTACTCTGAAAATGTTCTCGGCATTTATTATCGGAGAAAGAACAGCAAGGGCGAATGGTCCGGCGGCGCTATGTATTATCTGCTGGACGGCCTTGGAGCAAAAAGGGGCTGCAGGGGCATTGGAAAGTTTTTGGCCATTCTTTTTTCTCTGTTCTGTATGTTTGCCAGCTTCGGTATCGGAAATATGACCCAGGTACACGAAATCACAAGTTCTATTGTTGATGCGTTTCATTTGCCGGAAACAGTTTTCGGAAAGGTGACGCCGCAGGTGATCATCGGCGTTTTACTGGCGGTACTGGCGGCTCTTGTTATTTTGGGCGGTATTAAATCCATCGGTAATGTGACAGAAAAAATTGTGCCGTTTATGGCTTTGATCTATATTATCGGTACTCTGGCAACTCTTATTATGAATATCGGTTCTGTTCCGGCAGTTTTTGGCGCTATTTTCAAAGGCGCTTTTGGTCTACAGGCTGTGGCCGGAGCGGCTGTTGGAACGCTGATCAAAAATGCGGTGACGATGGGCTTTAAGCGCGGCGTGTTCTCCAATGAAGCGGGACTGGGCTCTTCGGTTATGGTTCATTCCGCTTCAAATGTCAAGGAACCGGTTATTCAGGGAATGTGGGGAATTTTTGAGGTATTTTTTGATACCATTATTGTTTGTACCCTGACAGCCTTTACCGTTTTAAATTCGGGGCTGATCAATCTTGAGACCGGAGAAGTTCTGAGTGAGGCGACCGGGGCGTCTCTCGTCAGCGAGGCAATGGCTTTAAGATTCGGTTCGGCGGCCGGCATTTTTGTTGCGGTTGCTGTGGCGCTTTTTGCTTTTTCTACTGTGCTTGGCTGGTCATTCTACGGCACAAAGGCCTGCGAATTTCTTTTTGGAACAAAGGCTACCGTAGTATATAAAGTAATATTTGTTGTATGTATTGTTTTTGGAGCGACCATGAGTTTTGATCTGGCATGGGATATTGCCGATACATTAAACGGATTAATGGCGATTCCGAACCTTATTGGTGTGCTGGCCCTTTCGGGTACGGTGTTTGCGATCACCAGAAATTATATTGCCCGAAAGATATCAAAGACAGCGCCGGATCTGACGCCGATGCTTTCCGGTCTGCCGGAAATTCAGGAGGAGCAGGCACAGAAGCTGGCAGAGGATGGAGAATAAAAGACGCTCTGAAAACTTAGGAAAATATTAAAGATTTCTGAAACAGTTTCCTGTATAATGGTCTTGAGACGAGGGGGATAGACCATGAGTGAAAAGATATTGATTGTGGATGATGAACAGGAAATTGCTGATTTGGTGGCCCTGTATCTGGAAAATGAAAATTTTCAGGTATTTAAATTTTATTCTGCCATAGATGCGCTGCGCTGCATTGAAAATGAAAATCTGGATTTGGCGATTCTGGACGTGATGCTTCCGGATGTGAACGGATTTCAGATTTGCAGGAAGATCCGGGAGAAGTACAATTATCCGGTCATTATGCTGACGGCCAAGGGGGAAGAGATGGACAAGGTGAACGGTCTTGCTCTCGGCGCGGATGATTATATCACAAAGCCCTTTCTCCCATTGGAATTGGTAGCACGGGTGAAGGCGCAGCTTCGGCGGTATAAACGATATAATAAAGGCCAGGAGGAACCGTCCGATATTTTAATTCATTCCGGCCTTGTGATTCATGTGAAAAATCATGAGTGTACGCTGAATGAAAGGCCCTTGTCGCTGACGCCGACAGAATTTTCGATTTTGCGTATTTTGGTGGAGAGAAAAGGCAGTGTGGTAAGTTCGGAGGAACTGTTTCATGAAATATGGGGAGATGAATATTTCAGTAAAAATAATAACACCATCACCGTTCATGTCCGTCATCTGCGGGAAAAGATGGGAGATTCTTTTGAAAATCCCAAATACATAAAAACGGTTTGGGGGTGCGGTTATAAAATTGAGAAATAGGATTCTTTTAGTGATAAGACTTCTTCTTGTTTTGCTGGCCGGTTATATCAGCTGCCGGTTGTTATACATTTTTTTTGATACGGTTGTGAACGGATTTTTCATGGATTGGTTTGATGGGATGTTTTTGATCACGAAATCGGTGATCGATCCCTATACGATGGAAGAAGTCTATGTCCGGGATTTGAATATCTACGCATTTAAGCATTTTCTTTTTTGGGCGCTTCTTCTCTTTGTGTGCCTGTGGCTTGTGATCGTTTTTTTCGTATCCCGATATAAAGCGGACAGGCAGGTGAAGGCGGCTGTGACAGATATCGGGGACAGGATTCAGCGGTATATGTCCGGGGAGATGGATGTATCCGATGTTTTTCCGGCGGAGTATTCGGAAGTCTCGGTTCGGATCGGGGAAATTAAAAGTCGGATGCAGAGGAATGAACAGGCGTTAAAAGATGAGGCTCAGAGGAAAAATGATCTGATCACCTATCTGGCCCATGATCTGAAAACGCCCCTCACATCGGTGATCGGTTATTTAAGTCTTTTGGATGAAGCGCCGGATATGCCGGCGGAGCAGAAAGCCAAATATGTGCATATTACGTTGGAAAAAGCGCTGCGGCTGGAAAAATTGATCAATGAATTTTTCGAGATTACCCGCTATAATCTGCAGCAGATGGTTTTGGAGGAGGAAAGGATCGATCTGTCCTATATGCTTGTTCAGATGACGGATGAATTTTATCCGTTGCTGGCGGCCAATGATAATCGCATCGAGCTTCATGCAGATGAGGGGATATCTATTCAGGGGGATTCGGAAAAATTGGCAAGGGTATTCAATAATGTCCTTAAAAATGCCATTGCCTACAGTTATCCGGGTACAGAAATCAATGTGACCGCTCAAAAGACAGAGACACAGGTTATTATTGCCATCAGAAATCATGGAAAAACAATTCCGGCCCATAAGCTGGAAACCATTTTTGAAAAATTTTTCCGCCTTGATGAAGCGCGGCGGAGCAATACGGGCGGGGCCGGCCTCGGTCTCGCCATTGCGAAAGAGATCGTGGAGCTTCACGGCGGAAGTATTACGGCGGAAAGCGATCGGGAAGTAACTACATTCCGGGTTAGCCTTCCGTGCGGAAATATATTATAAAAAATGACGGGTATTTCTAAAACAGAGATACCCCTTATTTTATTTCTTTTTTTGTTCTATAAAATATGTTTTTTGGGAAAAATGGAAGACAGGAACATTGGGAGGAATGAAATATGCCAGTAAAAAGAAAGATATATTTTGCCTGGATGATGATTATGATGACCGGGTTGATCGCCGGATTTTCTATGTATATGGTTTCAAAGCAGTGGATTCAGACGGCGCCGCCGAGGATGCCGGATTACAGTGTGCAGGTGGCCAACGGTCGTTCAGGGCAGCTTTACAGCCCATGTGCCGTGCTGATCAATAGAGATACCGGGGAAATACTGATGGATATGGACGGCGGGGAACGGATATATCCGGCGTCTCTGACAAAAATTATGACGGCCATTGTGGCGATTGAGCATACAGATGATTTTACGCAAAAGGTGACAGTTGAGAAAAATGTGTTTGAGGATTTATGTGAAAAAGATGCTTCCATGGCCGGATTTGAGCCGGGAGAGGAAGTAAGTCTCAGAGATTTGTTGTACGGTATCTTGCTGCCGTCGGGGGCCGAATGTTGTCAGACTTATGCCCGGCATGTTGCGGGAACTGAGGCGGCTTTTGTGGATTTGATGAATCAAAAAGCAGAGGAGCTCGGAATGTGCCGCACCCATTTTTCCAACACAACGGGCCTGCATGAAGAGAACCATTATACGACAGCGGAAGACATGGCGGCTTTGCTGCAGTATGCCCTGTCCAATGAAACATTCCGGGAGGCTTTTACAAGCAAAACCTATGATGTGGAGCCGACCAATATCCACCCGAAGGGCATTTGCCTGCAGAGCACTCTGTCAAAGGGCATTGAAGAAATCAAGATGGAAGGAAAGGCGATGGAGGCTGAAATGATACTTGGAGGCAAAACAGGATATACGGATGAAGCCGGCCTCTGTCTGGCGAGTCTTGCTGAAATCAGCGGTCAGGAATACATTCTTGTCACTGCCGGGGCCGCCGGTTCCCATCAAACGGAACCCTATAATATTCTTGATGCGTTGGAAGTATACCAGAGACTGCTTTTCTGATAATCAGAGAAAGGAGACGATTGATTTTACAGAAGTAAATTGTTATAATGTGCATAGGGAAATGTCGGGCGGCTATTTCCATGGGGGTAAGCAGCAGGAAAAAAATGCAGAAAAGATAAACAGTGGGGAGGATGAACAGGAGGAGATTCAAATGGGAATGCACGTTGAGAAGGTTACAGCGCTCTATTGGAGTGCAACGGGAAACACAAAAAAAGTGGCGGAGATGATTGGAGATCGATTGGCGGAGATGCTTCATGTGTCCTGCTGCCCGGTGGATTTCACATCGCCGGCCAGCCGTCAGAAAGAATACGTATTTGGCGAGGGAGATCTGGTTGTGGTTGGTTCTCCGACATATGCCGGAAAAATTCCGAATAAGATCATGCCGGATTTCAAAGCGCGTCTTATCGGAAACGGCGCAATTGCAGTTCCGATGATAACTTATGGTAATAGAAGTTATGATAATTCGCTGGCAGAGCTGTGCGATATCCTTGAAAAGAATGGATTTCATACAATCGCCGGCGGGGCTTTTATCGCAAGACATTCCATGTCGGATATAATGGGTGCAGGACGGCCGGATGCGGCGGATATCGCTGAAATTCAGGCGTTTTCGGATCGGATTGGACATATGATCGGCGAGGCCGAAGAGATACCGGCGGCTGTGAAAGTATCCGGGGACGCCGGGGCTCCATATTATGTGCCGTTGAAGGAAGATGGCCAGCGGGCTAATTTTTTGAAGGCGAAGCCGGTGACCGATGAATCGAAGTGCGATCATTGCGGCGCCTGTGTAAAGGCCTGTCCGATGGCCTCGATCGATGCAGAGGATGTCACAAAGGTTCCGGGGCTTTGTATTAAATGTCACGCCTGTGTTCGTATTTGCCCGTCGGGAGCAAAATACTTCGATGATGCAGAACTTATATCCCATGTGTCCTTGTTGGAGGGACTTTGTAAAGAGCCGAAGAAAAATGAAGTTTTCTTCAGTTGGTAAATTTTATATAAGAAGGAGATGGTAATTATGCTTCCTGAAAAAACCGGGTTTCGTTATCCCAATGAAAGACTCGAGTATTCTTTGAGAAGAATGTTGGATGATATTACCGTCTGTTGCGATGGGGAGGAAATTGCGGTTTCCTCCCTTATTCAGGATGCGGACGGAGATTATTCTGAGAAAAATATGCAGTTATTTCTGGAGGATGTTGTTGCATCCTATCCGTTAAGCCAGGGTATTCTCTCAGAAGCAGAGACGGATTACATAAAAACGCTGCTCTATGTCTGCATTCGGGCGGTACAGGCGGATTTACAATATGTCCTTCTTCCTGAAAATTGTTCCGGCGAAGGATATTATGTGAACTGTGTGACTTCGGATACCTTTTCCTCCCTTGCAAGTCATATGCAGAGTGAGGTCTGGGATACGGTTAATTCCCGATTTGCTTTTTATCTGAAGGATTTGGCTAATAAATATCCTGTCTCAGAGAGTCTCGGCTATACGGTGACTACCCTTTATTATCTGCTGACCGGGAAAAGGACGGATTTTCCGACACCTTATCTGCAGGATGAGGCCCTGGAGATTGAGTGTTACGGTTCCTGCGAAAATGCGGAGGCGGCCTGCAAGGCAGCGGAGGAGGAGTTTCAGCGCATGTTGGATGAGGGATTTGAGAAAATTCATCCCGAGCAGCTCGATGCTTGGAACCGTGAATGGGAAGAACTTGAGAAGGAAGAGGAATATATTCAGGAAAGGTCGGAGGACTGGGAACAGGAGGAGCGGGAATGTCGTTTTCGCATTTCGGATTTGCAGGATCCGGCAAACAGGGAACATCTCCGACAGGAAGCTGAGCGATTGGAGTTTTATTTTGCCGATCCGGACATATTTGTCCGGGCATTTGAACATTTAAAGGAGATCACATCCCCTGATTTCTGTTATATGATCGGTGTTATTCCGGTTGCTTTTAAGGCTTATCTGCAAAATCATGGTCTTACTCTGTACTCGAATCCGGAGGCATTTGCCGATATGTTTCATGAGTTATATAAAGCGCTGGATATCGCCAGAAAAAATCAGGAGGCAAAAAAGTGAGAACGTCATCATCTCAAAATGATAAAAAAACTTTCCGCGATGATTTATTTGAAAAGCTGGCAAATGACTATATACTCAAAGGCAGATCTTCAGTCCTGGCTCGTTTTTTAAGGGATGACACTCAGGAATCGGTGGAGAAATTAAAACGGGAGGCGGAATCCGAAGGGCAGGAGCCGTTGGCGGACAGCGTGAGTGTGATTCCGGGATTTTGCTTTTATTATCAATTGTTTCAGGAGAGTTCTGCGGATCCGCAGAAGGTTTTTGCATGTTTTTCAGCAATTATGCGAACGATCGCCAGGCGTTCTGCGCCTTTTTTTTATGACGAAAAATTCGATGAATTATATCGGAAAATGACGTTTATTTTGCGGGGATTTAAATCCGCTCCCCGGGATTCGGAAAGACGGTACACTTCCCGGAAGCAGGATATTTCCGGAAGCCGGCGTCACAGCAAAGCAGCGCTGCAAAAACAATTAAAAGATTTCTGCCGGAATCTTCCGGCAGTGCAAAAAGAGTATGAGGCCTATTTCCGAAGGCCGGAGTATATTCAGATGCTGGACAACTTGTTTTCCCTGTTGGAATGTAATCTGATACACTTTCGGGTACATGCTTTTTTGTATGATAATGGTTATCAGTTAAAGCATAATGTTCTGCAGCCGCTGGAACAGGTTAAAGAAACGGGCCGGGCCCGAAAGGCGGATAAGACGATGAAGCTTCTTGAACAGTGCCGGGATATGATCGGATTGCCGGAAGCGGCAGCGCCGGAAGTTTTCAGGGAAAAATGCTGTCATTTTTATGAAACCTTGATTGAGCAGGGGAGAAGTGAAGAGGAATATCGCAATCTGTTTATTCCGTTGATTCACGACAGGCTTACCGGCGTTGCTTTATGTATTGTCGGCCGGGATTATATTGCGGATTATATGGAAACTTTTCGGGGAAGTAAAAGATATGCGGCTTTCATGAGAAATAAAATTCCCTGTGAACTTCTGGTGCTCAGTCTGAAGTACGATTCGGATAACGCGATGACGCCGTGTTCGGTTTTTTATGAATATGCGGATTATACGGGGGATTATGCTTTGTACGGAAAAATGCCGGAGGACTTTAAACCGGAGGATTATTTTTATTCTGTGTATCAGATATATCTTGAGCAGAGAAACAAGGCCCGTGATTTAATGCAGGAGCTGGAGATGAATCATCTGACAAAGTTTCCGGAAGAGGTGGATTCTCTGTTTTCCCAATATTTTAACCGGGCGCCGGAGAGAAATGAGGAGGAAAAACAGTTGTCGGAGGTCTGCCTTGAAAGCTATGGGAGGGAATATGACCGGCGGAATATCAGCTGAAGATCATCCGATAGCACAGTGAAAATTTTTAAATGTTTTTTATCGTAAATTTTACGATGGATTCCAATGGAGGATTTATAATAAATGCACAAAACATTCAAAAAAGTCTGAGAAAGGGGAAAAGAACATTTATGAAAAGAAAAGCAGCAAAAGATTTTTGGAAAACCTATATCAGTCTTATTGTCAAGGGCGGTATCCGTACAAAAATGGGAAACCCTGCGGTGACATTTACAAAGCAGGCCAAGAACGGCGATTTCGATGAAATTTCTGATGAAAAGTATTGTTCGATGGTCGATGATGTTGAGCAGCTTTCCTCCTTTTGGGATAAACTGCCGACAGATACGGCGGGAAATGTATTCCTGAAGGCATTGGCGAGAACGCCGCTGTCGGAGGATGAAATCAGTCAGCTTACCGGGATTCTTGCTTCAGCTTCCACAAATGTCAGTTATATGCTGGATGATGAGAAGGATATGGCTTCCGCCCCGGATGATGATTTTGAACCGGCCTTTGGAGGAACTCCTTTTGATGAGAATAAATTCGAATGGACGCCCAAGAGTATCTATGATTATCTGGATTATAATGTTTATGGGCAGACGGCCGCTAAACGCGCTGCGACAATGCTTATCTATAATCACTTGCATAATAACAGCCGGAATATTCTTATGGCCGGAGCTACCGGCTGCGGAAAAACCGAAATTTGGCGAGTGCTCTCTCAAAAATTTGATTTCATAAAAATCATCAACGGGCCTCAGCTTTGCTGCGATGGATGGAAAGGATCTTATCATATTAAAGATATTTTTATCTCCGAGCCGAAGGAAAAGGCCGAATCCATGGTGATCGTGATCGACGAGGCAGATAAGCTTTTTGAGCCGGCCGTCGGCGGCGGCGGGACAGATTTTTCCTATAAAATTCAAAATGAGCTGCTAAAAATCATGGACGGCGACACCATCACCTTTGTTGATGAACAGAAAAACACATCCTGTACAGTGGACTGCACAAATGTTTCCGTTGTTTTCTGCGGAAGCTTTGAGACGATGCTCAGGGCAAAAACGATGGATTCCGGCACGATCGGTTTTGGCGGTGAACTTCAGAAGGAAAGCAGGATTGCCGAATGCACCGAAGAAGATTTGATCACCTATGCCAATGTCCGGCGTGAGATCGCGGGTCGTATCCAGCAGATCATCACACTGGATAAGTTAACCGCCGATGATTTGGAAAAAATTCTGGAAAGTCAGATATCTCCTGTAAAGAAGATCGAAAAGCAGCAGGGAATTTCCATAACCGTAGATGAGCGGACAAGGCGCGACTGGGCGGATGCCGCTGCCGAGAGCGGTCTGGGCTGCCGGTATATCCGGTCCAGACTCCAAAGCCGGCTGGACGATCTGGTTTTTGAATCCCCACACGCCAAAGAATTCGTTATCTCTGCTCCGGAATCCTGACCCGGAGCAGAGAAGCGCGAACGGAAGGGCGGCAATTATAAGCGGTAGAACTCCGTTAATTGCTGCCTGAAAATGCCGCCGAACAAAACTCTGAAGTTAAGGATATCTCCCGGCACAAAGCGGACGGAAGCAATCCTGTTTTCATAGGATGATCTTGAGGAAAGGATGGCATTGTACAGCTTTTCAGTGTACTCCGCAGCATCCAATCGTTCATTTCCGTTATAGTCTATATTTACCCGGCCTTTTTCCAGAAGTGCCAGGTATTTTTTATAATCTTCTTCAATTTTGCTGACAACATAGAAACTTACATCTGTTGAGTCAGTCAGGGCCGGAGTGAGAATACAGCAGCCCCTTTTTTCCAGTCTTTTGACCCGGTGAGGGTCCGACTCCAGCAGTTCTTTTTCGTGAATAAAACGCATTTGCCGCTCATCCATGAGATACTGATATTTATAGGCGGCACATTCAAATAAATCAACATACCATTCGTTTATTCCCATAAAAGTTTCCTGATAATTTTTATATTTGGCATCGCAAGTGAATATATATTGATGGTTTACGATTATAAGAATGTCGGGCCGCACCGTTTTTGATCCGGCTGCGCTCAGACTGCAGTTATATCCGAGGTAAATATTGTATTCGGGATGGTCCTTTTGTTCAAGATAAATGATGAAATTATAAAAAGCTTCGGCGCTGATTTCCGGTTTTTCCAGTTCACTGAAAAATTGCTCGATATAATCGGAGATCTTTTTTGATGGATTTACCGTCCGAAACTGATAGGGATTTCTTTTGTCTTTTTTTTCAGTGACCTTAAGTATTCTATAATCATATTCCGCCATAAGAAGTTCAAGAATTTTAAAAAAGCACCACAGTTCATATATTTCCGAGGATTTGCCGCAGGCATAATATGGAATCCGGGTTTCCAATAGTCTGCCGATCTTCTCATAGTTTCGCATTAGTTGAAAGGCCTTTGCATAGCTTTGATGATTAACAAACAGATTGGTGGTATGGAGCGGATATAAGTTCGCAGTTTCGGGCCTGAATCCCTTAAAGATATCGGACTTCAGGAATCGGTTCAGCTTGGCCCGCATTTGGTGAATTTGAGTTTTTAACTGTTGATTTTGCAGAACGCAGCCCCTTTCTTCCGTTTGATATTCCATATTTCCCCGTTCAATCTTTTTTTCCAGGATATCCAGCTGCTTCAGCAGGAGGCCGATATAGGCTCCGATTTTCTGATTTTCATAGATATTATAATTCTTTTTATGAATCCGGGTGCGGACCTTTGGCCGCTGCAGGATATAATGATCCATGATGACATTGGCATCCAAATGCTTTACGCAGCGGAAAGGCAGCCGGGCTTTTTCTTTTCCGATATCGGACATAGGTTCCCGGCTGAGAGATTTTAGTATTTTTGACAGTGTATAAACCTGCCCGTTGAGATATTCCAGTTCCCTTTGGCAATCAGACAGATACTCCCGTTTCTTTTCCTCATTTTTCCGATAAACCAGTTGAAAATGAATGGAAAGCAGATCATTGATCATGGCCTGATAAACTGTCCTGCCGATTGTCGGAATAACGATGAGTTCCACATCAAACAGGGAATCGCCCTGACGGAATCGCAGTTTTGCGGTATCGGGATTTGTGCCATAGTTAAATCCGTTTTTTCCGTATTTGACCATCGGCAGATAAATGTACTGACGGGTCTCTCCCTGACTGTTTCCGGCGGTTTCAATGTGAAATGTATAGCCGTCGTTTTCCTGTATTTCTATGAGGGGATTACGGCTCGAAATGAAGGCAATGCAGAGTGTCATCCCGGCAGCCTTCGGGGGATTAAAATACTGCCGGATCTGAATTACATTTTTCCCCGGATGTAATTCTCCTAAACCGCTGCAGTGGTCTTTTTCAAAATCCGGATTTTCAGAAATCGGAAGCTCCTCAATTCGATTTTTTTCCCTGTCGCTGTTCATAAGAACATTAAGAAATGCTGCGTACATTTAGCTTATTCTCCAATAATTTATGATCCCATTTTCCACATCGCACATGCTCTTCAGATAATTCACTGATAAAGGAAAGTCTTTTTCCGGTGCGGCATCCCTGCCAGTTACCGGAAGGTCTCCGATTCTCAGTGATTCGCCGTCATCCATGGACATTTCAATATCTTCGGTATTGAACATCGGTAATATTTTGCATGCGATGATGTAGTCCATATAGTCATACATGCCGATCTCATGGCTCAGACCGCTGACGTCCATCCTTTGTTTCATGGTTAAAAGCTGGTGCTCCATCCGTTTGGACACTTTTTTGTGAACGGCTTCGCACAGATTTCGGACAAAAGGCAGTGAAAGCACGTCCGCTTCGCCATCGGAGAGGCGGGCTGTATTTTCAGACGGCGCCTCCGTATCCCGAGTCACTTTTATGATAAAACTGCGGTCGATGATCTTCGGACTCAGATCGCAGGTCGTTTCATCCATGTTCAAAGTGCCGATGAACTGCACGTTTTCCGGGATAATAAAATCCGGCGTATATTTTTCGGACAGATTTTCCCGGTCAATGCGGGCGTCAAAGGCTTCAATTGTGTCAGTACCACAGGTTGAAAGAATATGTTCAATCCGGGCCAGAGCATTTTGCTGTTCGGATTTTGGGTACAGCGGTACGGGTTCCTTTGATTCCATAACACTCAGAATGTCGGATAAGTAATATTCCGCATGGGCCAGATTCATTTCATCCAGACAGATAAAGTATCGTTCTTCAGGGTGTTTCTTTGCCTCGCACAGTGCTTCAAGGAATGGCGTGGAATAATATCTGTGTTCCACCGGGTTGAAAAATCCCATCAGATCCTGGCTGTCCACCCAGTTTGGACGAACGGGAATAATCCGGCATTTTGCGCCGAGGGCGTCCGCCATCCGTTTGACCAGGCTGGTCTTACCCATGCCCGGCGCGCCGTGAAGAATGAGGATCTGATTGGTGTCCAGGGCGCACAGAAACTGTTCCATCACCTTCGGATTGCATTGATAAGGCGAGCCCTCCGACCCTTCCGATTCGACCCGGATTTTCACAAATGAGAGAAAATCCCGGTACATATTTTTCCTGCTCAGGAAAAGCCGCTGTTTCTCCGGTTCATAATATAAGATGCCGGAGACATATTCCCCTGAATGAAATTCATTGTCCCTGTTGCCGACTTCCATAATGACAGGCTTGTGATCATCCGTAATTTCCCGCCATCGATTGTCCAATAATTCCACCTGCATACGCCATATATTTGCATCGGCGCCGTCATCCAAACGATGGTTGATGATACGGCCATGAATATGGAATATATATTGGGCGTTTTCTTTTTCGGATTTGCCGAACCATTCAGTTAATTTTTCTTCAATAGAACCCTTATAGGTGTCGTTTATATAATTTTTTCGAAATATTTCTGCATCCAATTTTACTTCTCCTGTATTTTCCGCAGCAGCGATTCAAGCTGTCTGTCCCAGTTACTGTTTTCCGAATACCACAGACATTCATAGGCTTCGGGAATTCTCAAGCGAGCTGAAGAGCAGATGATCACCGGCGTGTCGATGCCTTTGTCTTTCAGAATACTTAAAAGCATTGTTCCCGCTTCCGTTTCTCTGCCGCCGTCTTTCAGCGGATAATACATATCGGAAATGATCAGATCATAGGGTTCCGACTTATTCTGCGCCTCCTCGATACAGATGATGCCGTCTTCAAGATTTTTAACCCATACGCTGTGATCTGCTCCCGCCGAACATAAAATCCGTTCAATCTTTTTTCTCTTAAAAACATCGTCTTCTAAATGCAATATTTTCATAAGACAAATTATAACTTATATTGGAAATAATATCAATTGATGTAGGAAAGACAAACAAGAAAAAGGTTTAAATGAGGAAATTTTTCAATAAGGATGTTAGTCTTGCCTTCGGATAATACGAAGTGCTATCATACCACTTAAAGATTCAGTTATTATTTTTTGAAGGGGCTGATTAAAATGAAACAACATAAATTTTGGGCCTGGGCAGCAGTTTTTTGCTTTCTCATGGTTTTTTACACAGGTTATAATCATAAGTAGGAGGTATGCGGCATGAGAGATTTAATTGATGCAAAGAAGTTGGGGATTTTTGCCGGAGGTTTATTGTTTGGTACGGCCGGATTGAAAATTCTTTCCAGCAAGGATGCTAAAAAATTATATACGAATTGTGCGGCAGCCGTTCTTCGGGCAAAGGATTGTGTGATGAAGACGGCGACAACGGTACAGGAAAATGCGGAAGATATTCTTTCCGAAGCAAAGCAGATCAACGAGGACAGAGCGGCGGAGGAAGCAGAGGCGGTTGTCGGTGATGAGTCAGCGGCTGAAAGTGATTTTCAGGAAGTACCGGCTGCGGAATAATAAAAAATGATCATGAAGTGGGGCTGTGATGAGACAGCCCCTCTATCTATATTATGGAGGGATAAGATTGAAATTTATCATCAAACATGAGATTCGGGGACGCCTCCGTGTTCATATAGATCAGCAGCGGATGTCCTGCCGGGAAGCGGACACACTGCTGTACTATCTTCACCGGCTGCCGAATGTGACCGATGCTAAAGTGTATGAACGTACCGGGGATGCAGCCATATGCTATACCGGGGACCGGCAGAAAATTTTGGCCGCGCTGTCCAGCTTCCAGTATGCCGGGACAGAAGTGCCGGAGGGCGTGCTGGAAACTTCCGGAAGAGAGTTAAATGCGGAGTATCAGGAAAAGCTTGTAATGCGGATTTTAATGCGGATGGGAAGTAAACTGTTCATACCTTATACGATTCGGGCCGCTTTTGCCTGTGTCAGATCGATAAAATATATCCGCATGGGCCTGGACAGTTTGAGACGGAGAAAGCTGGAAGTATCTGTGTTGGATGCGACAGCCATCAGTGTCTCGCTTCTCCGGAGAGATATGAATACGGCATCTTCTGTGATGTTTCTGCTTGGGATCGGCGAACTTTTAGAGGAATGGACCCATAAGAAATCGGTTGGGGATCTGGCCCGGAGTATGTCTTTAAATGTCAGCCGGGTATGGCTCTGCAGGGATGGGCAGGAGATTCTTGTTTCTGCTTCTGAGATCCGGCCGGGGGATTGTGTTATCGTCCGCATGGGCAATGTGATTCCTTTTGACGGTATTGTTGTGTCCGGCGATGGAATGATCAATCAGGCCTCTCTGACCGGGGAATCTCTTCCGGTGCATAAAGAGAAGGATGGTTATGTTTATGCGGGCACCGTGGTGGAGGAAGGAGAAATCATTCTTCGGGTACAGAAGGTGACCGGGGCGACCCGCTATGAAAAGATTGTGACAATGATTGAAGAATCTGAAAAATTAAAATCCGGTGCGGAAAGCCGGGCGGAGCATCTGGCGGACAAGCTTGTGCCCTATACTCTTTTTGGAACCGGGGGTGTGTGGCTGGCGACACGGAATACAACCAAGGCTTTAGCCGTGCTTATGGTGGATTTTTCCTGCGCCTTAAAACTGGCCATGCCGATCGCGGTCCTTTCTGCCATACGGGAAGCCGGTTTCTATCATATGACGGTGAAGGGCGGAAAATATCTTGAAGCGGTGGCGGAAGCGGAGACGATCGTTTTTGATAAGACGGGTACGCTGACAAAGGCTCAGCCGACGGTGAAAGAGGTTGTGACCTTTGGTGAGCTGAATTCGGATGAGGCCCTTCGGATCGCTGCCTGCCTCGAGGAGCATTTTCCTCATTCCATGGCGAAGGCGGTGGTGGAAGCGGCAAAACGCCGGGGGCTTGAACATGAGGAAATGCATTCGAAGGTAGATTATATTGTGGCTCACGGCATCTCTTCCGGCATCGAAGGAAAGAAAGTCGTTATCGGAAGTTATCATTTTGTGTTTGAAGATGAAAAATGCAGGCTTCGGGAAGGAACTGAAGGAAAATTTGATCAGCTCTCGCCGGAATATTCCCATCTTTATCTGGCGGTGGAAGGTATGCTGGAGGCTGTCATCTGTATTGAAGATCCGCTCAGGGAGGAGGCCGGTGAGGTTATCCGCTCATTAAAGAGCGCCGGATTTAAGAAGGTCGTTATGATGACGGGGGACAGCGAGAGGACAGCGGCGGCTGTGGCCGCGAAGGTTGGCGTGGATGAATACTATTCCGAAGTGCTTCCGGAGGATAAAGCAAGATTTGTTGAGAGCGAAAAACAGCTTGGCAAGCGGGTCATTATGATCGGGGACGGCATTAATGACTCCCCGGCCCTCTCCGCAGCGGATGTGGGAATCGCCATCAGCGACGGTGCGGAAATTGCCAGGGAGATTGCGGATATTACGATTTCTGCGGATAACCTTTATGAAATCGTTACATTAAAGGTGCTCAGTGACCGGTTGATGCGGAGAATTCACAGCAATTACCGGAAAATCGTCGGAATCAATTCCGGGCTGATCGTTCTTGGCGTGGCAGGCATTATCCAGCCGACGACTTCCGCTTTCTTACATAATGCCTCGACTCTGGGAATCAGTCTGGCCAGCATGAGGAATCTTCTGGTTTAAAATTATCTCCTTTCAGCCTGCCCGAAACAGAGGCAGGAAACAGTTAAACAAACAATGGTTAAAAGGATGGCTGCGGGAATCCAGGGGATGGCCTGAACCGGCGTATAGGTGAGGTTCGAGGCCATCCTGCTCTCTTCCGCGGCAATGATATAAAAAGGATAACACATCGGATAGGCGAACCAGGCTTTTGTGTTGATCATCAAAACGGAGGGCACAATGGATGCCAGTCCGAGGCCGACAGAAAAAATCGGCGAGGGAACAGCGATGGACAGCAGCCAGAAAAACCCTGTCATCGGGATGGAAGACAGATACATCAGCCCGATTTCCTTAAAGATGACTGTCGGTGGCAGGATGAAAGCGTAATTCTGTGTCTGGGAAGCGATGGCGGTGCTGACATAGTACATGGCCGCAGTCATAAGGAGCTGGAGGGCAGTCAGACAGAGAAGCACTGCAAATTTTGCCAGGCAGAGTTTAAAGGGCTGGACAGGCAGGGACAGCATTTTAAAAAGTCCCCGGTTTGACCGTTCTGTTTGATTTAAAAGGACGGTCATCAGCACGATGCTTGCAGGGAACATAAACCACGCCATAGCCATAAGCCCCTGTATGAGGAAGTTGTCTCTGGGGGAAATGCCGATGTCCTGCATTTGAAAATTCATTGATGCATTTAGAATCGAGGGAATCCAGAGTATGATGACGGCCGCGAGCAATATCCACAAAATTTTAGAGCGGCGTATTTTTTTAAATTCAATACCAATCATTCGAAACACCTCCGTATATTTCGGTAAATCATTTCAGCAATTCCGATCAGAAGAATTTCAACCCCAGCGCAGATCATAAAACCGATGACCCGCCGTCCATCCGTTCCGGCCAGTGTCTGAAAAGGCAGGGCGAAAGGAAAAAGGGACAAGGCAAAATTGTTTGTCGGCAGCATGGTTGCGATAAAAACGCAGACAATATTCACTCCAAGAGAAATCCACATGTTTCTGAATGTCGATGCGATCAGAAGAGCGATGAGGATCAGCGGCAGCATTAACAGTAAAAGGCAGCCGTAACCGGCGAAAATTTCCCGGTAAAATGCCATATTCAGAATTTCAGCCCCGGAAAACCAGTAGTATATACAGAAAACCAGACTGAGAATTTCCGGTAAGAGCATCAGGGTGGCCAGCACCGTCAAAACAAGGCACTTTCCGAGAAAGATTCTGTTTCCCGGAAGAGGCAGAGCAGCCATTTTCTGAATAGCATTGTCTCCATATTCAATATGGTAGAGGGCGCAGGCGCCGGATACGATCAGCAAAATATTCAGCATGGCCATTATTTGCCAGTTGGCGTCAAAAAGTATTTGAAGCGGCGGCTCATTTTGAGTAATATACATTTCTGAGCGGAAAGCCATATTGAGGACAGGAATGAGGGCGGCCAGCAGACCGCCGCCGAAGAAAGTCAAAATCAGGCCTGTTCGCTGGAGCTTTTTACATTCGATGATATAACTCATGGGCGGCCACCCCGCTTCTTATTGTCTTCTTCAATCAGAGAGAGGAACATATCCTCCAGATTTTCTGTGGGATAACCCTGGAGTGCGGCAATCTTTTTTAAATCCTCCATAGGCCCCTCAAAGAGCAGACGTCCCCGGTTTAAAATACCGATGTTGTCCGCCATCAGTTCGATTTCAGAGAGCAGATGGGAAGAGACAAGCACCGTACAGTCAAATTGTTTCGGCAGGGAACGGATCAGAGAGCGTATTTCATGAATACCTACCGGGTCCAGGCCGTTGGTGGGCTCATCCAATATGAGAATCTGATCAATGATTTAAATCTGGCTTCGAAGCTGGAATATAATATGCAGCCGGTGAAGCTTCAGACGGAAAATGCCGTTGCCCTTGTGCGGCAGGTTGCGGTGGACTTTATAAATATGGATATTGAAGCAAAGTACCCGATAATCTGGGATACACCGGAGAATTTATCCCTCTGCCCGATTCCGGCAGACAGGGATTTGCTAAAAAGGGCTGTTTCAAATCTTATACAAAACAGTATAAATCATAATGAAGAGGGCTGTCACATTTATGTTTCTGTCAAAGATATGGGGGAAGCCTGTGAGATTACTGTGGCGGATGACGGCGTCGGAGCTTCGGATGAGATGATAGAGAGATTAAACCATGCACCCCATTATATGGTTTGCGATGAAAACACGGTGGAACAGCAGCACGGGCTTGGCCTGCTTATTGTAAAACAGATTGCTGCGTCCCACCATGGAGATGTTCAGATTGGGCATAGTCCGCAGGGGGGATTTGCCGTAAGGATTCGATTAAAGAAAGCTATTTCTATAAAACCCCTTTGACTTTTGCGTTCCGATTTTGAATGGATTTGATGATCGGAACAAGAAAGGCGGCGACGACACCTCCGGCAAAACCGTTATTATACAGGTTCATTCCGGAGTAGACAATGCCGATGTTTAAAACAACTGCCGCATGGAGGAAACCGGCAAGGATGCCGACAAAAAAGCCGTACTGTCCGGCGATCGGCGCAATGGTCGTGCCGAACATGAGGGCAAGGACAACTGCGGGATCAGTGACCGTGTAGTTGCCTGAAAGAGCGGCTAAAAGGGTGATGCCGAGCATGATCGGCGTGATATTCCGCAATGTTTTTCCGGTAGCGGAAAAACCGACAACAGTGAAAATGCCGCCGATACTCGCACCGTTCAGTTCAGCGCCAATCGCGAGAAGATAGAGGGTACAGAAGATACCGTCAATCCCCATATTGATCAATGTGGCGCTGAAGCCTTCGCTGAAGGTAAAATCTGTACCGCCGATTCCCGGATATTTTAAAATATTCCAGTATTTTCGAAAAGCATTCTTATCGGTCAGCGCCCCGATAAAAATTAAAATGACGAAAAAGGATATAAGAATTTCCGAAAAGGGCAGGTTATAACCGGTGGCCCAGAGTTTCCGGCTTTCGAGAGACAGGCCGAAAGACTTATATATGGAAACGATGACTGTGGCGATAATACCGGCGGTAAAACCACCGTTGTAAAGGGAGTAACCCTTGTGGGTATTATAAAAATGAGCGCACAGCGGCGGCATAACAAAACCGATGATAATGCCGACGAGGAGACTCATGGCCAGGCGGATCGGCAGAGAAAAGTGTCCAAATTGAACTGTCTGGGTAATGATCGGAGACAAACTTGTCCCATAAAAACCGATATAGAGGTAATTGGATAAATGGGTTTTATGATATTTCGCATAAATAAAAACGCCAAGGATAATACTCCATATATTGACAAGGTTTTTGCCGAATAAAGAGAAGCCGAGCATAAGGGAAAGGGCGGCAATAGAGCTGCCGTCAATATTCATGTTCAGAAAATACATGAGAAGGATGCACATGAAGGTGATCAGGCTGGCATTGACGAGGGCAGCCCCCGCACCGCCGACGGCCACATAATCCGTGATCAAAAAATCCGGTTCTCTAAAAATTCTCAGCAGACCCTGGATCATTTCCGGAAACGGCTGCAGCAGCAGTCCCCAGAGCAGAAAATATCCGGGAGCCAGCGACAGCAAGATATACTGGAGGTTCCGGGATAACGGTTTGGGTTCCTTATGTACTCTTTTTGTAAAACCAATGTGTGTTGTAAAACGCATAAAAAATCCTCCGATTTTGAAATGTAAAAAACGCTCTTCCCTTTACTATAAGGCAGAGCGTTTTTTATTGTCAAGTTTATCTCAGAAGATTATTTATTTTTTTCGTTTTCGGCCAGCATCATTGCACGAACTTTTAATGGAAGGCCGAATAATGTAATGAAACCGGATGCATCGTGATGGTCATACAGTTCGCCGGTTGTGAAGGAAGCCAGAGATTCACTGTACAGAGAATATGGGGAAGTTGTTCCGGCTTTAATAATGTTGCCCTTGTAGAGTTTGAATTTCACTTCACCGGTCACATATTTCTGGGTGGATTCCACGAAGGCCTGAACAGCCTCGCGAAGCGGAGTGAACCATTTGCCTTCGTAAACGATCTGGGCCATCTTGTTGCCCATGTCTTTTTTAACTTCCATCGTAGCCCGGTCAAGCACCAGTTCTTCCAGCTGGGCATGGGCTTCCATGAGAATTGTTCCGCCCGGTGTTTCATAGACACCTCTGGATTTCATGCCAACGACACGGTTTTCAACGATATCAACAATGCCGATACCATGTTTCCCGCCGAGTTTATTCAACTCCGTAATAATTTCAGAAACTTTCATAGCCTGACCGTTTAATGTTTTAGGAACGCCGGCTTCAAAAGTCATGGTTACATATTCGCCTTCATCCGGAGCCTTTTCCGGTGTCACACCGAGAACAAGAAGGTCGTCATAATTCGGTTCATTTGCCGGATCTTCCAGTTCCAGACCTTCATGGCTGATATGCCATAAGTTACGGTCACGGCTGTAGCTGTGGCTGGCATCAAACGGAAGGTCAATACCGTGCTGCTTGCAGTATTCGATTTCATCCTCACGGGACTGCATCGTCCACACATCCGTCATACGCCATGGAGCGATGATCTTGATATCCGGGGCAAGGGCTTTGATGCCTAATTCAAAACGAATCTGGTCATTGCCTTTTCCGGTAGCGCCGTGGCAGATGGCGGAAGCATTTTCCTTGCGGGCAATTTCAACAAGCCGTTTTGCAATAACCGGGCGGGCCATCGATGTGCCGAGAAGATATTTATTTTCATAAACTGCGCCGGCCTGTACGCATGGAACAATATATTCATCGCAGAATTCGTCAATAATGTTTTCAATATATAATTTGGAAGCGCCGGATAATTTGGCACGTTCTTCAAGTCCATCCAATTCTTCGCCCTGACCGCAGTCGATGCAGCAGCAGATAACTTCATAATCAAAATTCTCTTTCAGCCACGGAATGATCGCTGTGGTGTCCAGGCCGCCGGAATAGGCTAAAATGACTTTTTCTTTCATAATAATAACCTCCTGAAATTCTATTTTATCTTCATATTTTTTGTAGTCCTCACATAATATACAACACTTCTTTATAAAAATCAATATCTTTTTTCATATTTATGTATTTTTATGAGTAAAAAGATAAAAATATGCATTAATAATGTATATTTTTAACGAAACATAAATATTTATTAAAATTATGTCTTTACAGCTTTCATAAATTGTATTATTATAGGAAAAGACATTTCAGAAAGAAGGGAAAATACCTATGATTAAAGCAGGGATTATTGGCTCGACAGGATATGCCGGGCAGGAACTTGTTCGATTGCTTCTTGGCCATAAAGATGTGGAAATTGTCTGGTATGGTTCCAGGAGTTATATAGATAAGAAATATTATGATGTATTCCGAAACATGTTTCAGATTGTGGAGGATGTATGCAGGGATGATAATCTGGAAGAACTGGCGGAGGCCGTCGATGTGATTTTTACGGCGACACCTCAGGGGCTTTGCGCCTCCCTCGTCAGCGAAGAGATTTTAAATAAAGTAAAGATTATTGATCTGAGTGCGGATTTTCGTATAAAGGATGTATCAGTGTATGAAAAATGGTACGGCATCAAGCACGCTTCGCCGGAATTTATTCCTGAAGCGGTTTACGGTCTCTGCGAAATTAACAGGGAAGATATTAAGGGAGCGCGGTTGATCGCCAATCCGGGCTGCTATACGACCTGCTCGATTTTGACGGCCTATCCGTTAGTAAAAGAAGGGCTGATCGACCCGCAGTCTATTATCATCGATGCCAAGTCGGGGACCTCCGGGGCGGGCCGGGGAGCAAAAGTAGATAATCTTTTTTGTGAAGTGAATGAAAGTATTAAAGCTTACGGCGTCACAACTCACCGCCATACGCCGGAGATTGAGGAGCAGCTCGGTTATGCGGCGGGCGAACCGGTTTTATTGAATTTTACACCGCATCTGGTGCCGATGAACCGGGGAATACTTGTGACGGCTTATGCGAATTTGAAAGAAGGGGTGACGGAGGCGGATATCCGTGCCGCTTATGATAAATATTATAAAGATGAAAAATTTGTCCGCGTGCTGGATGCGGGCGTCTGCCCGGAAACCCGATGGGTGGAGGGAAGCAATTATACGGATATTAACTTTAAGGTGGACGAGCGTACTCACCGGGTCGTTATGATGGGTGCTTTGGATAACCTGGTAAAGGGCGCTGCCGGACAGGCGGTTCAGAATATGAATCTGATCTTTGGGCTGGATGAGGCTGAGGGGCTGAATCTGGTGCCGATGTTTCCATAAGGAGGATGAAGATGAAGATAATCGAAGGCGGCGTTACCGCTGCGAAGGGATTTGAAGCGGCTGCGACAGCAGCAGAGATTAAATATAAAGGCCGGACAGATATGGCCATGATTTATAGTTCGAAGCCGTGTGCGGCGGCAGGAACTTTTACGACCAATGTAGTTAAGGCGGCGCCGGTGAAATGGGATCAGGAAATCGTTAAAAATGCGCCGTATGCTCAGGCAGTTGTCATTAACTCAGGAATCGCCAATGCCTGTACAGGGGCAGAGGGTTATGGTTACTGCAAAGAAACAGCCTCCGGCGCTGCGGAAATCTTAAATATTCCGGAGACAAGCGTGCTGGTAGCCTCCACCGGTGTCATCGGCATGCAGCTTCCGATCGATCGGATAAAAGCAGGTTCCGCCAAACTGGCAGAAATCAAGACAGACACCATTGAGGCCGGTCATGAGGCGGCAAAGGCGATCATGACAACGGATACAGTGCCAAAGGAAATTGCTGTCGAATTTGTCATCGGCGGGAAGACGGTGACAATGGGCGGCATGTGCAAGGGCTCCGGCATGATCCATCCAAATATGTGCACAATGCTTGGGTTTATCACAACGGATGCGGCGATTTCCAAAGAACTGCTGCAGGAAGCGTTGAGTGAGGATATTAAAGATACATACAATATGGTTTCAGTGGATGGGGATACATCCACCAATGATACGGTGCTCCTGCTGGCAAACGGGATGGCCGGAAACCCGGAGATCACTGAAAAGGGTGAAGATTTTGAAACCTTTAAAAAGGCTTTAAATACGGTAAATACCTATCTGTGCAGGAAGATTGCCGGAGACGGTGAAGGAGCGACAGCCCTTTTTGAAGTGAAGATCATCGGCGCAAAGACAAAGCAGGATGCGGTGATTCTGAGCAAATCTGTTGTGACTTCCAGCCTGACAAAAGCGGCCATTTACGGCCATGATGCCAACTGGGGACGTATTTTATGCGCGATGGGCTATTCGGGGGTTCAGTTCGACCCGGAAGTGGTGGATTTGTACTTTGAAAGCGCCGCCGGAAAGATTAAGATCATGGAAAACGGCGTGTCCACCGGATACAGTGAGGCAGAGGCGACAAAGATTCTCTCCGAGCCGGAAGTAACGGCCATCGCCGATGTGAAAATAGGTGACGCCGAGGCTACGGCCTGGGGTTGTGATCTGACCTATGATTATGTAAAGATTAATGCGGATTACCGCAGTTAAGCAGATATCTTCGATTTAGTTAGGAGTGAAAAAAATGGGTACAGATATGGAGAAATATCTTGAGAAAGCGGAAGTACTTATTGAGGCACTTCCATATATACAGCGGTTTAACCGGCGGATCATTGTCGTCAAATACGGCGGCAGCGCCATGGTGGATGAAACGCTGAAAAAACAGGTGATTCAGGATGTGACATTGCTGAAGCTGGTTGGATTCAAACCAATCATTGTTCACGGCGGCGGTAAGGAGATCAGCCGATGGGTCGGCAAGGTGGGGATGGAGCCGCAGTTTGTCAACGGCCTGCGTGTAACCGATGAAGATACGATGGAAATTGCCGAGATGGTATTAAATAAAGTGAATAAGAGCCTTGTCCAGATGGTGCAGGAGCTTGGCGTCAAGGCGGTTGGCATCAGCGGCAAGGACGGCGGCCTTTTAACGGTTGAGAAAAAATATTCGGATGGTAAGGATATCGGCTTTGTCGGCGAGATTACGGAGGTTAATCCAAAGATTCTCTATGATCTGCTGGAAAAAGATTTCCTTCCGATCGTATGTCCGATCGGTTTGGATAAAGAATTTAATACATACAATATTAATGCGGATGATGCGGCCTGCGCGATCGCCAAGGCGGTCAATGCGGAAAAACTGGCTTTTCTGACAGATATTGAAGGGGTTTATAAAGACCCGGAGGACAAGTCCACACTTATTTCCGAGTTGACCATTGAAGATGCTCATGCGCTGATCGACGACGGTTTTATCGGCGGCGGTATGCTTCCGAAGTTAAATAATTGTATTGATGCCATTGATAATGGTGTTTCCCGTGTCCACATTATGGACGGGCGGATCCCGCATTGTCTTCTTTTGGAAATCTTTACAAATCGCGGTATCGGTACGGCAATTTTAAGTCAGGGGGAGGGACGGTATTATAATGGTGACGAATGAATTTAAGGAATATGCGGAATCCGCAATTATTCATACCTATAATCGTTTTCCGGTAGTTTTTGACCATGGCGACGGCGTTTATCTCTATGATACCGATGGAAAAAAATATCTGGATTTTGCGGCGGGTATTGCCGTCAATGCCTTTGGCTACAATGTGGAAGAATATAAAGAGGCATTAAAAAATCAAATCGATAAATTAATGCACATCTCCAATCTTTATTATACAAAGCCGATGGCAGATGCGGCGCATAAGCTGGCAAAGGCCAGCGGTCTCAAGCGTGTTTTTTTTACCAACAGCGGTACGGAGGCTATTGAGGGCGCGATCAAAGTGGCTCGAAAATATGCCTTTAAAAAAGACGGAACAACGGATCATGAGATCATTGCCATGGAACACTCCTTCCATGGACGGAGTATGGGCGCTCTATCGGTGACAGGAAATGCCCATTATCGTGAAGCCTTTCAGCCGGGCATCGGCAATGTGGTTTTTGCGGAATTTAATAATCTGGAGGATGTAAAGTCTAAAATCACAGAAAAAACCTGTGCCATTATCTTTGAGGCTGTGCAGGGTGAGGGCGGAATTTACCCGGCGGATAAAGAATTTATTCAGGGCATCCGAAAAATCTGCGATGAAAAGGATATTCTGCTTATTCTGGATGAAGTTCAGTGCGGTATGGGGCGGACCGGAAAAATGTTTGCTTATCAGCATTATGATGTGCTTCCGGATGTAATGACTTCTGCCAAGGCATTGGGATGCGGTGTCCCGGTGGGGGCTTTTGTTGTCGGAGAGAAGGCGGAAACGGCGCTGGAGCCGGGAGACCACGGTTCCACCTATGGCGGCAATCCATTTGTGACGACGGCTGTGAGCAAAGTATTTGATATGTTTGAAAGCCGCGACATTTTGGCGAATGTCAATGAAGTTTCGGCCTATCTCGATGTAAAACTTCGTGGATTGGTTGAAAGATATGATATATTAAAAGAAACCCGGGGGCTTGGATTGATGCGCGGCCTGGAATTTAATGTCCCGGTTGGCCCATATATTAATAAGGCGCTGGAAAAGGGACTGCTTATCATTTCAGCCGGAACACACATTATCCGTTTTGTGCCGCCGCTGGTGATCACAAAAGAAAATGTCGATGAAATGATACATATTCTTGAGGAATGTCTCGGGGAAAATTAAAAAGAAAAACAGTTCTGGGAACAAAGGTATTCTTTGAGTCCAGAGCTGTTTTTATTTACTTTAGGCAGGGCATGGAATATAATATAAATATATTCGTTTGGATAAACAAAAGATAAATTGAATAATTCACCAAAGAGATACTCCCGATACACAAAAGATGGAAAATAGAGAAGAGAGAAAAAAGGAGATGAGTACTATTCGAAATTAAATCGAAGTTATGTTATTTTTATATGTTATTTTGATTTGTTTGGGAAAAACCGGTGTATATACACTTTTGAAAATCGCTGTATTGAGGATACGGAAATTGCTTTGGGGGACGAAACCCAGAAGGTTTTTTTGAATTCTAAAGGTGATACTTCAAATCTGAATTCCAATTTAAAAGCTTTTTTGGCATACATAAATCAAAAGCGGAAAACAGAAAATGATTTTATTGAGTTGTTGGACAGGGAAGTAAAAAAGGCCAAAGCCAATTTGGAATGGAGGCGGGAGTATATGACTCTGTATATTAAATATCAGGAAAAAATGGAAGAAGGACGCCAAGAGGGACTTCAAGAGGGCCGTGCCGAAGGGGACATGCAGAGACTGATTTCTCAGGTGAGAAAAAAAGTAGATAAAGGGATATCTGCTGTAAAAGTAGCGGATATGCTTGAAGAAGCCCCGGAACTTGTAGAGCAGATTATGGAATTGATTTATAAGTGTCCGAAAATGAGTGATGGACAAATTTATGAGGAATTGAAAAAGTAATGATTAAAACAGCTTTGCTTCGAAATGTCAGAGGACATTCAGGGCGGAGCTGTTTTTTTACGGTATTATCGGCGAATAAAAATTTCTCTCCGGCGTATACTATACCCATGTGAATGCCCGAATGGGTATACCTTATCGCGCGAAGCTTGACGAAGCGCGCCCATGCGAAGCATTTGACATACGGGATGCCCGAATGGGTATATGAATAAGAACAGGAGAGATGATTATGTGGGGATGGCTGATCGCTTTAATTTCAGGTGCATTAATGAGTATACAGGGAGTATTTAATACAGGGCTGACAAAGCAGACAAGTCTCTGGGTAGCCAATAGTTGGGTGCAGGGAACAGCGCTTGTTGTCTGCCTCGGAGCGTGGGCTATTAAAGAGCGGCGGTCCTTTGGAACTTTATTTCAGGTGGATTCAAAGTATATGCTTCTCGGCGGCGTCATCGGCGCTTTTATTACCCTAACGGTGATTTTGAGTATGGACCAGCTCGGACCGGCTAAATCTGCGTTGATCATTGTTGTTTCCCAGTTGGCCATCGCCTATTTGATTGAGCTTTTTGGGCTTTTTGGCATGGAGAAGGTGGATTTTCAGTGGTCAAAACTGATTGGAATGATCGTTGCGGTTGTGGGAATTTTTATTTTTAAATGGCAGTCCTGAGGGTGGATGGATGCGTTTCTCTGTGCCATAATATAATTTTGGACATATAAGGTTCCTTCTTTGGTGGAGGAACTTTATAATTCACACAGATTAGCACAAACTAACTAAAGCGATAGAAGAGGGAATCTATATGTCTAAAGTTATAAGATACCATTGAAAGCGCCAAAACACAGGCTATGGCATCCGATACGGGGCCTGCATATAGGATTCCGTTTATTCCGTTGAATATGATTGGGAAAATTACAAGCATGGGAAGCAGCAGAAATCCTTATCTCGAAAGGGAAATCAAAACACCCTGCTTCATGTTTCCGATAGCTGTGAAATAATTTACCGACAGCGGTTGAACTGTCTGGACAAATACAAACATCAGGTATATGCGCATATACTTCGTGGCAAATTCATAGTATAAATCTTCACTTCAGATATTTCCTCAAAGGACATTCGCAGGCTTCACATCATCAAAGGCCGTGATGATTTCCCTACCCTCTTGACAAAACAGAAAAAAGGAGTATAATAAAATAAATGTTTTAAAATATTCAATGCAAAACGAATATTTTAAGAAAGAGAGGTACGATATGCCGCCAAAACCGAAATTTACAAGAGAAGAGATTATAGCCGCCGCTTTGCGGGTTATCAGCAGGAATGGGATTACCGCTTTGACTGCTCAGACGCTGGGTCAGGAGCTTGGCAGCTCCGCTCGGCCCATATTTACTGTATTTAAGACCATGGAAGAGGTGCGGCAGGAAGCTAAGACGGCAGCTATGCATCAGTTTGAAGGCTTTGCAGAAAAGGCAGTTCACTACATGCCGGCGTTCAAGCAATTCGGGATGCAGATGATTCTCTTTGCTTTGGAGGAGCCGCATCTATATCAGCTTTTGTTTATGCAGGGTGATGGCAGACCCCACAGCTTTGAGGAGGTGTTTGCCGGCCTTGGAGAGCCAGCCGGAGTATGTTTGGACATCCTGCAAAGGGAATACGATTTGGTGGAAACGGAGGCAATGGCTTTGTTCCGCCATGTATGGATCTACACCTATGGCATCGCCACCCTCTGTGCCACCGGAATGTGCCGCTTTTCTGAGGAGGAGATTAATGACCTGTTGGGGCAGGACTTCATGGCCATGCTGGTACGGGTCAAAAGCGGCGGTTTGAATCAGCAAACGCCTTACCCAATGCCGAAGTCCTGACAAGGATTCCATAGAGGTAACAGCATTGGCGGGGCTTTTACTGTAGCTGCAGAAAGAAGAGGATAGCAAATGAATATAACGGAAAAGTGGCTCCTCTGCCCTTCCTGCGGGTGTAAGACCCGGGTCAGGCTGCGGCAGGATACAGAGTTGAAAAACTTCCTGCTGTTTTGCCCAAAGTGCAAACAGGAGATGCTGGTCAGTGTGACCAAGTTTATCACAACAAGATTAAGAGAGCCAGACGCCAAGACGCAGAGCCGATGATTCCGAAAGGGATGGCTCTGCGTTTTACTGTTGTGCAATGAGCAAGGCAGAAAAAAGAATTGTGAGGAGGAATCGTCAAATGTTACGGTACTTATCCGGGATTTGAGAGTAAAGGGTATATGACAGAGGCGGTCATGGCATTAGTTCAATGGGCCTCCCGACAGCCCGGTGTTCTTTGTATCGAAGCGGAAACCGATAGAGACAACAAAGCGTCCCAGAGAGTGCTGGAAAAATCCGGATTTGTGCCAAGCGGAGAAATTGGTGAAGAAGGGCCCCGGTTTGTATGGGTTGGGAAGAGAAGATGAGAATGGCAGGTTTCAAATTGAACTTGAGAATTTTAACAATGATAAGCGGAACCGCTGGACTATCATCGCTAAGGATACTAAAGAGACCATCGGAATATCCGGTCAGAATCTGATTTATCGTGGAAATGATGTCAGAAATTTTAGTCGATGACAGACGGTATATAGTAAAAAGTGTAATGATGGCTCAAAAGAGGAGGTGCGTTTATTATGAAACTTTCCAGACTGGGACTATTCGGAGTAATCAGTTTGATTTCCTATGCCGCAATGGTTGTTTTTTCGCTTACTTCCCTGGTACTGATCGCGGTGAGCGCGAGAAAAGGAAAACATAAAGAGTTATCGGTGTGGGCTGTGCTCTGCCTGACGATGATGCTGTTGGGGGCCGTCGGGACCGGCGTCATGCCGAAAGCAGTGTTCGGATTGTTTGAACGGTTCAGCACATTTTCAGCAGTGATATTCAATGCGATATTAGATATTTATCTTTTAAGGGGAAATTTTGAATAGTGAGTAATTTCACATCGGTAAATATTCTGGATATAATAAACACAATCGGAGAGGAGGAATTGCCGCTCATTCTCTCCAATTTTTCTTGCCCAAAGAATCATGAAATTGAGGAATTTGTAAGAAAAGCGCAATAGAGTTTGCCAAACGCAAGATGTCTATTACATATTTGGTGGTTGACGGGGGAAACAGAATCGCGGGAATCTTCACATTGGCCCATAAGGCAGTTCAGCTGCTGGATACAGAACTGACAGGAACTGAATTGATGGATATGACGATAGTCATTCTAAAAGAAATTCAGCGGCAGATCAGCGGCAGGTTATCGATATATTTTTGGCGTAGTTTCACTGTATCTGTTTTCATGTAAATGGTCTCCTTTGAAAGGAGTATAACACACGGAAACAATACGGGGCCCATGGTTGGCTTGTGAATGCAAGACGTTGATCTATAGAAAAAAACGGAAGACATCTTGACAGCAGGTGATGTGTTTGATACAATATGACCGAAATAGGAAAATGGTCAAACGGTGGTGACGGCTATGGCTAAAGCATTTTCGCAGAAGGAAACGGATATGATTCTGAAGGACCTGAAGGCGTCTGCCCGGAAGTATGCTGCCTCATGCGGGATGCGAAAAATCACGGTGGAGGCGCTTGCAAAGGAAGCAGATATTTCCAAGGGTGCTTTTTACAAATTCTATCCCACCAAGGAGATGCTGTTTTTTGAACTTCTTGAGGATCTTCATAGTGAAATCTATGAGGCATGTGCGGATGTCCTAATGCGAAATCAAGGAAAACCTGCCTATCAGAGAACGGCGGAAGCGGTGCTGGAGGCCTGCAAACTTATGGGGCAGTCCGGGATGATGGACTTTATGGAGCAGGATGTTCCGTTTTTGCTTCGCAGAATTCCGGCAGAGGTGTTGGAAGAGCATTATCATGGGGATGAGACCCACATCAAGGAGCTTCTGGAAAGTGCAGGGCTGGAGCCGGAGGGCGGTACGGAGTTGGCAGCTGCCGTGGTACGCGGGCTTTTTCTGACGGTATCTCACAGAGATAATATTGGTTTCCTGTATCCACAGGTTTTGGAAACTCTGGTGTATGGGGCTTGCCAGCGTTTGTTCCCGGAATAAATTGAAATTGAAATAGAAAAAGCCGCTCATGCGGAGCGGCCTTTTTAAGGAACAAAGGTTAGCAAGAACTAACTAAAAGGGAGATAATTATCAAGTTTTATACTTTTGCAAAACGAGAGAATCCAACGATTTTGCTGTTCCGTGGGGATCGGTTTTTATCAGCAGCAGAAATGACTATGTATAATTTGGCGGCCATTGGATGATCATATAGACGATAATATATTGCCATTGAGCCGACTGTCTATTGCGTGATGGTAGTCAGCAAAGAGAATTACGAGAAGAAAGGAATGTTCGGCTTTCAAAAATAACCGGCCGGGCAGGTGCAAAAGCGATGTCATTTGCGGTTTTACAGGGTGCGATGCTGCCGTTTCTGGGGACGACTCTGGGTGCGGCTTGCGTCCTATTTATGAAAAAGAATCTCAATCCTCTGGTACAGCGGGGACTGACTGGTTTCGCCGCCGGGGTGATGGTGTCCGCTTCCGTCTGGAGCCTGTTGATCCCGGCAATGGAACAGTCCGAAGGAATGGGCGCGTGGTCATTTGTTCCCGCGGTCGTGGGTTTTTGGCTGGGAATCCTGTTTTTGTTGTTGTTAGATAAAGCCGTTCCGCATCTCCATCAGGGCAGCACTGAACCGGAGGGCCCGAGCGCGGCCCTGAAAAAGACCACCATGCTGGTGCTGGCAGTAACGCTGCACAACATCCCGGAGGGAATGGCTGTGGGCGTCGTCTATGCCGGGTGGCTCTCCGGAAATGAAACGATCACTCTGACAGGGGCGATCGCCTTGGCGCTGGGCATTGCGCTTCAGAATTTTCCGGAGGGAGCCATCATCTCCATGCCTTTGAGGGCGGAAGGCATGAGAAAGGGAGAGGCTTTTCTCTGGGGGACGCTGTCCGGGGGTGTGGAACCGCTGGCAGCATTGCTCACTATTTGGGCAGCCCATTGGATTGTTCCGGCGCTGCCGTATCTGCTGAGCTTTGCTGCGGGAGCTATGATCTATGTGGTGGTGGAGGAGCTGATACCGGAGATGTCTCAGGGAAAGCATTCCAATCTGGGTACGGTTTGCTTCAGCTTTGGATTTACACTGATGCTGGCGCTGGATGTGGCGCTGGGGTAAAGGAGTTTAATTGAAATGATGATTAACAAGCGGTTGATCGGCACGGTCAGCGAGAGTAAAAAATACATCGCCGGGAATGTGGCACTGCAATGGTGCTCCCTGGCGGCCAATATGGTTTTGATGACGGGCATTGCTTCTCTGTTGGCGGCCCTGGTTTCCGGGAAAGTGGATTCCAGACAGTTGATGGTTACGGGGATTGCAGCGGCAGTTTGCCTTGCGGTTCGTTTTGTCTGCACGTTGGGGGCGTCCCGAATGGGGTATCTTTCTTCCAAAGCAGTGAAAAAGACGCTGCGGGCGGAGATCTTTTTTAAACTCATTGAGTTAGGCAACACTTACCAGGAAAATGTAAAAACTTCCGAGGTAATTCAGGTAGCCGTGGAAGGGGTGGACCAGTTGGAGACCTACTTTGGGACGTACCTTCCCCAGTTTTTCTATGCCATGCTGGCACCGCTGACTCTGTTTCTCTATCTGAGTTTTGTGAATCTGCCCTCTGCCATCGTACTTCTTGTCTGTGTGCCGCTGATTCCTGTTGCCATTGCGGCGGTGCAGACATGGGCGAAGAAACTGCTCAGTAAATATTGGGGACAGTATACCGCTCTTGGGGATACTTTTCTGGAAAATTTACAGGGTCTGACCACTTTAAAAATCTATCAGGCGGACGAATTTAAGCACAGAGAAATGAACGCAGAAGCAGAAAAATTCCGGAAGATTACCATGAAGGTGCTGACCATGCAGCTCAATTCTATTACCATTATGGATTTTATCGCCTACGGCGGTGCGGCGCTGGGAGTTATTCTCGCAGCAACCCAATATCGGGCGGGACATGTGACGCTGACGGGTTGTCTGCTGATCATTTTTCTGGCAGCGGATTTTTTCCTTCCTATGCGGCAGCTTGGTTCTTTCTTTCATGTTGCTATGAACGGCATGGCGGCCAGTGATAAGATCTTCCGGCTGCTGGATATGCCGGTGCCGGAGAGGAAAAGCCTTGCCTGTCCTCATGGAGATATTGTATGTGAAAAGCTTTCATATTCCTATGAGTCGGAGCGGGAGATCCTCCACGGAATTTACCTGCGTTTTCCTATGGGAAGCTTTACCGCCATTGTGGGAGAGTCCGGCTGTGGAAAATCCACGGTGGCCTCCATCCTGATGGGCCGGAACAAAGGCTATAACGGTTCTGTGACCATTGGCGGTGTGGAGCTGCGAAAAGTTGCGGAAAGCAGTCTTATGAAAGAAATTACATATATCGGGTATCAGAGCTATTTGTTCAAGGGTACTGTGCGGGACAATCTGCAAATAGGCAGGCCGGATGTGGATGATACAGCCATGTGGGCGGCGCTGGAACAGGTTCGTCTGGCCGACTTTCTGAGCAGCGAGCAGGGGCTGGACACCTTGCTGACGGAAAAAGGCGGCAATCTCTCCGGAGGTCAATGCCAGCGGCTTGCCTTAGCCCGGGCGCTGCTCCATGACAGCCCGGTTTACATCTTTGACGAGGCCACCTCCAACATCGATGTGGAGAGCGAAAACGATATTATGGAGCAGATTTACACTTTGGCAAAGGGGAAAACGGTGATCCTTATTTCCCATCGCTTAGCAAATGTGACCGCAGCGGATCAGATTTATGTGATGGAGCAGGGGAGGATTGCGGAAAGCGGCAGCCATGAAGCGCTGCTTCAAAATCACGGCGTGTACGAAAAGCTGTGGAACGCCCAGCAGATGCTGGAAACTTTTGGAAAGGACGGTGATGCACAATGAAGAAAAGAAGCGGTTTTACCGTGATGGCCCGGCTGATTGGACTGGTACGTCCATTGGCAGGCTTCATGGTGCTGGCAATCGGGATGGGACTTGTTGGACATCTCTGCGCCTCCTTTATTACAATTTTCGGCGGCTTTGCGATTTTGAACCTCATCGGGATCAATGCGCCGCTTTCTCTGGACGCAGTATTCATTTGCGTGCTGGTGTTTGCCCTGCTGCGGGCAGGACTGCGATATGGGGAACAGGCCTGCAACCATTTTATTGCTTTTAAGCTGCTGGCGCTGATTCGTGACAAGGTGTTTCTTGCCCTGCGTCGGCTGTGTCCTGCCAAGCTGGAAGGCCGTGACAAGGGCGACCTGATTAACATCATCACCTCGGATATCGAGCTGCTGGAGGTGTTCTATGCCCATACTATCTCCCCGGCTGCCATTGCATTTGTGTTTACGATTTTGATGTGTCTGTTTATTAGCAGCTACCACTGGGCGCTGGGACTTCTGGCGCTGACGGCGTATCTGGTGGTAGGAATTGTCGTTCCGTTGACGGTTTCCAAGGCCAGTGGGGACGATGGCCTGCGGTTTCGCACTAAGTCCGGGGAACTGTCTGCCTTCCTGTTGGATTCCCTGCGGGGATTGCCGGAGCTGCTGCAATATGGGTATGGTGAAAAACGTCTGGCAGAGTTAAACGCTCAGACCGACGCCCTTTCCGGGAATGAGGAGCGGATGAAGCGAGTTTCCGGAAGAAATTCTGCTGTTACCGGCATGATCATCCTTTTGTTTGATCTTGCTATGATGTTTACATCAGCGGGGTTGTACGGGAAAGGAGCTGTCGGCTTTGACGGTGTGCTTATTCCTACGCTGGCCTTGTTTTCCTCCTTCGGACCGGTGTCTGCCCTGGCGGCCTTGGGCAGTACTCTGCAAAATACCTTTGCTGCAGGGAACCGGGTGCTGGATATTTTGGAGGAAAGTCCGGCGGTGGAGGAGGTGACCGGCCAGATGCCGATTGCCTTCACTGGAGCAGAAGCAGAGAGAGTGACCTTCTCTTATGGCCCGGAAATTATTTTGAATAACCTGTCTATGACCGTTCCCAAGCAGAAAATCGTTGGCATTGTTGGCAGGAGCGGCAGCGGAAAGTCCACCCTTTTGAAACTGTTCATGCGCTTTTGGGAGGTACAGAAAGGCCGCGTCGCCATTTCCGGACGGGAAATTTCCTCCGTCAACACGGTCAATCTGCGGAATATGGAGAGCTTTGTGACCCAGGAAACCCACCTGTTTCACGACAGTATTCGGAACAACCTTCGAATTGCCAAGCTGGATGCCACCGATACGGAGATCATTGACGCCTGCAAAAAGGCATCCATTCATGAGTTTATCATGACCCTTCCCCAAGGGTATGACACGCCGGTAGGCGAATTGGGCGATACTCTGTCCGGCGGCGAGCGGCAGAGAATTGGCCTTGCCCGGACGTTTCTTCATAATGCGCCTTTCCTGCTTTTGGACGAGCCAACCAGCAATCTGGACAGCTTGAACGAGGCAGTGATATTGAAATCACTCAAAGAAGAAAAGGAAGATAAGACGGTGTTGCTGGTATCTCATCGGCAGTCCACCATGCGCATCGCGGATACGGTGTACTCCGTAGAAAATGGGAGGATGAGCTGATGAAATCTGTGGAAACCAAGCGGGAGAAGATTAGAGCATTCATGCGCTTTTCCGGCCCGCACATGATTGAAACGAAAAAAGAAAAAAGAAGATTGGAGAAAAACACATGAAACTGAAACGACTGTTCTTTTTGATTTTAGGCTGTATCTCTCTGGGCGTCGGCTGTATCGGTATCGTTCTGCCCGTTTTGCCTACGGTGCCCTTTTTCCTGCTGACAGTATTTTGCTTCGCCAATTCCTCCCAGAAGCTCCATGACTGGTTTGTGGGGACGAAGCTTTATAAAAAGAATCTGGAATCCTTTGTACAGAAGAGGGGAATGACAGTTCGGACAAAGGTTGGCATTATCCTCCCGGTGACTCTTGTCATGGGCATTGGTTTCTTCATGATGTGGAGCAAGGCATTGACTATCCCATGCGTGATTCTAGCGATTGTATGGATATGCCACATTGTGTATTTCCTGTTTGGTGTCAAGACACTCTCCGGAACGGAGCAGACGGAAAGAAGAAGCGCAGCAACGGGGAGTGGGAGATCGAAATACGGAGGTACAGTAGATGTACGAAACGAAAATCAGAGATGCTAGCTAGTGGAAATCGGGGCGCTGACCTTCGGTGGCCTGCATTTCAAGGAATATAAACAAGTTTGAGGAAATTACGCTATGGAAAAGGTATATATTGAAAAGAATACGGTTCAAGAAACGCTTGTGATACCCCTCTACGCCCGCAAGCTATGCAGCGAACGTTTTCCGGAGCTGTTTCGGGATGAGAAGGCCATGGAACTGATGGAGCGGTTGGATTATGATTTCAGCCGGATTGAAAAGGACTCCCAAAGTCTGATGCAGCGCTTCGGCGCACTGGAGGTTGCCATGCGGCAGAATGATCTGGCAATCGAGGTTCGGGATTACCTGAAAGCGCATCCTAAGGCGGCGGTGGTCAATCTGGGCTGCGGACTGGATCAGACCGGGGAAAACTGCGATAACGGGCAGTGCCAAATCTATAACGTGGATCTTGCAGACGTGATCACCTTGCGTGGGCAGCTTCTTCCGGAGAAACCCCGGGTGCATAATATCGCCGGAAATTTGAAGAATACCGCATGGTTCAGTGAAATCGACGGGTCTCAGGGCGCGGTTTTCTTTGCGGCGGGAGTATTTTACTATTTTCGCAAGCATGAAGTGAAAGCCCTTGTCCATAAAATGTCCCGGCATTTTCCGGGGAGCAGGCTGGTGTTTGATATCGCAGGGAAAAGGGCGGTTGCTATGATGATCAAAACCTGGGTCAAGCAGGCGGGAATTGAGGATGTAGGCGCTTTTTTTCATGTAAACAGCGTCGAAAAAGACGTGATTCCATGGATGAAAGGAGCTAAGATGACTAGCCGGGGCTATATGCTGGGCTATAACGATTTGAAAGATCCATCTGTCAGCCGCTTTTTCCGCTTGCTGGCGAGGCTTGGCGACCGGGTGATGCGGATGCAGATCGTGCGGATCGACTTTTGAAGGCATAAAAAGGACAGTTGCTGTCAGGTCATCTAAATGGAAGGAGTGAGGATGTGAACATTCATGAATTTGGACAGGAAAACCGGGAGTGTGTGTTGTTTCTCCACGCCTCTTGTACCGGCTGGGATTTTTATGAGGAAAGTGTTCAACGACTTTCGGAGCGGTATCACGTCATTTTGCCTGCCATGCCGGGCCACGACCTGACCACGAACGAGGATTATACCAGCGTGGAGCAAATCGCGGCGGAGCTGGAACGGTGGCTGCTGGAACGGGGACAGGCCCATGTTCATGGACTGTACGGCCTGTCCATGGGCGGCAGCGTGGTGCTGCGCCTGCTGGCAGACAACAAAATCCGATTTGGCAAGGCGGTCATCGACGCGGGCATCACCCCTTATCAACTTCCCTGGATTGTCACCCGGTTCATCGCCCTGCGGGATTTCCTCATGGTAGAGCTGGGGAAGCACAGCCGGAAACTGTTGGAGCTGGCCTATCCGCCGGAGAAATACGGCGCGAAGAGCTTAGACTTTATGCAGCAGGTCATGAAGCATATGTCCGCCAGAACCATTTGGCGGGTGTTTGATTCCTGCAACAACTATGCTATGCCAGGGCCGGTTCCCGCCGTACGAACGGAGATTCAGTATTGGTACGGCAGTCTGGAGAAAAAGGCCCGCGCGTGGGACATCGACTATGTCAAAAGGAATTTCCCGGAGACAGCATTTGTGGAAATCCCCGGTTTGGATCATGCCGAGTATGCGCTGCTTTTCAATACACTCAGAAATGTCGGCAACTACTCGATTGTCAATGGCATCGGTACCTCCAATAAGAGTTTGAGTGCCATTATGATGTTTATCACCCTGTATATTGGTTTTGGAAAGTATGTTAGGCAAAAGGATATATTGGAATGACAATTTACCGCTGATTTCATTAAAGAGAGGGGAACAACATGAACAAGCAGTATTTTAATCCTGAGAAGGACGGCTTTTACGGGGTCTATTATCCAAGCCCAACTCCCAGCCGCAAGGCGTTTATCGCTATGCTGGGGGATTCGTCGGATGACCGGATGGTGGTATCCGGCGTGAAGTGGCTCCAGCCTGTCCTGGCAGGGAAAGCCCTTGCCCTATCTGCCCTACGCTTACCGCCATCCAGAGTATTGGAGAAGAATCATGGCGGATGCCGAAGCCGACGGCGACCGGATTGCCAGTCGCCCCATGTTTGACGAGTCGGAGCGTCGGCACCCAATTCAGGAAGCGGAAAAGATCAAGGTGGAGAACATCCGTGGGAAGATCATTTTCGTTGGCGCGGAGGACGATGTGCTGTGGGACACCTGCAAATACATCCGCCGGATGACAAAGCGGCTGGAGGCGCTGCCTCACGTATGCAAAGCAGAGACACTGATTTATGAGCACGGCACCCACTTCGTCTTTCCGGAGTCTATGCTGAAAACCATGATCCCGGTTGGCTCCGGGCTTCTGGTTCGCCTGATGTTCAAGGCCGGACGGGAGTACCCGAAAGCGTGCAGGCAGACAAGGATCGACATTGACGAAAAGCTGAGCCGCAGTATTTTGGATTGGTAAGGAGTAAAGTATGCTGATTTATGTTGTGATAGCGGGACTTGCAGGCGCACTGCTCATGTTTGCGGGAGATATGCTTTTATACTACACACCGGAAGATTTTGCCTATGATTCCAGAAGTTCTTCGGCAGAGAAAATACAGGCAATCGTAGACGTTATGAAGGAACTTCCAGCAAGGCGCGTCATGGCCGGTGGAATGATCGGCCCTGTATCTGCGTTCCTGTATTGTGTGGGCTTTTCCCACATGGTATGGATGACCGATGAGCGAATGAAGACGCTTGCTGTGGCTGCATTTCTTTTTTCGTGCTTTGGAATCATCACCGGTGGGGCATATCACAGCCATTGCGCATACCTGGGTCTGTTGGGAGAAGAACGATTCGCAGACGCTTTGAAAGCGGTCGAAACATACTTTCAAAAAATGCCGCTTATCTTTTATGCGGGAGAGGGGATCGGCTTTTTGCTGCTGGTGGTCCTGATTGTATCGGGACACACGATCCTTCCGAGATGGATGTTTTTTTTGAGTCCTGGAATCCTGTTTTTGCTTAGGCTAGCAGTAGGATGCTTACCAAAGGGAATTCGCATTATTGTTTCAGGCGGATGGACAAATTTGATTTCCGTTATTTATTATTTGGCTGTGTTGATCTTGATCCTATCATATTAACGAAAAGAAAGGATTGAGAGAAATGAAAGTGACCATTCTCTGTGCGTTGGTTTTGATGGCGGCACTGTTTCTGATGATCTGGGTTGCGCTGCTTTTGGCTTGGATATGCACTCTGCTGTAACGGAAGAAAGAAGGAGGAAGAAAAATGGTAATTCATGAGTATGGCGACAATAGTCTGCCGAAAATCGTGCTGCTGCATCCCATGCTGGCAGATGCCCGCTGTATGCGTAGGCTGACGGAAAGCATGGAAGGAACCTATTGCGCGATTATCCCCGATTTGTCCGGGCAGGGAGAAGATACTGGCGAGTACGGTAATGCCAGACAGGAAGCTGAAACGCTGCTTCTTTATTTGAAAGAGAAGGGATACACGGAGCTGGCACTGCTGATGGGGGCTTCTCTCGGAGGACTGGTGGGGATGTATCTGCTGGCACGGGGCGAGATTGCCTGTCAGACCGTGGTTTTTGAAGGCGTTCCTTTGTATGAAAACGCATGGATGATTCGCAGACTTATGACCTTCGGCTTCTTGAAAAAGCATCGTAAGGCTGTCCGAATGTCCCTTGACGCGGTGAAAAAGTCTATGACAGCGCGCTATGGCGTCTTTGGGGACGCAATGGCAGAGAATTTCGTAAAGATGAGCGAAACAAGCCTTGTGAATGTGGTAAAGGATTGTTCCGATTTCCCGTTTTCCCCTTTGCCGGAAGCTGTCCAGCGGCGGATTTTTATAGAGGTTGGCAGCAAGGATATAAACTGCAAACAAAACACGACGATTTTGAAGCATTATCCCGGCATTCATATTCGGGTGCGGAAGGGGTATGGACATTGTATGTATCTGTCGGAGCACTATGCGGAGTATGGAAAACTGGTGGAGAACTATATGGGCAGGGCAACATCATGAAAGAAAACGCAGGAACGAGGTTCTACGGCTGGTTTTACAGCCATGCCTGTAAGAGACAGTTGAAAAAGCAATATGGGCGCCGAACGCTGAACGCCGCGAAAAAAGAATACCGGGCGATTATCCGTCGGGCGAAGGACATTGGCCCTTCCCGGCTCTTAAGCGCCTACTGCATGGGTGCGTGGTTTATTGCTCTGAACCGGAGCGCGGGAGACAGTGCGGAGGAAAACTATGTCTTGTTTCGCGATGGCCTCCGAAAGAGCCGGCTGTTTGCCATGGCGATGGGAGACGCGGACGCCTATTTGGACGAAAAGAAGCTGCCGGGTCGCTTAAAATGGGCGAAGGAATCAAAAAAGAGAACATATGAAAACGACTGGGTCGTGGAGGTTCTGCCCGGTGGGGCAGTCTTTGACTTGGGCTATGATTATCTGGCGTGCGGCATTTGTAAGCTCTGCCAGGATGAGGGATGCCCGGAAATGGCCCGGTATCTATGTCGAATGGACTTTGTTTTGGCGGAGCTGATGGGCATGGAGCTTATGCGTACGACCACCATTGCGGAGGGCGGCGAGCGCTGCGATTTCCGCTATCGCCGTAAGCAGCAAAGCGTGTAAGGAGTGAGAAGAATGGATAGGAAAACGAAACGAAAAACGGAGCTTGCTTTGCTCTGCGGAATTCTGGGCAGTCTTTGCTTTGGTGTGGGAGACTGGCTCCTGGGCTATGTGGATCCCACACCCATTGGTGAGAATATCTTTTACTTTATCAGTGCGGGACACGGTGCAGGCTATGACGCATGGAAAATTGTCGTTACGCTGGTTATGGCCATGGTCGGAATGTGCTTTTTGGTTCCGGGCATGACAGGATCCGCAGAAGTTGCCCGGAAGTCCGGGACAAGGAAACTTCTCCGGTATCTCTTTGCGCTTTGTGCTGTGGGCTGGATTGTGATTCATTTTGGCGTGGCGGTCAATGTATTGGTGTTCTCCATAGCGGAAAGGGCTGGTGGCCGGGAACTGGCAATCTCGCTTTCCTACGACATGAACAACGTCTGTCTGCTGTTCCTCTACTGCGCCTATGTGTTTGTGGCGGCGGCTCTGATTACGCTGATCGTCCTGATCCTTTGCGGGAAGACCCGCCTGAAATGGACAGCGACGCTGTTTACTCCTGCCGTTCCGATGGGGATTATATCTGTCGTTTCAGGGCTTCTGCCTGCGTCGCCCTTTGCCTACGGGCTGTCAACCTTTTGCATGAATGGTGGGCTGATTGTCTGGTTTGTATATCTTCTGCTTCATCAAGATACGGTTACGGAGGATTGCACAGATGAATTCTGAAACAGTTTCGATTTGCGGTGTTTCCTATCTACCGGGTGATCGGGAAAGTCCCTGCCTTGCGGAACCTGTCGAATAAACTTGCAGTATTGGAGATTTGCAGAAATGGAGAATGATAACAAAAGTTTCTGGCAGCGGTTTGCTAAGCTCTACAGCCCAATCATGGAAAAAAGCAGCTCTCGTCTTTACCGAGATATTTGCGACAGGATTCGTCCCAATCTGAATCGGGAGATGAACGTACTGGAACTTGCCTGCGGCACGGGGCAGCTTTCCTACCCGCTATCCGGTAGAGTTCATCTATGGGAGGCTACCGACTTTTCCGAGGCGATGATCGCGGAGGCAAAAAAGAACAACACATCCCGGCGGCTGCATTTCTCAGTGCAGGACGCAACGGCACTGCCTTATGCGCCGGAGAGCTTTGATGCCGTGGTGATCTCCAACGCGCTGCATATTATGCCGCATCCGGAAAAGGCACTTTCGGAGATTCGGCGGGTTTTGAAGCCGGGCGGGGCGCTGTTTGCCCCGACCTTTATCCATGGGGAAAGTACGGGATTTCGCCTGCGGGTGAAGCTCATGGAGCCGGCAGGCTTTCATACATACCACAAGTGGAACGCGGAAGAATTTATGGCGTTTATTGCGAGGCATGGCTTTGAAGTGATCCATCAGGAAACGCTGGGCGGCAGTCTTGCGCCGCTCAGTTATTTGGCTGCCAGGAAATGAGAAATGGCGCAGATGCTACAATTTGGATAGAATTCAGATAGGAGGTGGCAGCCGATGGATAATCCATATAAGATTGTCGGAGATATACTTTCATCTCCACTATTCCCTGAATGCGGCTTTAGCAGTGTTGACCTGTATGGAGCTTCTGTTCAGAAGAAAACGGAAGTTTCTGCATGTTCGAGCTTTCATCTTGAGAATGAAAGTGGTACTGGAGATATTACAGTATATCTGGCGTTTCCCGGCATGGAGCTTGTCTATAATGATATGCACATGGAATATTGCAACAAGATACAAGATCCCCGTCCCGGTATAATTGAAATCAATTACTGTCGGGAAGGGCGATGCGAATGCGCTTTTGGAGAACGGAGCTATTGCTATATGTCCGCCGGGGACTTGTCTATCTGTTCTTTGCAACGCAGGTCACATACATCGTCTTTTCCTACTTCCCATTATCACGGTATTACGGTCACAATTGATTTTGCCGGGATTACGAAGGAAATGACAATGATTCTTGAGCTGCTTTCCGTTGACCTTTCCCGGATTTTTGAGTTATCCAGAAAGCAGGATTTTTATATAGTTCGTGCAAGCAAAACAGTTCAGCACATATTTTCAGAGTTATATACGGTTCAGGAGCGCATTAAGACAGGTTATATCAAGGTGAAGCTCATGGAGCTTTTACTTATGCTGACGGAACTGGATTTTGATACGGGCAAGGTAGACTATGTTTATTATTCCCAGGCGCAAAGGAACTGCATCCGACAAATTCACGATTTCATGGTAGATCATATCGCAGAACATTATACAATCGGAGAACTGGCAGAGCGTTTTAAAATATCTCCTACTGCAATGAAGAACTGCTTTAAAGGGATGTATGGTGTTCCTATTTATACTTATATTCGTACTTATCGCTTGCAAATTGCAGAACATTTATTGCGGGAGGGGCAACTATCTGTAGCGGAGATTGCTGCGAAAATCGGATATACCAATCCAAACAAGTTTACATCTGCATTTTGCTCTGAATACGGGATACCGCCTACCCAGTATCAAAAAAATGTCTGAATGGATAGAATTTAGTCTGCTTGGTCATTGTGTTTCAGATGAGAGTCGGATAAAATATATATTGGTTAGCAAACGCTAACTAATATATATTTTTTTATGGGAGGATTTGTAATGAAACACAGAAAATTTGCAATCCTGTTTCTTGCTCTTGTATTGGTGCTTTCTTTACTGGCTGGCTGTGGAAATACAAGCAATAGCACACCCGAAACGCAGCAGCCCACAAGCATTGTTGCAGATGGATCGTCTACCAGTGAGAACGCAGAACAGGAAAGTAAAGTTGACGAAAATCAGGCAGCAGCGGAACAACTCTTACTTGAGCTGGAAGGAACTTATCAGGAGCTTTGGCCGGTTGTTTTGGCAGACGAATATAACCAGCTATGGTTGGATACCAGCGCGGAGCTTGTAGGTGAGGAAAATGCAGAAGGTGCTGTTGAAAAGATGACCTCTATGGTAACAGGAACCGTTACTGGCGAGGAGGCAGTAGAGGCTTACAAAGACGGTAACATGGCATATTGTTGCGAATTCCTGCAGGATGTGGAGCAATTCATATTTAACGGTACGACCATCTCCGGCGTGGACAAGGAAGGCAATGAGCTGTTTAGCCATTCTTATCACTATGTAGGCATGGAAGAGATTCGCGGCCTTTACGTGTATGAAAGCGATGATAAAGATTCCGGCGAATTTACATATTTTTGCATAGCGCCGGACACGATGGAAACCACCCAGCACATTGAGTTCCGCTATGGAAGTAATTTGGATGCACTGGGACAGTACGATGCAGGCAATTATGCTTACTGGTTGGCTTCTGGCATTTCAGTTGATCACACAGAGGAAGATGTTGAAAACTGCATTATCCTTTTCTGCACAGAAAATCTGTCTGAATAAGCAAAGCAAGCTTTATTGAAAGAAGCCTACAAAGGGGGCGAGGCCGGCTCAGAACATTTGTAGAAGATTCTCCTTACAAAAAGCATAGTCCAAGAGAATTGAATACATAAAATGGATGTTCGTTTCGCCCTCTTGACATTTCTGAAAACGTTGGTATAATAAAAACAGTGTTATGAAACGACGTTTCAAATAGGAGGTGAAGAAATGGCAAAGCAGATTGAGGGCGTATATGAGCGGATATTGGAATGCGCAAAGAAGGAGTTCTTAGAGAAGGGGTATTCCGATGCATCGCTTCGGACGATTGCTGCAGAAGCTGATACCAGTACCAATTCCATTTATGTACGTTTTCAGGATAAGGAAGGGTTATTTGCTGCCATTGTGGAGCCGGCTGCTACAGCATTTAAGGAGCAGTTTTGTAAGGTGCAGGAGACCTTCCACGCATTTGACCCGGAGACGCAGCGCCAGGAAGTGGGGAAGTATTCCGCAGATGAAATGCTGAAGCTGGTGGATTATATGTATGATCACTTTGACGCTTTCCGGCTTTTGCTGGATGCTTCCTATGGGACGAAGTTTCAGCATTTTGTGGATGAGCTGGTATCCATAGAAGAGGCGTATACATGGAAGTGGATGGAGGTCACAGGCGTTGGGTCGGAGTTTTCGGATACGATGACAAGGGAATTGTACCATATGATGGTTACCGCTTATTATGAGGGCGTTTTTGAAACGGTGCGTCATGGAATGAGCCGGGAAAACGCCAAAAAATATATCTCGCTGATGGGAAAATACCATCATGCCGGATTTATGGCTATTGCGGAAATGTAGAAATCGTTTATAGGGCTGCCGAACTGGTGACAGTCAAGCAGCCTTAAAATAAATCAATCAGTTAGCGAGAGCTAACCTAAAAGGAGGAAACCATATGAAGAAACAAAGTCCCCTGCTCCGCATCTGGGAGCTGGGCGAAACGGAACACGGTGGATTGATCTTTGCCATGGGCAGCGCCTTCCTGGGCGTGGCGCTGGGGATGCTTCCCTACATCAGCGCGGCGCAGATCATCATTGGTCTGCTGTCCGGAAACCGGGAGCTTTCTGCCTATATGCCATGGCTTGCGGCGGGGTTAGCCGGTTATACAGCCCGTACCCTGCTCTATAACCTGGCTCTGTCCAGATCTCACAAGGCAACCTTTTCCATTTTGAAAACTATCCGGCAGAAGATTCTTGCGAAGCTGCCAAAGCTCCCCCTTGGAACGGTTCTCGATACACCCAGCGGCAAAATTAAGCAGATCGTCGTGGATCAGGTGGACGGGATGGAGACCACACTGGCTCACCTTCTCCCGGAGATGACCGCCAACATTGCGGGGCCGGTTCTGATCCTGATTTACTTATTTGCTCTGGACTGGCGCATGGCGCTTTTGTCTCTGGTGTCGATCCCAGTGGGCATGATTTTCATGATGTCGGTCATGGGTTCCTATGGGAAAGATTATGAAGGTGCGGTCAAAACGACGCAGGCCATGAACGGAACCATCGTAGAGTACATCGGCGGAATCGAGGTGATCAAAGCCTTTAATCAGGGAAAAGCGTCTTACGCCAAGTTTGCCGACCGGGTAACAGCCAATGCGTCTTATTATTATAACTGGATGAAAAAGTGCCTGTTTGGTACATCCATGGGATATGCAGTTTCTCCGGCTACCCTGATTACGATCCTGCCGGTGGGGTGGCTTTTGTACCGGGGCGGAAGCCTGTCCATGGAAGTTTTTATTACGACGATTCTTTTGTCTATGGGGATTGCAGGCCCCTTGCTTGCGGCGATGAACTTTGTGGATACCCTTGCCCAGGTGGGGACCACGGTGGCAACCGTGGATGAGCTGCTTGCGGCGAAAGAGCAGGATCATGGGGAAAAGCAAGTGGTGTTTTCCGGCTATGATATTGCGCTTTCCCACGTGTCCTTCGGTTATCATGAGGGCCAGAATATTTTGAAGGACGTGAGCCTTTCCATTCTGGCGGGCAGTATGACAGCGCTGGTTGGCCCTTCCGGATCCGGCAAATCCACCATTGCAAAGCTGATCGCAGGCTTCTGGGATGTGGAAGAAGGAAGCGTATCTATGGGCGGCGTGGATGAGCGAGACATTCCGCTTTCTCAGCTATACGACCAGGTAGCGTTTGTGTCCCAGGACAATTACCTGTTTGATGAAAGCGTCCGGGAAAATATCCGCATGGGCCGGCTTTTCGCCACAGACAGAGAAGTGGAAGAAGCGGCAAAGGCCGCAGGCTGCGACGCTTTTATCCGCAGTCTGGAAAAGGGCTATGATACAAAAGTCGGCGGCGGAGGCGCCCATCTGTCCGGCGGAGAGCGGCAGCGGATCGCTATTGCCCGTGCCATGCTGAAGGACGCGCCTATTGTTATTCTCGATGACTGTGAGATAATAGGACTAACAAGGAGAAACCCAATAAAATCAAGGGTTCTGCCGTGTTAGTTCTATTTTTTTGACCGAAAAAGAACACGATTTTAAGTAATTGGAAAGGAGATCCCGTCAGTGATGGACTGACTTTAAAATTTGGAAATGGTGCAATATAATGAGTAGTGTCGTATTGATAAAAAGAAAAGTTGGGGGATTGAATGATGGGCAAAGAGCTTATGGAGAAAACAATATTACCGATGCTGCTTCTGGCGGTATGGGCGTGGATCGCATATCATTTCTGTGTATCTTTGGAACAGACTGAGTTGTGGAAGATATGGATGGTGGTTGGTATGCCTTTTGGTATTCATAGAATGTACATCTGGTTATTACCTAAGAATTTCGATATAGGCGGAACTGTCGGTGTCTGGGTAATGAATATAATAGTAGGCTGCCTGATCGGTGAGGTAGTAGTCGTATGGTACATACTTCGTGCTGTGTATGTTTTAGTAAAGTATTTTGTGAGCTTGTTAAAGTAAGTAGAGAGTTAAATGAAATATTCATTGGCGCACCCTCTCACTGACTTGCGTACCATAAATTGATACAATGCACCCTCTGATGCCTTGAGGGTGCAAATTTAACGATTTCCCTACTCAAAAAACGGAAGGAAGCATTTGCTGAATAAAGGCAGATACTCCGGAATTCAGTGTTTTGATGCTGATCCGGTTTTTTGTTTTAGAGAATAGAATATGGAGATAGGAGTGGGAAAATTCAGGGTTATATGGTAGAATGAAATCCAGTGACAGATAAGAATTTGGCGGAGATAATTATCATGGATATAATTGAAAAATTACAAGATAAGAATAACACAGCTGCATATAGAGTTCTTTTGAATCTCGAAGCTGCGTCTGCGGAATCAAATGAGTTGTATGACTATTTTGAGAAGTTTCTAAAACTGATTTCTCATCAAATCTCATTTATCCTGTGGGTATGCCCTTGCAGATAGGGACTGTCTTGGAGCACCTCTTTCATCGCTGCAAATAAATTCTCATTATTTTCAAGTGCTTTCCCATTTATGCTTAGAAGGTGGGTTTCAGGCGTCATGTTTAATCTCATTTGCTCATAAAAACTATCGCTCACAATCAGTGTTCCTACACTATTTGCAAAGACAATAGGATTTGTGCCACCCAGTTTCCTTATGTTTACGCCATTGATCCAAATGTCCCAGCTTGTTGGGGTGTCAATAGTTGAGAGAACATTGAGCAACGTGGTCTTTCCTGAACCAGATGCTCCCATGATGCCGATAAATTCCCCCTCGGCTACATCAAAAGACGCCTTATTCAAACTTGGATGTTGTGCCTTTGCACAAACCTTAGTGACTTCCTTTGCTTTCAATAATATAGCCATACTAAAACCTCCTTTTTGTGTAGTGACATCATTGTAGCATCCTGGGTGAAAATGCGAATGAGTAAATCAAGCAAAAAAATTTGCGTGATTTACTATCCTTGGCCTGTATTAAGCGTTTCATAGAAACGCACAGCTGTCACCGCAGGTGGCAATCTCATGGGTTTGGGGACATGTCACCAACAAGCGTTTTTGCAGGTTTGCCGGTTACGGCAAATCTGCAAAAATAAGCAAGTTTATATAAGTTTGCATTGCCAGTAGTATCGTGAACTATAAACCTTACAAAATCGTAAGTTGCTATTATTCGTCATGCCGTATATAATAATGCTGATTCTGAAGAAAGGACGGGCGGATTATGGATTATATGTCTTGTGCCGAAGCAGCAGGCAAGTGGGGCATTTCTGAACGGCGAGTACAAAAACTATGCGAGGGAAATCGCATACCGGGTGTCGAAAAATTGGGGAGTATGTGGCTGATTCCAAAGAAATCGGAAAAGCCTATTGATGGCAGAACAAAACAGGGAAAGGAACAGAAGCATGAATAAGATTTTTTTGTTAGAGGATGACGTAAGTCTTATTGATGGACTACGCTACTCTTTGAAAAAGAACGATTTTGATGTTGAGATTGCCCGTACTGTGAGCGAAGCATTACAACTACTGACCGAAATGGAGAGATTTGATTTGCTCATTCTGGATGTCACATTGCCAGATGGTACAGGGTTTGATGTTTGTGAAAAGGTGCGGAAACAAAATGCCCGAATCCCGATCATCTTTTTAACTGCGTCTGATGAAGAAGTTAATGTGATCCGGGGACTGGACAGCGGTGGTGATGATTATATAACAAAGCCATTTAAACTTGGGGAATTGTGTTCTCGTATCCGGGCATTATTGCGTCGAGCTGGCATTTCTGACAGAGAAAAAAGTACAACTATCGAATGTGGAGACATAACGATTGACCTCTTAGGCAGTCGGGTACTTCTGAATGGTAGAGTATTAGATTTAACAAGTGCAGAATATCGCTTATTGTGTCTTTTGGTTCGCAATGCAAACCGTGTTGTTTCGAGAGATATTATCCTAAATGATTTGTGGGATGGTACAGGAAATTTTGTTGACGATAATACCTTATCTGTTTATATTCGTCGGCTTCGTGAAAAAGTAGAAACCGATGCTTCCCACCCTCAGCACTTAATCACTGTTCGCGGATTTGGTTATCAATGGAAGGAAGTGGACGCATGAGCATATTCCGTGATAGACAAGTTAAGTTTTTTGCTTTTTTCGTTGCCTTATACATTGTTCTGGTTTTTGGGGTGAGCGCATGGTTTTGTCAAACGCAAATAGCTGCTGCAAAATCTATGTATCTGGAACGTGATAGGGCTGTTGTATCTGCTCTATTGGAACAGGGAGTTTCAAAAGAAGTGATTGCAAATGCTATTTCTTCCACAGATACAAGTGCCGCCGGGATGGAATTTTTAAATAGTTTAGGAATTAAACAAAATACGCTTAATAGTTTATTGCCGCATTTCTCCCAATTTCAACAGCATTTTTTGCTTATGGCATTGGGCGGGGGTATTTTCCTAACGCTAATTCTTGGCATTGGAATTATTTTTTTCCTGCGGATTAGGAATAGGCTTTATCAGCAGGCAGAAAAAATCATAGATAATTATATTAACAATGACTATTCCTGCCATTTGCCGCAAGATAGCGAGGGGGAAATCTTTCATTTATTTGCTTCTGTTGAACAGCTTGCTACTATGCTTCAAGCCAAAAACGAAACAGAACATAAAACAAAGGAATTTCTGAAAAGTACAATTTCGGATATTTCACATCAGCTAAAAACTCCATTAGCAGCTTTAATGATGTATCAGGAAATCATAGAAGCTGAGCCGGATAATGCTGAAACGGTAAAGGAATTTTCACAAAAAAACGGAACTGCCTTAAAACGAATAGAACAGCTTATTTTGTCTATGCTGAAAATCACACGTTTAGACACTGGAAATATTCTTTTTGAAAAGCAATCATGTTTCATACAGGAATTGATTAAAAACGCAATCAGCGAGCTTACGACAAGGGCTACACAGGAAAGAAAACAGATTATTTTAAATGGAACACCTAATCAAACAGTCATCTGCGATATGGACTGGACAAGTGAAGCGATTGGAAACCTTGTGAAAAATGCTATAGACCATACAAAAGCGGGAGGAATAATTAGAATTACTTGGGAAAGTACACCAACTATGATACGGATTTTAGTTTCCGATAATGGAAACGGGGTTGCCCCGGAAGATATACACCATATTTTCAAACGCTTTTACCGCAGCAAATATTCTCTCAATACTCCGGGAATTGGATTAGGACTGCCTCTTGCAAAATCGATCATAGAGGGACAAGGCGGGCATATTTCCGTTCAAAGTATTTTACATGAGGGAACCACCTTTTCAGTTTCTTTCCTTACGAAATCGTAAGGTTAAATTCACCGGATTGTAAGCTGCCCCTGCTATCCTTTGAGAAAAGGAGGTTATTAATTATGGAAATTTTAAGAGTTGAAAACTTGTGCAAAACTTATGGTAAAGGCGAAGCAAAAGTAAACGCCTTGAAAAATGTGTCTTTCTCCCTTGAAAAAGGGGAATTTGCCGCCGTTGTAGGTGAGTCCGGTTCTGGAAAAAGCACTCTGCTTAATTGTATTGGTGCTTTAGATGCGCCGACTTCCGGTTCCATTTTTATTGACGGGCAAAACCTGTTTTCTATGAAAGAGGACAAACGGACGATTTTCAGACGACGCAATATTGGATTTATCTTTCAGTCTTTTCAGCTTGTATCGGAACTGGACGTAGAACAAAATATTATGTTTCCTCTGCTGTTGGACTACCGTAAACCAGACCCAAACAGAGTAAATGAAATCCTTAGTCTACTTGGGCTTACTGAACGCCGTCACCATTTACCGAGCCAGTTATCCGGGGGACAGCAGCAACGAGTAGCGATTGGCAGGGCACTAATTACACAGCCGAAACTTATTTTGGCGGATGAACCCACAGGAAATCTTGATAGTAAAAACAGCAAAGACGTTATTGATATGCTTACCAGTGCTTCAAGACGTTTTCAGCAAACTATTTTGATGATTACGCACAATAATAATTTAACTGCTTCGGTTGACAGGGTATTTCGTGTAAGTGACGGTATTATTACAGATTTGGGAGGGACATCTAATGAAACATTATCTTAAACTTGTTCCTATATCTGCAAAAATCCACCGCAAGCAAAGCAAAATGACCCGTATTTGTATTACCCTTGCGGTACTTTTGGTTGCCGTCATGTTTGGGCTTGCCGATATGTATTTACAGGGGGTCACACAACATCAGATGGAGGAAAGCGGGAATTGGCATTATGAGTTTCATTCTATTGATACACAAACGGCATCCTTTATTTCAGCACGCCCAGAGGTAGAGGTCGCCGGGTGGCACAATATGGTTTCTTCCGAAGCGGGATATTCTATAAAAGACCAGTCTGTTGCAATCAGCGCACAGGATAAGACCGTTTTTGGAGGTATATTCTTGAACGAAATTACAGAGGGGGAATATCCAGACGAGCCAAACGAAATTGCAGTATCTTCTTCACTCAAAAATAATTCTTTTGTTTCGCTGAATGAAACGGTTGGATTATGCAAGCCAGACGGAAACGCAGCGGATTATCTGGTAGTTGGATTTTTGGATGATACAAAGACTTCACGCTTAATTACTGGAAATGCACCGATTGTAATAATGACACCAGAAGAATTAGGGAACCTTGCTGCTCCAAATGCGAATGAAAGCTATGTCGTTCAATTTTCACGTTTATGCAATATACCGAACACAATCAATGACATAAAGGCAAACAATAAGTTATCCGATGAACAGATAACCGGGAATATTCCTCTTTTGAGTATACAAGGACAAATAGAGGGAAAAACAGGCGTAAATCAGATTTATCAAGTAGCTTTTATTCTCTCTGTTATCGTTATGCTGACCTGTATTCTGATGATTTCAAGCAGTTTGAATAGTAATGTCGCAGAACGGACGGAATTTTTTGGTATGCTCAGGTGTTTAGGCGCAACAAAACGGCAGATCATGCGATTTGTACGTTTAGAGGGATTGTATTGGTGCAAAACAGCTATTCCTATTGGAATTATATTCTCCATAGTGATTGTCTGGATTTTGTCGGCTGCTATGCGGGTAATAAATTCTCAATGGTTTTCATCTATGCCAATTTTGGGGATCAGTTGGATAAGTATAATAGCAAGTATTCTGTTAGGACTTCTGACTGTTTTATTGGCTGCACGTTCTCCGGCAAAGAGAGCAGCAAAAGTTTCCCCGCTTACTGCTGTATCGGGAAATGCCGAGCAAACAGCTTCATTCCGTAAAGCTGCTAATACAAAGACCTTTAAAATTGAAACTGCATTGGGTATTCATCACGCGAAAGCAAAGAAAAGGAATTATATTTTAATGACAGGGGCATTTGCTGTCTGCATTACTTTGTTTCTTTCATTCAGTACCCTTGTTGATTTTATGAAAAACGCTTTTGTTCCCCCAGTATATACGCCAGAATTATCCATAGTAAGTGAAACTAATACTTGTTCGATTGACAATGAACTGTTAGAGCAAATTAAGCAAAATGATGTTGTCAAACGGGCATACGGACGTATGTTTGCTTATAATGTTCCGGCAGAATATAGCGGGAAAAGCCATAATGCAAATCTTATTTCCTATGAGGAAAATCAATTTGGGTGGGCGGAAGACTTTTTAGTAGCCGGTTCCATAGAAACAGTCATGCAACAAGATAATCAAGTATTATTTGTACAGACGGAAAATGCCGATGTGCAAGTTGGCGACAATATAACCTTGTCTATCAATGATAGTACACAGACTGTTACAGTTGCAGGGATTTTATCTGATAGTCCTTTAGCCCGTGTGGAGAGAACGGAAACCTTTTTCTGTTCAGAAAAAACCTTTACCGCACTGACAAGAGAAACAGGCTATACGATTATAGATATTCAGTTTGAGAACAACGCTTCCGGTGAAGATGTAAAAGCAATCGAAGATTTATTTACTGATGGCGGTGTAATATTTTCAGACAGTCTTTTACAGGTTCAGCAGCAAAGAAATCTGTACCATACTTTTGCCGTCCTTGTTTATGGTTTCCTTTCTATTATCGTTGCGATTACCATTTTCCATATTATGAATACAATCAATATGGGGGTTGCGGCAAAAATGAAAGCATACGGAGGCATGCGGGCGATCGGAATGAGTGACCGTCAACTTGTAAAAATGATAATCGCAGAAGCAGGAACCTATGCGATAAACGGGGTTGTTTGGGGCTGCATCATTGGGATTCCTATGCACTGGGTTATTTATGTAAGTTTAATAACAAATATCTGGGGAACTGCGTGGAGTGTACCTTTTATTCCTCTTATACTCATAATCGCTATTGCTTTATTTACTTCCCTTTTGGCGGTTCGGGGGCCTGCGAAAATATTACAAAGAATGTCTATCATTGAAAATATCAGCGCACAATAATTTTTCATAATTTCTTGAGAGGGCAGTTTCAAAAGCTACCCTCTCTTTTTCTACCTTACAAATCCGTAAGCTAAAATTCATCTTAAAGTAAGCTGATATTGATAAAATAAAGAAAAACAAATCATTTGTTCATTATCTGCCACACGCCGACAAAAAAGAAAAAAAGTCATCGTAGCGCAGATATATTTTCACGCACCTATCATAATTCCGGCGGCTTTGATTTTCAGAGCCGCCGTTTCTTTTTACTTGTACGATGACCCTTAACTATGTAGACATGGCGGCTAAAGGAGGTAGTCGCCATGATGTATAAAGCGTATCGACAAAGTACGACCATTTGTCAGCACACAATAATAATATCTGAATCTTAGGCGGTCAGTTCAATGAACTGTTCGCTCTTTTCAACCTTACGATTTCGTAAGCAGAAATTCACCTAATTGTAAGCTGGAGTCTATACAATATAAAATAAGTTGATATTGTTGTTGTGAGAAAAATCTATTTTTGCATGTTGGGAGATGGAATACAATGAAAAAAATTGCTTGTAGATGATGATGCAACATCTCTGAGAGTTTTATCGGATTTGCTGAGTAAACAGTTTCAGATATATGAAGCCTGTGGCGTAAATGAGGCACTGCGTTGTTTGGACGAGGATACAGTTGATTTAATATGCTCTGATTACAATATGCCGGATCGAACAGGATTGGAACTTCTGGAGCGGCTTTATAAGAGTAACCAGAAGTTTCCTTTCATTTTGATGTCTGGAATGGAGGAGCCTTTTGTGGTCAATAGTGTAAAATTCTATGGCGGCACGTTCTGTGACAAGACTAATCCGGATTTGCTTACAATAATCAGAAATATGGCGGTGCGTAGCACTATTTTTCGATATATTTTGTCGAAAACTTTTTTAAAATTATAGACGGTTCGGTCATTCATAACCCGGTATTTTATAATGGCAGAAAAGAAAGAAACCAACAGTAACAAATAATAGCTGCTTGAAATGTATTGATAGAAGATAAAGAAAGTGACCATAAGTTCGCTATTCATTAAAGAGCAACAGAAAGGAAATTTATAAGTGGATGTACTATTTATTATGATGGAAAAAGTCCAGGAGGGATTTTGCGAGGAACTTATGAAGCTTGCAAACCAGTACGGGTATAAACTGAATAAGGCAGCTTACCGGACAAAGGACATTGTGTGTGGACGCCTCCAGATTATTCCATCGAAGCGTCAGGTGTTTTGTGATGGAGACGAAATCACCATGACGAGTAAGGAGTTTGATATTCTGGAATTTCTTGCCAGAAACCAGGGGCAGGTGTTTAGTAAAGAGCAGATTTATGATAGGATATGGGGAGAATATTATGTGGCAGATGACCGGAATATAACTGCTTATATCAACAAAATCCGTAAGAAGATCGAACCGGACCAGTCCAATCCCATTTACATTCAGACAGTCTGGGGCGTAGGTTACAAATTTAATGAGAAGATAGGATAAGCAGGGATGTATGAAATATGCAGTCTCTGCTTATTTTATAAAACAGAACTATAGTTTAACCAAAGGAGGATTTTGAAATGGGAAATGAAGTAACGGAAAAACTGGTGCTTTTTCTGCAGAACCTGAGATGTGAGGACGCAGGCAGGGAGACGCTGGTACATCTTGCCGGCAGCAAGAAAGAAAAAGAAAATTTGGGAAATCTTCGTACCGGATACGAAAAATTGAAGGAACGGATGCCTGCCTCTGACAAAGATTATCTGGAGAAGTATATGGAGCAGATGGAAAGAGCAGCTTTTGAGGAACAGCAGGAAGCGTATCTGCAGGGGATGCTTGATGCTTTCCAAATTCTGCAGGGGATAGGAGTGATTCGGGCAAGTGAAACGGTGGAAAATCTGATCCGGCAAATACTTTTAGCATATCTTATTGGGACTGTCATTGGCAGCGGTTATCGGTTTGTGGGGTGAGAATAGAGGCAGAAGATGGTGCTCCGTTATGGAATCTGTCATATCTGCTTTTTTAGGTTATCAGAAAGTTTAGGATAATTTAAGACTGTATGACTTGCTTATTTCGTTTTTACGAAATATAATAGTACTTATTGGGAGGGAGCAGAGATGGATTTTATGACTACGAAAGAAGCTGCCTGCAAATGGAAAGTGACGGAACGGATGGTGCAGTATCACTGTAAAGCAGGTCGGATTGGAGGAGCAGTAAAGATGGCAGGTGTCTGGCTGATACCAAAGGAAGCGGAAAAGCCGGTTGACGGACGGTATAAGAAATGAGGTGAAAGCAATGCTGCACATAGCTATTTGTGATGACGACTTAATATTAAGCAAGACGCTTTATCAATTCATATTTGAAACTTATCGGGATATTGATTTGTTCATAGACCAATACGATTCCGGGGAGGAATTTCTAAATAAGATTATTTCATCAAAAAAAACCTATGACTTGCTTCTGTTGGATATAGAAATGAATAAAATCAGTGGAATTGCGGTAGCTAAAGAACTGAAAAAACTATCGCCTAAGACATATATTGTGTTCATAACCTCACATGATGAATTTGCAACAGTTGGATATGAGGTTTCTGCTTTTCGATACCTTGTCAAACCTATCAAAAAAGCAAAATTGATTGAAGCAATAGAGGCAGTTAAAACGGAACTTCTATCTCAAAAAAGTATTACTGTTCAAAATAGAGAGGGCGAGTATGTTATTCCAGTAAACGATATGATATGTCTTGAGGCCCAAAATCAAGATGTTTTAATATATACCCTTGATCAGAAGATATTACATCGTGGAAATCTGAATGAATATGAGCAGCAGCTTTCTAAAGATGGGTTTTACAGAATTCATAGAAGTTATCTGATAAATATGCGCTTTGTAAAGTCATACAGCAAAACAGATGTAACATTAAACGGTGGCTTAGTATTGCCACTTAGCCGATTACGTTTCAAGAACTTTACAACTCATTTTCGGGAGTATATAAAGAGGACTGCGAGGTAACTATATGGAGGTATTGAATTTACTATCTGTTATATTGGATTTATTGGCATGGACTGCTTTGATCCGTTTACTATATTGTCCCGGCTTAAAATTTGATATAAAGTTTTGGAGCTATATTACACTGATTGCCGTAATTGAGCATATTTTTGCTTATCAAGGTAAAATCTTGGAGGCTGTCGCCATTATGACAGTCTTATATCCTCTGGTTTTAATTATGTTTACGCCGGTTGAAAAAAAGATTTCAAAGTTCTTTTATTCACTTATTATCATTCAATTTCTGTTCATTCCGGCGAATATGATTTCATTGATTGCTGGAATGGCTGGATTTAATGTAGATATAACCGTTATGGTTTTATATGCGGCTATTGATATTGTTATTTTACCTTTTTGTCATAAGCATTACGAAAAATCCATCCATAATATTCGCATAATAGGAAAATCCGATATTGCTTTTTGTCTGGCCCTCAATATTTTTTCGTTGTATGTGAGTATTATTATAGATCCCGCCTTTGGTCTTTTTAAGCAAGGCGAACAATACGGAATGATAGGTTTGCTCATTATCGTAACGGTTTTGCTTAATTTCCTGTTTTGTCTTTTGATTTTTAGAAGCAAATTGTCGAGATACTATAAGACCATGTATCAACTTAACAATCAGTACATGGAAATGGAGTTACGTTATTTCTCAATCTACAAAGACAGTCAAACAGAGTTACGCAAATATCGTCACGATATGAAAAATCATCTGCTTTGCTTGCATACTTTGTGTGAGGAAGAAAACTATTCCGAAATCAAAAAATTTGTTCGGAGCCTTACGGATGGGTGGCAGGACATAAATCAATTTTATCATGTTGGAAACGATATTGCTGATGCAATCATCAATGGTAAACATTACATGGCAAAGGAACATAGTATAGCGCTTGATGTTTCTGGTCGTTTTCAAAGTGATCTAAAATTATCCGCCTTAGAAATATGCACAATCTTTTCAAATGCGATTGACAATGCGATTGAAGAAAATCTAAAGATTGAAGATGAAAGCAAGCGGCATATCAACATTGAAATAAAGCAGACGGAAAATTTCTTTGTAGTATCTTTTGAAAATCCTTTGTCTGCCCCTGTTAAGGTGAGCAACAATTCTCTGATACCGAGTACAAAAAAAACTGCCGATCATGGTTTTGGATTGTTGAACATCAAGAGCACCGCAGAAAAAAATGGAGGTTATATCGAACTTGATACGAAAAAGCACTTTATCCTTACGGTTGTAATTCCTCGTTGAACATCTTACTCCATATAGTAAACATCTGGGGCTGTAAAAAAAGTCCCATAAATGAAAAATCGCTGAGGTCGTGAGACTTCAGCGATTTTTTGGTATAATTAATTTATGCTACTAAATAATAATACCAATGGTAATTATACTACTCGTCAGTTGAAATTACCATTGGAAATAGAAAAATTAATTGATATTTCTGATCCGGTATATACTTTCTGTGAGGTTATG
>NZ_DBGCTU010000050.1:0-5550 GCF_048388605.1 Frisingicoccus sp. | reverse complement strand
AAATTCTGTGTTCAAAGGGGCTTGGGGGCGCTGCCCTCAACAAGCAAGCGGAGAGGAAAATCACGGAGGGATTTTGCGCTCTGCGGGTCGGTGTGTATTAACACCGGCATTGCTTGCCAATTTTTACCCGGAAATGAAAGGAGCCAGTGAGGAAACAGTCAAATTTCACTCACCGGCTCAATTCGTTTCAAATTTCTCGGATAGTTCTGTTAGTTCTTTTGCGGTCTCCTGCGTATGGTGCAAGAGGGTTTCACGCATTTCTGATGGACAGCTGCAATAAAGCATCTTCATTTGATTGGCTCCCTCATCTTCTGGAGAAACATCTGGATTGATCAGAGAGTCCAGAGAGATCGGCAGCACCTTTGCCAATGCCTTCAAAATCAAGTAAGACGGATTCATCTTTCCCTTTTCGATGTTGGCAATCTGCTTGACAGATACATGACTCAGATCGGAAAGCTCTTGCTGTGTCAGGTCTTTTTTCTTTCGGGCTTCCCGCATTTTTTGCCCCAAAGCGGTTAAATCGTCAATCGGCATAATCATTCACCTCAAATATATTTTATCGTGCTGATTTTTACAATGGAATAACCTTATTGTGCTTGTCAATAAGGCTGATTATACCGATTTTGGTGAGGGATATTTCCACATACTTGTATTGTTCGAGTAAGAGAACTATAATGTACTCTGTGGAGGTGCGAAATGGACTATATGACATTGAAAGAGGCCACCGAAAAGTGGGGCGTGACACCTCGTAGGGTAAATTATTATTGCGCCGGTGGGCGTATCCCCAGTGCCGTGAAAATGGCCGGTGTTTGGCTGATCCCTAAAACTGCGGAGAAGCCTATGGATGCTCGTACAAAAGACTTTCGGAAAATAGATAAATAATTGAAAAATGATTGCTATATTTGCTGTTAGGAGGTGAGCATAATGAATGCAAAGATACTGATTGCTGACGATGAAAGCGATATTGTTTCTATGCTCGGCAGCTTTTTTGAAAGCAAGGGCTTTCGTGTCTTGCCTGCTTCCAATGGTGCAGAAGCACTAAAGCAAGTGGAAAAACAACCGGATATTATTTTGCTTGACATCAATATGCCTGGAACGGACGGGTTAGAGGTTTGCAAGCGTATCCGCGATCACATATCCTGCCCAATCCTTTTTCTGACTGCCCGAATCGAAGATACAGATAAGGTAAACGGCTTTGCTGTTGGCGGCGACGATTACATTGTGAAGCCCTTTTCACTTATGGAACTTGAAGCGCGAGTGTGCGCTCATCTGCGCCGGGAAGCGCGACACAACTTTGAAACGCAAGTCAAGTTTTCTGGTGATTTGACGATTGACTATTCGGAACGTTGCTTGTTCTTTGGTGATAAGCGTGTCGGTCTTGCAAAAAAGGAATTTGATATTGTGGAACTGCTTTCTCAAAATCCGGGACAGGTCTTTGATAAAGAACGGATTTATGAGCGTATTTGGGGTTATGACAGCGAGGGCGACAGTAGCGTTGTGGCAGAGCATATCCGCAGGATACGAACAAAGATTGCGGCATATACAGACCGGGTATATATTGAAACAGTTTGGGGGTGCGGATATAAATGGTTAAAATAATGCGACCCGTACAAAATTTATCTCTGCGTAAAAGTCTTGTACTCTATATTGTTCTCTTTGTTATGTTCGCTCTTGCCCTATCAATTATGACTGCTTCTGTATGTGAAACTGTCGCCAATAAAATTAATGAAAAGTACCCTAATACTGGCGAAAAATACTACTTGACGAATGAACAGGGGGAACGTTTGGGAGAAGGAACTTATATTTATAAGGAGCTGCCTGTCTTGAACGAACAAGACGAACAATTGCTTGCTATATTAGATTTGTTGCCAACCGTTACACCCCCTATTTATTCTGCATTTTGTATCATAGCGGCTGCGCTATTGTTTTACAAAAATAAACTGAAAAAACCGCTTGCTGAACTGCGGGCGGCTTCTGAAAAAATAGCGAACAATGATTTGGACTTTTCAATCGACTATGACAGCAACGATGAATTGGGGCAGCTTTGCGCATCCTTTGAAATCATGCGGACAACCCTTGCGGATAATTTCTCTAAAATGTGGCGGCAAGTTGAAGAAAGAAAAGCACTCAACGCCGCTTTTGCTCACGATTTGCGTACCCCTCTGACGGTACTAAAAGGCTATAATGAAATGCTGCAAGCCAGCGACAATTCCCAAACGAGGGAAACCGCCGCCACAATGGGAAAGCATATTTCCCGTATGGAAAACTATGTGAGCAGTATGAGCAATCTTAGGCGTATGGAAGATACGCAGCCGGATTACAAGTTGATTGACTTGCAACCGTTGGTATCTTCTTTGTATGACAGCGCAAAAATCGTTTGTACGAAAAACGGAAAAGAGTTGATTTTACAAAATAACATCCCTATTTTGCAGCTATCTCTTGACAGTGCATTTATCTCACAGGTATGCAACAACTTGATTTCTAATGCTGTGCGGTATGCCCGTACTTTAGTAACAATATCTTTCGCCTTGCATGACAACGGTTTGCTGCTTTCCGTATCGGACGATGGGAATGGTTTGGATAAAGACAGCCTACAAAAAGCCGCAAATCCGTACTTCACAGGGGAAAGCAGCCATTCCGAGCATTTCGGACTTGGGTTATATATTTGTAAGCTGCTTTGTGAACACCATAACGGTTATCTGAGGATTGAAAATACCGAAGTGGGAGCAAAAGTTTCCGCCTTCTTCAAAACTCCTGTCTTGTAGATAAAAAATAGATATTTACCCGCTATACTCTCCATGAAAACACATGGAGAGTATTTTATTGCTCCCTATGGAGAAAGGAGCTTTTTTATGGAATTAAAGACAGTTGGACTGACAAAAGAGTTCGGTTCCAAAATCGCCGTAGACGATTTGAATATTACTCTGGCTAATGGTGTCTACGGCTTGCTGGGCGCAAATGGCGCAGGAAAAACAACGCTAATGCGGCTGCTTTGCAATATCCAAAATCCCACTTCCGGAAAAATACTGTTGAATGGGAAAAATGCTGTTGGGCTGGGTGAACGCTATCGAAGCCTCTTGGGCTACTTGCCTCAGCACTTCGGATATTACCCGGACTTTTCAGCGTTTGACTTCCTGCTATATGTTTCTGCCCTAAAAGGCTTGGACGAGAAGGCAGCGCGGAAGAAATCAAAAGAACTGCTGGAAGCGGTAGATTTATCAAAGGAAAGTAAGCACAAAATCAAAACTTTTTCGGGAGGCATGAAACAGCGTTTAGGGATTGCACAAGCCATGCTCAATGATCCCCGCATTTTGATTTTAGACGAGCCGACGGCGGGGCTTGACCCGAAAGAGCGCGTCCGTTTCCGCAATTTGATTAGTGCCTTTTCCAAAGATCGCATTGTAATCCTGTCTACGCATATTGTTTCCGATGTGGAGTTTATCGCGGAGGAAATCATTATGATGAAGTCCGGGCAAATCATTCATTTTGGAAATCCGCAGGAGATTACTTCTGAAATCAACGGTCAAGTATGGGAATGTACGGTTCCGACTGCCTATGCGGAAAAATACGCGGCTTCCTATAATACAAGTAATCTGCGGAACACTAGTGAAAACCAGACAATCCTGCGGATTGTTGGAGAGCGTCCGCCGATGGAAAATGCAGTAAGGGTACAGCCTACTTTGGAAGATTTGTACCTGTTTTATTTCAAAGGAGGCTGTGAAGAATGAAAAAACTAATTTATTTTGAACTGCGGAAGATTTTTTCCAAGCGTTTATCTATGGTTACCCTTATTGGGATACTTCTATTCTCTGCTTTGCTTTCTTTTTCCACCTATCAAAATAAATACGCTTTTGACCAGAACGCCGGTGAAGGTTCCGGCAAAGCAGCAGTAGAAATCGACAAGGAAATCGCAGCAAAGTATGAAGGAATCCTGACCGATGAAAAAGTGCGACAAATGATGTCTGATTTTGCGCCGACATCAGATTTGCATGGGTTGAATGCGGCCTATATTTACCAAAACGCCATGCAATCCGCAGCCTTTTCACGATTTTCAGATCTGAACGGAAATTGGAACGGATTGAGTGTTTCCGATGTGTTCGGTAATGAAGAAATCAAAATTGGCTATGTAGATGGTTGGCTGTCAACAAGTCGAAACATGGTGCGGGTATTTACCGCGCTTGCTTTTGCGGTTAGGTCAGCTTGTCGGCCTCATAGGAGGCGATCATCGCCCGGCAGCTGTCCTCCACAGTTTTTCGGGTTTCATAGTTCGTGGCATCGTCAATCTTCTGATCCACATAGTCCACTTGATTTCCGAGCCAGGTGTCACCCCAGCCCAGAAATATCAAGAAAACGCAAATGAGGGCGGCCACTACAACCGCCCCCACAATGCTCAACGCCTTTCTCATGATGTTACCCTCCGACCTTCACGACAGGATCGTCCACCTCAAAGGGAATGTCAGAATAAAGGTAGGTGCCCGTCCATTCGACATACTTACCATCTGGAGTAAAGAAGAATATCCCAGCATCGTTCTCTCCATAGGAGCCGTCCACGTCGGCGACCCAATCAAGCCGATACTCAGAGGAATACGCCTCGCTATCCGGCGTTAAGTAACTGTTCAGACTGCTGACCTTACCATCAACTACAAACCGCCCCACAACGCTGCCGCTCTCAGTAAAGAGCACAATGTATCCAAGGGGCTTTTCTACCTGGCAAACCACGGCCGCAGCCTTTTCTCGCTGCCCGTTGACCCAATAGGCCCGGCGGATTAGGTTATAGCGCTCCAGAGAGAAATCGAGGTCAGTCGGCGTTGGCTGGCGCTCCTGGAGATCGCTCACAGTGTCGAGGGTGGAAACCATGTCTTGATGTTGGCCACTGGGTTCTCCGCAGGCCGAAAGGGAGAATATCATAGTTATGACCATCAGTAGTGTGATGATTTTCTTCATTTTGAAATGTCCTCCTGATTTTTTTATCGTGCTACCCCGGTGTTCTGCTGGAAATGCCGGCACTTCAGTTCCACCGGCTCGATCCAGGGAATATCACGGAGTCGAATCATCCGGGCAGAGTTTTCATCTTTGGTAGGCAAATGGACGCTAACTTCATCCACAGCATGCTGGGCCGCCAGATACTCCTCTTTATACTGGCATACATCCCGATGGCTGCATCTGGTGCAGCAGGTTTCCTTTACTCCGAACATACGAACCATCTCCTCATAATTTTTATCAAGCGTTGCCGCTTTAACATTCAGCTGATGCAGAACCATTTGCAACTCGTCTACCAGATAGGTTTTATCATGGCCTTCGCGTTGGGGGAGCATGCTTCGAATCCAATCGGCAGCAGTAATAGGAGGCGGGATTTGCAAACCAAGGTCACGAGCCATGCTGTCAATATATCGCGCCATCTGAGAAGTTGGCGCCACAATAACGGCACCAGTTTTTGCGAGCCTGTGAAAAAAACTCTGTAAATTAAACACTATAAAGGTCTTCTATGATAAAATATATTAAATCATAGGAGGCCTTTTATTATGGCAAACAGAAAAAAAGAAGTTTACA
>NZ_DBGCTU010000049.1:0-6855 GCF_048388605.1 Frisingicoccus sp. | reverse complement strand
TTCCCATAAGATTTGCCTAAGAAGAATGCCGGCGATTTGTCTTCTTTAGAAAAGCAAAAACCTTCCACAATGCGGGAAGGTTTTTTCATTTTTTTATGCGTTGAGCCGCAAAAAAAAATCAATTTCTTTTCCTTAAGGCGGCAATCGCCAATGCAATTGTTCCAAAAAAAGCGGCAAATGTTGCGGGTTCGGGGACGGCTGCGTACATTACATAAAGGCCGTCGTCGCGGGAGTCAAACACAGCGTTTAAATCTCCATATTTATTGGCATGGTAGTCAGAGTCTGCAATTTCTGAAATGGATCCCCATTCAACGATTTTAACAAAGTTGTCCACTAGCAAGTCGAGATTTCCGGAAAGTATGAAATTTACCCCGTCGGAAAATCCTTTGTCGATAATCGTACCGTCGAGCTTTATCATGTCGGAGGTTGAGGTATTTACATTGAGCAAAATGTCTCCGCTTGTGTAATTTAAGTTATTCATCCAAAAGACTCCTTGTGTGGAGACGGATCCGGCAAGAATACCGAATTGTCCGCCCAACATATCCAAATCTCCATGGTTTACGTTGCTGTCTGTCGGAGCTCTGCCGGTAATTATAAGAGTTCCGCTGCGAACTTCGATTCCGCCTGTCCATGCTATTTTAGAGCCTGAAAAAGTTTGCGTCGCGGTTCCTTCCATAATGATTTTTGAGGATGCATATTGAGATCCTGAAAGCCAACCGGAAAAATTTTGGTCTTCAGAATTGCGCAAATGGAGAATCGGCGTCGATGCCACGGCTTCGCTTCCGATTGAAGTTGTGATTACCCCTTCGCCGGAAACTCCGTTGCAACTTATTACGGTTGTAGTTCCCGCCGGGGCTTTATCGGAGCGGTTTATTAAATATAAAGTGGGGTTTTTCCCCGCCATTTCGCCTGTACCCCTATGCATATTTATCACGCCGCCAATGTAGACAGCTGGATCGTAAGTGTCGTAAGTCGTGGTGGTTGTGCCCACATTTAATTTTAGCTGGCAGGTATTGTATAAATCTATATTGCCGTTAATTGTAAGAGTTTTTGGCCCGCCCCAACCGCTTACAGAGGAGTCTCTATCGGCTCCTATTGTGAGAATACTTGCGCCCGTTCCTACATAATCGGCAGTTCCAACCTGCAAATTTCCGCCTATCGTCAAGGTTGGCGCGGAAGATGGATTATTTGACGTGTAGCAAAAAAGAGTTTCCGAGGTATTTTCTTTTATAAAATCGCCGGCAATTTCAAATACGGAGTTTGATCCTTGCCGAACTTGGAAATATCCGTAATTGCTGTCTATTTTTAGGCTGTTTATTTTTATGTATAAATTACTGCCAAGATAAGCTCCGGCGTATCCAGTGAGATAATCTTTATCGAAGATAATATCGGAGGTTTCATTCGGAACTGTTCCAGACGACCAAGAGCCTGTTGAATCCCATGCCGAAGTATTTGAATCCGACAATGTTCCATCTCCAACCCAATAAACTGTTTCCGCTTTTGCCGAAAAAGCGCTTAGAGAAAGGATAATAATAGAAAAATTTTTTAAAACAGACAAATTTTTCATAAAAGATAAACGCAATTTTTAAGGGAAGTTTATTTGCGCAGATCAAAAAAGTAAAGTTTTTTTGATGATTAGTCTCTTATGAATCTGAATTTTCTATAAAAAAACCTTCGGAAAATTATAATAAATTCTACAAAAAAAGAGATTTTGCACGTTTTAACAATTTGACGCTTCTTCTGGAAGACGTAAAAAGAATATTTATTCTCAGACTGATTAACGGAATGAAAAATTTACAGACTGAAAACGATATTTAAAAGTCAATTATTTCCTTTTGCGGCAGCATGCGAGCCCCAAAGCCAACGCGCCAAAAATTGCGGCGATTTCTGCAGGTTCTGGAATTTCGGATGTTGCGTTAATCCACCATCCTCCGTTTGTGGTGTCTGCTATTAGATAGGCATTGGACTTAAAGTCATCTTCATCAAAGATAAATATGTCAGTTGCCAACATATTCCCCGCGCCGTCGTCTTCTAAATTAATATTTTCAAGGCTGTTTATTTTCAAAGTAAAATCGGTCAAATTTGATATGTTTATAGTATAAGCTCCCGAACCGGAATATAGTTCAATTTTCCCGATAGTGGAATTGTATCCATTGGTGGATAAGTTTAGTACGGATCCATCGTAAAATACTAGGCTTCCAAAATCATTGTTTGCGCCAAGATTTATTGTTGCGGTAGATGCGGCAAATGTATCCACGTAAGATTCGCCAACTTTGGGAGTGGAATAATCGACAATATAAAAAGTAGAATCTCCCTGTCCGCTGGCAGATCCGGTTTTTATGGCGTTTGACGAGTTAAGATTCATAACGACATAATTGTTCAAAAAAGCTGTTCCCGCGATATTGATAGCATTTTTTGCGGCATTGGATGTCACATTGCCGTTAAATAGAACTCTTGCTCTAGAATCAGTGGAAGTTGTAGTGAACGAAGCGGTTTCTCCAAACACCGTTGTTCCCGAAATTTTAGCTGCCATTCTTTCTGTTTGGTAGTTGCGGAAAGAGCTGATAACCATTGTTCCGTTTAACGTAGCATTGCTGAGATTTGCGCCTCCCGCGATGTTGTAAGTTGCACCGGCTGCCATTTCCATGCTACCTCCGCAAATCAAAAATCCCGAAGTTACATTTGCGCCGGAATTTAAAATTACTTTCCAATTGCCGTAATTTGCCTGCTTGTTTGCAAAATTAGCTGTTTTATTTATGGTGAGAGAAGATAGTCCTCCTTGTGTATTTCCAAGAAGATAAAAGGATCCTGTTGTGCAGGTGACGTTTACATCCCATACAATTTGTCCCATTTGGAATCGGGTTTCGTTTGTTCTCGATAAAACCAATTCTCCATCGCCGGTAATAGTAAGTTTGCTTAATGGGTCGCTTGCGGAAATGTAATAATACGGACCGCCATTGGAATTTTCTTTTGCATCGTAGCCAAATAGGGTTAAAGACGCTCCAGAATCAATAGCAATTGTTGTATCGGCCGCCGAACCTAATTGAATGCGGTCTGCGTATTGGTTGGAATCAACTTCTAAAGTTATTCCAGAGGACGCAAAAGAAAGATCTGTATAAGGATTGGAAGACGAGGTTATTGGGGCGGAAGCCTCGCTCCAAGTTGAATTTTCACTCCATTTCCCGCTGGAAACAACGTCTGCGTTCGCACACATTGCAGCAAAGAATATCAATGGAAGAGGCTTTAAAAAAAACAGTTTTTTCATAGTTTAAATTAAAAAAAAAGAGATTCCAAATACTTTTATAATAATTTCTTAAGCGGCGGGTAATAAAAGTCAAGATATTTCCATATTGCTATTCTGCAAATAAAAGCGTAAACCAATATCTGGTTTACGCTTAAAATATTCGATTTAATAGCGGTTTTTATTTGCGCTTGCGGCAAATTGCCAACACTAAAGCCAACGCGCCGAAAATTGCGGCAATTTCGGAAGGTTCCGGCACGAGCAAGTCGGCAACGAGAAAATCGTTTTCGATGCGGAAGTTGCCCCATTTCTGCTCTCCGTCGACAGTGTCTGAAGACGAAATTTTTGAGAAGTCGATTGTTCCGGCGTTTGTGACTTTTATTTTATTGTTATCGAAGTTTTCCAATACGAGAGACGCCAAGTTTTCTTCTTTCAGTCCCGATATGTCCGAGACTTCAAAGAGGACTCCGTCGGCAATAAACAGCGTCAGCGTTGCAGTTTTTTCCGGATTTGTGATGGTGGAGAAACTTAATCTGCTAAACGTGTTGTCGGCATTTACTTCTATGCGCACATCTCCTGCTGAAATATTTAGATAATAAGAACTTTGGGTGCCGGTTTCCGAGCCTCTAAAAGCGTTTGAAGCATTTAGTGTAAGGATTGCTTTAGGGCCTATTTCGCTCCATACACTTTGTTGTCCGTCTAGGTTCATACCTCCCGAATTATGGATGATTAGGGCGCCTTCATTTACCGTCATGTGGCCGCTTGCTATTTTTGAGTCGTTGTTAAATCCGTTTGTCACAACTTTGCCGCTTACATTCCAGTCTCCGCCAAAAATTGTCCACTGGCTGGACCCGCTTCTGTTTGTCACATTGTAGACGCCGTTTTTGCCTACGTTAATATTTATCATAGCGCCTTCGGAAAGAGTTGTGTTTAGAGTCCCATTTACGTAAATCGTCTGCTTTGTATTGTAAAGAAGGGTTGTAGGCGTAAATGAGGCGCCTTCGGCAACAGTAAATGTGGAATTTGCGGCATTTGCTTTTATGTTTATCGAACCTGCGGTAATTGCGGATTCCGAGCCGATTGTAAGGTTGCCGCCCGAAAAATTAAATGCGTTGCTTCCGACGTTTAAATTGCCGTTTATTGTTAAGCTTCCGGTTGTCATTGTGTAGTCGGAAGCTTTCATGACATTTACTTGACCGTCAATTATAAGGTTTGCATTTGAGTTTTTAATTGAAACGTTGTTTGCCGTCATGGATCCTGTTGAGGCAACAGTCATGGTGACTCCCCCGATAGATCCGTCCAGATATATGTCTTTGTAAGCATCGCCATCTTTTGCGATAATAGAGCCGGCTACGTTATAATACACGCCTCCGTTTTCTATTATTCCTCCGTTAGTTCCGTAAAAACATATATTTCTGTCAGAGAGAACTTGTAGATTTTGTCCAAAACTTATTGTTCTATTTAAAACTTTTCCTTTATTTGAGAAATTAAAGCTTACCGAACCGTTTTCATTTAGGGAATTTGTAAGTTTTAATTGCGAGCCTTCTATTCCGTCAAAACCCAATAATGCCTCATCGCTGGTTGCATTGTCGCCGCTAAGCAGATTTACTATGCCTGCATCGGAATCTGAAGACGCTGCGTCAATGGTTAAAGTTGTCGCTTTTGTCCCGTCTAGATTGGATAATTGAAAAACAGTTGATCCCGCCGTGAAATTAGAATTTATCTTAGCAATTGTCGCATCGATATCTACATAAAATTTGAAAGGATTGGACGGAGTTGCCTGGTTGTAATAGGCTGCGGTCCCGCCGGAATAACGGCTGCGGCGGATTTGGCAATAGCCGGACACGAAGTCGAAGTCTTTGAAGCTTTGCATTTGCCGGGCGGCGTATTGATGTACGGCATACCGCAATTTAGACTTCCAAAAGAAATAGTCGCCCACGAAGTAGAGCAATTGAAAAAGCTGGGCGTAAAAATACATTTAAATTATCTGATAGGCAAATTGGAAAGTGTCGACCAATTAATGAGGGAAGGGTTCGACGCTGTGTTTATAGGTTCAGGCGCCGGCTTGCCTATGTTCCTTGGAATTCCCGGTGAAAATAGCGTGGGAGTGTTTTCTGCCAACGAGTTCTTGACCCGCTTTAATTTGATGAAGGCTTACGACTTCCCGAACCATGCAACTACTCCCATACATGCAAAGCATATAATCACTGTAGGGGGCGGAAATGTCGCAATGGATTCCTCGCGGACGGCACTGCGCATAGGGGCGAAATCTACGCTCGTTTACCGCCGCGCGCGCGAACAGATGCCTGCCCGAAAAGAGGAAGTGCATCATGCCGAGCAGGAAGGTGTAAATTTGCAGCTATTAACGAATCCCAAACGCGTGATAGCCGACGAGAACGGGAAGGTGGTTGCGTTGGAATGCGTTAAAATGGAGTTGGGTGAACCCGATGAATCGGGTCGCCGCAGCGTGACTGAAATTCCCGGAAGCGAATTTCAAATACCTTGCGACGCAATTGTGGTGTCAATTGGCAACCGTCCAAACCCGCTCATCCCCATGACATGCAAGTCTCTTTCAACCACGCGCAAAGGCACGTTGGAAGTTGATCCCGAAACTTTGCAGACTTCAATGGCGGGTGTTTTTGCCGGAGGCGATGTCGTAAGCGGAGCGGCCACGGTAATAAGCGCGATGGGGCAGGCTAAAAAAGCGGCGGCTAATATCAATAAGTATTTGAGAGGCGAACCCTTGAAAGATGAAGCCGCGCCTTCTGCTCTCTAATGACGACGGCATTACGTCGCCGTTTTTGCCGATTTTCTCAAAAGCGCTTTCGCAAGTTGCCGATGTGGAGATCGTTGTTCCTGCCAGCGAGCAAAGTTGGATTGGAAGGGCTTATAGCCGCCATTCCGAACTGGCCGTAAAGGAAATAGACAATTTTGGAGTTCCTTGCAGGACAGTTTCAGGAACGCCTTCGGATTGCGTGAACATAGCTCTTGCCCACTTGTGCAAGACGCCTCCAGATGCCGTTGTTTCCGGGCTTAACATAGGGCAAAATACCGCATATCCTCTTCTTTGGAGTAGCGGTACTTTTGCAGCCGCTGCGGAAGGGGCGGGCTGGGGTTTCCCGGCGTTTGCATTTTCAATGCGTTTAGAAAAACGTTTTTACGAGCAGTGCCGCTTGCGCCATGTGATAGATTCTTGCGAGCTTCAAAAGAATGTGGAGGAGGCGTCGGAACATGCTGCGGAATTTGTCATTGAAATGTTGGCAAAGCGGGATAATCTGGACGGAAAGGTCGTGAACGTAAACTATCCGGTTAGATATAGCAGATCTGCAGCTTTTGAAAAATCTATCCCGGCAAACGCAAAGATGGCGTCGCTTTATGTAAAAAATGAGCGCGGCGGATACGACTTTGCATATGCCATAGGCGAGACTTCTTCGCCGACGGGCGATGTCACTGATATTGAGTGTCTTGATAAAGGGAAAGCGACATATAGTCTAATTCCCATAAGATTTGCCTAAGAAGAATGCCGGCGATTTGTCTTCTTTAGAAAAGCAAAAACCTTCCACAATGCGGGAAGGTTTTTTCATTTTTTTATGCGTTGAGCCGCAAAAAAAAAT
>NZ_DBGCTU010000048.1:0-16468 GCF_048388605.1 Frisingicoccus sp. | reverse complement strand
GTCTTGGCTTCGGACATCTGACGCATTTTGATGGCCTGGGCGTGTGACGGGGTACAGTCCATCTCGTCCATGATGGAAAACAGGTCGGCTTGTTCCTCTTTTCGCAGGTAGGAAAGCTCCACCGCAGGCCGCAGCGCGATTTGCAGCATTTCCGGGTCTTTCAGCACGGAATTGTCTACCAACTCCAGAATTTCCGGGACGAGGTTGGTAAGGCGGATATATCGCTGGATTTGTCTTGCACTATCCGGTACATCTTTGGCAAGCAACTCGTCTGAACGAGTACCTATTAAATCTGCGCCCACTGGGCGCGAATTTTCTTTAGATGGCCTCCCAGCTTGCCTTTTCATGGCGTCCAGCTTCATTTTGTAGGCAAACGCCTTCTCCGAGGGCAAAATCTGCTCCCTTTGCAAGTTGGAATCCACCATGATAATGGTCGCTTCCTCATCGGTGAGATTTCGCACAATGCAAGGGATTTCCGCAAGCCCCGCCAAATCCGCCGCTGTTTTCCTGCGGTGTCCGGCCACCATTTCATAGCCGCCTGACCGCTTGGGCCGCACCAGGGCGGGCACCAGTACGCCGTACTGCTTCACGCTCTCCGCCATTTCCTGCATGGCCGCGTCCATCCGCACCTTAAAAGGGTGATTGGGAAAGTCGCTGATTTCTGCGGGGTTCAAATTGACAACCCGCTCCAGCCTGTCCTCCGCACGGCTTTCTTCGGTGCTGAACAGGTCATCGACTGAGGGAAGATTGAAGTTTAGCGCGTTGCTTTTCGCCATCTGCCAGCACCTCCTTTGAAAACTCCGCATAAGCCTGGGCCACCTTGCTGCCTTTGTCGTAGGTGTAAATGCTCTTGCCTGCGGCGCTGATCTCTGCGGCTTTGATGGCTACGGGAATCTCGGAACGGTAGATTTTCAATACGTTCCCATAGCTTTGCCGCAGGGTATCCGCTGTCTGGCGCGCCAGATTGGTGCGTCCGTCCACCAGGGTGAGCAGAACACCGTCCACCTTCAGGGCCGGATTGATCTGCCGTTTCACCTTACCTATGGTTTTCATAAGCTGAGTCATGCCCTTGGCCGGGAGATAATGGGCCTGGACAGGGATGATCACGCTGTCTGCCGCAGCCAGGGCGTTAATGGTAATCATGCCCAGGGAAGGCATACAGTCAATGAGTACCACGTCATAATTTTTCTTTGCCTCGTTGACATAGGTGCGTAGGGTAAACTCCCGGCTCATGGCGTTTACCAGGCTGACCTCCAGCGCCGATAGTTCAATGTTGGCAGGCATAAGGTCTACGCCCTCGCTGTGGTGCAAAATGCCCTCATCCGTTGTAAAAGGCTCGTCGCGGATCACCTTTTCCATGACGGTGGCAAGGGTGGTCTGCAAGCTGTCCTGGTCTTGCCAGCCCAGACAGGTGGTAAGGTCGCCCTGGGGGTCTGCGTCAATGAGCAGCACCTTTTTCCCCAGCCGTGCAAGGCCGATCCCCAGATTCACCGTCGTGGTGGTTTTGCCTGTGCCGCCTTTCTGGTTAGCCAGCGCGATCACGCGGCTATCCCTGGGGCGGCTTCTTTGTTCCGGCATTTTCATGTCCTCCTTCTTCATAGATTTAGCCGCCCATTGGCAAGATGAACGGCTATGTATGCGTAGAATCCGAAAGATGGGCATGAAAAAAGCCGCTTACTCTATACAAAGAATAAGCGGCTCATAAAGCAACGGTATGTAATTTTACACCTTCTTCACCGGGGTGCACATCACCTTGAGCAGAAGTTCATCCAGACACCCGGTGTCCCGGTTCTCCCGGAGCATGGTATTGCGCAGGCGGTTAAGGCTCTGGATCACAATGCTGTTCTCAGCGGGCGAGATGTATATCTTAAATTTTCTTTTTTTCATAAGGCGTTCCTCCTTTACGTTTTCATTATATATAGGAAGAACGCCGCACCGCAAATGTGCGATTTTCAATCAGAGAGGATTTGGTTGGCAGAGGTATGTATCAACATCTACCTTTAGTTTTTTCATTGCGGCGAGGATTTTTTCGTGCTCTTTACGACGCGGAACACGGACTTCTCTTTCCCAACCGGAATAAGTCGTTTGTCCTATTCCGATAACTTCAGCCATCTGCATTTGAGTAAAGGAAAGCTCCCGCCGCACCTTTTTCAAAAGTGAGGAGTACGGATAATCTACAAAGACAGTGTACTCATCCAGAAGTCTGCTGCGGTCAATCCCCAACACATTTGCAAGTGCCACCGCCGTACTGTGCTTGATGGGGTGCCGGTCATTCTCATACAGAACCAGCGTTGCGGGCACAACACCTACCTTTTCTGCCAGTTCTCTTGTAGTGAGGCCCTGGAATGTCCGGTGATACCTCAAATATTGGCCCGGTGTAGTACAGCCTTCGTCGCTTTGGTAATCAAAGGTCAAGTGAATCATGATCTTGCCTTTGGAATAGAGGTAAATCCCTGTGTGATTGAGATTACTATCGGTAAGGCGATTATTTATAATACAGCGGATATTCCATTAAAAGAGTGTCTGCAGAAAGGCCTGGATGATGGATTTAAGTTTTATCGTCAGAATTCAGGCAATAGCGCAGAACTTATGCATTATGTAAGTCTTTTTGATATAAATGAATTTGCATGTGTAAGTGCAGATGATATTTGCGGCAGCGGTTATGTGGTCGATTCTTTGGAAGCGGCAGTATGGTGCCTGATTACGACAGATACTTTTAAAGAGTGTCTTCTGAAGGCCGTGAATCTCGGGGATGATACAGATACCGTCGCCGCGATCGCAGGCGGCCTTGCGGGCCTCTTCTACGGATATGAGAATATTCCGGAAGAATGGCTTGCAGTTATCCAGAGAAGAGAATGGATTGAAGACATGTGTAAATAAAAGAAAGAAGGAATAAGAATGGATAGAAAAGCTAAAAATGCAGAGATTTTTGCGGATACGGCCAATCTCTGCAAGAAAATTGAACGGCTCCGTGACTGTATTGGAGAATCAAATAATAAACAGACATTATATTTGGAAAAAGTTGTTTTAAATAATAAAGTACAAAGAAGTGCTGCGGCGGATGTCATTGTATCCGGAAAAAGAAGCTTCGAGGCAGCAGCGCCATATGCCAGGGCAGGAAAAAAAGTATGTGTTCTTAACTTTGCTTCTGCGACAAATCCGGGAGGCGGTGTCGTAAACGGCAGTTCAGCGCAGGAAGAGGCGCTTTGCAGATGCAGTACTTTATATTTTAATCTTAATATTCCGTACATGATGGATAAATTCTACGGCCCTCACCGCAGATTGAATAATCCTTTATATAATGATGATTGCCTGTATACGCCGGAGGTTACGGTATTTAAGGAGGACATTTCATTTCCGGAATTGCTTCCTGAAAAGGACTGGTATTCGGTGGCCGTGCTTACCTGTGCAGCTCCGAATCTCAGAAGATATCCGGGCAACTCTATGAATCCGGGTGCAGGAAATAAACCGGCAGCGATTGATGATCATTCGCTGGCTGAATTACTTCATAGCAGGATTGAGAAGATTTTTGCCGTTGCCGCCAATGAAGGGGCTGAGGTTTTGATCTTAGGCGCATTCGGATGCGGCGCTTTTTGTAATCCGCCTCAGATTGTTGCAAATGTTTTCAAACAGGTTCAACAGGATTATCTGCATGTTTTTGATACGATCGAATACGCCGTATTTCATACAGAGTGGGAGAAGGAAAATTATAGAGTGTTTAAGAACGTTTTGGGGTGAACATTGTATCAATGCTTTAAGTAAAAGAAGGTGATAATATTGGACCTAATAAAAACAAGCAGATTCATTAGTTTGATTCTGCGACACAAACCGGAAGCTATCGGTATTTCTCTTGATGAGCATGGCTGGGCAAACGTTGGTGATCTGCTTGATGGTATTTCAAAAACACAGTATATTGATATGGCTATACTTGAAAAAATCGTTACAACGGATAACAAACAACGTTATTCTTTTAATGAGGATAAAACGTTGATTAGAGCAAATCAGGGGCATTCCATTCCTGTTGATGTGGAACTTCCAGAAAAGAAACCACCAATTATCTTATACCACGGAACGGGTGAGAAATATGTTCGCTCAATTAATGAACAGGGGCTTATTTCTAAAAGTCGCCTTTATGTTCATCTTTCTGGTGATGAAGGAACCGCAAAGATGGTAGGCTCAAGACATGGAAAACCTGTTGTTTATGAAATTTATGCGAGTGAAATGTATAATGATGGCTATGTGTTCTATCAATCAGTAAATAGTGTCTGGCTGACAAAAAGTGTTCCAGCAAAATACATGAAAAAGTTATGAGTACATAAGAGATAAAATCTCTTGCGTCTTATTTCGAGATGTGCTATATTGAAGATACAAAGAGGGAAAGCCAGAGAAGCGGCTACCCCCAATAATAATTAAGCTAAACTTTTTACAGTCTGGCCGTCACTATTGCAGTAGTGGCGGCTATTTTCTTTTTTCCCTGAATATCTGATAGCACAGACCAACAAGGGCAACAATGAATATTCCAATCTGAACCAAATCAGAATATGTAACATACATTGGCAACGCCCTCCTTTCTTTTGTCTGGAGGGTTAGCCCCTCCGGTAAAAGAGGGTAAGCCGCCGGGCTCTCTGGTTTTCCATACTTCAAAGTATAGCATACGTTTTTTTATTCAACAATTAGAACTTAATTGCTATTGCTTTTCTAATGCATAAAAAAACGAAATATTAATTTTTTAAAACAACAGATGACATAAGTGGTAAACAAAGAAAATGTATCATATATTATAAAATGTATTTGCTTATTGTATAAAAAACTGAGTAATAAATGTAAATAAGCAAACAAAATCTGGGTTAAACAAATAAACACAATTGATTTTGCTTGCTTATTTTTTGTACTTTGTTTATTGAAGCATTTACTTTTTCATAAAGTCTGTTCCGCTGTGCCATGCCTGGCCGACCTTTTCCCCAATGGCGTAATAGCCGTTCTGCATTTGGTCAAAGGCAAAAGCCTGAATTTTTCCGGCATCGATTTTACCGGCTTCGTCCAGGATTTTTTCGTCAGCGATCACATTGATGATCCGGCCAAGAACGCGAAGGCCATAAGGCTGCGACTGCATTTCCACAACTTCACATTCCAGCGTGATAGGATATTCTGTGATGACTGGTGCATCCACTTTTTCGCTTTTCACAGCGTGAAGTCCGCTGCGTTCAAATTTGTCCGCCATTTTATTAGAGGTGGCGATTCCGAAGAAGTCAGATTCTTTCAGAGTATCTGTTCCCGGCACAGCGAGGGTAAAGGCCTTTCTTGTTTCAATATTAGCTACGGTTTTGTGTTCGGCTTCCAGATTCAGCGCTACCATATCCGCTGCACAGATTCCGCCCCATGCCATCATCATTACATCAACAGTATCATCATCATTATAAGTACCGATCATATAGGTCGGCATTGGGAATAAATAAGGTTTTACACCAAAATTCTTCGTCATGATCATTGCCCCTTTTCTATATTATTGATATTATAATCATAACAAGAATGAGATAAAAAACAAGTACGCACATTTAAGTGCGATACTTACATTAATTTCAAATACTAACCTGAAAGAAAGTGTGAAATGAGTAAACGATGCATATCCAATGAAACCCTGAAAACGACTGGTTTTAATTATACCCATTCGGGCATCCCGTATGTCAGATGCTTCGCATGGGCGTGCTCCGTCAAGCTCCGCACGGTATGGTATACCCATTCGGGCATCCCGAATGGGTATACTTTATTGTTGATGAACGGGAAATATAAAATGACAATTCTTTATACTTGACAGAATATCGACATATCGATATAATTATCGTAAGGAGTGAGATATTATGCTTAAAAAATATTTAAAGGAAAAACATATCTCCATAAAGGAAATCAGCGATAATACGGGGATTGCATATAGTACGGTGAATTATATTGTAAATCATAGAACTCCTATCGAAAAATGTACATGTGAAACTTTGTATAAAATAGCACAGTATTTAAACATATCCATGGATAGATTATATGAGATGAATCGCCAGTATACCCTTCAGGATTTTGAAATATTTAAAAGCGAAGTAGCTCATTCGATTAAATCAAAATCTCAAATTGGTTTTTTGCTGGAGGTTTTGCAGTCAGATATCATTGAAAGATACTGGACAGAAAATCATAGGATTCAGGCACTGTATTTATTATCAATGGTTGATTATCTTTCAAGAATAAATCATGTTCCTTTATGCACAAAATACGATGAATTGAGAAAAGCGCGTATAGAACCAATGATTGTACCTCTTTCCGGGAAGCTGATATCGGCGGTGCTGGGGAAGGATGCGTATGATTATTCTGATTGTATTCCGGAGTTTTTAGCGCATGGAATTATTGAAGGAGATATATTTAATGTATGCTAAGATGTTTAATCGAATGGATATGAATAATAATTTGAAGGAATTAAGCAAGGAGCTCAAACGAGAGTTTGGACGGAATTCCAAACATGAGATTGTAGTTGTCGGCGGCGCTGCCATTGTTTTAAAGCATGATTTCAGGGAATCTTCCAGTGATATTGATGCTATTGTATCGGATGGCTCTTCAATTAAAGATGCAGTCCGTCGAACGGCGGACCGTCTTGGCTTGTCAGCGGACTGGCTTAATTCAGATTTTAAGCAATCATCATCTTATTCCGGTCAATTAGTGGCAGTGAGTAAATACTATAGGACTTTTAACCAGGTTTTAGATGTCAGAATAGTGGATGATAAGTATCTGATTGCCATGAAACTTAAGTCATTCAGATCATATAAAAATGACCAGTCGGATATCATCGGATTATTACAGGATAGTCCATTCACCTATGAAGAAATATGCTCTGCTGTGGAGAGATTATATGGAAAAGATAACGGTGTGAAACCTGAGGCATGGGAGTTTCTGAGGAAGTATTATTCGGCGGAGGGAATTGCATATGATCAGATAAGAAAAGAGGAACTTAATAACAAAGATATTCTTGTTGAATTTGATAAGAATTATGAGAATGTTTTGAAGGAGGATAATTTGGACGATATTTTATCAATACTCAGAGAAAAAAAGAGATTGATATAAAACGATATGGAGGCAGATCAGAAATGACCTGTCTCTTTTTATTTTATAAATTTTTATTGACAAACAATAGACATTCTGTATAATAGGCATTGAATGATGTTTAGTTTTACTAAACTTTAAGATTATTTTTACAACTACAAGTATAAAAAAGGACTTGCGGTAGGAGGCTAACATGGATATTGGACGAAAGTTGAAGGATTTGCGTGTAATGAAGGGACTTACTCAGGAAGAGCTGGCGGACCGGGCCGAGCTGACGAAAGGTTTTATTTCCCAGTTAGAGAGAAATTTGACGTCGCCATCGATTGCCACGTTGATGGATATTCTTCAATGTCTGGGGACGAATATCGGAGATTTTTTTAATGAAGAGACGGAAGAGCAGGTAGTATTCTCAAAGGGAGACTATTTCGAAAAGCTTGATGGCGAGTTGAAAAATAAAATTCAGTGGATCATTCCCAACGCGCAGAAAAATGTGATGGAACCGATTCTTTTGACGTTGGAGCCCGGCGGTTCGACTTACCCCGATAACCCCCACGAGGGGGAGGAGTTCGGGTTCGTACTGAAGGGATCTGCTCGTCTGCATATTGGAAACAATGTTTATAAGATAAAAAGCGGAGAATCTTTTTATTTTCTGCCGGAGAAACAGCATTATCTGGAATCCCGGCATGGGGCAACGGTATTATGGGTGAGTTCCCCGCCCAGCTTTTAATATTTGATACTTAGGAGGAAGAAAAGTTGAGTAAGAAGCCATTAATCGACCTGGTGAATATTACCAAATCCTTTGATGATACTTGTGTTCTGGATGATTTGAACCTGTCTATCAAGGAAAATGAATTTTTAACATTACTTGGGCCTTCGGGTTGCGGAAAAACAACAACATTGCGGATTTTAGGCGGTTTTGTGACGCCGGACAAGGGCAGTGTCATTTTTGACGGACAGGATATCACTCAGGTTCCTCCGAATAAGAGAAATTTGAATACGGTATTTCAGAAATATGCTCTGTTTCCGCATATGAATATTGAGGAAAATATTGCTTTCGGCCTGAAGATCAGTCATAAGTCAAGCGCTTATATTAAAGATAAAATCAAATATGCTTTGAAGCTGGTTAATCTGGAGGGCTTTGAAAAACGTATGCCCTCTTATCTGTCCGGCGGGCAGCAGCAGCGAATCGCTATTGCGAGAGCCATTGTTAATGAGCCAAAAGTTCTTCTTTTGGATGAGCCTTTGGGGGCTTTGGATTTAAAGCTGCGGCAGGATATGCAGTATGAATTGATCCGGCTGAAAAATGAGCTTGGAATTACCTTTGTCTATGTCACTCACGATCAGGAGGAAGCCCTCACCATGTCGGATACGGTGGTTGTTATGAATCAGGGATATATTCAGCAGATGGGGACGCCGGAGGATATTTATAATGAACCGGAAAATGCCTTTGTGGCCGACTTTATCGGTGACAGCAATATCATCGACGGCATTATGGTGCGGGATGAGCTGGTTGAAATTCTGGGCGTGAAGATTGACTGTGTGGATAAAGGCTTTGGCAATAATAAGCCGGTGGACGTAGTTATCCGTCCGGAAGATATTATTCTGGATGATCCCGGCAAGGGCTTTATGGACGGTGTGGTAAGCCACATTATTTTTAAAGGCGTTCATTATGAAATGGAAGTTATGGCAAATGGTTTCGAGTGGCTGGTGCAGAGTACGGTAGCGCATGCAGTCGGCACTCCGGTGAGCCTTCGTGTAGACCCGTTTAATATTCAGATTATGAATAAACCGGAATCCGAAGATGAGAAAGCTGTGGCGCTGGATGAATAAAAGAAAATATTTGGCGGGGCCTTATCTGTTATGGGCTGTAGGATTTATTATACTTCCTTTATTGATGATCATTTATTATGGATTTACCTCTGCGGACGGCGGATTTACGTTGGAAAATCTGTTGGCCATCGGGAATCCGATTCATTATAAGGCTTTGGGACAGTCGCTGCTGATCGCTTTTGGAAGTACCTGTATCAGCCTGGTGATCGCTTATCCGCTGGCTTATATATTGAGTAAAAATCAGGGAAGTAAAAAGGGCATTATCATTATGCTGTTTGTTCTTCCTATGTGGATCAACTTTTTACTGAGGGTTCTGGCTTTGCAGATGATTTTGGCAAATACGGGGATTTTGAATGGGATACTGAATTTTTTCGGGCTCCCATCTCAGCATTTACTCTATACCCGGACGGCGATTCTCATTGGAATGACTTATGATTATCTGCCGTTTATGATTCTGCCGATTTATAATGCCATGTGTAAGATTGACAGGGATCTGATCCATGCGGCGGCGGATCTGGGAGCGGGGAATAAATTGATTTTCAGAAAGATTATTTTACCGCTGTCCATGCCGGGAGTTATCAGCGGAATTATTATGGTATTCGTGCCGAGTATATCAGAGTTTGCGATTGCGGACATTTTGGGCGGTTCAAAGATATTGCTTATCGGAAATGTCATTGAGCAGGAGTTTTCTTTGACTAACAATTGGCATCTGGGCTCCGGACTTTCGATCGTGCTGATGATATTTATCTTTATCAGTATGGCAATTATGAATAAAAATGATGCGGAAGGGGAGGGGCAGATGATATGGTAAAGCGTTATATTGAGAAGTTCTATGTGGGATTTGTACTCTTTTTATTATATGCACCGATAGCCATCCTTATCGTCTGCTCGTTTAATGCCTCAAAATCCCGCCGGGTATGGGGCGGATTTACCTTTCAGTGGTATGTGGAATTATTTCAGGATGAAATGGTTATTGAGGCGGTTCGAACATCATTAATGCTGACAACGGTGGCAGCAATTGTCGCCGTACTCCTTGGAACGCTGGCCAGTATCGGTATCACTGTGATGGGACAGAAAAGGCAGCAGGCGATTATGACGGTTACAAATATTCCGATGCTGAATGCGGATGTGGTCACCGGTATTGCGATCATGCTTCTTTTCGGCCGCTTTTGGAATCTTGGATATTTTTCCATGCTGGCCGCCCATATCACATTGGGTGTTCCCTATGTGATTTTGAATGTTATGCCGAAGCTTCAGCAGACAAGCCTGACGACTTATGAAGCGGCTCTGGATTTGGGTGCTTCGCCGGTATATGCTTTTTTCAAGGTTGTCCTGCCGGACATTATGCCGGGAATTTTTTCGGGATTTTTGCTGGCGTTTACCATTTCTCTGGATGATTTTGTCATTACTTATTTTACAAAAGGCGCCGGAATGAATACGATATCCACGATGATTTATCAGCAGGTGCGCCGTGGTATTAATCCGCAAATGTATGCGCTGTCGACAATTTTATTCCTGCTGATACTTATTGTTCTCTGGGTCGCCAATCGGGTATCGGCGAGACAGGTCCAGGAGACACGGGGATAGAAGGGAGAATGCGGTGAAAAAGTATAGAGTATATGCATGTTTTATGGCAGCGACGGCTTTGTTGCTGAGCGGCTGCGGGGGATCAGAGGATGTGAATATCTCTGATTCGGGAAATACGCTGGTTGTTTTTAATTACGGTGATTATATTGACTTCACAACAATTGAGATGTTTGAGAAGGAAACGGGAATTCACGTGGAATATGAGCAGTATGTAACGCCGGAAGATATGTATACCAAATATCAGTCCGGCAATATTCCCTATGATTTGATCTGTACCTCAGATTATATGATTGAAAAAATGATCCGCAATGGCGAGGCAAAGAAAATCGACACGGCATCTATGGAGTATTATGACAATCTGGATGAGACATATCTGGAATTTTGCCGGGCCTTTGATGCGAAAAATGAGTATGCGGTTCCATATTTTTGGGGAACGGTAGGTATTCTTTATAACACTGAGATGGTGGATGAGGAGGTTGACAGCTGGGATATTCTCTGGGATGAAAAATATGCGAACCAGATCATTATGGAAAACAGTATGCGGGATGCCTTTGAGGTTCCTTTAAAATGGAAAGGTAAATCCTTAAATACAGAGGATGAAGGGGAGCTTTTAGAGGCCCAGTCGCTGCTGATGGAGCAGAAAGAGCTGGTAATGGCTTATATGGTTGATGAATCCAGAGATGCTATGATTGCCGGGGATGCGGCTTTGGCGGTCATATATTCCGGGGACGCTACGGCGGCGATGGAGTCCAATGAAAATCTGGACTATGTAGTGCCGGAGGAAGGCTCCAATATATGGTTTGACTGCTGGATGATTCCGGATACATGTAAACATCAGGAGAATGCGGAGAAGTTCATTGATTTTATGAACAGAGAAGATATTGCCGGGATTAATTTTGATTACGTGTATTACGGCACTCCGAACAGGGTGTTATATGAATCTCTGGATGAGGAAACTAAAGAGGATTATACGATTTTTCCTGAGGAAAGTACTCTGGAAAAGTGCGAGGTATATAAGTATCTCGGCCCGGAAGTTGAAGAATTTTATAATTTGTTATGGAAGGAACTGAAAGCCTACTAAATATAAAAAGCGGCTGCGCAGACAGAATTTTTCTGTGCAGCCGTCATTTCTTGTGGTAAAATGATGAATGGGACAGAATTTGCACACAGGAGGAAATGTTTTGGAACTGTTGAAGGAAGTTATTCAGGTGTACATGGAGAGGAAGGAATGGTTTTGGGAATTAATTCTGCAGCATATCGCAATATCAGCCATTGCGATCCTTCTCGCCGGTGTTATCGGCCTTTTGATCGGAATGTGGATCGCTGAGCATGACCGGATATCTCCGGTGATTTTGGGTATTGCCAATGTGTTTTATACAATACCTTCCATATCTCTGTTGGGTATGCTTATACCGTTCATAGGTATCGGGGATAAGACGGCGGTGGCGGCTTTGACCATCTATGGAATTATGCCGATGGTCCGAAATACTTATGCGGGGATCAAGGGAGTCGATGAAGATATTATTACTGCAGCCAGGGGTATGGGGAGTACGGATTTTCAGATTATGATGAAAATTAAATTGCCGTTGGCTTTGGGAGTGATCATAGCGGGAATTCGAAATATGGTTGTTATGACGATTTCCGTTGCGGCTATTGCTTCGTTTATCGGCGCCGGAGGTCTTGGCGTGGCCATTTACAGAGGTATTACGCTTTATAATACGGCATTGACCTTTGGAGGAAGCTTCCTAATAGCTTTGTTGGCATTAGTCAGTGATCTACTGATTGGATTGATAGAAAAAAAGATAAAAAGAAAGGGAAGATCTTAAAATGAAATTGAGAAAAACAGCAGCAGGACTTGCGGCGGTGATGATGTTGACTGCGGTCATTACGGGATGCGGCGATAAGACAGAAAGCAAAAAAGTGTCGGAAAGCGCCGGCAGTGAGACGATGGAGGAAAATGGAGCAGATCAGGAAAAAACATCCGGGGATCCTATAAAAATTGCGACAAAACCGATGACGGAACAGTATATTCTCGGAGAAATGTTAAAGCTTGTGATCGAGGACAGTACAGATTACAGTGTGGAGATTACGAAGGGTATCGGCGGAGGTACGAGCAACATCCATCCGGCGATGGAAAAGGGAGAATTTGACCTTTATCCGGAGTATACTTCCAGCGGCTGGGTGATGGTTTTGAAGCATGAGGCTTCCGAAGTCAGCGATGACGATATGTTCGAAAAACTGAAGGAAGAGTACGAAGAAAATTTTAATATGACCTGGGTTGGTCTTTATGGATTTAATAATACCTATGCGATTGCGGTTCGAAAAGAAGTGGCGGATGAATTTCCGTTAAAGACAACTTCAGATCTGGCGGCGGTTGCCGATCAGCTTGTGTTTGGCGGAAACCCGGATTATATTGAGCGGGAGGACGGATTTAAGCTGGTGTGCGAAACCTATGGTTTGAATTTCAAGGATGTTAAAGATATCGATATCGGCTTGAAGTATCATGCCATGGAAAACGGTGAGATTGATGTGACCAATGGGTTTACCACGGATGCGCAGCTTAGCCGGGATGATGTGGTTGTTTTGGAGGATGACAGGAATTTACAGGTAAATTATTTCTGCTCAACGATCGTTCGAAAGGATTCTCTGGAAAATTATCCGGGACTGGAGGATGCCCTTATGAAGATGGACGGCATTTTAACAGATAAAGAGATGGCCGGACTGAATTATCAGGTTGAAGTGGAAGGGAAAAATGAGGCGGATGTTGCAAAAGAATTTTTGACTTCCAAAGGAATTATTGCAGAATAATCGGAGAGTAGACGGATGGATATTATTACACTGGAACATGTGACAAAAAGCTTTGACGGGCAGGAAATACTGAGAGATTTTAGCCTTTCGGTGAAAGAAGGGGAATTTCTTACAGTGATCGGGCGGTCCGGCTGCGGAAAAACAACGATGCTGAAACTGATGAACGGTCTTCTGATGCCGGATGAAGGGGCCGTGTGCGTTGAGGGAAAAAATATAGCAGAAACAGATATCATTTCCCTGCGGCGGCGGATTGGCTATGTCATTCAAAATCGGGGGCTGTTTCCCCATATGACAGTGGAAAAAAATATTACCTATGTCCCTGTGATCAGCGGAAAAAAAGATAAGAAGGAAAACCGGGAGCTGGCATTGCGGCTTTTGAAGCTGGTCGGCCTGGAGGAAGAAAAACTGGAAAAATATCCGGCGGAGCTTTCCGGGGGTCAGCAGCAGCGGGTTGGCATTGCCCGGGCTCTGGCTGCAGACCCCAAAATTCTTCTTATGGATGAACCCTTCGGCGCTTTGGATGAAATCACCCGGCAGACAATGCAGGATGAAATCCTGAAGCTTCAGAAATCCTTAAAATTGACAGTGGTATTCATCACACATGATATCCGGGAGGCCATGAAACTGGGTGATCGGGTGATGGTGATGGAGGACGGAAGGGTTGTCCAGCTGGATACGCCGGAAAATATATGCCGGGCGCCGGCCGACAGCTTTGTGGCAGATTTAATAAAAAGTGTATTATAGCATTACAATTTGTCGATTAAAAATGCGTTTTCTCTGCCAGGTTTCGACAGGTTTTTTTAAAAGATTGTTCTATAATCATTGCATAACTATTGAAACCTGAATTATAATATAAGGAGAAAATGGAATGGATATGCAAATGAATGTCAGCGTAAATGCGAAACATAAAGACCGGCTTTTCCGGTTCATCTTTAAAGACAAAGAAGCGCTCCTCGCACTGTATAATGCTGTTAACGAAAGCGACTATGAAAATGTAGATGATTTAGAAATCTACACTATGGAGAATTTTGTCTACATGGGTATGAAAAATGATTTATCCTTTTTGATCGACTGGAATATGAACGTCTTTGAGCACCAGAGTACATACAATCCCAACATGCCCTTGCGGGGGTTCCTCTATATGGCTGCCGCCTTTAAACGATATATCGAATTGCAGCGGCTTGACCTTTACGGAAGCAAACAGCTTCGCCTTCCTGTGCCAAGGTATTATGTTTTCTATAACGGCCTTAAAGAAATGTCGGATGAAGAAATCTTATATCTAACCGACAGCATGGAGGCTGCAGACGGCGTCGAAAAGTCCTGCGCCCAGTTCAGCGCCCACATGGTTAATATCAATAAGGGCCGCAACACCAAAATCATGCAGCGGTGTCCGCTCCTCTATGAATACTCTCTGTTCGTGGCAGAGGTCCGGAAGCGCACGACTCAAAGCAGGCCATTAAGAGAAGCTATTGAAGAAGCCGTGGATTACTGTATCGCACACGATATACTGGCAGATATTTTGCGGGCTAATAAAGCGGAGGTGACAAACATGTGTCTGGAAGAATATGATGAGGCATTTCACATCGCTTCAGAAAAAGAGATCAGTTTTGAAGAGGGGCGGCTTGAAGGACTTAAAAGTGCAGAAAAAGAACGACTTAGAGCAGAAAAGGAACGCCTTAAGGCAGAAAAAGAACAGCTTAGAGCGGAAGCTCTTAATCTGCAGGTTGCTGTCCTGACAAGAAAGCTTCGCGGAGAGTCCGAGAAGGAAATTGCTGAAAATCAGGGCATAACCTTAGATGAGGTACAGAAAATTTTAGAAGAAATTTAGTTTACTAAAGGCAAAATAAAGGGGGATATCGCTGAATTATATTTTCAGGATATCCCTTTAATTTTATGGGCTTTTCAGTGTTTAATTTTGCATGTTTAAGCGGATTTCTTTTAGCTCATCTATGCTGATTCCAGAAACGCTGATAATTTGTTCTTCTGAGAGCAGACCGCTTTTTAAAAGATTACTTATAACGGTTTTTGCACCATCTTTAAAACCTTCTTCCCTTCCTTCGCGGGATGCTATTTCCCAAACATGTTCTGAAATATTACACATTAAACTCAACTCCTCTTCTAAACCATTGTCCATGGGGATACAGTATTCGTTTTGCAGAATGTACTTCTTTTTCTCAATGGGAAGCGTTGGTGATAGCAACGTATTCATCATATTGAGAAAGGGATGTTCGCTTTTTTGTTTCTCATTGAGGCATATGATGATGACACACAGTTTATCGTAGTGCTCGGGAATATCCGGTATTGCACCTACGATATCGGTTTTATGAATATCATATGTAGAAATAGCATTTCCTATGTATTGCGGAGCTTCTGTACAGATCCAGATGGAATAGACCTTCTTTATATTATCGTAGTTTGAATTTGAAAATTCTATACCCTTTTGGGAAGAGAGAAGACGGCCGCCATAATAAATCCCCCTGCTGACGATGGGATAGCCGGGATAAAAATCCTTTTGGCCTTCTATGTTCAGGATAAGCTTAATACTTTGAGTTTCCTGGGGTACATAGGCATTAAAACGAATATCAAAAGTTACGGAACCTTCATTTTGAATTTTATCTTCGGTAGCTAATTCTGCAATTCTATCATTTGTATTTGTTTGTCCGGGGTCAATATGAATTGTGCTGATTTCCGGTTCATTTTCAATGCATTTTTGAATAGCGTCAATTGTTTGATTGGCAAATTCTTTTACTGTTTCACGCATAATCCAAGCAAGTATGATTTTATGACCAAGGACTTTTTTGCATTGAACATCATATCGGATAAGGCATCCGGCAGTTTCAATATCTTTTGCAATTTCTGTTTTCAAGTAACTGAGTGCTCCTTTCTAAGTATAACATATTTTTTTAATATTGGATATCCCGGTGAAATACCAAAAGAAAAGTTTTAAGCAAGAATTACGAAATGCTTTGCTATCTTAAATTCTATTATACCTGAATATGGGAAGGATACAATCACAATTTGTTGACAAAAAAAGACAAAAATATGGGGAAATCGGCTAATGCCGATTTCTACCCATTAAAAAGAGAAATAGAGATACCCTGCAGAAATGCGTGCATTACAACACTTGCATATTCTTCAGGGTATCTCTATTTCTCAGAGTATT
>NZ_DBGCTU010000047.1:0-1155 GCF_048388605.1 Frisingicoccus sp. | reverse complement strand
TGCTTATCAAAGGATGCTGGTGTCGATCTGCCGGACGATCGAAAGACTAATTATCAATTCATAATTTTCAATTAACATGAAGTACCTTGAAACAATCCTTGCCTTTCTCACTAGCCTTGCCCGGATCATCTTTCCCCGCAAGCAAAAGCCGGCAGCCGGTGACTGCCCTTGTCCCCATCCCTATCCTCGTCCTGTTCCTGATGGCGATCACCCTGCTGTCTCTCCTGATGGAGCAGACGGAAGTGACGCTGACGGCTATCGGAGCGATACTCTCGCTCTCCACCAGAGCGACTGGGGAACCAAACAACGTGTCGAACCCATAGACATTGCCGGTTACAGCCTGATGGCGGCGGGACTGATCGGCGGTCTGTACAAATTATTCACAGCATGAGTTACGAAGAAAATTACCAACACATGATCCGCCGCAACAAAGCGACCGGATATGCCATCTATGACTGTCTGTTGAAGGCTTACCGAAAACATGCCGAAAGCATGGATGTCTCCGGCATTACCGACCGGGATATCTCCCGGATCAGTGAGATGCTATTGGTGAGCGAACGCTGGATACGTCATATTTTATGTAAATATCATCTGTTTTTCGTTATCATCGACCAGTATTTTCCGGAAGAGGAATGGGAAGATGAAGAGACGGATGTTTGATCGTTTGAAGTCTGTTATTTTCTCTGATATGGAGGAGGTAACAGACTTTTCATGTATAAAGTTACTCGTACAACCTCTTTACCTCATTACAAAATGAACAATTCTTTCGCAAGCCTTACCATCTCCATAAGGGTTCACTGCTTTACTCATTTTGTCATAATACCCTCTATCATCCAGCAAAGCGGAAACTTCCTGTACAATCTTATCGTAATCCGTTCCCACCAATTTAACTGTTCCCGCTTCCAGAGCTTCAGGACGCTCGGTTGTATCACGCATAACCAATACCGGTTTACCTAATCCCGGAGCCTCTTCTTGTATTCCACCGCTATCGGTAAGCACAAGGGCCGATTTCTCCATCAGGTAAACAAACGGCAGATATTCCAACGGTTCAATGAAAAACATATTCTGCAAATCCGAATTTCCGAAAACTTCATGAATCGGTTTGCGCACGTTCGGATTCAGATGCATCGGATAGACAAAATCCGTTTCCGGATA
>NZ_DBGCTU010000046.1:0-115927 GCF_048388605.1 Frisingicoccus sp. | reverse complement strand
AGTAGTATAATTACCATTGGTATTATTATTTAGTAGCATAAATTAATTATACCAAAAAATCGCTGAAGTCTCACGACCTCAGCGATTTTTCATTTATGGGACTTTTTTTACAGCCCCTTTTTTTAATGCGTTCGATTCTTAACACAATCTTAATGTAAGAGCTATTACATTAATGCACATTTTATGCCCGGTATGCCATAATCATAAACAAGAAAATCAAAAGGAATCTTGGATGGAGGCATTCCTATGGGAAAAATTGTAAAGCGATTGTCCTCGGCGCAGATTATTATTTTGGGTTTTGCCGGAGTCATTTTGTTTGGAAGTCTGCTTCTTATGCTGCCCTTTTCCACGCAAAACGGACAGGGTGCAGCTTTTACAGATGCTCTTTTCACATCAACTTCGGCCGTATGCGTGACCGGGCTTGTCGTTCAGGATACGGCAACCTATTGGACAGGTTTTGGCCAGGCTGTGATCCTCATGCTGATACAGATTGGCGGTATGGGGGTTATCACCGTTGCCGCGGCAATTTTTATTGCATCGGGAAAGAAGATCAGTCTGAAACAGCGCAGCACGATGCAGGAAGCCATATCAGCCCATCAGGTCGGCGGTATCGTAAGGCTGACCGGGTTTATCATTAAAATGACGATCTGCTTTGAACTTCTCGGCGCTGTTTTTATGTTTCCTGTTTTTTATCGGGAATTCGGCATCGGTAAGGGTTTATGGTATGCGGTTTTTCATTCCATATCTGCTTTCTGCAACGCAGGCTTTGATCTGATGGGGTGCAAAACGCCCTATTCTTCATTGACATATTTTGCGGCTGATCCTGTTATAAATCTGGTGATTACAGCATTGATCGTTATCGGCGGCATCGGGTTCATTACCTGGGATGATGTGAAAACAAAGGGATTACATATTCATAAGTACCGGATGCAGAGCAAAGTCATTCTTATGACGACCTTTTGTCTGCTTCTGTTTCCGGCTTTATATTTTCTGGCCTTTGAATTTTCTGACGGCCCCTTAAGTGAACGGGTTCTAAGCGCTCTGTTCCAGTCGGCGACGCCGAGGACCGCCGGATTTAATACGGTCGATTTGCGGGATATCAGTGAAACGGGTATTGTGATCATGATCCTTCTGATGCTGGTGGGCGGATCTCCCGGGTCGACTGCCGGCGGTATGAAAACGACGACTCTCGCCGTCTTATTCTCTACGGCGGTTTCTGTGTTCAGATACAGGGAGCATACTCATTTTTTTGGACGAAGGATCGATGATGATACGGTTCGGAATGCGGTTGCGGTTTTGATCATGTATATGACGATGTTTTTAGGCGGCGGGCTGTTGATCAGCCGTATTGAGGGACTTCCAATATTGGACTGTCTGTATGAAACGGCATCGGCGGTGGCAACGGTCGGATTGACTCTGGGAATTACGCCGGAGCTTAGCTTACCATCCCGGGCCATTTTAGTTTTGCTAATGTATATTGGACGTGTCGGCGGTTTGACGTTGATCTTTGCCGCGTCTTCAGGAAAAAGAAAAGGCAATACGGCGCGGCTGCCCCAGGAAAAATTAACGGTTGGATAAGGAGAGAGAAAGATGAAAACAATATTATTAATCGGCCTTGGACGATTTGGACGGCATATTGCCATGAAATTAAATGATTTGAATTTTCAGGTGATGGCTGTAGACAGTAATGAAGAGCGGGTGAATTCCGTACTGTCTTTTGTGACAAATGCTCAGATTGGAGACAGCACGAATGAAGAATTCCTTTCCTCACTGGGTATTGGCAATTATGACGTCTGCATTGTAGCCATTGGCGATGATTTTCAGAGTTCCCTGGAAACGGCGTCTCTTTTAAAGGAACTCGGGGCGAAAAAGGTCATTGCCAGAGCTTCCCGGGGTGTGCAGGAAAAGTTTCTTTTGAGAAATGGTGCAGACGAAGTGGTGTATCCCGAAAAGCAGCTTGCGGCCTGGACGGCCACCCGGTGTACCTCCGAGCATATTCTCGATTATATTGAGCTGGATGCGGATTATTCTATTTTTGAGCTGACGATTCCTGATAATTGGAATGGAAAGACGATTCTTCAATTGGATATTCGTAAGAAATATGGAATCAATATTCTTGGACTTCGGGAAAAGGGCGAGTTGAGCATGGACATTAATCCGGATACGGTTCTGAGCAAAGATAAATCCATACTGGTTTTGGGAAAACAAAAAGCAGTTCAAAAATGTTTTCACATTTAAAGCAGGATGCCATTTAGAAAGAGGTGTTCCAGATGAAAGAAATTCTTTTAATTTGTACGGTTATTATTATTTTTATTTTGGTATTTTTCCTTATGAAGAAGCTGGATGTATTTATCCGGAAGGAGGAAAAGGCAGAAGTCGATGAAGAAGTGGAAGGCCACTATCATTTGCCGAGGTAGCGAAAAAGTTATTTCTGTGGTAGAATCCATTATGAGTACAGGAGGTGAGGATAATGGCGCAGACACAGAAGGGCCGTTTGAAAATATTTTTCAGTTATGCCGAAGGCGCGGGGAAACGGACGGCCATGCTCAAAGCCGGTCTGCAGGAGAGAAGGGACGGAAGAGATGTTCTTGTTCTCAACGGGCGGAAGGAAATGAATCTTGAGCAGGTATTAGAGTGTCATCCGGATTTGGTTTTGCTGGATGAAATGGCCCATAAGAATGAACCGGGCAGCCGTCACCGCAGGAGATATCAGGATATCGAGGAATTATTAAAATCGGGAATTAACGTATATACGACGGCAAATGTGGGGAATATTGAAGGCCTCTATGACGCGGTGTCCGCCATTACCGGCATAGATGATTGGGAGCGAATCCCGGATGAGATTTTTGATCAGGCAGACCAGGTTGAACTGATCGATATTGAGCCTCCGGAATTGCTTGAAAGATTGGAAAAATCCGGAGAAACAGTCAGGCTGTTTACGGTGGAACAGCTTACAGCGCTGCGGGAGGCCGCACTGCGGCGGTGCGCTGACCGCATGAAGCATCTTTTCCTGCGGCAGCGGAAGGAGGATACTTTTCATGTCGGAGAGCATATACTTGTCTGTCTTTCTTCAGCCCCCTCAAATGCAAAGATTATACGCACTGCGGCGCGTATGGCATCGGCCTTTAACAGTCAGTTTACAGCCCTGTTTGTAGAAACGCCGGATTTTGGAGCAGCCACCCCGGAAAACAGACAGCGGCTGATAGAAAACCGGGCTCTGGCCGAACAGCTCGGCGCGCAGATCGAAACTGTCTATGGCGAGGATATTCCCTATCAGATTGCGGAGTTTGCCCGGCTTTCCGGGGTTACCAAAATTGTTCTCGGGCGGAGTATTGTCACCCGGAAGCATTTATTTGGCAAAACAACCTTAACGGAGCAGTTGATTTCCTATGCGCCGGAGATGGATATTCATATTATTCCCGATGGCAATTCGGACAGGGCATATCAGCCGGTGCGGGCAAAAAAATATGAAAAAGGTAAGATTATAAAAAACATTGCGGCCAGTGCGGGAATCCTGTTTGGCGCGACCCTGTTAAGCCAGTGCTTTTATCAGTTTGGATTTACGGAAGCAAATATCATTATGGTATATATTCTCGGCGTTCTTTTGACCTCGGCGGTGGTTACCCATCAGATATACAGCCTTGTCTCATCGATCGCCAGCGTTTTTATATTTAATTTTTTATTCACTCATCCGAGGTTTTCCTTGATGGCCTATGCGACCGGATATCCGGTGACTTTTATTGTCATGTTTTTGACGGCTTATATTACGGGCACTTTCGCCATTCGATATAAGGAGCAGGCGGGCCAGTCGGCGAAAATCGCCCATCGGACAAAAATCCTGTTTGATACGGATCAGCTGCTGGCGAAGGCCGGTAATAAAGAAGAAATCTTAAATGCGGCGGCGGAGCAGGTCGTCAAATTACTTGGAAGAAATATTGTTGTTTTTGACGGTGAAGACGGGAAACTGTCTGAACCGGTTTTCTTTTCTCCTAAAGGGGTTTCTGAGACGGCCTGTTCTGTGGGAGAGGAATGGTCGACGGCAGAGTGGGTATTAAAAAATAATCATGCGGCGGGGGCCACAACAGATACGCTGTCAGATGCCAGATATATGTACCTGGCTTTGAGAGTCAATGAAAGAGTCTACGGCGTTATGGGAATTGAGGCGGAAAACAACCCTTTGGATGCTTCGGAGCACGGGATTTTGTTGTCGATCCTCGGCGAATGTGCTCTGGCGCTGGAAAATGAAAAGAATGCCCGCGAGAAGGAGGCCGCGGCCATATTGGCTGAAAGTGAGCAGCTTCGGGCAAATCTGCTGCGGACGATTTCCCATGATCTGCGGACGCCTTTGACGACGATTTCAGGCAATGCCAGCAACCTGCTGAGTAATGCGGATTACTTTGATGATGAGACAAAGAAACAGATTTATGGGGATATTTATGACGATTCTATGTGGCTCATCGATTTGGTGGAAAATCTGCTCTATGCGACCCGGATTGAGGAGGGACGGATGACGCTGAATACCTCGATGGAACTTTTGAGTGATATGGTGGACGCCGCATTAAAATATATTGGACGTAAGGCTGGAAAACATCGGATCTCGGTTGCCGGCGAGGATGATCTGCTGCTGGTTCGGGCCGACGCAAAGCTGATTGTTCAGGTGATCGTGAATATTGTGGACAACGCTATTAAATATACGGCCCCGGATTCGGATATTCTTATTACAATAAAGAGGGACGGCGATATGGCCGAAATTGCTGTCGGGGACAACGGTGAAGGCATACCGGATGGGGAAAAGGAAAAAGTTTTTGAAAAATTTTACTGCGGTACAAATAAAATTGCGGATAACCGGCGAAGTCTCGGCCTGGGACTGTATCTCTGTAAGGCCATTATTGAGGCCCATGGAGGCACGATCTGCGTGACGGATAATCATCCGAAGGGGACGGTATTTCGCTTTACGCTTCCGCTGGAGGAGGTAACGTTGCATGAATAAGTTTCAGATATTAGTTGTGGAGGATGATGCGCCCGTACGGAAATTGATCACAACAACTCTAAAAGCGCATGGTTATTCTTTTATGACGGCGGTCAATGGAAATGACGCAGTCATGGAGACCGCTTCGCATAATCCGGATGTTATATTGCTGGATCTGGGACTGCCGGATATAGACGGCGTCGAGGTTATACGGCGTATACGCGGCTGGTCTAATGTGCCGATCATTGTCATCAGCGCCAGAAGTGAAGACAGCGATAAAATTGATGCACTGGATTCCGGCGCGGATGATTATCTGACAAAGCCCTTTTCTGTGGATGAACTTCTGGCGAGACTTCGTGTGACTCAGAGACGGTTGGCGCTGATGCAGGGGAGCGGCTCGTCAAAGGCCGTATTTGAGAACGGGGATTTGCGGATTGAATATGCCACAGGCTGCGCCTATTTAAATGATGAGGAATTGCATTTGACGCCAATTGAATATAAGCTTCTCTGCCTGCTGGCTCAGAATACGGGAAAGGTGTTGACCCATAAATTTATCACTCAGAATGTATGGGGGAGCAGTTGGGAGAATGATGTCGGTTCACTCAGAGTATTTATGGCGACGCTGCGGAAAAAGCTGGAGAAAAATCCGGGCTCGCCCCAGTACATTCAGACCCATGTGGGGATTGGTTATCGGATGCTTAAAATCGAATGATCTGATGAAAAAAATTTATAAAAAACAGAAAAAGGTATTGACTATTTGCGCACAGGGCATATAATATAAATATATGAACAATTAATCATATGAATTTATTTTTAAAGGAGAGATATATTATGAAAAAGAAATTTAAATTGATTGATCTGGATTGTGCCAACTGTGCAGCAAAGATGGAAAATGCCATCAAAAAGATAGACGGCGTGGAAGATGCCAATGTAAGCTTTATGACTCAGAAAATGACCATTGTGGCGGAAGAGCAGGAGTTTGAGCGGATCATGAAAGAGGTAGTTAAGGTGTGCAGCAAGGTTGAGCCGGACTGCCAGATCGTTTTATAGTGGAGGCAGAATATGACGAAAAAACAAAAAACGATGCTGGTCCGGATTATTGTGGCCGCCGTACTTTTTGTGCCGCTTTTCGTTGCTGAACATATGGGGAAGCTTACTTTTCAGTCTGAACTGCCGGTGAGCTTCCTTTTGTACCTCATCGCATATGTGATCGTGGGATGGGATATTGTTTATAAAGCGGTGCGCAATATTTCCCACGGGCAGGTGTTTGATGAAAACTTTCTTATGTGTGTGGCGACCTTTGGCGCATTTGGGGTAAAAGAGTATGAAGAGGCTGTCGCTGTTATGCTTTTTTACCAGGTGGGCGAGCTGTTCCAGAATTATGCGGTCAACCGTTCCAGACAGTCGATCACCGAATTGATGGATATCTGTCCCGAATATGCGAATATTGAAGAAGACGGCGTGCTGAAAGAGGTGGATCCGGATGATGTGGAAGTGGGCGATATCATTGTTGTCAAACCGGGAGAACGTATCCCGCTGGACGGTATTGTAACCTATGGAAGTTCTTTTGTTGATACATCGGCGCTGACCGGGGAATCGGTTCCGCGGCAGGTATCCGAGGGCTCAGAAATCATCAGCGGCTGCGTGAACGGCAGCGGACTTTTGAGAGTGCGGGTCGCAAAGGAATTTGATGATTCCACGGTAGCAAAGATTCTTGAACTGGTGGAAAATGCCAGCAGCAAAAAGGCAAAGGTTGAGAATTTTATTACAAAATTTGCCCGGTATTATACGCCGATCGTGGTTATTGCAGCAGTTATTCTGGCTGTCATACCTCCGCTGGTGCTTGGCGGCGGATGGGCGGACTGGATAGAGCGGGCCTGCAGTTTTCTTGTTATTTCCTGTCCATGTGCCCTTGTCATTTCCGTTCCGCTTGGATTTTTCGGCGGGATCGGCGCCGCATCAAGGGTCGGTGTTCTTGTTAAGGGCAGCAATTATCTGGAAGCGCTGGCAAAAATGGAGACGATCGTTTTTGATAAAACCGGAACTCTGACAAAGGGTGAGTTTACGGTGACAGGGATTTATCCGAAGGGCGTTGCGGAGGAAGAATTGCTGGAAACAGCGGCTTTGGCCGAAAGTTATTCGGAACATCCGATTGCCAATGCGGTAAAGGAAGCGTGTACAAAGCCCGTATCTATGGAACGGGTTGCCGATGCGGAAGAAATTGCCGGACACGGCATCCGGGCCAGAATTGACGGAAAAGTTGTTTTGGCCGGAAATGCCAAATTAATGAGGGCTGAAAATATTATTTATGATGCGAATTCGGATATCGGCACGGTCATTTATGTGGCTGTGGAAGGACAGTATATCGGTTCGATTGTTATCGCGGACCGAATCAAGCCGGAGGCAAAAGAAGCTCTCAAAGCGTTGAAGGCCGGCGGCGTCCGCAGGACAGTGATGCTGACCGGCGATAAGGCGGAGGTCGGCCGGGCGGTGGCAAAAGAGCTTGGCATCGATATGGTTTACGCCGATCTGCTCCCTGCGGATAAGGTATCAAAAGTGGAAGAACTTTTAGGGGAGCTTTCAGATAAGGAAAAACTGGCTTTTGTCGGCGATGGGATTAATGACGCGCCGGTTTTGTCCAGGGCGGATATCGGTATTGCCATGGGAAGTATGGGCTCGGATGCGGCCATTGAGGCGGCGGATATCGTTCTTATGGATGACGATCCGATGAAGATCGCATCGGTGATCCGAATCGCCCGTTATACACTGAGAATTGTCACGCAAAATATTGTATTTGCCCTGGCAGTGAAAGCAATCATACTTGTTTTGGGCGCTCTGGGGATTGCCAATATGTGGGCGGCCGTATTTGCCGATGTGGGTGTTGCGGTGATCGCTATTTTAAATTCAATGAGAGTAATGAAGATGAAATAAATCATAAAGGCCTTGTATTTTTGCAAGGCCTTTGGTAATATAAGGGTGCTGAATAGAATATTTGAAACTCTATATAATAGAAATTAAAAAGAAAACAGGTGAAGAATATGAGCAAAAAACCAACAGTATTAATGATTCTCGACGGCTATGGTCTCAGAGATACAACCGAGGGAAATGCGGCGGCAGAGGCAAACAGCCCGGTGCTTGACGGCCTTAAAAGAGATTATCCCTTTGTTAAAGGATATGCCAGCGGTATGGCTGTAGGTCTGCCGGAGGGCCAGATGGGTAATTCGGAGGTCGGCCATTTAAATATCGGTGCAGGCCGGATCGTTTATCAGGAGCTGACCCGGATCACCAAAGAGATTCAGGATGGGGATTTCTTTAAAAATGAGGCTTTGCTGGCTGCAGTTAAAAATTGTAAGGAAAATGATTCGGCGCTTCATTTATATGGCCTTTTGTCCGACGGCGGCGTTCACAGCCATAACACTCATTTGTATGGGCTGTTGGAGCTTGCCAAACGGGAAGGTCTCAAAAAAGTTTATGTGCATTGTTTCCTCGATGGACGTGATACCCCTCCGGCTTCAGGCAAAGATTACGTTGCCGAGCTGGCGGAAAAGATGAAGGAGATCGGCGTGGGAGAAATCGCGTCAGTTTCCGGCCGTTATTATGCGATGGACAGGGATAATCGCTGGGAACGGGTGCAGAAAGCCTATAATGCGATCCGCTATGGCATTGGAGAGACGGCGGAGGACGCGGTACAGGCTGTGGCGGCTTCCTATGAAAATGAAGTGACCGATGAATTTATGCTCCCGACAGTGATTGTCAAAGATGGTGCGCCGACAGCTTCGGTGAAGGATAAAGATTCGATTATTTTCTTTAATTTCCGTCCGGACAGGGCGAGAGAGCTGACCCGTGCTTTCTGCGCAGATGATTTCACCGGTTTTGACCGGGGTGATCGTGCAGATATTGTTTATGTATGTTTTACGGAGTATGATGTGACGATTCCGAATAAATTGATTGCCTTCCATAAGGTTTCAATTAATGAAACCTTTGGCGAATATCTGGCGGAACATGGAAAGACTCAGGCCCGGATCGCCGAGACAGAAAAATATGCCCATGTGACATTTTTCTTTAACGGCGGCGTGGAAGCGCCAAATCCGGGGGAGGATCGGATACTCGTCAATTCTCCGAAGGTGGCGACCTATGATCTGCAGCCGGAAATGAGCGCTTACGAAGTATGCGACCGTCTTGTGGAAGCGATTCATTCAGGCAAATACGATGTCATTATCATTAACTTTGCCAACCCGGATATGGTCGGACATACGGGCGTGGAGAGCGCTGCGATTAAAGCGGTGGAAGCGGTGGATGCCTGTGTCGGCCGGGCTGTGGAAGCCCTTAAAGAAGAGGACGGCGTTATGTTTATCTGTGCGGACCATGGAAACTGTGAGCAGTTGATCGATGAGGAGACGGGCGAACCGTTTACGGCGCATACAACCAATCCGGTGCCTTTTATTCTTGTCAATGCGGATCCGTCCTATAAACTCCGTGACGGCGGCTGCCTTGCAGATATTGTTCCGACATTGATTGACTTAATGGGTATGGAGCAGCCGAAGGAAATGACCGGAAAATCACTTTTGATCAAATAGTCTCAAAAATAGTTCTTTACTATTTGTCAAAAACATGATAAACTGTTATGAGTGATTTAGGAGGTGTATCGAGGCGATGCTGAGAACAATCGTAACAGTCGTTTTCATTGCGATTTGTATTGCGTTAGTTATATTGGTTATGCTCCAGGAAAGCAAATCCAGCGGGCTGACAGGGACTGTCGGTGGTATGGCGGACAGCTATTGGGGAAAGAATAAGGGACGTTCTATGGAAGGAAAGCTTGTAAAGTGGACAACCATTCTGACTGCTGTATTCTTTATTATAACCGTCGTTTTGAATATGAATTGGTAGAATAGAATTGATATTTAAGGATAACACTCTTTCTAAAGGAAGATTTCTAAAGGAAGAGTGTTATTTTTTTGAGAGGAGGTGTGCCCGTGCACACAGAAATATATGAAGCACGAAAAAGAATTATTCTGGATTTTATGAAGGATCCCAATTATCATCCGATGAAATTAAAAGAAATGTGCAGCATTTTGGGAGTGCCGCGCCGGGAACGGGAGGAATTAAAGCTTGTCCTGGATCAATTGATTTCGGAGAGGGAGATCGATATCGACACAAAAGGACGCTATAAGGCAGCGGATCCGGAGCTTTTAACCGGGACATTTATCGGCAACACGAAGGGGTTTGGATTTGTCCACGTGGAAGGTATGGACGGTGATTTTTATGTGTCGGAAGAAAATACTCTGGATGCTTTGCATGGCGATGAGGTCGTCATAAAAAAGATTGCCGATGAGGAGCGGGGACGGCGAAGTGAAGCGGTGGTCGTTAAGGTTTTAAATCGTGCCAATGAGATGGTGGTCGGCATCTTTCAGAAAAGTAAAAATTACGGCTTTGTTGTGCCGGACAATCAAAAAATTGCCAAAGATATTTTTATCGATAAGAATCATACAATGGGTGCGGTGAACGGCCATAAGGTGGTCGCCCGGCTGACCGGTTTTGGAAAGAAGAATAAAAATCCAGAAGGGGAGATTGTTGAGATTCTCGGCCATGTGAACGATCCGGGAGTGGATATACTTTCCATTGTCCGGGCATATCATCTGCCGGAACAGTTTCCGGAGGAAGTGATGGCCCAGGTTGAGAATGTTCCCGAGCAGGTTCTGCCGGAGGAATATGAGGGCCGCATGGATATACGGGATTGGCAGACGGTCACCATTGACGGAGAAGAGGCAAAGGATTTAGACGATGCGATTACCATAAGGAAGAAAGCCGACGGCCATTATGTTCTTGGCGTTCACATCGCCGATGTGAGCCACTATGTGAAGGAAGGCTCTCCTTTGGATAGAGAGGCCCTAAAGCGGGGAACCAGCGTTTATTTGACGGACAGGGTCATTCCGATGCTGCCCCATAAGCTTTCAAACGGTATCTGCTCTTTAAATGCCGGTGTGGATCGTTTGGCCTTGAGCTGTATTATGGAGTTGGATGAAAAAGGAAATATTATAAATCATGAGATTGCAAAGACGGTCATCAATGTGGATCATCGAATGACCTATACGGCCGTCAAACAGATTATAGAGGACAGAAATGAAAGCGTTATCCGGGAATATGAGGAAGTCGTGCCAATGTTTGAGACGATGGCTGAGGCGGCGGGAAAGCTTCGGGAAAAACGCCGGATACGGGGCGGTATTGATTTTGATTTTCCCGAATCCAAAATTATTCTGGATAAGCGGGGACGGGCTGTGGATGTCAAACCTTATGAGAGAAATTCGGCGACAAAGATTATTGAGGATTTTATGCTGGCGGCCAATGAAACCATCGCCGAGGACTTTTTCTGGCAGGAGATTCCATTCCTGTATCGTACCCATGAAACGCCGGATGCGGAGAGAATACGAAAACTGACGGTCTTTCTTAAAAATTTTGGATATTATCTGAAGATCAGATCCGGTGAAGTCCATCCGAAGGAGTTTCAGAAACTCCTGGGAAAGATTCAGGATACACCGGAGGAAGCCATGATCAGTCGGCTGGTGCTGCGCTCCATGATGCGGGCAAAATATACGACGGAAAATACCGGCCATTTTGGACTTGCCGTAAAATTTTATACCCATTTTACATCGCCGATCCGCCGCTATCCCGATCTGCAGATTCATCGGATCATTAAAGAACAACTGGATGGCCGTTTAAATGAAAGGCGGTTGGAGCATTATCGCAGATTACTTCCGGCGGTGGCCGCGGATACAAGCACAACGGAGCGGCGGGCGGACGAAGCCGAGAGGGAAGTGGATAAACTCAAAAAGGTGGAGTATATGTCCAGACATCTGGGAGAAATTCATGAGGGCGTTATTTCGGGGATCACCAATTGGGGAATGTATGTGGAACTGCCGAACACCTGTGAAGGGATGATCCGTCTGCAGGATTTGGATGATTATTATATTTTTGATGAAAATAAATATGAACTTTTGGGTGAAATGAGCCATCAGACCTTCCGGCTCGGACAAAAAATAAAAATTTGCATTGCAAATGCCGATAAAGTAACCCGAACCGTTGATTTTCTTCTGGCAGATGATGTACAATAGATAATGCGCGTAAGGTGCGGAAATGAGGTAGCATATGGGCAGATCAGGAATTAAATTAATTGCCAATAATAAAAAAGCATATTATGATTATTTTATCGAGGATACCTATGAAGCCGGAATCTCTCTGCACGGGACAGAGGTGAAATCACTTCGAATGGGCAGATGCAGCGTCAAAGAGGCCTTTGTCCGTCCGGAGGGGGAAGAACTTTTTATTTATCAGATGAATATCAGTCCCTATGAAAAGGGCAATATATTCAATAAAGACCCGCTCCGTGTGAGAAAGCTTCTGCTTCATAAGTATGAAATACGGAAGATACTCGGGCAGGCGGCCCAGAAGGGCTATACGATCGTGCCGCTGAAGGTTTATTTTAAGGACAGCCTGGTGAAAGTCGAGATTGGGCTGGCCCGGGGCAAAAAGCTCTATGATAAGCGGGACAGCATTGCAAAAAAGGACCAGAGAAGAGAGGCCGAGAGGGATTTTAAGGTAAAAAATCTCTATTGACATTTTCGTGGTTTTTGAGTATGATAAAGAGACATCGTTAGTCTTAACCGCCAACTTTATAAGGGGTTGTACTGGTTTCGACGGGGGTGTGGAAGTTTGGGAAGCCATCCGCAGACTCCGGGACTGCGTAATAACCTGGAAATTAAATATAAAAGCTAACGAAGATTACGCTTTAGCTGCCTAGTTGCAGCTTGTCAGCCTCGGATCGCTCACTGTCTGAGAATCTGGCATCGAACTTGTGAGGCCCTCCATTGCCAAAGCTTTGAGGCAGTGGAAGATTTATGAAGCTACTGAAGTCGGAAGCCTGTCATTCGGCGTTCGACGGAGGGAATGTCCATAGAATGACTGTGATGGGAGATGCCTGAATGGATGTGCCTTCGGACCGGGGTTCGACTCCCCGCAGCTCCACTCAAATGCAGCAGGACAAATTCTGCATCGGACAAAACAGGGACAGCACCGGCTGTCCTTATTTTGTTGCAGAAGAAGAAAAAATCCTTTATAATAATAAGAAAAGGGGCGTGACATTATGGCATTGTTAAAAAATGAATATGCAAAAGAGGAAAAGATCAATGGTATCATATATGATATGTCGCCATCGCCGAATTACAGGCACGGGATTGTTGATGGAAACATATATAATGCAATAAAAAACAAATTAAAAGACAGTCTGTGCCTTGTGTTTATGGAAAATCTGGATTATAAATATCATCCGGAGGAAAATGATGATTATGTGATTCCCGATATTATGATACTCTGTGACAGAAAACATTTAAAGGGCGGCAGTTATAGCGGAACGCCGAAGTTTATTGTTGAGACGCTGAGTCCGTCAACGGCTTTAAAGGATCGAACGCTTAAAAAGGATATTTATGAAAAGGCCGGCGTTGAAGAATACTGGCTTGTCATTCCCAGCGGTTCGATTGAGATTTATTATCTGAAGGATGGCAGATATGAATTGACTTACAGTTATATTTTGCAGGATGATAAAGAGGACGAACATTATAATGCGGATACGATCATCACTTTAAAGGATTTTCCGAATATCAGCATGACGCTGGCAGAAATTTTTGAGAATGTGGAAGAATAAAATTGGGCATATATAAAGGGAGCGATACTGTAAATGGGTATCGCTTTTCTGATTAAATGAGGAGGCGTTTTATGTCAAATCGATTGAAAAATGAAAAATCCCCCTATCTTTTGCAGCACGGGGAAAATCCGGTGGACTGGTATCCATGGGGCGATGAAGCTTTCAGAAAAGCTTTTGATGAAAATAAACCCGTGTTTTTAAGTATTGGTTATTCGACTTGTCATTGGTGCCATGTGATGGCCCATGAATCTTTTGAAAATGAAGAAGTGGCGGCGTTGCTCAATAAAGAATTTGTATCCATTAAAGTGGACAAGGAAGAACGGCCGGATATCGATGCCGTTTATATGACTGTGTGCCAGACGGTTACAGGGTCCGGCGGATGGCCGCTGACAGTGATCATGACACCGGAACAGAAGCCCTTTTTTGTGGGGACCTATTTCCCTAAAAATAGCCGTTACGGCCGGCCGGGATTGATGGAGATTCTCAGAGAGGCAGCCTTATTGTGGAAAAATCAGAGGAAGGATCTGGAAAACAACGGAGAAATGCTGGCGGACGCTGTTCGGCGCAGACATCAGAGTTTGGCGGTTTCAGCGGATAAATTGGATAAAACTCTGTTGGCCCGGGCATGCACAATGTATTTGCGGCAGTTTGACTGGAAGTGGGGAGGTTTTGGCACAGCGCCAAAATTTCCGGCGGCCCATAATCTTTTGTTTTTAATGTGTTATGGCAGATCAGAAAATAATGCTGCGGCGATAAGAATGGTTGAAATGACGCTGGAGGCTATGGCCAAAGGGGGAATCTGCGACCATATCGGCGGGGGTTTTTCACGGTATTCGACGGATGATCAATGGCTTGTTCCTCATTTTGAAAAAATGCTCTATGACAATGCCCTGCTTTTGTGGGCTTATGCGGAGGCTTACCGTCTGACAGAAAAAAGCGTGTACCGGGATGTGGCCCGGGATACGGCGGATTATATGCTGAGAGAATTGTGGGGCGAAGGCTTTTACTGCGGTCAGGATGCGGATAGTGATGGCATTGAGGGGAAATATTATGTTTTTACTCCCGGGGAGATCAAGTCTGTTTTGGGTGAAAAAGATGGAGAGAAATTTTGTGATTTATATAATATGACGGCACAGGGCAATTTTGAGGGAAAAAGTATCCCAAACAGGATAGGAAAGGATTTGACGGATAACTTGGATTCAAAGGAACATAAAGCCTGGAAAAAGAAATTGTACGATTATCGCCTGAAGCGTACAAAGCTGCATAAAGACGATAAGGTTTTGCTCTCCTGGAATGGCTGGGCGATGATTGCTTTAGTGAGGGCCGGAGATATTCTGGGTGAACCGTCCTATATTGATGCGGCAGTCAAAACGGAAAAGTTTATCAGGGAAAAGATGACGGATAAAAATAACCGGCTCTTTCTGCGTTACAGAGAAGGTGAGACAGCCAATGTCGGTCAGCTCGATGATTACGCGGTGTATACTTTGGCGCTGATCGAATTATATGAGAGTACTTTTGACATCGAATATTTGGAAGAAGCTCTTTTTCGGGCCGGGCAGATCAGAGCCCTTTTTGAGGACCGTGAAGAGGGCGGGTATTATATGACGGCAGCGGATGGGGAAGTGCTCATTTCCAGGCCGAAGGAAACCTATGACGGCGCAGTACCGTCGGGCAATTCGGTGATGGCCATGGTTTTGCGGCGGCTGGCTTTTCTGACGGGAGAAAAAGAGTGGCAGGAGGCGGCAGACAGGCAGCTGCATTTTTGTGCCGGAGAACTTTATGAATATCCGACCGGTTACAGTTTTGCTTTGCTGGCTTTATCCGCGTCCCTTTATCCTCATAAAGAGCTTGTCTGCACAGTAAAAGAAAATGCTCCGGAGATGTTGAAACATTATTTGAAAAAGTACCCGGCGGAAGAAATCAGTGTGCTTGTTAAGACGGAGAAGAACCGTGAAAGACTTACAAAATGCGCGCCTTTTACAGCCGGATATCCGGTGCCGGAGACGGAAGCAAGGTATTATCTTTGTGAAAACGGGACATGTCAGATGCCGAGGACACTTGAAGAGATTGAAAAATACCTCTAAAATATGTAAAACAACTAAAAATGGGATTTTTTGAATTTTTTGTAAAAAAAGCTTGATTTCTTTTCCAACATGGTATAGAATAAACAAGTCGGTATGACTAAGGCCTGTTGGTCAAGCGGTTAAGACGCCGCCCTCTCACGGCGGAAACAGGGGTTCGATTCCCCTACAGGCTATCAGCTATTATAAAAATAGCCCAACCCCATAAAACACCGGAATCGGATGGTTCCGGTGTTTTTTGATGTATAAAAACTTATATGCGGAATTGTTGAAAAAGTGTTTAATGCCACTGGTATTTTTATCCGGATTATATTAAAATGATAATGTACAGTGTAATTATTGTCAGGAAAAAACAGATTGGAGTTGAAACGATGGAAGTGATTGAACGAATTCATCAGGTGATCGAGACATCGGTGCGCCCCTATCTCCAGGGACACGGGGGCGACATAGAGATTTTAGATTTTACAGACGGCGTTTTGAAATTTAAATTAACCGGTATGTGTTCAAATTGCCCATCCTCCTTATTTACGACAGAGGATATAGTAAAAAAAGAAGTTATGGAACAGGTAAAAGAAGTGAAAGAGGTACGCCTTGAGGCCGGTGTCAGTGATGAGATGATTGATTTTGCCAAAAGTTTGCTGAGACATTAATGAGGTGACCTATGGTTTTTGGAGTGAAATATTGCGGAGGATGCAATCCGAGATATAATCGCACCTCCTTCTTCGACACAGTAAAAAAACGTTGTCCGGAGACAGAATTTCAATATGTTCAGCCGGAGACAGTATATGACCATCTGCTTGTCATCTGCGGCTGCCCTTCGCGGTGTGCAGATATATCGAAGATACAGGTGGACGGGGATATATTTAATATTTCGGAAGAAAGTCAACTGGAACAATTAATTATGGAGATAAAGCAAAGATAAATATTGGAGGCAGGACGGATGTTAAGAGAAACAGAAAAGAATTACACACATGTTTATTTGGATTTGACGGATGAGATTATCTATTTTCATTCCACATCTGTTCCGTGCCGTCTTGGAAAAAGTCTTTTGGACTTTATTTATATGGATTTGAAAAAGGCCTTCCTGCAGGTGGAAACTGTGAGGGAGATTCATCCTTATTTTTCCTCCTGGAGTGACGAGGGCATACAAATGCTGATGGCGAAGACGGAAGATAATGAAACGGCTTCCGGTTTAACGCCGGGGCGGATGGAAGAACTTCAGAATATTTATAAAAAGCTTCTGGATGCGTTGATTCATGGCACGTCGGAGATGAATGAAGAGGCGACCCATTATTTTTTGCGTCATCCTTTTTACTCCAGCGGTACACTGGTAAATCAGACGGTGAAAAATGAAAACAGGTGGATAATAGACTATTTTCTGATGGGTTTTGAAGACTGCCTTATGTGTGAGCTTGTGGAAATGCTTCGCCGCCATCAGATTATCAAAATCTGCAAGAACTGCGGACGGTTTTTTATACCAAAACGGAGCAATGTAGACTATTGCACCCGTGTTTTTTCCGGTGACGGAAAAACATGTTCCGATGTGGGATATACGAAAACATTTGCCAAAACGGTTAAAAAGGATGAACTGCTCCAGGCTTATACACGGGCTTATAAGGCCCATTATGCCCGTATGACAAAGCCGAGGAAAAAGGCGGCAAATATGAGCCGGGAGGAATTCGAGGCGTGGTATAAAGAGGCAAAAGAAGGACTTGAATTGGCCCGACAGGGTAAAATAGACGCGGAAGAGTATAAGACGTGGCTGAAAAAATAAGGAAGAAAAAATTGGAAAAATCCCATTGTCACTTTCGGATGACAGTGTTATAATAGGACAGAAGGGGCATTAGCGCAGTTGGGAGCGCGCAACATTCGCATTGTTGAGGCCACGGGTTCGAGTCCCGTATGCTCCATTTCTGAAGAAAGCTTGAAAGTATTGTATTTTCAGGCTTTTTTTATTTCTGTAATTTTGAAAAGCGGTATGGGGTGAAGAGTAATCAAAGTAATCAGACCGTAAAAAAAGAAAAATCCCGGAAACCCAGTAAAATCAAGGGTTCAGGGACTTTTAAGTTATGCCGGCAGCGGGACTTGAACCCGCACGTGGTTGCCCACAACAGATTTTGAGTCTGCCTCGTCTGCCATTCCGACACGCCGGCTTGTTAAACACAAGTGATATTATACGAGATATTTTTTGATTTGTCAACAAAATTATGAATTTTCTTTATAGTATGTTATAATGAACTTATTCATGCAGAGGAGGGTTTTACAAAATTTTAAAATAGGGCTTGACCTTCCACAAGGTAGAAGGTGTATGTTTCTTTTGTCACAAGGAGGTATTGGAATGAGGATCAATGAAGTGGAGCAAAGAGTAGGCATCACGAAAAAGAATATTCGTTTTTATGAGCAGCAGGGATTATTAAAACCTGAAAGAAATGCCCAGAATGGTTATCGCGAATATTCGGAGGAAGATTTGCTTTTGCTTCAAAAAATTAAATTGCTTCGAAAACTTTCCATTCCGATTGAGGAAATCCGAAAAATAGAAACGGGGGCTCTGACAATGGAAGATGCACTTCGCAGACATCGCATTTCGTTGGAAAGAGAGCAGAAGAATGTGGAGGAAATGCAGCTTTTTTGTCAGATGCTCATAGATCATGAAGTTCGATTTTCAACAATGGACGCTTTGGAATATTTGGAGAAAATGGAGCATATGGAAAAGGAGGGGACCCGTTTTATGAATATACAGGCAAAGGACCGTAAGCATAAATTTTTTGCGCCTTTGGTCATGGCTGTTTTAATGGTCGCCTTTATGATAGCTATTGTCTGGACTGTTTTATGGGCGTATGCGATAGACCCGATGAACCGTCCGCCGATGCCTTTTATGATTATTGTGACAGTTATTCCAATAGTTATCATTATCGGCGTTTTATGGAATTTATGGAAACGTTACCAGGAAATTAAAGGAGGAGAAGAAGATGTTGCTTCTAAGTATTAATTATGTGCCGGATAAGAAAATAGAGGCTCTGGGGCTGGTAAAGGGGAATGTTGTCCAGTCCAGCCATCTGGGAAAGGATATTATGTCCGGCCTGAAAACCGTTGTTGGCGGCGAGATCGCCGGATATACGGAAATGCTCAATCAGGCCCGTCAGATTGCCATGAAGCGGATGGTTGATGAGGCTGAAAGCCTGGGAGCGGATGCGGTGATCAATATCCGCTATGCTTCCGCATCTGTGATGAGCGGCGCTGCGGAAGTCATTGCCTATGGCACAGCCGTTAAAATACTGTAATTTTAATGAACTTTCTTAAAATTCACTTAAGATGCTTGATATTAGAAATTCGGAGTGCTATAATGCCCTAAAGATGGCGATGAGGTTTTTTAAGAAAGTGTGAGGATTATGGCAAAAAAAGATTTTTTGAAAAAATATGGACCAAAACTTCTCGTTCCATTATATATGGTTTTTTATATGGTATCATTTTACTGTCTTGAAAACCGTGCAAACTATCGTTTTCATGTGATTCATTCAAGCTTTGATAAGATGGTGCCCTTCTGTGAATATTTCATAATTCCTTATTTTTTATGGTTTCTCTATATAGGCGTGACGGTTATATGGTTTATGTTTAAAAATAAAGATACAAAGGAATATTTGCAGTTGATTTTTAATCTTGGTATCGGGATGACTGTGTTTATTATTGTTTCCTGGGTTTATCCGAATGGGCATCTGCTTCGCCCGGTTGTATTCCCGAGAGAGAATATATTTACCGATATGGTTCGATTACTTTACAGTATGGATACGCCGACAAATATTTTGCCGAGTATTCATGTTTATAATTCAATCGCCGCATTTATCGCGATCGCAAAGTGTAAGGCATTAAAGAGCAAGCCGCTGGTTGTCGGCGGGGCCTTCATTTTGACAGTGTCCATTATCGCTGCGACAATGTTTTTAAAGCAGCATACGGTGGTGGATGTCGTACTTGCGCTGGCATTGAATGTGGTTGTCTATCTTCTGGTATACCGCCCGGCGGACAGCAGAGTTCTGGTTCACGGGAGGGAATATTCGGGAGTTGAAGAATCCTGAAAAAGTAAATCGGTCTGAGCAATTCAGACCGGTTTTTCTTTTATTCATATTTCACAGTTTTTATAAAAAAAATCGCAGAAAGTTGCCAAATCTTTTTTGAAATTTGGTAGCTTTGCCTTGTTCAAAAAGCTGATTTTCGTTAAAATGTTACAAATATATTAATTTCGCTTTTTTCCCCGGTTTTTACTTGAATAATAAAATTAATCATATTAAAATAATAAAGACAGACGACATTTTCGGAGAATATTCGACATAAATTTTCAGGTAGTTGGGTTGTTTTGGAGGGAGTATCTTGGTTTTTTCAAGTTTATTGTTTATATATTTGTTTTTTGCTGTGACCATGTTCGTTTATTGTTATGTAGGAACGATTCAAAAAAAGAACGTGGTCTTATTAATTGCGTCATTGATATTTTATGCATGGGGAGGACCGAAATATCTGATCCTTTTGCTGGTCATGGCTTTGATCAGCTGGTTTTTTGCGATTCAGATTCATCATTTTCGCAAAAGTCCGGCATTAAAGCGCGTGTGCCTTGTGCTTGGCGTCGGCCTTCAGCTGGCTCTGCTCGGATATTTTAAATATGCGGGATTTATTCTGGAAAATGTGAAAAGAATAACCGGAGTCCCGGAAGTGATACCGGAAATTGTACTTCCTATCGGAATTTCTTTTTACACGTTCCAGCTGATCTCCTATGTGGTGGATGTCTATCGGGAAGAAGTGGCACCGCAAAAAAAATATTGGCTGGTACTTTTGTATTGCAGCCTTTTTCATCAGTGTATTGCCGGCCCGATCGTTCGTTATAAGGATGTGGCCCGGGAGATTGAACACCGCAGGCCTAAAATCCCGGAAATCGGACGGGGGATCAACCGTTTTATCATCGGGCTTGTCAAAAAAGCGGTATTTGCAAATTCCTGTGCACAGATTGCGGATACATTGCTTCCGGAGGCGATCATACCTTTTAATTCTGTGCCGGCCCTGGGACTGTGGCTCGGCGCTTTGATGTATATGCTCCAGATTTATCTGGATTTTTCGGCTTATTCGGATATGGCTATCGGTATGGGACTTATGGTCGGCTTTCATTATAAAGAAAACTTTAATTATCCCTATATATCTGACACGGTAACGGAGTTCTGGCGTCGATGGCATATTTCGCTGAGCAGTTTTTTCAGGGATTATGTGTACATACCGCTGGGCGGGAATCGCAAAGGGGCCCGGCGAACGATTTTCAACTTGTTTATTGTCTGGGCGCTGACCGGTCTCTGGCATGGAGCGAGCTGGAATTTCGTACTCTGGGGACTTTATTATTTTGTTTTTCTCGTGTTGGAGAAGCAGGTACTTTTGAATAAATTAAAGCGTCTTCCGAAAGCTGTTAATCACATTTATACGTTGGTTGTCGTTTATTTTGGATGGATCATTTTCAAATTCACAGATCTGTCACGCATTGGTCTTATGCTCAAGGGAATGTTGGGCTTGAATCATAATGGCTTTATGAACATGGAAGTGGCAGTGACATTTAAAAACAATATTTTCTTCATTATTGTGGCGATCATCGCATGCACGCCATTGGTTTCCAATGGGTATAAATGGATGTGCCGCAAATGTAAGACAGTTGCTCTTTTAAAATATTTGCGCCGAGTTATTGAGGTTGCCGGTCCGGTTGTGCTTTTGCTGCTGGCAACGATGGCTTTGGTCGGCAATAGTTATAACCCGTTTTTGTATTTTCAATTTTAAAAGGAAAGTATCAGGTTTATGGAAAAGAGAAGAAAACGTAAAAAGAAAAAAGACTATAAATATACAAAATATAAAATCTATGCATTTTCGGCCGCTTTAATTTTGATGGCGGTGGTGGCGTTAATTATTCCTCTTCGTCCAAAAGAATCCACGGTCGAAAAAAGAACGTTGACAAAATTTCCGGCATTTTCCGTTCAAAGCTTTTTGAATGGAGAATTTCTTAATGGAGTCAGCACCTGGTATGCGGATACCTTTCCTTTCAGGGAGGCTCTGCTGTCCGGAAATACCCGTTACAGAGGTCTTTACGGAATTCGGAATAATCAGATTCATGGCTCGATTCAGGCGGCGGACGCGGTTCCGGCGAAACGTATATCGCTGACAGATATTATTCTTCCGAATATTCAGCGGAATATGGAGAGCGTGCAGGAAGCTATGCGGGAAGCCGTGTCTACCCAGCAGGCGGCGGATGCGGCTAATGGCGGTGTGAAGCGGCGTCAGATCAAGAGTGTGCCTGAGCAGGTGGGGACAGTTTATGTGGCTGATGATACGGCGTTCAGTCTCTATGGATTTACTCAGGATGCGGCCAATCAGTATATTGACGCAGTTAATGTGCTGGCAAACAAGGTGGACAGTGATGTGACGGTTTATGATATTGTTGTTCCGATCAGTACGGGGATTTATCTGGATGAAAAGCTCCAGGAGGAATTGGGCTGCAGTGATGAACAGGCAGCGATTCAGTATATTTATGATAATATGGACGATAAAGTTGTAACGATCGATGCGTTTACTGCCCTGAAAAACCATTCGGATCAATATCTGTATTTTCGGACGGATCATCATTGGACAGCGCTTGGCGCATATTACACCTATTGTCAGCTCATGAAGGAAAAGGGGATAACGCCGACGCCTTTGGGAGAATATGAGACGATGGTTTTTGATAATTTTATTGGCACCCTTTATGCAGCGAGCAATCAGACGCCGGCGTTGGCTGAAAATCCGGATGTTGTCACGGCTTATATTCCGTTGGCAACGAATAAGATGGCTTATACGGATCTGGATGGAAATGTGATTGATTATGATATTATATATGATGTTTCCGATTGGAACCCGGATTCGAAATATAATTGTTTTATTGCCGGGGATCAGCCGTTTGAGGAGATTCATAATCCGAATATGAGTGATGGAAGTTCCTGTGTTGTTATCAAGGAATCTTTCGGTAACGCATTCGTGCCGTTTTTGGTTGACCATTATGAAACGGTTTATGTGGTGGATTACCGGTATTATCCGGAGGGATTAACGGCTCTGATACGGGATAAAAATATAAAAGATGTTATATTCTTAAATAATATTTCTGCGGCCACAACGTCTTCTCTGGTCAGCAATATTACAGAAATTGTCAACTATTAATTTACAGAAAAAGATACCGGAGAAGTTTTCGGTATCTTTTTTTTGATAAATGGTATACACTAAGAACAGGGTAATGTTTATGGATTGTATCGAAGTACAGGGATTGATGAATCAGTTTATTGATGATAAGCTGGATGAAAAAACATTGACGGAGTTTTTGGAACATGTGAAGCATTGTCCCTCCTGTTATGATGATTTGGAAGCAACTTATACGGTGATGGCCGTTCTGCGGCTTTTGGATGATGAAGAGGAAACTCCGGAACTGTTGAGAGCGCTGGACCGCCGAATCGAGGAAAAAGAAAACTGGCTGAAACAGCAGAGGCGGAATCGTTTTCTGAAAAAAGTGGTTGGACTGCTGGCAGGTCTGGCAGCGGTGTTCCTTATTTTCAGTATGATCATGTTTGGAATTGGATAGTAATGAAAGGAATTGGATGATGAATAAAAAAGTTGTTTTGATTGACGGCCACAGTATTTTGAATCGGGCCTTTTATGGCGTGCCGGTGTTAACAAATTCGGAAGGCCTGCACACCAACGGTATTTACGGCTTTCTGAATATTATGTTTAAGGTGCTGGATGAGGAACAGGCCGGAGGACTTATGGTTGCTTTTGATTTAAAAGCGCCGACTTTTCGTCATAAAATGTATGAAGCCTATAAGGGAACACGTAAACCGATGCCCCCGGAGCTTCACGAACAGGTGCCGGTTTTGAAGGATGTCCTTCAATCCATGGGGATTCCCATTGTCACAAAAGAGGGCTATGAGGCGGATGATATCCTTGGAACGCTGAGCCGGGTATGGGAGGAACGGGGATATGATGTTGCGATCATTTCCGGGGACAGAGATCTTCTTCAGCTGGCAACGAAAAAAGTAAAAATCAGCATACCGAAAACAAAAGCCGGCGGTACTCAGGTGGAAAATTATTACGCGGAAGATGTTCTGGCAGCTTATCAGGTAACTCCGACCCAGTTTATTGATCTGAAAGCTTTGATGGGCGATACCTCCGATAATATTCCGGGGGTACCGGGGATTGGTGAAAAGACGGCAACAAAAATCATTACAGCGTATGGAAGTATTGAATCGGCCTATGAGCATGCGGATGAAATTAAACCGGCGCGTGCGGCAAATAATTTAAAAGAACATTATGATATGGCGGTTATGAGTAAAAAGCTGGCGACGATCGATACTCATGCTCCGATTTCGATTCCGAATGAATTGGCGGGGCTGGAGCATATGTATTCGGAGGATGCTTATCAGATGATGAAACGGCTGGAATTTAAAAATATTTTAAGTCGATTTAATCAGGAGAAAGTCGCAGTTCCCGTTTTATCCGCGGCAACAGAGATTCGGGATGAAAATGAACAGCGCCGGAAAGTTTTTGAGGCTATGAGCCGGAGAATGATCAGTCTGTATCCGATTTGTCAGGATGATATATACGGTTTGGTTCTGGCTTACGGGGAAGAGGCCTTTTGGATGCCTGCAGAGTCGGAAGAAGCTTTGAAGGATATGGCCGGATGGTTTGACGGACATCCGGAAATGGCTGTTTTGGGATTGAAAGCGGGGCTTCATTATTTCCCGCTTGCGGAATCGAACAATATACTTGATGTAAGTCTGATGGCTTATCTGCTCAATCCTTTAAAGGATTCTTATGATTATGATGATATCGGGCGGGATTATCTCGGATTAACGCTTCCGTCAAGGGCAGATTTATACGGTAAGAAAAAATTGTCCGAGATTTTGTCCGAGGATAAAAAGAAGGCGATGACCTGGCTCGGCTATTATGCGGCTTTGCCGTTAAAGGCTGCAGATATACTTAAGGATGAGCTTGAGAGGGAAGGTATGTGGACACTTTATCAGGAAGTGGAACTGCCGTTGAGCTTTTCCCTTTATCGGATGGAGAGGGAGGGGATTCGCGTAAAACGCGAGGCCCTGAAGGATTATGGGGAACATCTGGTTGGAAGAATTCAGGAATTGGAGCAGGAGATTTATGCTTTGGCCGGAGAATCCTTTAATATTCTTTCGCCAAAACAGCTTGGCGTTATTTTATTTGAAAAATTGCATTTGCCTTATGGTAAAAAAACAAAGACAGGCTATTCCACATCGGCGGCGGTACTGGAGAAATTGCAGGATGAAGAACCGATTGCCCGGCTTGTACTGGAATACCGGCAGCTTACCAAGTTAAAATCGACTTATGCGGACGGCCTGGCGAACTTTATTTCTGAAGATGGCAGAATCCACGGAAAATTTCATCAGACAATTACTGCCACGGGAAGGATCAGCAGCACGGAGCCGAATCTCCAGAATATTCCTGTGCGGGTGGAACTCGGGCGGCGGATCCGGAAGGTTTTTGTGCCGAGAGAGGGCTGTGTGTTTGTGGATGCGGATTATTCCCAGATTGAACTGCGCGTTTTAGCCCATATGTCGGGAGATGAAAATCTGATCGAAGCTTATAAGCAGGCAGAGGATATTCACCGCATGACGGCATCCCAGGTGTTCCATACACCGCTTGAGGAGGTTACAAGCCAGCAGCGAAGCAATGCCAAAGCGGTGAATTTCGGCATCATTTATGGCATCAGTTCCTTTGGACTGAGTCAGGGATTAAGTATTACGCGGAAAGAAGCTGAAGTCTACATTAAACAATATTTTGCGGCTTATCCTAAAATCAAGGCTTTTCTTGACAGCCTGGTTGCTGAAGGAAAGGAGAAGGGCTGCGTATACACATTGTTTCATCGGAAACGACCGATTCCGGAGTTGTTTTCCAGTAATTTTATGCAGCGATCCTTTGGCGAGAGGGTTGCCATGAATTCGCCGATTCAGGGGACTGCCGCCGATATTATAAAAATTGCCATGATCCGGGTGGACCGGAGACTGCGGGAAGAAGGGCTGAAATCCCGTCTTGTTCTTCAGATTCATGATGAACTGTTGATTGAGGCGGAAGCGGATGAGGCCGAACGGGTAAAACAGATCCTGCGTGAAGAAATGAGTCATGCGGCAGAACTTAAAGTACCATTGGAAATTGATGTAAATACCGGTACAGATTGGTATGAGGCAAAATAAGAGGATTAATATAGATAGAAATTAAAAAAAAGGAAAGAAAAACAGATGAAGGTTGTAGGAATTACCGGAGGTGTGGGCAGCGGTAAATCAGAGGTGCTGCGTCTCCTTGAAGAAAAATTTAACTGCGGGGTGATTCGCACGGATGATGTGGCAAGGGATTTGTGCGAGCCGGGAGAGAAGAGTTATGAATTGATCGTAAAGAACTTTGGGGAAGCTGTTCTTGACATGGATGGACGGTTAAACAGGCCGAAGCTTGCTTCGATCGTTTTTGAGGATGAGGCAAAACGACAGCTTCTGAATCAGTGTACCCACCCGCAGGTTTACGAATGGGTTCGGGAAAAAGTCCGTGAGTGGCGGACAAAAAAGGACTATTCGATGATTGCCGTGGAGGCGGCTCTGATGGATGAATTGAAGGAGATCGGCGTCTGTGAAAGTTACTGGTATGTCTATGTGAAACCGGAAATCCGCCGGGAACGGCTGCGCATTTCCAGGGGATACAGTGATGAAAAAATGGATGCGATTTTTGCTTCCCAGCTCCCTGAAGCGGTGTTTTTAAATGGGTGTGATGTGGTGATTGACAACAATTTTGACCTCGAAAATGTAGAAAAACAGCTAAAATCCCTGTGCAAATAGCACCAAAGTGGAGAATAAGTTAAAAAATGTTGATAATTTTTTACAAAAATATTAACAAAAAATATTAAAAATCACGAAAAAACGAAATAGAAATTTAATAAAATCTGCGGATTTTAAAGGAAAAGTACAATATATAGGGAATATGCAATAAAAAAAGTCGAAATCTTGTGCAGATACCCTTGATTTGACAAGAAGTTCATATTCTGATAAAATACGGCTTGTATGAAACACTTATACCGAATGTGTCTGCTGTGCGGTCACATTGAAAGTAAAGAGGTGAAATATGGGTAAGAAATTACGAAATGTCATGCTACATATGATTGGTACAGTGATGACAGCCTCGCTGATATTTGGCAATGCGGTATGTGTATTTGCTGAAGAAACAAAGCGTGAGGAAAGCACTGAGACTGTATCGGATGCGGAAATGACACCGAATTCAGAAAAGCTTGTTTCCCAAAAGGCACCTGAGGTTGGACTAAAAGAGGCAACACTGAATAAGACCGATGTTTTGAACAGTTTGGTGGGGGTCACACGTCTGTTCTACAATGGAGAATTTTCAGGAAAGTTTGTGGTGAACACAGAACCTTATTTGGAAATTTATTCTGCGGACAATGCCGGGAGTGAAGTTGCGGGTAAGATATACCCGGCTTCGGTAGGCGTGGTTGAAGAATGGGGTCCGGAATGGACAAAGGTTTCTTCGGGCAATGTCACAGGATATATCTCCACAAAAGATATTTCGATCGGCTATGATGCCGAGATGCTGGCAAAAGAAATCGGGCACCGGGAGGTAACGGTGACGGCTGAATCTCTGAATATCCGTCAGGCGGCGGATGTGGGCAGCGATGTTGTCGCAACAGCCATTCAGAGTGAGGTTTTTCCGGTGGTTGAAAGCGGAGAAGAATGGATACAGATTGATTTTGGCGATGGCAAAGGCTTTGTGGCCAGTGAATATGTGGAAGAAAACCTAAATCTGGATGAGGCCGTATCCATAGCTGAGGAGCAGGCAAAGGCTGCTGCGGATTCGGCAGAATCGGCAGCTGATCCGGCAAATGGAGAGAAGACAGGCTCTGCTGCGGCGAGTACGACTGCATCAACACCGCTGTCTGTATCATCCGATGAAGTCTATTTGCTGGCCTGCATGGTTTATGTGGAATCAGGGGCGGAACCCTATGAAGGACAGCTGGCTGTAGCCAATGTTATTTTAAACAGGGTGAAGGATCCTCGATTTGATGATACCATTGCCGAAGTGATTTATGCACCGGGACAGTTCCCTGGCGCACATAACGGAGTTCTTGACGGCGTGCTTTATGATGGACCGAGTGAATCCTGTATGCGGGCGGCTCAGGAAGCGTTGGCGGGCGTCAATAATATCGGTGGATATTATTACTTTAATGGATATGTAGATTTATCAACCGTAAGCGAGTATCTTGTGATCGGCGGACATACATTCTACAACTATTAGAAAATAAACAAGCTGAGTATGGATCCAAAAGGGTTTTGAATGTGATACAATTTGCATTCAAGGCCCTTTTTGCTTGCCGTTTTCAGGGTTTCGTATTATAATAATCAATGGACTACAAGAGAGGAAGATGACCATGAAATTTGGCACCATTGCCAGCGGCAGCAGCGGAAACTGCTTATATGCCGGAAATGAGGAGACCCATATTCTTATCGATGCGGGAATCAGCTGCAAGCGGATATGCGAGGGACTGAAGTCTTTCGCGTTGGAGGGAAAAGATATACAGGGAATTTTAATTACCCATGAACATGCGGATCATATTTCCGGGCTCGGCGTACTTTCGCGAAAGTTTCATGTCCCGATTTATGCAACTGAGGGAACTCTGAGACAGATTTCAGAGATGGAAACTCTGGGAAAGATTGATTCGGATCTTTTTCAGCCGATTGAGGTCGGGCGGGAATTTAAGGTCGGAAATCTTTCGGTGGAATCCTTTTCAATCTCCCATGATGCGGCGGACCCGGTGAGTTTTCTTGTCCGGGATGGAGAAAAGAAATTGGGAATGGTTACGGATCTGGGCTATTATGACGAAGCCATTGTTGAACGGCTGAAAGATTCCAATTTACTTTATGTGGAGGCGAATCATGATGTACATATGCTTCAGGCAGGGCCTTATCCATATTATCTGAAGCGGCGCATTTTGGGTGAGAAGGGTCATCTGTGCAATGAAAAAGCGGCTCAGTTGGTGACTGAATTGATGAATGACCGGCTGAAGCAGGTGATTCTCGGACATTTGAGCAAGGAGAACAATTATCCGGATCTGGCATTGGCCACAGTAAAAAATGAAGTGGAGGATTCGGTAAAAGTGGAGGTAGCACCGAGAAGCTATGCAGGACATTTATTTGACCTGGCGCTATAGGAATATAGGAGGAACAGAACATGAAAAAAACAATTATTACCGTAATTGGAAAAGACACCGTAGGAATTATCGCACGAGTATGTACCTATCTGGCAGAAAATAATGTAAATATCCTGGATATTTCTCAAACGATCGTGCAGGATTATTTTAATATGATGATGATCGTAGATGCAAATGCCGCTTCAAAGGAATTTGAAGTTTTATCCAAAGAGTTAAAAGAACTTGGTGAACAGATCGGCGTAAAGATCAAGATGCAGCATGAAGACATTTTTAATTGTATGCATAGAATTTAAGAGGTGGCGTCATGATTAATTTATATGAGGTGCAGGAAACCAATAAGATGATAGAGGAGTCCAATCTGGATGTGCGGACGATCACAATGGGGATCAGCCTTTTAGACTGCTGTGATACGGATGTGCATAAGGTTTGCGAAAATATTTATCATAAGATTACAGAGAAGGCAAAAAATCTGGTGTCCACCGGCTGTGAGATTGAAAATGAATTTGGTATTCCGATCGTAAATAAACGAATTTCCGTGACGCCGATCAGTCTGATCGGCGGCTCCTGCTGTAAGACGGTCGATGATTATGTGGAAATAGCAAAGACTCTTGATAAAGCGGCTCTTGAAGTCGGCGTCAACTTTCTTGGCGGTTATTCGGCCCTTGTTTCCAAGGGCATGACGGCCAGCGACCGCTTATTGATTGAATCCATTCCGAAGGCCTTGGCCTCCACGGAGAGGGTGTGCAGTTCGGTGAATGTTGGTTCAACAAAAACAGGGATTGATATGGATGCGGTGAAGCTGCTCGGCGAAAAAATTCTTGAGACGGCAGAACTGACAAAAGAGGCGGATTCTCTCGGATGCGCCAAACTGGTTGTTTTTTGCAATGCGCCGGATGATAATCCGTTTATGGCCGGGGCTTTCCATGGCGTTACCGAGGGAGATGTTGTGATCAATGTCGGTGTCAGCGGACCGGGTGTTGTCAAACGGGCTTTGGAAAAAGTCCGCGGCGAGGATTTTGGTACGCTTTGCGAGACAATCAAAAAGACGGCCTTTAAAGTTACCCGTGTGGGCCAGCTGGTGGCCCAGGAAGCTTCAAGGCGGTTAAATGTGCCTTTTGGAATTATCGATTTATCACTGGCTCCTACGCCGGCTGTGGGTGACAGTGTTGCTGAGATTTTAGAGGAGATCGGCCTGGAATCGGTTGGGGCTCCGGGGACGACGGCTGCGTTGGCCCTTTTGAATGACCAGGTGAAGAAGGGCGGCGTTATGGCCTCCTCCTATGTCGGCGGGCTTTCCGGCGCTTTTATCCCGGTCTCTGAGGATCAGGGAATGATCGATGCGGTTCAGGCCGGCGCCCTGACTTTGGAAAAACTGGAAGCGATGACCTGTGTCTGCTCGGTGGGCCTTGATATGATCGCTGTCCCGGGGGATACTCCGGCGACGACAATTTCCGGTATCATTGCGGACGAGATGGCTATCGGTATGGTTAATCAGAAAACAACCGCGGTGCGGTTGATCCCGGTGATCGGAAAGGGTGTCGGAGAGATGGTTGAATTCGGCGGTCTTTTAGGTTATGCGCCGATCATGCCGGTGAATCGTTTTGGGTGCGAAGCTTTTGTGAATCGGGGCGGACGTATTCCGGCGCCAATTCACAGCTTTAAAAATTAACAGATAGATGGGAGAATCAGAATGTCTGATATATTAAAAGGATTGGAACCTGAAAGGGTATTTTACTATTTTGAAGAAATCTGCGGGATTCCCCACGGGTCGGGGAATGAAAAGGCTGTCAGTGATTACTGTGCGGCCTTTGCAAAATCCCACGGTTTGCAGGTGCGCCAGGATGAGGCGAACAACGTCGTTATCCGCAAACCTGCATCGGCAGGTTATGAGAATGCACCGGTAGTTATGCTTCAGGGGCATATGGATATGGTGTGTGAAAAAAACAGTGATGTGGAGTTTGATTTTGAAAAAGAAGGGCTGAGATTAAAAGTCGATGGAGATTTTGTTTCCGCTGAAGGGACGACCCTTGGCGGTGACGATGGAATTGCCGTTGCTTTTGCCTTAGCGATCCTTGAGGATGACAGCCTCGAACACCCGGAACTGGAAGTTGTCATTACCACGGATGAAGAGGTGGGGATGAAGGGCGCCAGCGTATTGGATGTCAGTGATCTGAAGGCCGGCTGTCTTTTGAATCTGGATAATGAAAGCGAAGGACAGATTTTAACTTCCTGTGCCGGAGGAATGAAAAGCCGGGCCGCTCTCCCGGTGCGTTTTGTTGAGTGGGAGGGTGTTGGCGCCGAGATAAAGATCAGCGGCTTAAAAGGAGGACATTCCGGAGCTGAAATTCACTGCGGCAGGGCAAATGCCAATCGTCTGCTGGGACGCCTGCTCTTTGAATTGAACAAGGAATTGAATGTGGGTGTCCGCGAAGTCAGCGGGGGTATGAAGGATAATGCCATTCCGCGGGAAGCCCAGGCAAAGATCGTACTCCGGCCGGAGGACGCGGCCCGGGCCGGTGAGATCAGAGATCAGTTTGCCGCAGATATTCAGGATGAATTTGGCGCAGCTGACCCTCAGATCAAGATTGAGTTAAAGATAGAAAGTGAGAAAGAAAAAGAATTTAAAATCTTCCATCCGGCAGATATGGAACGCATATTATTTATGTTTATACAATCGCCAAACGGTATCCAGACAATGAGTATGGAACTTCCGGGTTTGGTTGAAAGTTCTTTAAATATGGGCGTTGTCCGTACTGAGGGGGAGGAAGTCAGCTTTTGCTGGGCTGTTCGAAGCAGTAAGAAGAGTCTGAAATTTTATATCAGCGATCAGTTGGCTTATATGACAGAGTTTCTTGGAGGTACTTACAGCTATGACGGTGAATATCCGCACTGGTCTTATCGAAGCCATTCGCCGATTCGGGATGTTGTGGCGGCCGCATATAAGGAATTATTCGGAAAGGACGCTCATATTGAAGCGATCCATGCCGGGTTGGAATGCGGACTGATCTCGGAGAAGATGCCGGATTTGGATATTGTTGCTCTGGGACCGGATATTTTTGATATTCATACCCCGGATGAGCATTTGAGCATTTCATCGGTTCAGCGGACCTATCGTCTGATCCGCACGGTTTTGAGCCGGATGAAGGCGGAATAAAAGAGTTCTTATAAATTTCCTCCCCGCATATATTTATAGCAGTATATGTGAGGAGGTTTTTTATGGACCAGTTTAATCTGTATAAAGATATTCAGGCCAGAACCGGCGGGGAAATTTATCTGGGGGTTGTCGGACCGGTGCGAACCGGCAAATCTACCTTTATCAAACGGTTTATGGATATGATGGTAATTCCCCGGATTGCAGATGTACATAGCCGGGAACAGGCGAAGGATGAATTGCCTCAGAGCAGCGGCGGCACGGTGATCATGACATCCGAGCCGAAATTTATTCCAAAGACGGCGGTGGAAATTCCGGTAGATGAGGATGTACGGGTGAAGATCCGCTGTATCGACTGTGTCGGTTTTATGGTGGAGGGAGCTTCCGGCCATGAGGAGAACGGTGCGGAACGGATGGTTATGACTCCATGGTATAATGAGCCGGTGCCTTTCACGAAGGCGGCGGAGATCGGTACTCAGAAAGTTATTCATGAACATGCGACCATTGGGCTTGTGGTGACCTCTGACGGGAGTTTTGGAGATATTCCGAGACAGCATTATGTGCCTGCGGAGGAGAAGGCCGTTGAGGAGTTAAAAAAGATCGGAAAACCTTTTATGATTTTATTAAATTCTGTCCGGCCCTATTCCGAGGAGGCCCGGGAGTTAAGACAGTCCCTTGAGAATAAATATCAGGTTCAATGCATGTCTTTGAATTGTGACCAGCTGAAAAAGCAGGATGTGGAGGAAATGATGCAGTCCCTTCTCTATGAATTTCCTGTGGCGGATATGGAATTCTATCTTCCGAGATGGCTGGATGTGCTTCCTAAAACCCATGAATTGAAAGGGCAGATCATTGCCATGCTGAAGGAACTTCTCTCCAATACCCGTTCTATGAGAGATTTTCGGAAAAATGAGGAGTACTTTGATCAGCCATGGCTGAAAAAATACTACGTGGAGCAGATGGATATGTCCAGCGGACGGATTAAAATTCATATGGAGCTGGATATGAGGTATTACTATGAAATGCTTTCTGAATTAATCGGCAGCGAGGTTCAGGGCGAATATGAGTTTTATCGGATGATCAAGGATCTGGCGGATCAGAGGGATGAGTTCAGCAAGGTATCCCAGGCGGTGGCTGCAGTCAAAGGGCAGGGATACGGCATGGTGACTCCGAAGGCGGAGGAAGTTATCTTTGAGGAACCGGAACTGATCCGACACGGCAGCAAATACGGGGTCAATATTAAGGCCCACGCGCCGTCCATTCATATGATCCAGGCGACCATTGAAACGGAGATCGCTCCGATCGTCGGCACTCAGGAGCAGGCGGAAGATCTGATTCGCTATATTCGGGCCAACAGTCGGGAAAGTCAGGGCGAAATGTGGAATACTTTGATTTTCGGTAAATCCGTCGGACAGCTGGTGGAAGAGGGCATCCAGACAAAGGTGGCCCGGATGACCGATGAAAGTCAGACAAAATTGCAGGAAACCTTACAGAAGATCATTAACGACAGCAATGGCGGCGTTGTTTTTGTTATTATATAGAGCTTTTATGGGATTATTTGCATTTTGCGGATAGTCCCTTTTTTGCGGAGTATTTTGCCTTCCCCGTTGCCTTTCTTCTTTAATGATGTTAATATTAAATATGTATGCCCAAAAACAGGTTTGGAATGGGGTGAAGAATTATGATGAAAGTGACGATGTATACGGATGGTTCAGCCAGGGGGAATCCTGACGGTCCCGGCGGATACGGAACAATTTTAGAATATATGGATACTAGGGGGCAGCTTCATGTGAAAGAAATGTCCCAGGGATATGTTAAGACAACGAATAATCGAATGGAAATGATGGCGGCCATTGCAGGCTTTGAGGCTTTAAACCGGCCCTGCCGGGTGGATGTTTTCTCCGATTCCCAGTATCTGATCAATGCTTTTAATCAACATTGGATTGAAAACTGGGTAAAAAAAGGCTGGAAACGGGGAAAAAATGAACCGGTGAAAAACACCGATTTGTGGAAACGGCTCTTAAAAGCTTCCGAGTCCCATCAGGTCACCTGGAATTGGGTCAAAGGGCATGACGGCCATCCTCAGAATGAGCGCTGCGATACCCTGGCAACGACGGCGGCCGACAGCGGTCATTTGATCGAAGATGAAATAACGGAGTAATGAGGGAGAAAATGAAAAAATCATTAAAAGAACAGCTGCCGGAAACCTTTGTCCTGCGGATGAAAGAGCTGCTTGGCAGTGAATATGAAGCTTTTTCAGACAGTTATGAGGAGAGAACCTATGCGGGCCTGCGTATGAATACGCTGAAAATTACCCCGGAGGAATATTTGAAGCTGACAGGTCAGACATTGGAATCGGTGTCCTGGTGTCCGACGGGCTTCTATTATAATGGAAGCCGGGAATATTCAAAAAATCCTCTGTATCACGCCGGTTTATATTATATCCAGGAACCGAGTGCCATGTTTCCTGCCCAGGCACTTCCTGTGGCGCCGGGAGATGTTATTTTTGACATGTGTGCGGCGCCGGGCGGCAAGAGTACGGCTCTGGCCGCAAAACTTCAGGGGACAGGCCTTCTTGTCTCCAATGATATCAGCGCATCCAGGGCAAAGGCTCTGCTTAAAAATATTGAAGCCAGCGGCGTGAGGAACAGTATTGTGCTGACGGAGGATCCAAAAAATCTTGCCGCGCCTTTTGAAGGCTGTTTTGATAAAATACTTATCGATGCGCCCTGTTCCGGCGAAGGCATGTTCCGAAAAGAACCTTCGATGATGAAGGCCTGGGAGAAAAACGGGCCGGAGTTCTTTTCAAAGCTTCAGCGAGAGATCGTGGACTGCGGGATCCGCATGCTGAAGGCCGGAGGCATGATGGTTTATTCGACCTGTACATTTTCTGTGGAAGAAAATGAAGGGACACTGCAATATATTTTAGAAAATTATCCGGATATGCATGTTGTCCCGATTGAGCAGAACGGTGAAGGACTTGCCTCGGCCCACCCGGAATGGGTGGACGGATCCGAGGAAATCCGCTATGCGAAACGGCTTTGGCCGCATCACCTGAGAGGTGAGGGGCATTTTACCGCCTTATTAAAAAAAGATGGCGAACCTTCCGAAACTTTATGGCCGGAAGAAAGCGGAAATATAAAGGAACTGCCGGAAGAATTTGCGGGATTCCTGCGGGAAAGCGGCGTCCGGCTGGATTTTGAGCCGTCGCGGCTTATGCTGCAGGGCGACCATTTAAGCTATCTGCCGAAGCATACGCCGGCCCTTGGGAAACTGCGCCGGATGCGCACCGGATGGTATCTGGGAGATATTAAGAAAAAGCGTTTTGAACCCTCCGGATTTTTCGCCCGGGGACTTGCGCCGGACGAATGTGATCATTGGATCGATCTGGAGCTGTCGGACGCCCGTGTGATCAAATATTTGAAATGTGAGACATTGGAGGTGTCGCCGGAACTTTCCAATGGATGGTATATTGTCGGCGTCTGCGGCCATTCTCTCGGTTGGGGAAAAGTGTCCGGCGGCACATTAAAGAATAAATATCCGTCGGGATGGCGCTGGCAGTGAAGTTTTTCGGTAACAGGAGATTTATAAAGTGAGATTGGATAAATATTTGACAGAAATGGGTCTGGGCAGCCGGAGTGAGGTAAAACAGGGAATCCGCAAAGGGTTTGTCCGGGTTAACGGAGAAACGGTGGTTCGTCCGGAGCACAAGGTATCTGTTAAAGATAAAGTTTTTTGGAAAGGCACTTCGGTGGACTTCGTTGAATATGAATACATTATGCTCAATAAACCGGCCGGGGTTATTTCCGCCACGGAAGATTCCAGAGAAAAAACGGTGGTGGATCTGATCCCGGACAGCCGGAGAAAGGATTTATTTCCGGTTGGGCGGCTGGACAGGGATACGGAAGGGCTTCTTTTGCTGACGAATGACGGAAAGCTGGCCCACAGGCTTTTATCGCCGCGCCATCATGTGGCGAAAGTTTATTATGCGGTTGTTTCCGGCGTTATGACAGAGGCGGATATCCGGAGTTTTGCGGAAGGGCTTTATGTGGATGAGGAATTGACGGCGCTGCCGGCAGAACTCGACATTCTCTCCGTCCATCCGGCGGCCGGAAAATCTGAGGCCGAGGACAGCGGGAACCCGGAAGGAACATCGGAGATCCGGCTGAAAATTTATGAGGGCAAATTTCATCAGGTTAAACGGATGGTTCATGCCGTGGGCAAAGAAGTCATTTACTTAAAACGGCTTTCCATGGGAAGTCTCCGGCTGGATGAAGCCCTAAGACCGGGAGAGTATCGACGATTATCAACCAGTGAACTGGAGGAGCTATATGCTGAATAATATTGAAGCGGTTTTGTTCGATTTGGACGGAACATTAGTCGAATCCATGTCCATGTGGGGGGACATTGATGTGGATTATCTGAAAAAATTCCACCTGCCTGTGCCGGAAGGGCTTCAGCAGGCGATTGAAGGACTGAGTATGTATCAGACGGCGGTTTACTTTAAAGATAATTTTGCCATTGAGGACAGTCTGGAAGAGATTATGGATGACTGGAATCGGATGGCCTATGAGAAGTATACAACGGAGATTCCGTTAAAGCCGGGGGTTCGCGCCTTTTTGGATAGATTAAAAGAAAGCCGGATCCCATGCGGTATTGCCACAAGCAATTCGCGGATACTGACAGAGGCAATTTTGAAAAGTCATCGGGTCGAGGACTATTTTTCGGCCATGGTGACCGGAGATGAGATCATTAATGGCAAGCCGGACCCGGAGGTTTATCTGGAAGCGGCCAAAAAACTGGGGGCAGCCCCGGAACGGTGCCTTGTTTTTGAGGATATTCCCTTTGGAATCATTGCCGGAAAACGGGCGGGAATGACGGTTTGCGCTGTTGAGGATGATTATTCAATGAAAGACAGAGAAGAAAAAATCCGTCTTGCGGATTTTTATATAAAAAGTTATGAGGAACTATTATGATGAAAGATTTTTTGCCGGTTTGCAAAGAGGATATGGAAGCCAGAGGATGGGATGAAGTGGATTTTGCTTATGTCATCGGTGATGCCTATGTGGATCATCCCTCCTTTGGTCATGCGATCATCAGCCGGGTGCTGGAGGCAAATAACTATCGGGTCGGAATCATTTCCCAGCCGGACTGGAAGAACCGGAAGAGTATTGATATTTATGGAAAGCCGAGGCTTGGTTTTATTATCAGCGCCGGAAATATGGATTCAATGGTCAATCATTATACGGTATCTAAAAAACGCCGCCATAATGATGCCTATACGCCGGGCGGCGTTTACGGAAAACGGCCCGATTACGCCACGGTGGTGTACGGCAATCTGATCCGCCAGACTTATAAGGATGTTCCCATTATTATCGGTGGGATCGAGGCGAGTCTGAGACGGCTGGCTCATTATGATTATTGGAGTGATACGCTGAAACGCTCCGTACTTCTGGATTCGGGCGCGGATCTGCTTCTTTACGGCATGGGGGAACGGTCTATTGTGGAGGTGGCGGACGCCCTGGACAGCGGCCTGGATATCCGGGATATCACTTTTATCCCGGGAACGGTCTATAAAACAAAATCTCTGGAATCGGTTTATGATGCCATCACCTTGCCCTCTTTTAATGAGCTTAAAGAGAACCGGCGCAAATATGCGGAAAGTTTTTATATCCAGTATATGAATACGGATCCCTTCAGCGGTCGGAGAATGGTCGAAAAATACGGAGAGCATCTCTATGTGGTACAGAATCCGGCGTCAAAGCCGCTGACAACGGCAGAGATGGACCGGGTATACGGTCTGAATTATATGCGGACTTATCATCCCTCCTATGAAGCGGCCGGAGGAGTCCCGGCCATCGAGGAGATTAAATTCAGCCTTGTAAGCAACCGGGGATGTTTTGGGGGCTGCAGCTTCTGCGCGCTGACATTTCATCAGGGGCGGATCATTCAGACCCGAAGTCATGAATCAATTATCAATGAGGCAAAGGCCTTTACCTGGGATTCGGATTTTAAAGGCTATATCCATGATGTGGGCGGGCCGACGGCAAATTTCAGGCATCCTTCCTGCCGGAAACAGCTGACAAAGGGTGTCTGCAAAAATAAGCAGTGCCTGTTCCCGGAACCGTGCAAAAATCTTTATGTGGATCATCAGGATTATCTGGAGCTCCTTCGAAAGCTCCGGGAACTTCCGGGGGTAAAAAAAGTGTTTATCCGTTCCGGGATCCGATTTGATTATGTGAATGCGGACCCGGATCCGACATTTTTAAAGGAACTCTGCGAATATCATGTGAGCGGTCAGCTGAAGGTGGCGCCGGAACATGTGGCCGACCCGGTATTAAAGCGTATGGGCAAACCGGGAAACCGGGTATATCGGAAGTTTGTCCAGGATTATCAGAGGATGAATGAGCGGCTCGGCAAAAAGCAGTATCTTGTGCCTTATCTGATGTCGTCCCATCCGGGTTCAACGATGAAAGAAGCCATTGCGCTGGCGGAGTATCTGAGGGATCTGGGTTATATGCCGGAACAGGTTCAGGATTTCTATCCGACGCCGTCGACTCTGTCCACCTGCATGTATTATACGGGGTTGGATCCGAGGACGATGGAGCCGGTGTATGTGCCGAAAAATCCCCATGAAAAGGCCATGCAGAGGGCTTTGATCCAGTATCGGAATCCGAAAAATTATGAGCTTGTGCGGGAAGCTCTTGAATCTGCCCATCGCACCGATTTGATCGGCTATGATAAAAAATGCCTGATTCGACCGCGCCGGGGTGAGACGGTGAAAAAAGAGGAACACAGGCCCGTCAAAAAGAAAGCAATAAGAAATATACATAAGAAGAAAAAGAAATAAGGTGGAAATATGGGAGAAACCAAATTAATCAAAGGAACCTATGGCTATATTGACCGGTGGAAAAAATCAAAACTGGTGATGATTCTTCTTTGGGCCATCTTTATCGCTGCATTGTTTTTAATTCCGGCGGTCATTATGGGTACCCGGTATAATGCGTTTACCGTTGCGGCCATTGTGATGGTTCTTCCGGCGGCGAGACAGGCGGTTCAATATTTTGCCATGATGGGCTTTCACAGCGGGCGGCAGGATGAGTATGAAAAAATTGCCGCGCTGACGCAGGGAAAAAAGTGGATGGTATTGGCTGCGGATATGGTGCTTGCCAGCGAGAGCGGGCATATGGTTTTAAATATGCTGGTTATCTGCAATGGCAATATTTATGGTTATGCGCCAAAACAGAAAAAGAGCCGGGAAGCCATCGAAGCCTATCTGACTAACATTTTGATGGAAGCGGATATCACCCATAAAAAGCCGGTTGTCCATGAGAATTTTGAGGAATTTGAGGAAATGATCATGATGCTGGCCGCCAATGAGCCTTCCGCGCCTGTCGATGCGGGAACGATTTTTGCCGGCCTGAAAGCCAATTGCATGTAAGAAGAGGAAATTATGCAGAAATTTATCGTAACGCCCAATGAGGCCGGACAGCGGCTGGACAAGCTGTTGTTCAAATATTTAAATCTTGCGCCGAGGAGTTTTATTTATAAAATGCTTCGGAAGAAAAATATTACGTTGAATCATAAAAAGTGTGACGGCTCGGAGAAAACCGCTGCAGGAGATGAGGTAAATCTGTGGCTTGCCGATGAAACTATTGAAAAATTCAGAGAAATAAAGAAGTTCGTGCGGGTTCCGAAACATTTCAGGGTCATTTTTGAGGATGATGACCTGCTGGCAGTGAACAAGCCGGCGGGACTGCTTTCCCAGAAGGCAAAGCCGGAGGATATTTCCGTCAATGAGGAAGCTGTCAGCTATCTTCTTGAGAGTCATGCGATCACCGAAAAATCCTTAGAAGTTTTTAAACCCTCCGTATGCCATCGGTTGGACAGGAATACGAGCGGTCTGCTGATTGTCGGAAAAAGTCTGTCGGGGCTTCAGCATATGTCGGAGGTTTTGAAAGAAAGAACGGCAAAAAAATATTACCTCTGCCTTGTGGAGGGAATCATTCAAAGCCCGAAATATATTCACGGATATCTGATCAAGGATGAAAAAACCAATCGGGCGGCTGTATCCGATCAACCGGTGAGCGGCGGCCATCATATAGAAACCTTTTATGAGCCTCTGGGTAATAACGGCCGTCAGACACTGCTGAAGGTGGAACTGATCACGGGCCGGACGCATCAGATCCGGGCCCATTTAGCTTCGGAGGGACACGGCATTGTGGGAGACGGTAAATACGGCTCAGAAAGGGTCAATGATTACTTCCGCAGGCATTATCATCTTAAGCATCAATTACTCCATTCCTGGAGAATGGAATTTGACGGAAGATGTCTGACAGCGCCTTTATGGCCGGAGTTTGAGACAATACTCAGGGGGGAACATCTGTGGTCGATTTATGGGGACTTGCGGAAAAATTAAATATTGACGATATCGCCGTCTGCCATGCCGGAAAATTTGAGGATGTCGAACAGCTTTTAAAAAAAGATGCGGAGCTCGGAATCCTTCCGCCCTTTACGGAGACAGATATCCGAAAACGGGTGTATCCGTCGGAAACCCTTGCCAATGCAAAGAGCTTTATTGTTATTTTAGAGCATTATGACCCTCCGGTATATAAAAAAAGAGAGGGACTTTATGGAAATATTTCTCCGGCAGCCAGCGGTGAGGATTATCATCGGATCGTGCGGGACAAGCTTTCCGGGCTGATGGAAGTATTGTCTTCTGTTGATGGAGAGGGAAAACGGCTGGCCTACGTGGATAATTCCCCTTTTTCAGAGAAGCACGTGGCTGTCCGGGCCGGACTTGGCCGGCTGATGCGAAACGGTCTTTTTTATTCGAGAAAGTTCGGCTCAAGATGTTATATCGGGTTGATCTTAAGTGATCGGCCGGTGGATTTTTATGGACTGCCAGTGCGCCGGGATAATGAGGACACCTGGTTTGACCGCTGTTTAACCTGCAGAGCCTGTCAGATTTTTTGTCCCGGCGGCGCCATTACGGAAAGGGGAATGAACAGCTATCGCTGTGTATCTTATCTGACGCAGAAAAAAGAGGATTTGACCGATTCGGAAGCAGCAGCTTTGGACCGTCAGATTTATGGCTGCGATGTCTGCCAGAAGGTGTGTCCGCTGAATCCGGGGGTTCCCACGGGATATGAAACGGGAACGGAAGTTTCCCTGGAAGAACTGCTTGCCATGAGCAATAAACAGTTCAGGATGAAATACCAAAGGACGGCTGCCGGATGGCGGGGAAAAAAACAGCTTCAGAAAAATGCGGAGATCGTTTTAAATAATATAATGGAGAGATGATTATGGCGACATGGAATTCCAGAGGGCTTCGGGGCTCGGAACTGGAAGAATTGATCAATTTAACCAATGAAAAATACAGGGAAAAGAAGCTGGCGCTCATTCAGAAGATTCCCACGCCGATCAAGCCCATTCAGATCGATAAGGCGACGCGGCACATTACGCTGGCTTATTTTGACCAGCGCAGTACGGTGGATTATATCGGCACCGTACAGGGGATTCCGGTGTGCTTTGATGCCAAAGAATGTCGCTCAAAAACCTTTCCGATTCAAAATATCCATGAGCATCAGGTGCTTTTTATGCAGGATTTTGAGGACCAGGGAGGAGTCGCCTTCCTTTTGATTTATTTTTCAGGGGAGAACAGATATTTTTATCTGCCTTTTGACCGGCTGGCCGATTTCTGGAACCGTTCCAGGACAGGGCATGCCAAAAGCTTTCATATGGAAGAACTGGATGAAAACTTTGAGATTAAATGTCAGGGCTATTATTTAAACTATCTGCCGGCGCTGCAGACAGATTTGAATCGAAGGACTTGACAAGAGAAATTCCTGTGGTATAATAATGGCAATTCTTTGTGCTAATTTAGTAGCACGTTGATTTGATAAAGTATTTTTTGTTTATATTTATTTATATAGGAGACAGAGTAATGAAAGAAAGACGTATTCACACGCCGGAAGGTGTCCGGGATATTTATAACGGCGAATGTGCCCGGAAAAACCGGATGGCAGAGCGGATGAAAAATGTTTTGAAATCCTATGGTTATCGGGATATTCAGACGCCGACTTTTGAGTTTTTTGATATTTTTAATCAGGATAAGGGCTCACTGCCGTCCAATCAGATGTATAAATTTTTTGACAGAGAGGGGAATACCCTTGTGCTTCGGCCGGATATCACCCCGTCGATCGCGCGGGCGGTCAGCAAATATTTCAGTGAGGAAGATTTTTCCATGCGCTTTTCCTATACCGGCAATGTTTTTATTAATAATTCCAGCCTGCAGGGGCGGATGAAGGAGTCGACCCAGATGGGCGCCGAGCTGATCGGCGATAACAGTATCGACGCGGATGCGGAGATGATTGCCCTGGCCATCCATTTGCTTCTGGCCGCAGGACTGACGGAATTTCAGATTGATATCGGCCATGTGGGCTTTTTTGAGGGACTGATCGAAGAAGCCGGGATGGATGCGGAGAAAACCCAGGATTTAAGAGAGCTCATCGAGAACAAGAACTTTTTCGGCGTGGAAGCGATGACGGGAAATCCGGCGCTTATTCGTCTGCCGAAATTATTTGGCTCACAGGAGATCCTTAAGGAAGCAAAACGGCTGACGTCTAATATGAAAGCATTGATGGCGATCACCCGGTTGGAACGGCTTTATGAGATCATCGGCGAATATGGCCTTCAGAAGTATGTCACCTTTGATCTTGGCATGCTCACCCAATATGAATATTATACGGGCGTGATCTTCAGAGGCTATACCTATGGCACCGGTGATGCGGTTGTCAAGGGCGGCAGATATGATACGCTGCTGCAGAAGTTCGGGAAGGATGCGGCTTCTGTCGGTCTGGCCGTGGCCGTGGATGAGCTGTTGATCGCGCTCAGCCGTCAGAAAGCAGCCATGGATGAGGGAGAGCCGGTAACGATGATCCTCTATTCGGGAGCCATGCTGCCGGAAGCGCTGAAAAAGGCCGGAGAACTTCGAGACGGAGGCGCCTGTGTTCAGATGAATCGATTGAATCCGGAACATACGCTGGAGGATTATAAAGCCTATGCCGGACGCTTTGGCATCACGCGGATATTTTATTTTGATTCCATGGGTAATATGAATATTTTGGAGGTAGAGCCATGAGATATTTGACATTTGCATTGGCGAAGGGGCGCCTGGCGAAAAAGACGCTGACTTATCTGGAAAAAATAGGCATCGAAATGGAAGAGATGAAAGACCCGGATACCCGAAAGCTTATTTTTGTCAATGAGGATTTAAAGATTAAGATGTTTTTATCCAAGGCTTCGGATGTGCCGACTTATGTGGAGTATGGCGCGGCGGATATCGGGGTCGTCGGCAAGGATACGATTCTGGAGGAGGGGAGAAAGCTCTACGAGGTTATGGATCTGGGCTTCGGCAAATGCAGCATGTGTGTCTGCGGACCGGAAAGCGCCGGGGAGCTTCTAAAACACCAGCAGCTTATCCGTGTGGCGTCGAAATATCCGAATATTGCCAAAGATTATTTTAATAATATCAAGCATCAGACGGTGGAAGTCATCAAGCTTCACGGCTCGGTGGAACTGGCGCCGATCGTCGGCCTGGCTGAGGTGATCGTGGATATCGTGGAGACGGGAACTACCCTGAAGGAAAACGGGTTGACGGTTTTGGAGGAGATCTGTCCGTTGTCGGCCCGGGTTGTGGTTAACCAGGTGAGTATGAAGATGGAAAACGAGCGGATCACCGGGATATTGAATTCATTAAAAAAAGTCATATAAAATAATTAACTTCATTTTACAACCGGAGAAAAATCTGGTATATTAAGAAGAGAAACCAGGAGGCTATTATGAGAAAGATTAAATTAACGAAAGATGCAGTAGACGGTCTTTTAGATAATTTATTGAAGAGAAGTCCAAATAATTACGGACAGTATACAGAAACAGTCAATGAGATCGTGGAGACTGTAAAAACCGGCGGGGACAAAGCCCTGTTTGCATATACGAAACAGTTTGACGGGGCGGATATTACAAAGGATAATTTCATTGTATCCAAAGAAGAGATTGAAGAGGCCTATGCGGCTGTTTCGCCGGAGGTTTTGGAAGTTATTCGGAAGGCCATCGTCAATATACGGACATATCATGAAAAGCAGAGGCAGTACAGTTGGTTTGATTCCCAGCCGAATGGTACGATCCTTGGACAGAAGGTAACGCCTTTATCACGAGTCGGTGTCTATGTTCCGGGCGGCAAGGCGGCTTATCCGTCTTCCGTGCTGATGAATATTCTTCCTGCCAGGGTGGCCGGCGTTGAGCAGATCGCTATGGTGACGCCTCCCGGAAAAGACGGAAAAGTAAATCCGGGGACACTGGTGGCGGCCAATGAGGCCGGGGCCGATGTGGTTTATAAGGTCGGCGGAGCTCAGGCCATTGCGGGACTTGCCTTTGGCACCGAATCCCTTCCGAAGGTGGATAAGATCGTAGGACCGGGAAATATCTTCGTTGCGCTGGCTAAAAAGGCGGTTTACGGCTATGTGAGTATTGATTCCATTGCCGGGCCGAGCGAGATCCTTGTGATCGCCGATGAAACGGCAAATCCGCGTTATGTTGCGGCGGACCTTCTTTCCCAGGCGGAGCATGACGAACTGGCCTCCGCGATCCTTGTTACAACAAGTGAAACGCTGGCGGATAAGGTTTCGGAGGAAGTGGATGCTTTTGTTCAGCAGCTTTCCCGGAAAGCCATACTGGAAAAGTCCCTGGATAATTACGGTTATATTTTAATTGCGGAGGATTTGAACGGCGCGGTGGATATTGCCAATGCCATTGCTTCGGAACATCTGGAGATTGTTACTAAAAATCCTTTTGAAGTGATGACACAGATAAAAAATGCCGGGGCGATCTTCCTCGGAGAGTATAGTTCGGAGCCTCTGGGTGATTACTTTGCAGGGCCGAATCATGTGCTTCCAACCAACGGTACGGCGAAATTTTTCTCACCGCTGAGTGTGGATGACTTTATTAAAAAATCGAGCATTATTTATTATTCCAGACAGGCTTTAGAGCCGGTAAAGGATGATATTATTAAATTTGCTGAATCCGAATCATTGACAGCGCATGCCAATTCCATACGGGTTCGTTTTGAAAAATAAGATGCATTTAAGGAGGTAGGGCGGATGAATATCCGTAAAGCACAAGTTTCCAGAAAAACAAGTGAAACCAATATTGAGTTGAGCATATGTCTGGATGGGACAGGCAAATGTGAGGCGGACACCGGCATTGGATTTTTTGACCATATGCTGAACAGTTTTGCCCGGCACGGTATGTTTGATCTTTCCGTAAAGGTTCAGGGCGACCTGTATGTGGACAGTCATCATACGATTGAAGATACGGGGATTGTTTTGGGGGAAGCTATAAAAAGAGCGTTGGGAGATAAAAAGGGTATCCGGCGGTTTGGCTATTTTATACTGCCGATGGATGAAACTCTTGTCCTTGCATCTCTGGATTTATCCGGAAGACCTTATCTTAATTTTCAGCTGCCCCTGACGGTAGAGCGGGTCGGCACGATGGATACGGAGATGGTGCGGGAATTTTTCTATGCCGTATCTTACAGTTGTGGTATGAATTTGCATTTAAAACTTATGGATGGTACGAATAATCATCATATCATCGAGGCGGCTTTTAAGGCCTTTGCCAAAGCGCTGGATGAAGCGGTTTCTTTTGATTCACGAATTAAGGACGTTTTATCAACCAAGGGTTCTCTTTAAATCGAAGAAGGTGGTTTTATGCAGTTATACGCAGGTATTCACATTTCAGACGGAAAGTCTGTGAATCCGAATGATCTACATTATCTGAGAGATAATATTCTGACTTTGGATCCGGTAAAGCTGGCTTTGCATTGGCAGGAAATGGGAGCTACCTATCTCCATATCATTGATCTGGATGCGGCGGCTATGGGCTATCCGGTTAATGAGGAAACAATTCGAAATATTTTGGATGTCGTACATATTCCTGTCCAATACGGCGGGGGGCTTCGCTCTATAAAAGATATTGATTCTTTTCTGAATATGGGCGTTTCCAGGGTAATTATCAGTACCCAGGCAATTTATAATCCGAATTTTGTGAAAGAGGCGATTCAGATTTTCGGCCCGGAAAAAATCCTGGTCGGCATTGATGCGGACAAGGGGATGGTTGCCGTTGAAGGACGGGCAAAGGTCAGCACGTTTAATTCTCTGAATCTGGCTCAGCAGGTGGAGAAACTTGGTGTTCGGACCATCGTTTACACGGATGTGGTCTGCGCCAATAGGGTCAAAGGGCCGGACATCGTAAATACGAAGGAGTTGGTGGACCGTACACATCTGGATATTATTTATTCCGGCGGCGTTGCCTCTCTCCAGGATCTGAAAAATATTCGAAATGCAGGCGTGGACGGTGTGATGATCGGCGCCGCATTGTACACAAATAAAATTAAACTGAAGGAAGCAGTGATGCTTTATGAACGAGGTGAGCAAGTTGAGTGATAAACAGATCATAGGCTGTATACGAATCGATAAAGAGCCGGCAACGGCGGAGCAGATTATTCATATGGAAAACACCGGCGCCGACGGTGTCCTGCTGATCGATAATTCAATGCCGGTCGATGAGGAGCGGCTGATCAAGCTGATCAAGGCGGTTGGCGAAAAGTCGGACCTGCCTCTGCTCATTCGCCGTCACTATCAGCGGCTGGAAGATGTGAAAAAAATTCTGTATGCCGGAGATACACGGGCGGTGATGTCCGTTGTATCGGCGGCGGATTTTCATTTGATGGTGGAGGCGAGCGAGCGCTTCGGAAAGGAGAAGATTCTTGCCTGGATACCTGAAAGTCAGCCGGTGACGGATGCTCTGGCCAGTGTTATCCAAAAGAATGGAGCCGGCGCCTGTGTTGTTGAAAATAAGGACGGAGGCGTTTTTGAAGCCTATCATCTGCCGGTGTTTCTGATCCGAAATGTGACGGATGTGGGAGAAATTGCCGGGATTTTAAAGGATGGCGGCGCGGCCGGCATTATTTCTGAAAAATTTTATACTGAAAATACGGATCTGATGAGTTTGAAATATGCGTTGGGCGATATGGGCATCGCCACAAATCGTTTTCAAAGCCGGATTCCTTTCAGTGAGTTTAAGTTGAACAGCGACGGCCTTATTCCGGTTGTCACTCAGGAATATAAAACGGGCAAAGTCCTTATGGTTGCCTATATGAATGAAGAAGCCTTTAATGAGACGATCCGCAGCGGCCGAATGACCTATTGGAGCCGGAGCCGTCAGGAACTCTGGAAAAAAGGAGATACCTCCGGACACTGTCAGTATGTAAAATCTCTGGATATCGATTGTGACCGGGATACGATCCTGGCAAAGGTCGTGCAGATCGGCGCGGCCTGTCACACGGGAAATGAGAGCTGCTTTTTTACCAATCTGGTATCCAAATCTTATGATACGACAAATCCGATGACAATTTTTGATGAGGTCATGCAAACGATTATCCATCGGAAGGAGAATCCGAAGGAAGGCTCTTATACCAATTATCTTTTTGACAAGGGAATAGACAAGATTCTTAAGAAAGTCGGGGAGGAAGCGACGGAGATCGTCATCGCCGCAAAAAATCCGGACAGTGATGAGCTGAAATATGAAATCTGCGATTTCCTTTATCATATGATGGTGCTCATGGCTGAACGGGGTGTGACCTGGAAAGAAATTACAAAAGAACTGGCCGGACGCCACTAAAAAAAGTGATTTGCTATTTACAAAGAATCTAAATAATTTTATAATAGAAAACTGGCAGAGTTTATTTCTGCTGGTTTTCTTTTCGTATAAAAGAATTGAATGAATATACAGGAGGCTGAAACAGGTGAGAAAACAGTATGGTTTGAATGAATTGAGAAGCATGTTTCTCAGTTTCTTCGAGAGCAAGGGACATTTGAAAATGAACAGTTTTTCATTGATCCCTCATAATGACAACAGTTTATTGTTGATTAATTCGGGTATGGCGCCATTAAAGCCTTATTTTACCCGTCAGGAGATTCCGCCGTGTTACCGGGTGACGACCTGTCAGAAATGTATCCGTACCGGTGATATTGAAAATGTAGGCAAAACGGACCGCCATGGAACCTTTTTTGAGATGCTGGGGAATTTTTCCTTTGGCGATTATTTTAAACATGAGGCAATTGCATGGTCATGGGAATTTTTAACTCAGGTCGTAGGCCTTGAGGAAGACCGTCTCTATCCATCGGTATATCTGGATGATGACGAAGCTTTTGAAATCTGGAATAAAGAAATCGGTATTGCGCCGGAGCGCATTTTCCGTTTCGGCAAAGAAGATAATTTCTGGGAGCACGGCGCCGGCCCTTGCGGTCCTTGTTCCGAAATATATTATGACCGCGGTGAAAAATACGGCTGCGGCAAGCCGGGCTGTACGGTCGGCTGTGATTGCGACCGTTATATGGAAATCTGGAACAATGTATTTACCCAGTTTAATAATGACGGTCATGGCAATTATACCACTCTGGAATATAAAAACATTGATACCGGTATGGGGCTGGAACGTCTGGCTTCCGTTGTTCAGGATGTGGATTCCATCTTTGATGTGGATACATTAAAAGCGCTGCGGGAGGAAGTCTGCCGTCTGGCGAACTGTACTTATAAAGAAAATGCGGATAAGGATGTTTCCATCCGTTTGATCACGGATCATATCCGTTCCGTTACATTCATGGTTTCAGATGGTATTATGCCGTCCAATGAAGGCCGGGGCTATGTGCTTCGTCGTCTTCTTCGCCGGGCTGCACGGCATGGCCGTCTCCTCGGTATTGAGGGTAATTTCCTTTCCGGATTGAGCCGTGAAGTGATCGAAGTATCCAAAGGCGGTTATCCGGAGCTGGAAGAGCGTCAGGAGTTTATCACCCGTGTTATTACGGAGGAAGAAGAGAAATTTAATAAAACGATCGATCAGGGTTTGAATATTCTGGCAGAGATGAAAGAAGCGCTCGTGGCCAAAGGAGAAAAAGTCCTTTCCGGCGATGATGCGTTCAAATTATACGATACTTATGGATTCCCTATGGATCTGACAGAAGAAATTCTGGAGGAGGACGGTATCACCATTGATGAAGAAGGTTTCCAGGCAGCTATGACCGAGCAGAAGGAAAAGGCCCGTAAAGCCCGCAAGACGACAAACTATATGGGCGCGGATGTGACCGTATATCAGTCGATCGATGCGGCTGTCACATCAGAGTTTGTCGGCTATGATTATCTGACATTTGAGTCGCCGATCACCGTGCTGACAACCGAGAGTGACGTGGTCGAGGCCCTTGTCGACGGACAGCAGGGAACCATTTTCACAGAGCAGACGCCGTTCTATGCGACAAGCGGCGGCCAGGAGGGTGATAATGGTATTATTTCAATCGGCGACAGCATTTTTGAAGTGAAGGACACGATTAAACTGCAGGGCGGAAAGATCGGCCATGTGGGTATTGTTACGGCCGGCATGTTTAAGGTCGGCGATAAGGTAACGCTGGCAGTGAATGAGGAAAAACGGAATGCGACCCGCAAGAATCACAGCGCCACCCATTTGCTTCAGAAAGCTCTTAAAATTGTTCTCGGCAACCATGTTGAGCAGGCCGGTTCCAGCAATAATGATAAACATCTCCGTTTCGACTTTACTCATTTCTCCGCAATGACGCCGGAGGAGATTAAGCGGGTAGAGGATATCGTAAATGAAGAGATCAGCGCCGGACTTCCTGTACTCACAAAGGTGATGAATATTGAAGACGCGAAAAAGACGGGCGCTATGGCTTTGTTCGGCGAAAAGTACGGCGAAAATGTTCGTGTCGTATCCATGGGTGACTTTTCCAAGGAATTGTGCGGCGGTACTCATGTCGCAAATACAGCGAATATCGCTCTCTTTAAGATCGTATCCGAGGCCGGTGTCGCTGCCGGTGTCCGCCGTATTGAAGCGTTGACCGGACAGGGAGTTATTGAATATTACAATAAAGTGGAAGAGGAATTGAATGCGGCGGTTTCCGCGGCAAAATGTGAGCCTTCTCAGCTTGTGAAACGTATCGAGGCCCTTCAGGATGAAATCAAAGAATTGCATCGTGAGAATGATAAACTGAAAAATCAGATGGCGAAAGATGCCATGGGCGATGTTATGGATAAAGTTGTTGAGGTTGCCGGAGTGAAGCTTCTGGCAGTAAAACTGGATAACGTGGACATGAATGGCCTGCGAAATCTGGGCGACCAGTTAAAAGCAAAACTGGGCGATGGCGTCGTTGCGCTGGCTTCCGCGGTGGACGGCAAGGTCAATCTGATCACCATGGCTACCGATGGCGCGATGGCTAAAGGCGCCCATGCCGGAAATATCATTAAAGCCATTGCCAAGCATGTCGGCGGCGGCGGAGGAGGACGGCCAAATATGGCCCAGGCCGGAGGAAAGAATCCGGCGGGTATTGATGCTGCACTGGAGGATGCTAAAAACGTCCTTGAATCCCAGATTCACTAAATCGGAGAAAAGATATGAAAGATGTAAGACGGCTTCTCTATGTGGTTGTATGCGCAGTTTTCTTTATAGGATTTTATTTGCTTTCGGATTTTTATGCCGGTGAGGCGGTTGGAAAATACGCGGGTGAGATCAGTTCCGGGAACAGCAAGCTGACTTCGAATGAAAAGGTTACGATGGATAGCCTTTCCCTGGAAAATCAGATCGGAGGCTATGTTTCCACGGTTAGCCGGCAGGAGATCCGCCTCTCCTTCCTGGGGGATATCACCTTTGAGGGCGACCAGTTGGACAGGTATTATGATTCCACAGCGGAAAGTTTTGATTTTACCAACAGTTTCAAATACATTACAAAGTATTTAAAAGCTTCCAATTTTGTGGCGGCGGATTTTGAGGCGGTCATGGCCGGCCCGGATGAAGAATATGAGGATGTTTTTGACCAGTATGGAACGGCGGGCTTTCTGTATAATGTTCCGGAGATTGCCGCGGAGAATATGAAAACGGCGGGAATTTCCCTGCTTCAGACAGCAAATGAACATGCCGGCGATTTCGGCATTGACGGTGTGAAATCTACGCTGTCTTATTTGGAGAGTGCCGGCATTAAGTCGGCGGGAACACAGAAATCCGCCAATGATAAGAGATATACCATTGCATCCGTCAGCAGCCTTAAGATCGGTTTTGTGGCGTACACGGACGGATTAAATATGGAGCTGGATGAAGACAATGCCTACGCGGTGAATTCGCTGGATAATTATGATGAAGATAAGATCAAGCAGATGTGCAATGATGTCCGGGCTGCGCGGCGTGACGGTGCGGAGTTTGTTGTCGCCATGGTTTATGCGGGAGAAGTCTATAATACGGAACCGGATGACAGTCAGAGATCACTGTTTAACAGTCTTTTTGAGGCCGGCGCCGATATCGTGATCGGAACAGAGCCGTATGCTCTGCAGCCGATCGAGGTCCGCGATCTGACAGATACGGATGGCACGGCGAAAAAGGGCGTTGCGATTTATTCCCTTGGAACATTTCTGGGCAGCGAAACCTATGGCAGTGCCGGTATCGATAATGATATCGGGGCCATTTTGGACGTGGTTGTGAATAAAGAAGGCAATAAAAAAGCCAAAATATCTGGAATCCGCCTGACTCCGACATGTATTACCTATACGGAGGATGATGTTTTCGTTCTTCCGGCGGCGGAAGTTAAGAGCAATAAGGATAACTTTTCAGATGTGGCGGATGAAACCGTAATGGAGCGGATCAATGCCGCCTGCGATGAAATTATCCCGGGACTTTTGGAAGGAACCGGTTTGGAAGGCAGCTATTCCGGGAATACATATGTGGTAAATTTTTAAAAATGAGGTTGACGAATTTGGAATATATGCTATACTACTAGTAGTGCTATGTGAAAATATACCCACAGTTGTATAGGCACAATACGCAACTGGAGGGAGGTAAGGTGTGAGCTATGTCAAACGTAATCGTTAAAGAAAACGAAACATTGGACAGTGCTTTACGCAGATTCAAAAGAAACTGTGCAAAGGCTGGTATTCAGCAGGAGATTCGTAAGAGAGAACATTACGAAAAACCAAGTGTTAGACGTAAGAAAAAATCAGAAGCTGCTAGAAAGCGCAAATATAAATAATCTTCGGATACCTGGATATAAAAAGCTATAACGTAAGTTATAGCTTTTTTTGCATATACGAACAATGAATCCACGGTATATAAATCCCAAAAGGAACATAGAATGTAGAAAAAAACGGAGAGTCGCCTTGATCGGGGATTGGCTGCAGAATCATCAGATGGTGCCTGAAGAACTAAGCGCGGATATTCCGATTTTATACGCGCTTGGACAGCAGGAAGTGAAAATCCAGAATTATAAGAAAATTCTCCAATACAGTCCAAAAGAAATGATACTCCTTTTTAAGAGCAAACGGCTGGTCATTCAGGGAGACCATTTGGATATTTATTATTTTAATGAGGATGAGATCTGTATTCGGGGACATATTGTTTCGATGAACTATCAAAGTGGATGAAAGGTCGGTGCTGTGAATGGAATGGATATTCCGGTGGCTGCGCAGTTATCTGACATGCCGGCTGAAGGGCGGCGATATGGAACGTTTTTTCAACCTGTGCCGTTATCAGGGCATTGAGTGTTGGGATATGTCCCTGAATGAAGGGGTATGCAGGTGCTGCATGTATCTGGATGATTTTTGGAAAATACGACCCTTTGTGCGGAAGACCAGAGTCAGGGTACGGATTGAAAAACGGCGCGGCCTGGCTTTTTTTATGGCTTTTCTGAGACATCGAAAAGGCCTGTGGATCGGTATGGCCGGCTGTATAGGAATGCTCTGTTTTCTCTCGGCCCACATATGGAAGCTGGAATTCTATGGAAATTCCTATTATACGGATGAACGGCTGACAAAATATCTGGAGACTGCGGAGGGCGTCGGCTTTGGCATTTGGAAATCGAAGGTCGACGGGCCTTTGCTGGAAGAAAATCTTCGGCTGACTTTTCCGGATATATCCTGGGTATCTGTTCGCATGGAAGGAACTTCTCTTTTGGTGTCTCTGGAAGAAATGGTAAAATACGACGCTTCTGAGCAGGAACAGACGCTGCCGCGCTATATATGCGCTTCTCAGGATGGGGAGATCGTATCCATGGTTACCCGCAGCGGCGTCCCTAAAGTCACCATTGGAAATACGATCAGAAAAGGTGAACTGCTTATTGACGGGGTTATGGAAATCCTGGATGATTCACTGACAGTGGCCGAGTCCATACCCGTGGGCGCGGACGGTGATATATGGGCAAAGGTGACCGAAAATTATTCGAAAACCTATCCGGCCGGTCTGGAAAGCCGGAATTACGGCCGGGCATCCTGGAAATTTACCTTTTCAATCGGAAGCCGCAGTGTGAGTTTTGGAAAAAATCCTTATGAGGGCAGCGAAACAGTTTATGACCATATAACCCGGGTTTATGATCGGTGGCCCGGAATTCATATTCAGACGGATGCCTTTCGCCCATATACGAATGTTTCCTCCTGGGAGATGATTTCTGAAATAAAAGAAGAGGCGGAGACGGATTTATCGGATATAATTCATGAATTCGAGGAAAAAGGGGTACAAATTCTAGAAAATAATGTTAAAATATTAGTGTATGAGGACCGGGTGGAAGCTGTCGGGAATTTTGTCCTGATAAAACCTGTCGGCGAGGGTACAGATATTCCTCCGGAAGATACTCAAATTCATGGGATTGGAGAGACAGATGAGTATAACGGAAACGATGATTGACATTCCGGCGGAACATACCCGGAATGTCTTTGGACAGTATGATGTATATATAAAAAAAATAGAACGCACCTTGAATGTCACGGTCATTGTTCGTGACAGCATGATAAAAGTTGTCGGAGAAGCCGGCCATGTTGCCAAAGCCAAAAGCGTATTCTTGAATTTATTGGAACTTTCAAAAAGAGGGGAACCGATCAGCGAACAGAATGTGGATTATGCTTTATCGCTTTCCTTTGATGATAAAGAGTCCTCAATTTTAACTTTAACGCAGGATATGATCTGCCATACGGTCAACGGAAAACCGATCAGGCCGAAAACTCTCGGGCAAAAAGCATATGTCGAACAGATTCGTGATAAGATGATTGTCTTTGGCATTGGGCCTGCCGGTACGGGAAAAACCTATCTGGCCATGGCGATGGCAATCACGGCTTTTAAAAATAATGAGGTCAATCGGATTATTTTGACCCGGCCGGCCATAGAAGCCGGAGAGAAGCTTGGATTTCTTCCGGGGGATCTGCAGAGCAAGATCGATCCATATCTGAGGCCGCTTTACGATGCGCTTTATGAGATCATGGGAGCGGATGCCTATCTTCGGAATATGGAAAAGGGATTGATCGAAGTGGCCCCTTTGGCATATATGCGGGGCCGTACGCTGGATAATTCTTTTATTGTACTGGATGAAGCTCAAAATACGACTCCGGCACAGATGAAGATGTTTTTGACCCGTGTCGGCTTTGGCTCAAAGGTTATTATCACCGGGGATCTGAGTCAAAAGGATTTGCCGTCGGGGCAGAGCTCCGGGCTGGATGTTGCCCTGAAGGTCCTCAAAAATATTGACGATATCGGTATCAGTATGCTTTCCAGCAAGGATGTGGTGCGGCACCCGCTGGTACAGAAGATTGTTAAAGCCTATGATGAATATGAGCGGAGAAACGAAAGGGCCTCCCGTCTGAAAAAGTCGAAAAGGAGTTGATAAATTATGGCAATTCATATAGAATATGAAACAGAGCTTCCATTGGGAATAGATGCGGCGCCGGTTATTGAAAAGGTGATCGATATGGCTTTGGAAGTTCATGAATGTCCTTATGCGGCGGAAGTCAATGTCATTTTGACGGATAATGCGTCTATTGCCGCTATCAATGAAGAATACCGCGATCTGGCAAAGCCGACGGATGTTTTATCCTTCCCTATGATTGCCTATGATACACCGGGGGATTTTTCGATTGTGGAGGAAATGGCCGAGGAGGATTGTTTTGACCCGGATTCGGGAGAACTGATTCTCGGAGATATTATTATTTCCGTGGAAAAGGTCATTGAGCAGGCGGAGGCTTACGGTCATTCCAGAGAAAGAGAACTGGGATTTCTGACAGCTCACAGCATGCTCCATTTGTTTGGCTATGACCATATGGAAGAGAATGAGCGTATCGATATGGAAGAAAAGCAGGAGGCGATCTTGGCGCGCCTCGGATTATATCGGTAAATACATGGGATAAAAAGGAGAGATATCAATGAAAAAAAGAGGAATGATAGCAATACTTGGGTTAAGTATACTGCTCGGCCTGACAGCCTGCGGCGGTAAAAAAGAGACAGCGGCAGAGACTGAAAGCCAGACAGAGACAGCGGAAACCGAAACTGTTAAAGAGACGAAAAAAGAGAAGGCGGAACTTCCGGAAGGCAAGATGTATAGTTATCTGACCGGTGAAGTTGTGGATGAGGCTGTCGGCTCACAGCGTCCTTATGCGATCATGATCAACAACATTCAGGAGGCGATACCTCAGAGCGGCATCAGCCAGGCAGAAATCATGTATGAGTGTTTGGTTGAATCCGGAATTACCCGTTTAATGTGTGAATTCCAGGATATTGAAAATCTGAACAAAGTCGGTTCGATCCGAAGCGCCCGTCATTATTATATGGATCTGGCCCAGGATGATGAGGCGATCTACACCCATTTCGGACAGTCTATTTTTGCGGAAGACCGGATTAATCAGGGGTATCCGACGATCAGCGGCCTGTCCGGGTACAGCGAAGCCGTATTTTATCGTACAAGCGACAGAGATGCGCCGCACAATGTCTATTCCTCAAAGGAAGGACTTTTGGCCGGCCTTGATGCCACAGGCATCAGCCGGGATTATCCGGAAAATTATGAGGGCCGCCTGAACTTTAATGATGAGGATGTTGTGCCTGAAACGGGTGAGACGGCTGAAAAAGTAACCATGCCGTTCCCGATCAACAATCCGTGGTTTGAATATAATGGGGAAGATGGCCTGTATTATCGTTTCCAATATGGGGAGCCGCACATTGATGTGGAGAATAATGAACAGGTTAAATTCAAAAATCTGATCATAGAGTTTGCTGAGAGAAGTGTCATCAGTGATCAGGATCATCAGGATTATAAGTTGATCGGCAGCGGAAACGGTCTGCTTTTTACGGATGGCAAGGCGGTCAAAATTCTCTGGAAACGCGAGACGGAGAGTGACAGGACAGCTTATTATTATGAAGACGGTACTCCGGTTTATCTGAATACCGGAAAATCCTATATTGCTGTAGTACCTTCGGAATTATCGGTCGACTATAGCGCAAAATAGGCGGACCAAAAAAGACATCATGAAAGAGGTGTGCTATGGGCAACAGTAGACAGCGCGCCGGTAAAAAGCTGATCGTACAGGGAAGTATTCTGGCGATCGCAACGATTATCGTGCGCTTAATCGGTATTGTTTACCGAATTCCACTGACAAATATTGTAGGCAATGAGGGTATGGGATATTATGGTTTCGCTTTCGAGGTGTACCAGTTTCTTGTTATCCTTTCAACAAACGCGGTCCCGGTTGCTGTATCCAAACTGACGGCAGCAAGAGTGGCGCGTCGTGAATATAAAAATGCGCAGGCTATATTCCGCTGCTCGATCATTTTTGCGGCCGTTTTGAGCGGAACTTTGGCTTTGTTGACCTTTGTGGGGGCCCGTTGGATCTCCATGGTTATGTTCGGCGGAATCACTGAGGTGGCTCCGGCCCTCCGGGTATTGGCGCCGACAGTGCTTGTCTGCGCTGTTATGGGGGTATTCAGAGGTTATACCCAGGGCCTTGGGAATATGGCGCCGACAGCTTTTTCCCAGGTGGTTGAACAGCTGTTCAATGCCGTTGTCTCTGTGGCCGCGGCAGCGATCCTGATCTCAAGGGGCGCAGCCTTCGGAGCCGCCGGGGGTACGCTGGGTACGTTTATGGGAGCGGTTTCCAGCCTTGTATTTTTATATCTGGTGTATTCTTCATATCGGCCTCAGCTGGCCCGGCGAATGAAGAAGGATCCGACTCAGAAGCTTCTGGAGAACCGGCAGATATATCGGATGATCGGAATGACAATTATTCCGCTGGTGCTGACATCAACGATCTATCAGATCAGCAGCCTTTTGGATTCTGCGCTTTTCAGCAATATTCTGAAGGCGATCGGTTATCAGTCGTCCTTTATCAGTTCTCTGTACGGTATTTATAGTTCAAAATATCAGTTGTTGATCAACCTTCCGCTTGGGATTACCTCCGCATTGACGGTGGCTATGATGCCCGGAATCGCCGGGGCCATTGCTTTAAAACGGCGTGAACAGGTTAAAGATCAGATGGACGTGGCGATACGTCTGACAATGCTGATCGCCATACCTTGCGCGGTGGGCGTGGCGGTTATGGGCGGCCCGATCATGCAGATGTTATTCCGGGATGCAACAACACTTCCGGGGCGTATGCTGATCGTGGGTGCTGTGACGATTATTTTTTACGCACTGTCAACATTGACATCGACAATTTTGCAGGGCAGTAATCATATGCGGATTCCTGTGATCAATGCGGCAATTTCTCTTGCCATTCATATTTTATTTACGGTGGTGCTTCTGGCTTTTGCTGATTTACATATTTTTGCTTTGATTTACGGAAATATCGTGTTCTCCTTCTGTATGTGCGTCTTAAATCTGCGTTCACTGGCAAAAGTAGTCGATTATCAGTTGGATATCGTCAAAATGGCCGGTTCATCCATTGTTGCGTCGGCGATCATGGGGGCAGTGACATTCCTTGTCTATAAAGGCTGTATGTATATTCTTCATTCGAATACAATATCGACTTTGATCGCAATTCTTCTGGCCGTGGTGATTTATGCGCTGCTGATGATCATAACCCATGGTGTGACGGAAGAAGAACTCTATGCATTTCCTAAAGGGGATGCCATTGTAAGATTTTTATATCGGATGCACCTTTTATAGGCCGAAATGAATAAAAACTAAAAAAAGGCAGATACTTTTCTCAAAGGGGTGAAACCATGAAGAGGAAATGTATCTGCTTATTTTTATGGATGCTTGTCATCGCTCTCTCCTATGGCGGCGGATATCTGTGCTTTGCCTGGCCGTTATCGGGGGCACAGGTGGATGAAACACCGGAAGTTCTCCCTGTGACGGCAGGAAAAGAGAATTTTATTTTACCGGAAACCCGCCTTGTGATGGAAACATTAAACTTAAAGACAGGGGAAAAATCCATTGACGAGCGCCCGATGCCGGCTGCGTATCTGGGGCTTGAACGGGAAGAACTTCTGTCGGAATTAAACGATTATATGACAGATCTGCCGTTGAAGGAGCTGGAAGAGGGGCTTGTCAGTTTTGATATTGAATCCTATTCCACCAATAAAGTTGTTCTCAGGAAAACCTATTATCCTGATGAAAATTATCAGAAGTACTACGTCATCTACCGTCAGGGCCGTATTGTCATTTACTATAGTGACAGAAAAACCGTTTTCGAATATCCGGACATCCGTCTCGGCGATTTACCGATCGACCTGCAGTGCGAAATACTTTCCGGAAAAGAGATGAAGGATGAAACGGAACTGTACAGTTTTTTACAAAACTATTCAAGTTAATAGGAAAGTTGATAAAGAAGAGGCTTTTCTGAATCAAGAAAACATGATATCATGATATACGGAGATTTTTCGAATTCAGATTCGGAGGAGTTTTTAATGAAATCGGACATTATTGTGATCGGTGGCGGCGCATCGGGTATGGCTGCCGCCATTTGTGCTGCCCGTCAGGGCGCTTCCGTGCTCATTTTAGAGCGTATGCCAAAGGTTGGGAAAAAACTGCTGGCTACAGGCAACGGAAAATGCAATTTTACAAATAGATATATGAATGTGAAATGTTATCACAGCAGGCGGCCCGAAAGGGTGAAAGCTGTTTTGGATACTTTTGGTCAGGCGGCGGCGGAAGCGTTTTTTTCCGAATTGGGAATACTGGCGAAGGAAAAGGGCGGCTATGTCTATCCGAATTCCATGCAGGCGGCATCTGTATTGGATGCGCTGCGTTTTGAACTGGAGCATTTGCATGTAATAAGCAGGACAAATGTGGAAGTTCAAGGTGTCCGGGCAAAAGGAAAAGGCTTCCAGATAGTTACAGAAGAAGAGGTATTTCATTGTCGGAGGTTGATTCTGGCCTGCGGCGGGAGGGCGTCGCAAAAGCTTGGTTCCAACGGCAGCGGTTACGGGTTCGCATCTTCTCTCGGACATTCGATCGTCCCGGTAGTCCCTGCTTTGACCGGGCTTAAAGCCGGAGAAAGAGTATATAAAGCGCTGGCAGGAATTCGGACGGAGGCTTCCCTTCGGCTGATGATTGATGGAAAGACCGTGGATGCACACCGGGGAGAGATCCAGTTTGCGGATTATGGTATTTCGGGTATTCCCGTGTTTCAGGTCAGCGGGCAGGCTGCCTATGGACTTCTGGAAGGGCATCAGGTTCAATGCATGATGGATTTTTTTCCGGATTGGAGCAGTGAAACGTTGATCCGATTTCTTAAAGAGCGGATGAATCGGTTTCAGGGGCGGCCGGGTGAAGTTTTTGAAACGGGGCTTTTAAACCGGAAGCTGATGCACGAGTGCATGAAGTTGGTGAAAGCTCGTGAGAATGGATTCCCCGGGGCGGAGAAGCTTGCAGAAATAATGAAACATTTTCCGGCCACGATCGTCGAAAGCCGGGGCTATGATTTTGCCCAGGTTTGCGCCGGAGGCGTCGATTTAAAAGAAATATCTCCGGCAGATTGTGAATCCCTCCTTCATCCCGGGCTTTATATCGTTGGGGAACTGCTGGATGCCGACGGCATCTGCGGAGGATATAATCTGCAGTGGGCGTGGTCGACGGGATATTTGGCCGGGACTGCGGCCGGAAAGGAATGTCATGCTTCGTATCGGACAAATTAGAATTCCTTATCGGGAAGGTGAGGACCGGGTTTTTGCGGCGGTCCTGAAAAAATTACATATACAGGAAAAGGACGTCGAGGGCTGGAAAATCTTTAAAAAATCTATTGATGCCCGCAAAAAGCAGGAAATTATGGCTGTTTATACGGTGGATATTCAGCTGAAGCGGGAAAAAGCTTTTATGAAACGAAATCGGAATAAAAATATACGCAGTGTTGAGGATAAGGCCTATGCTTTTCCGGAGGCAGGCGGCAAAGAGCTGACGCATCCGATAATTATTGTGGGGACCGGCCCGGCGGGGCTGTTCTGCGCCCTGATGCTGGCCCGTTACGGCTATCGCCCGATTCTTTTGGAGCGGGGAATGGATGTGGAACGGCGTCAGAAGGCTGTACAGCGATTTTGGGATAATGGTGAATTTCAGCCGGAAACCAATGTCCAGTTTGGCGAGGGCGGCGCAGGGACTTTTTCTGACGGAAAATTAAATACATTAGTGAAAGACCCGGTGGGGCGGCACCGGAAGGTTTTGGAACTTTTTGTGGAGTTCGGCGCGGATCCGGAGATCATGTATGTCAATAAGCCTCATATCGGTACGGATGTGCTGTGCCGCATTGTACGGGCAATGAGGGAAGAAATTATTGCTCTGGGCGGCGAGGTGCGTTTTGAGAATAAACTTACGGATATCCGCACGGAAAATGGATGTCTGAAGGCAATTCGCGTCAATGATGAAACATGGATGGACTGTGAATGTCTTGTTTTGGCCGTTGGACACAGTGCAAGAGATACCTTCTGTATGTTGAAGGCGAGAGGCGTTCCGATGACCGCAAAATCTTTTGCCATCGGGCTTCGGATTGAACATCCTCAGGAGATGATCAATCAATCCCAGTACGGCAGCCCCTCTGATGACATTCTTGGCAGCGCCTCTTATAAGCTGACCCATACCGCTTCGAACGGCCGCGGCGTTTATACTTTTTGTATGTGTCCCGGCGGCTATGTGGTGAACGCCTCTTCCGAAGAGGGCGGGTGCGTGGTCAACGGCATGAGTTATCATGGGCGTGATTCAGGGAATGCCAACAGTGCGGTGATCGTTACCGTGACACCGGAGGATTTTCCGTCGGAGGATGTTTTGGCCGGCGTGGAATTTCAGAGGCAGTGGGAACGCAGAGCATACCTGGCGGGAAAAGGAAAAGTCCCGGTTCAGCTTTACAGAGATTTTTGCGGGGGAACAGTTTCCGAAGCTTTTGGCGATGTTCAGCCGGTACATAAGGGCGGAACGGCCTTTGCGGATTTAAATCAGTGTCTGCCGAAGTATGTCTGCGACAGTCTGAAGGAGGGCATCGAAGCCTTCGGACATAAAATACAAAATTATAACCGGGGGGACGCCATTTTGTCCGGGGTGGAAACGCGGACATCCTCTCCGGTCCGCATGGAGCGGGACACGGAATTTCAATCAGAGATCCGGGGAATTTATCCATGCGGTGAGGGCGCCGGATATGCCGGCGGCATCACATCCGCCGCCATGGACGGGCTTCGGATCGCCGAGGCTATAAGAAAAGTGTATTGCCCGAATGAAGGGTAAAAAATAAGACATAAGAAAAAAGATAAGTGGAGGAATCAACATGTGTGACAGAGCTTCTTTGAAGCAAAAAAAACGAATTGTTGTCAAGGTCGGTTCATCATCTCTCGTGCATGAGGAGACCGGATTGATGGATTTATTTAAGCTGGAACAGCTTGTACGCATTTTATGCGATTTGAGGAATCAGGGAAAGGAAGTTGTTCTTGTTTCCTCCGGAGCTATCGGCGCCGGAAGGAAAGTACTTGGTTTAAATGAGCGCCCCTCCACGCTGCCCATGAAGCAGGCCTGCGCCTCGGTTGGCCAGGGAGCCCTGATCGGGCTGTATCAGCGTTTGTTTAATGAATACCATCAGGTCAGCTCCCAGATTCTGATGACAAAGCATACGATTATCCGTGAAAAGAGCATGTTTAATGCTAAAAATACCTTTGATCAGCTTTTAAAGATGGGAGTTATCCCTATTGTGAATGAAAATGATACCGTATCCACCGATGAGATTGAGTTTGGCGATAATGATACACTGTCAGCGGTAGTTGCCGCATTGATCAACGCAGATCTGCTCATTCTCATGTCGGATATCGACGGTTTATATACAGATGATCCGAATAAGAACCCGGAGGCCGGATTTATTGAGTGTGTTCCCAAAATTGACAAAAAGCTTTATAATATGGCCAAGGGAGCCGGAAGTGATTTTGGTACGGGCGGCATGATTACAAAAATCGATGCGGCACGTATCGCGACGGATGCGGGCTGCGATATGATCATTGCCAACGGAAAGGATTTCCATCATATTCATGATATTGTTTATGGAAAGATGACGGGCACCCTGTTTTTGGCCCATAAAAACGAAGATTTTGATTTAAAACGATACATTGAGGAGGAGCGGCATTGATGACAGATAAAGATATTGCGCGGATCAATGAACTTTATAAAAAATCCAAGACTCCGGAGGGGCTGACGCCGGAAGAAAGAATTGAGCAGGCAGAACTTCGCGGAGCTTTTCTGGCTTCCGTGCGGAGCAATCTGAAAGGTCAGCTCGATACAATTAAGATTCAGAAACCCGATGGAACGATTGTTGATCTGAAGAAAAAGCATCAGGAAAAATATGGAAACTAAAATTCCGGAAAAGAAAGCTTTAAGAAAAGAAATGAGCTGCCGTAGGGATAAAATGAAGCCGGAGGATATTCGGGAAGCAAGCCGGACTATTTTTGAAAAACTTCGTACTCAGAATTTTTACCGGCAGGCCGCTGTTGTTTTTTCCTATGCCAGCTTTCGCAGCGAAGTGGATACATGGTCTTTTAACCGGCAGGTGCTTGCCGACGGCAAAATCTTAGCTCTGCCGAAGGTGCTTGGAAAAGAAAAAATGGAATTTTATCAGATAAAATCCATGGACCGGCTTGTCCCGGGGTATATGGGAATCCCGGAGCCGGGACCGGAGTGCCCGCCGATAAGCCCTGTCCGGCCGGAAAGCCGGCGAGGGATGATTTTAGTTCCCGGCCTGGCATTTGATACAGGTCTTTATCGTCTTGGCTATGGCGGCGGTTATTATGACAGATATCTGTCGGCATACGGCCTGAAACAGGGAGATACCGGTTCTGAGAAATCGGATATAAGGCGGCTTATAAGCTGCGGCGTGGCCTATGATAAACAGATTGTGGAACAGGTGCCAAGAGAATTGACAGATTGTTCCCTGGATTATATTGTCACAGAAACGAGAATTTTAGAAAGGATGGATGAAAAATGACATTGGAAATGTTGGGAATACAGGCAAAACAGGCTGAGAGGGAATTGCTCAGATTGAATGCGACAAAAAAGAATGAATGTCTTCAGGCGGTGGCCGACGGGCTTATCGGCGGAAGTGAAGAGATTTTAAAGGCAAACGCGGCGGATGTGGCGGCTGCCCGGGAAAAAGGAATGAGTGAATCCCTTGTGGACCGCCTTGCATTAACTGAAGGGCGTATCCGTTCTATGGCGGAGGGATTGGCGTCCCTGATCGCTTTGGAGGATCCGATCGGAGAGATCCTTGAGGCAAAGATACGGCCAAATGGCCTTGAGATCGGGAAAAAGCGGGTGCCTTTGGGGGTTATTGGAATTATTTATGAGTCCCGCCCAAATGTCACGGCAGATGCCTTCGGCCTTTGCTTTAAGACAAGCAACGCCGTTATTTTAAAGGGTGGCAGCGATGCGCTTCGTTCCAATAAAGCCATCGTTGATATTATTCGCCGTGGGCTTGAATCCTGCGGAGTGACGCCGGATGCCATTCAGCTTGTGGAGGATACAAACCGGGAGACTGCGAAGAAACTCATGCAGATGAATCAATATCTTGATGTGCTTATTCCGAGGGGCGGCGCAGGGCTGATCCGTACCGTTGTGGAGAACAGTACCGTGCCGGTGATCGAAACAGGTACGGGAAATTGTCATATTTATGTGGATGATTCTGCCGATATTGAAATGGCTGTAGATATCATTGATAACGCAAAAACTCAGAGAACCGGCGTGTGCAATGCATGTGAATCTCTGTTGATTCATAAAGATATTGTGGAGCAGGTGCTTCCGGCTATTTGTGAACGCTTATTTAAGAAAAATGTGGAGATCCGGGGCGATGAAAACTGCTGCCGTTTAAACGGGCGGATCGTTCCGGCAACCGAAGAGGACTGGGGGCAGGAATATCTGGATTACATACTTTCCGCAAAGGTTGTGGAGAATCTTGATGAGGCCATTGCCCATATCAACAAGTACAACACAAAACATTCGGAAGCCATTATTACAAAGGATTATGAACATGCGCGCCGTTTCCTCGATGAAGTGGACGCTGCGGCGGTTTATGTCAATGCCTCGACCCGATTTACCGATGGATTTGAGTTCGGCTTTGGCGCGGAGATCGGCATCAGTACCCAGAAACTCCATGCCCGGGGACCGATGGGCCTTAAGGAACTGACAACAACAAAATACATTATTTACGGCAATGGCCAGGTGCGGCCATAGTATGCAGGGGGAACTATGTTGACAGAACATCTTACGGAAGCTGAACGTCAGTATTATTATATGGAACAATGCCGCCGGTGGCTGGAGGAGCAGAGATCAAAGCTCGGCCGCCCGCTGACGGCTTCGGTGGTAACCTTTGGCTGCCAGATGAATGCCAGAGATTCGGAAAAACTCAGAGGGATTCTGGAAAACATCGGCTATGAGATGATCGATTCGGAAAAGGCGGATTTTGTCATTTACAATACATGTACTGTTCGGGAAAACGCGAATCTGAGAGTTTACGGCCGTCTTGGCCAGATGAAACAGATAAAAAAGAAAAATTCCTCCATGCTGATCGCCCTCTGCGGCTGTATGATGCAGGAGCCGGAAGTTGTCGAAAAGCTGAAGAAAAGCTATCGCCATGTGGATCTGATTTTTGGAACCCACAACATTTTCAAGTTTGCCGAACTGATCTACCGGCGGATTACGGAAAATAAAATGGTTATTGATATCTGGAAGGATACGGAGCAGATTGTTGAGGATCTGCCGAATGACAGGAAGTATTCGTTTAAAACAGGTGTTAATATTATGTTCGGCTGCAACAATTTCTGCAGCTATTGTATTGTACCCTATGTGCGGGGGCGGGAGCGGAGCCGCCAGCCGGAAGATATTATCCGGGAGATTGCAGATGCGGTAGCCGACGGTGTTGTCGAGGTGATGCTTCTCGGGCAGAATGTCAATTCCTACGGCAAAAATCTGGAAACGCCGATAAGCTTTGCCGAGCTGCTTCGGCGTATATGTCGTATTCCCGGTCTGCTTCGGGTGCGTTTTATGACTTCCCATCCAAAGGACTTATCCGATGAACTGATCCGGGTTATGGCTGAGGAGCCTAAGATCTGCCGTCACCTGCATCTGCCCCTCCAGTCCGGAAGTACAGAGATTTTAAAGAAAATGAATCGCAGATACACAAAAGAAGATTATCTTTTGCTCGTGGATAAATTGCGGGCAGCCTGCCCGGATATTTCCCTGACAACGGACATTATTGTCGGTTTTCCGGGAGAGACGGAGGAAGATTTTCTTGAAACGATGGATGTTGTGCGCAGAGTCGGATACGACAGCGCTTATACCTTTATCTATTCCAAACGTACAGGCACCCCGGCGGCTGTCATGGAAAATCAGGTGCCGGAAGCCGTGGTTAAAGACCGGTTTAACCGGCTTTTAGAGGAAGTTCAGAATATTGCGGCAAAAGTGTGCAGCCGCCATGAGGGAACCGTTCAGGATGTGCTGGTGGAGGAGATCAACCGTCAGGATGAACACCTGGTTACAGGGCGTCTGAGCAATAATACGGTGGTTCATTTTGCGGGCGATGCTTCGATGATCGGCAAAATTGTCCCGGTGCGTCTTACCTGCTGTAAAAACTTTTATTATATGGGCGAGGCTGTAAATTTAACAAAAAAATAAATGGTCTTTCGGGCGGAATTATGAGAAATTAACAAAAATCAATTTTTTTGTAAAAATATGTTTATTTTTTCGCCGGAGTGTGCTAATCTATACACGAAGTCGAGCAAAGGTGTTCTCTATTCGTGGAGAGCACCTTTTTTTACTTATAATTCAAAAATATATAGAGGAGAGGAATTATCAATGGCAAAAAAAATTGATGTAGCAGAAATTTTTGGTTCGAACGTTTTTGACGATGCAACCATGAAAGAAAGACTCCCAAAAAAAATTTACAAAGAATTGAAACAGACAATTTCTGTAGGCGGAGAACTTGACAGCCATGTGGCTGAAGTTGTTGCCAATGAAATGAAGGATTGGGCGATTGAAAAAGGGGCTACCCATTATACCCACTGGTTCCAGCCTTTAACGGGAATTACCGCAGAAAAGCACGACGCATTTATTTCTCCGACAGATGACGGCGGCGTTATTCTTGAGTTTTCCGGAAAAGAATTGATCAAAGGCGAACCGGATGGTTCCTCTTTCCCTTCCGGCGGTCTCCGCGCAACTTTTGAGGCCAGAGGCTATACAGCGTGGGATTGTACATCCCCGGCTTTTATTCATGAAACCCCAAGCGGTACGACGGTTCTCTGTATTCCGACAATTTTCTGTTCTTATACGGGAGAAGCGCTGGATAAAAAGACACCGCTGCTCCGTTCGATGGAAGCTTTAAATGTTCAGGCTCTCCGTATTGTCCGGGCTTTTGGCGATACAGAGGCTCAGAAAGTGACGACAAGCGTCGGCCCGGAACAGGAATATTTCCTTGTGGACAAAGATACATACAATCAGCGTGAAGATTTAATCTTTGCAGGCCGCACATTATTCGGCGCTCCGGCTCCAAAAGGACAGGAATTGGACGATCATTATTTCGGAAGCATTAAAGAGCGGGTTTCCGAATATATGAATGATCTGAATGAAGAACTCTGGAAATTGGGAGTTACAGCGAAGACACAGCATAACGAAGTTGCCCCGGCACAGCATGAGCTGGCCCCGGTTTACAATACAACAAATATTGCAACAGATCACAACCAGTTAGTCATGGAGGCAATGAAAAAAGTAGCTCTCCGCCACAACCTGGTATGCCTGCTGCATGAAAAACCATTTGCAGGGATTAACGGTTCCGGCAAACATAATAACTGGTCGATGTCTACTGATACCGGCGTAAACCTTTTGGACCCGGGGACAACACCGCATCAGAATAAGCAGTTTCTTTTGATTTTATCCGCTATATTAAAAGCGGTGGATGAGTATGCGCCGCTGCTCCGTGAATCTGCGGCAAACCCTGGAAACGATCACCGTCTTGGAGCCAATGAAGCCCCTCCGGCCATCATTTCTATTTTCCTCGGAGAGCAGTTGGAGGACGTTTTAAACCAGCTTTGCGAAAAGGGTGAGGCAACATCCAGTAAAGTCGGCGGAAAGCTTGATGTCGGCGTTTCCACAGTGCCTTCCTTCATGAAAGATGCCACTGATCGTAACCGTACATCGCCATTTGCCTTTACGGGTAATAAATTTGAATTCCGTATGGTTGGTTCCACCGCATCCATTGCCGATCCGAATACGGTTTTAAATACGATCGTTGCCGAGACACTCAGCCAGGCGGCGGATGTTCTGGAGGCCTCCGATGATCCGATCATGGCAGCTCATGATCTGACAAAACAGTGGATCAGCGAACATATCCGGATTATTTTCAACGGCAACGGATATTCGGAAGAATGGGTGGAAGAAGCTGAGCGCAGAGGACTTCCAAATATTAAAAATATGGTGGACGCTCTGGGCTGTCTGACTGAAGATTATACGGTTGAACTGTTTGAAAAGCATAAAGTTATGACCCGTGTGGAATTGACTTCCCGTCAGGAGGTTGGCTATGAAACTTATGCCAAAGCGATCAATATTGAGGCCAGAACAATGATTGATATGGCCAAGAAAGAAATCATTCCTGCGGTTATTAAGTATACGACAACAGTAGCCCAGTCCATCGGAGCTGTGAAAGCTGTGGGAGCTGACGCTTCGGTACAGGAAGCATGTCTGGATAAGATTTCCAAACATCTGGTGGCTATGAATGAGGCCCTTGAGAAACTCGAAGCGGCAACGGATAAGGCGGCAGCGATCGAAGACCCTAAGACACAGGCCGTTGCCTACCGTGATGAAGTATTTTCCGCGATGGCAGAGCTCCGCGAGCCGGCCGATGCGCTGGAGATGCTTGTGGATAAATCCGTATGGCCATTCCCAACCTACGCAGATCTGTTATTTAACGTATAAATAAACATGCCCATTCGGGCATCCCGCGTGTCAGATACTGCGCATGGGCGTGTTTCGTCAGGCTCCATGCGATAAGGTAAAAAATAAAGGTGTAAAGTTTTATTGAATCATCAATAACTTTACACCTTTTTTAGTGCAGCGTACCTTTGCTGAGAATGGCATTGATCACATCATTCGGAAGCTCATGAATGGATTTGGGAGGAGAGAGCGGTGCCTCAAAATCGCGCAGTGCTCTTGACATGATAGCTGTATTGTGCCAGCTTCCAAGTTTAAAGCCGCAATTTGACTGTATTCCGTCCATGGAAAAGCCAAGACGCTTGTGAAGGGTAAGACTGGCTTCATTCGGCAGAGTGATCACACCGTAAACCATATAGTAGCCCTGAAGTGTCAGTAAGTCCATCAATGCCGAATAAAGAGTGCGTCCCAAATCCGTTCCCTGGTTTTCCGGGCGGAGATAAACTGAAAGCTCACAACACCACTGGTAGGCTTCCCGGCTCCGATAGAGAGAAGCATAGGCATAGCCGACAATTTTTCCATGGGTTTTTGCGACGATCCATGGATATTGTTCCGTATAATGATGGACGCGTTCAGAGAAATTTTCCAGAGTCGGCACTTCACATTCAAAGGTAATGGCCGTATTCTGCACATAGGGTGCATAAATCTCAAGAACTTCAGCAATATCTTCTTCTTTGATCAACTGTAAAAGCATTCTATATCCTTTCCCCGCTTTAAACGCTCAAAAAAATTTGGAGTGGGTTAAAAGTGGTTTGAAAAATGGAAAACTATGGTTATCATAGACCTTTTTTTGCAAAAAATCAACATATTTTTTTAAAAAGTGGGGATAAAATGAATAAAATGGTGTTTTTTGGCAATCTGATGAATTTTATCGAAAGGGCGTGGAATTTGTTGACATTATTTTGTTAAAAAGATAAGATGTTATAAGAATTTATTATTATTATTTTATATAGAAACCGGAGGAAACGAATGGCACCATTAACACCTATGATGCAGCAGTATGTAGAAACAAAAAAACAGTATAAGGACTGCATTTTATTATATCGTTTGGGTGATTTTTATGAAATGTTTTTTGAAGACGCCCTTGTGGCTTCGAAAGCTTTGGAGATCACTCTGACTGGAAAGGACTGCGGACAGGAGGAGCGCGCTCCAATGTGCGGTATTCCTTATCATGCTTTGGAGGGCTATCTGACAAAATTAATTGAAAAGGGGTACAAGGCGGCAATCTGTGAGCAGATGGAGGATCCGAAAACAGCGAAGGGGATCGTCAAACGGGAGGTTATCCGCATTGTCACACCGGGCACAAATCTGAGCATGCAGGCCCTGGATGAGAGTAAAAATAATTATCTGATGTGTCTTTTTTATATGGACGAACGTTTCGGCATCAGTGTCGCAGACATTTCTACCGGAGATTATTATATGACGGAAGTGGATTCGGATAAAAAGGTTATGGATGAGATCACGAAATATACACCGGCAGAGATCGTTTATAACGACTATTTTCCAATGTGCGGCATTGATCTGGAGGATATCGGGGAAAAAATGCGTATTTCCGTCTCTGCTCTGGAGAGCTGGTATTCGGATGAAAACCTGTGTATTCAGAAATTAAAAGAGCATTTCCATGTGGCATCTCTGGAAGGCCTCGGCCTCTCGGACTATCCGACGGGCACCATTGCGGCCGGAATGCTTCTGCAGTATTTGTATGAAACTCAGAAAAATGCCCTGCCGCAGATGACGAAGATCATCCCGTATCAGACGGAGCGCTTTATGGTTTTGGATACGGCCACCCGCAGAAATCTGGAGCTTTTGGAAACCCTTCGGGAAAAGCAGAAGCGGGGTTCCCTTCTCTGGGTGCTGGATAAGACAAAAACAGCCATGGGAGCCCGTTATTTGCGGACCTGTATTGAGCAGCCCTTTGTTCAAAAGGATTTGATCGAACGGCGGCTGGAAAGCCTGGAAGAATTAAATGAAGACGTGATCACCAGGGATGAGATTCGGGAATATTTAAATGCGATTTACGATCTGGAACGGTTAATGAGCAGGATCAGTTATAAATCCGCCAATCCGAGGGATATGATTTCCTTTAAAAATTCCTTATCCATGATTCCGCCGATCAAATACCTGCTTCGGAATATGAAGACCGGGGATTTAAAAGAAATTTATGAAAATCTGGACGGACTTGAAGATATCACAAAGCTGATCGAAACGGCCATCGAGGAGGAACCGCCGATCTCCATCAAAGAAGGCGGAATTATAAAAACAGGTTATAATGAAACCGTGGATAAGTACCGCAATGCAAAAACCGAGGGAAAACAGTGGCTGGCCCAGATGGAGCAGCGGGAGCGGGAAAAGACCGGTATAAAGAATCTTCGGATTAAGTTCAACAAGGTATTCGGTTATTATCTTGAAGTGACGAATTCCTATAAAGAGCTTGTCCCGGAGGATTGGACAAGAAAACAGACAATGGCAAATGCCGAGCGCTATATCACCCCGGAATTGAAGGAACTTGAAGATATGATCCTCGGGGCCGAAGAAAAACTGTTTTCTCTGGAATATGACCTCTTTGCCATGATCCGGGATCAGATTGGCGCGGAGGTGAAGCGGATTCAGCAGACGGCCAAAGCGCTGGCCAAAATGGACGTCTATGCGTCGCTGGCCTTTGTGGCTGAGAGAAATCATTATGTGCGGCCAAAAATCAACGAAGATGGCCGGATTTATATAAAGGACGGCCGTCATCCGGTAGTTGAGCAGATGATCCCGAATGACGCCTTTGTGCCGAATGACACGATTCTCGACAATGATGACCGCCGGATATCGATTATCACCGGGCCGAATATGGCAGGGAAATCTACATATATGCGTCAGGCCGCGCTGATCGTGCTGATGGCTCAGATGGGTTCTTTTGTCCCGGCCGCCGATGCGGATATCGGTATTGCGGACCGGATTTTTACCCGTGTCGGCGCTTCGGATGATCTGGCCAGCGGTCAGAGCACCTTTATGGTGGAAATGAATGAGGTGGCCAATATACTCCGGAATGCCACGAAAAACAGTCTGCTCATTTTGGATGAGATCGGCCGGGGAACGTCAACCTTTGACGGTCTGAGTATCGCCTGGGCGGTTGTGGAGCATATCAGTGATAAAAAGAAACTCGGTGCGAAAACCCTTTTTGCCACCCATTATCATGAGCTGACTGAACTGGAGGGCCGCCTTCCGGGAGTCAATAATTACTGTATTGCCGTCAAGGAACAGGGGGATGATATTATTTTCCTCCGAAAGATCATTCAGGGCGGAGCGGATAAAAGCTATGGCATACAGGTGGCAAAACTGGCGGGGATACCGTCTTCCGTCACAGACAGGGCAAAGGAGATCGTGCTTCAGCTTGTGAATGCGGATATTGCCGCAAAGGCCAGAGAGATTGCGGACGAGGAGGCAAAATACCTTGAGAGCTCTGAACCGTTAATTGCGGAGGAAACCGCTGCGGATGCCGCTTTGCCGGACGATTCGATCATTGCCCGGATCGCGGCGCTGGATCTGGGGCGTTTGACGCCTCTTGAAGCCATTAATCTTTTGTATCAATATCAGGATGAGATAAAGAAACGGTGATAAAATGGGAAAAATACAGGTATTGGATGGAGAGACCATCAATAAAATAGCCGCCGGTGAAGTTGTAGAGCGTCCATCCTCAGTCGTTAAGGAATTGGTGGAAAATGCCATTGACGCCGGGGCGACGGCGGTAACGATAGAGATTCAGGACGGCGGCACATCGCTGATCCGGATCACGGATAACGGCAGCGGTATGGAAAAAGAGGATATTGCCATGGCCTTTCTGCGCCATTCCACGAGTAAAATCCGAAATTCCGAGGATCTGCATACAATTCGATCCCTTGGATTCCGGGGAGAGGCCCTGTCCAGTATTTCGGCAGTGGCCCAGGTGGAACTTTTGACAAAAACAGCCCATGCCATGACCGGGTGCCGTTATCGGATTGACGGCGGCGTGGAAAGATCTCTGGAGGATATCGGCTGTCCCGATGGGACGACCTTTATTGTCCGTCAGTTATTTTATAACACACCGGCCCGCAGAAAATTTTTAAAATCCAATATGACGGAGGCAGGATATATTAATGATCTGATCGCCCGGCTCTCCATGTCCCACCCGGAAGTATCCTTTAAATTTATCAATAACCGGCAAAACCGGCTTCATACATCGGGAAACGGACGGTTAAAGGATATTCTTTATCATATTTACGGCAGGGATATCTCTTCAAACCTCCTTCCTGTGAATGTGGAGCAGGATGGGTTCCGGATGACCGGTTTTATCGGGAAGCCCATGATCTGCCGCGGAAATCGTACCTATGAAAATTATTTTATCAATGGAAGATATATTAAAAGTCCGGTGATCACCCAGGCAATTGAAGACGCCTATAAAACCTTTACGATGGTTCATAAATTTCCCTTTGCCGTTCTCCATTTCACATTGGATACGGCGGAACTGGATGTCAATGTTCATCCGACAAAAATGGAAGTCCGTTTCAGCCACGGACAGGAATTGTACCGCTTTGTCTATGAGTCGCTTCGGCGGATCCTGCTCGGCCGGGAATTAATTCCTGAAGTTAGGCCGGCAGAACCGGAAAAAAATCCGGAGATAAAGCGTGAGAAGCCGCAGAAAATTCCGGAAATGAAACGCGAAGAGGAACAGAAAACTCCGGCAGTGAAATTTGAAAAACCACAGAAGATTTCGGAGGCCGGATCTTTGAAGGCTGTAAAAGGCGGGGAAACGCCGGGACCGGGGAAAGTTGCGAGACGGGAAAAAGTGCCGGAACAGGAGAAGACACCGGGACAGGAGAAAGTCGCGGGACAGGAAAAAGCGCCGGCCAGGGAAAAGTTCCCCGAGCCCTTCGAGAAAAAACGCCTGGAATCGATGCGGGCGTCCGTTGTCAGGGAGAAGCCGCAGCAGTATGAATTATTTGAAACCGGTCTTCTCACAAAGGAAGCCCGGCTTCGGCACAAATTGATCGGCCAGGTGTTTGAGACCTATTGGATCGTCGAATATGACGGTAAGCTTTTTATTATCGATCAGCATGCCGCCCATGAAAAGGTACTCTATGAAAAGCTGATGAAACGCTTTAAAGAAAGCCGGCCGATGATTCAGATGCTTGAACCGCCGATCATACTGACACTGTCCATGGGTGAGGCGGATTTATTAAATCAGTATATGGATGATTTTAAACGCATGGGATTTGAGTTCGAATCCTTTGGAGGCAAAGAATATGCTCTTCGGGGCGTTCCTTCAGATTTATATGGATTTACCGGGAAGGAAATGGTCATGGAGCTGTTGGATGAACTGTCCGGAGAGGCGCCGAGGATGCGGACGGATATGATTGGGGATCGAATTGCGACCATGGCCTGCAAAGCGGCCGTCAAGGGAAATATGCGGATATCTTTTAAAGAGGCGGACGCTTTGATCGAGGAATTATTGCAGGCGGAAAACCCCTATACCTGTCCCCATGGCCGTCCAACCATCATTTCCATGACAAAAACAGAACTTGAGAAAAAGTTCAAACGTATTGTTTAGCGAACGGGGTGTGTGTATGAAACCTTTGATGATATTGACCGGGCCGACGGCTGTCGGAAAGACAGAGCTGTCCATCGCCCTGGCAAAATCCATTGGCGGAGAGATTATTTCCGCCGATTCCATGCAGGTCTACAAATATATGGATATCGGCACGGCAAAAATCCGCCCGGAAGAAATGCAGGGCGTTCCTCATCATTTGATTGATATTCTTGATCCGGGTACGGCTTTTAATGTGGCTGTGTTTAAAGATCTGGCGAAAGCCGCAGTCGAAGAAATTTACGGGCGCGGACATATTCCTGTCCTTGTCGGCGGGACGGGCTTTTATATTCAGGCCCTTCTTTACGATATTGATTTTTCGGAAGAGGATTCGGATATTTCCATACGGAGGAAACTGGAAAAGATTGCCGCGGAAAAGGGCGCCGAATATCTCCATGACATGCTTCGGGCGGTGGATGCTGAATCTGCGGAACAGATTCATGCCAATAATGTCAAAAGAGTCATCCGCGCCCTGGAATATTACCGAATACACGGTGAAAAAATATCAACTCACAATGCGGTGGAACGGCAGAAAAAATCCCCCTATGATTTTCTCTATTTTGTTCTGACCCATAAACGGGATGTTTTATATGAGCGCATTGAAAAACGTATTGATAAAATGGTTGAGGAAGGTTTGATTTCAGAGGTAGACAATCTGCTGAAAAAGGGGTATGATAGTTCTCTGGTTTCCATGCAGGGGCTTGGATATAAGGAGCTCATTCCCTATTTGAACGGGGAATGTTCTCTGGAGGAAGCCCTTTACATTTTAAAACGGGATACCCGGCATTTCGCGAAGCGCCAGCTTACCTGGTTTCGCCGGGAACGGGATGTGCGCTGGCTGGACAAAAGCCGTATGTCGGATGAAGAAATATTAAAAGAAATATTAAATACGATGAATAAGGAATGGAGTTTGTTAAAATGAAAGATATGTACAGAGCAGCCGGAATCATGCCGGAGGTTTATGATTTTTGTGATCATATCGAGAAAAAACTGGAGGACAGGTTTAAGGCCATCGACGCGGTGGCGGAATATAATCAGTTGAAGGTTGTTATGGCTATGCAGGCCAACCGGGTCAGCGAAGCTCATTTTCAGCCGTCTTCCGGATATGGTTATGATGATTTGGGACGGGATACACTGGAAAAGGTCTACGCCCATATTTTTCATACGGAGGATGCTCTCGTGCGGCCTCATATTACCTGCGGCACTCATGCGCTGACGATTGCGCTGTCCGGCAATCTCCGGCCGGGGGATGAACTGCTTTCCCCGGTGGGAAAACCTTATGATACATTGGAGGGCGTTATCGGCATCCGGCCCCAGACGGGCTCCCTGGCTGAATACGGGGTCACTTACCGGCAGGTGGATCTGCTTCCAAACGGGGATTTTGACTTTGAAAATATCCGTAAAGCCATTAATGAACGGACAAAGCTGGTCACCATTCAGCGCTCCAAGGGCTATCAGACCCGCCCGACGCTCTCGGTGGCAAGGATCGGAGAGCTGATTCGCTTTGTAAAATCCATTAAACCGGATGTCATCTGTATGGTCGATAATTGTTACGGAGAATTTGTCGAAAAAATTGAGCCGACGGATGTGGGGGCCGATATGTGCGTTGGTTCTCTGATCAAGAATCCGGGCGGAGGTCTTGCGCCGATCGGCGGATATATTGTCGGAAAAAAAGAATGTGTGGAACGGGCGGCGTATCGGTTGACTGCGCCGGGCCTGGGAAAAGAACTGGGCGCCAGTCTCGGTGTTAATCGTTCCTTTTATCAGGGGTTGTTTTTAGCGCCGCAGGTTGTTGCCGGCGCATTGAAGGGCGCTGTTTTTGCGGCCAATATTTATGAAAAGCTTGGATTCGAGGTCGTGCCGAACGGAAGCGAATCCAGACACGATATTATTCAGGCGGTTGTTCTCGGCTCGCCGGAAGGAGTTATCAAGTTCTGCAAAGGTATTCAGGCCGCAGCGCCGGTGGACAGCTTTGTAGACCCGGAACCGTGGGCAATGCCGGGATATGACAGTGATGTTATTATGGCTGCCGGGGCTTTTGTTCAGGGGTCATCCATTGAGCTCAGCGCCGACGGTCCGATCAAGCCGCCCTATGCTGTTTACTTCCAGGGGGGCATTACCTGGTATCACTCAAAATATGGAATTATGATGTCTCTGGAGAAGCTTGTGGAAGCCGGAATCATCGATAAATCACAAATTATTCATAGATTTTAAGTATACAAGGTACACGATTTATGGTAGTATAAATTAGTGTACCTGTTTATATTTATGTAAAGCGTTCGCCTGAAATTCATATGAAAGGTGATGCGTATGAGCAGAAAAAAGCCTCTGATCCATGAGATGACGGAAAGCGAACGTCCGAGAGAAAAGTTCGAACTTTATGGCGGTGACAGGATGTCGGATGCCGAATTGCTGGCACTGATCTTGCGAACCGGCACCCGGAATCTGAGTGCGGTGGCACTGGCCGAGGAGATCCTGAATCTGGATATTCCCGGTTCGGGACTGGAGAAGCTGTATCATTTATCTAAAAAGGATTTGATGGAGATTCATGGGATCGGGAATGTCAAAGCGACAGAGATTCTTGCCCTGTGCGAGCTGTCTGTCCGGCTGTCCAGGCTAAAATCCCGTGAATGCCTGTCTTTTAACTCGCCCGCATCGATTGCGAGATATTACATGGCGGAATTTCGTTCCTACCGTCAGGAACATTTAAAGATGATGCTTCTGGATTCCAAAAATCATCTGATCGGTGAACGGCTGATTTCCAAGGGAACGGTCAACGCTTCGATGGCCGAGCCGAGAGATATCTTTGGAGAAGCCCTGCGTGCAGGCGCTGTGTCAATTATATTGATACATAATCATCCGAGCGGCGATACGACGCCGAGTTCGGCGGATCTGAGTGTAACACAGAAGATTCTGGAAGCCGGAGAGCTGCTTGGAATACATTTGCTGGATCATATCATTGTGGCCGGCACTCAATATAAAAGTTTGAAAGCCGAAGGCTATATGAAACTTCAGGCTTTATGAAAGGAGAATCCCATGGCTGTACAGAAATATGGTCTGGATTTAGGAACAGGAACAATTAAGATATATAAAGACGGCCAGGGGCTGGTGCTGAGAGAAAAGAATATGATCGCTATCCGCCGCAAGACGGAGATGCTTGCTTTCGGCGATGAAGCCTATGCCATGTATGAGCGCGCCCCGGAGAATATCCGGGTTTACAGCCCTGTCAAAAATGGCGTGATCGCCGGCCTTCATGATATGAGGATTTTATTGGATCTATTTTTAAAAAAGGTGAAATGCACCAACGGTTTTATCCGCGGCAATGAATTTTACTTTGCCGTTCCATGTGATATTACCGAGGTGGAGAAAAGGGCTTTTTTTGATCTGGCTATGGGTTCTGAATTCAAATCCAGAGATCTCTATATTGTTGAAAAACCGATTGCCACGGCAGTCGGAGAGAGTGTGGATGTGCTCCGTACTCCCGGACTCATGGTAATTGATTTCGGTGCGGATACGGTCGAAATATCTGTTCTGTCTCTTGGCGGCATTGTGTCCAGCCGTTTGCTGAAAATCGGCGGAAATGCCATGAATGAGGCGATATGTGAGGCAGTAAAGCAAAAGTACAATCTTCTGATAGGTATGAAGACTGCGGAAAATCTGAAATTGGAACTGGGTTCCGCCCTGAATACCGTTCAGTCCTTTAAAAAGGTTCTGGGAAGGGATTTGATCTCAGGTCTGCCGGCGGAGGTAAAGGTCGAATCTCAGGTCGTTTGCCGGCCGATTCAGGAATTGTTGACCCAGGTCGTCCGCACAGCCAAGAATTTATTTGAACATACACCGCCGGAAGTTCTGCGTTCAATCCTTAATCTTGGAATTTTGGTTACGGGAGAAGGCAGCCGCCTTACAAATCTTGAAATGTATCTGGAAAAGCAGCTGGCTGTACCGGTGATCATGTCGGATGTGCCGGAGCAGAGCGTCGTTCAGGGACTCGGCGTTATTATGGCGGACGCAAAGCTGCGCAAACTGGCCTATTCCGTCAAAGAAGCAATATTTAGTTAAAGAAGGTTAAACCTATGAATAAAAACAAAAGAAAACAGATGAAGCCGAGATATGTGTTATGGCTTATTATCGTCCTTTGTCTGCTTTTTATTGGTGTCAGTTTAAAAAATAACGGAGAAAAACTGAGTATTCAGAACGGCATCGGTTCTCTTGTCCTGCCAATGGAAAAGGGATTGAACAGTGTGGGACAGTGGATCGGGGAACGGCGGGAACACAGCCGGTCGGTGAACGATCTGCTGGCCGAGAATGAACAGTTAAAGCAGCAGATCGACCAGTTGAATACAAAAATTTCATCTATGGAAAATAATCTGTCTGAACTGGAAGCACTCCGCGACCTTTTGAAGATGAAAGAGGTATATCCGGATTATGATATGGTCGGCGCCCGGATCATCAGCAAGGATGCCGGAAACTGGTATCACAATTTTATTATTGACAAGGGAAGTAATGACGGTATCAAAAAGGATATGAATGTGATCTATGATAACGGCCTTGTCGGAATCGTATCTGATGTTTCGGCAAATAATGCCACGGTGCGGGCTATCATAGATGACACAAGCAGCGTCAGCGGCATGCTTTCAAAGTCCACCGAATTGTGTATTGTCAACGGGGATTTAAAACTCTATCAGGATGGCCTGCTCGGCGTGGAGATGATTTCCAAGGATGCGCAGATCGCCGCCGGGGATGAGGTTGTTACATCCTATATCAGTGACAAATATCTTCCGGGCCTTGTTATCGGCTATATTACGGATGTTTCGATGGACAGCTCCAATCTGTCCCAGAATGCGCATATTACGCCGAAGGTCAGCTTTGATAATATTACCAATGTTATGGTCATCACTCAGCTTAAGGCTGATCTGGTAGCTTCGGAAGCAGAAGAGGAGGAATCCTGACATGCGGCGGCTTGTATTTTATATAGCCATGATATTTACGGCATATTTTTTGCAGATCGGAGTGTTTACTAATTTGACGCTTGGCGGCATCGTGCCGAATCTGCTGGTTATATGCACGGTATCGATCGGTATGATCCGTGGAAAAAAAGAAGGGTGTCTGATCGGATTTTTTTGCGGTATTCTGATGGATGTCCTGTTTACCATATATTTCGGCTTTTATGGGCTGACTCTGGCGGTCATCGGCTATATGGCAGGCTATGTTCAGCAGATTTTTTATGAGGAAGATATGACGCTCCCGATTGCCATTATCGGCATTGGCGATCTGATCTATGGTTTTATTGTTTATCTGGCCGGCTTTTTGACCCGGGGACGGATGGATATCTTCTTTTATTTTCGGAAAATTATGCTTCCGGAAGTTATTTACACGTTAATTCTGGCCGTTTTCCTCTATCGGATAATCAGCTGGATCAATAAAAAGATTGAGATAAAAGGAAGTGAAAACCGTATTGATTAAAAAGATAATTAACTTCATTTCAGATCTGACAAAATCAAGAATCTTTGTAATCGGTGCTTTTTTTGCGTTTCTTTTTATTCTGCTTGTTCATCGGGTTTTTGTGCTGCAGGTGATCGAGGGTGAAAATTATCTTGAAAGTTTTACCTATCGTATACAAAAAGAAACGGAACTTCCGAGTTCCAGAGGAACCATTTATGACAGAAACGGGAAAATACTGGCTTACAATCGTTTGGCAAATTCGATAACCATAGAGGACAGCTCTCTTTTGAAAACGAATGCGGAAAAGAATGAAATGATTTTCCGGCTGCTCCAATTGATCGAGGGCTCAGGCTATGAAGCGATTTATAATATACCGATTCGTCTTTATGAGGATGGAACGATGGAATTCACTGTCAGCGGCAACAGCTTACTGCGTTTTATCCGGAATGTTTATGGCAAGGATAATATTGACCAGCTCTCGGAAGAGCAGAAAAGCGTGACAGTTGAAGAATTGTTTGATTATATGTGTCATGGGGATGACGACACCTCCATGTTTGGAATTGATGATTCCTATTCCACGGAGGATGCTTTGAAGATTGCCGCCGTTCGATATGAACTTTTTATGAAGCGTTATGAACAATATCTGTCTGTAACCATTACTTCGGATGTCAGTGATACTCTTGTAGCAAAAATCAAGGAAAATACGGCGGAGCTCCCGGGTGTGACCGTTGAGCAGGATTATGTCCGCCAATATGAAAACAGTAAATATTTTTCCAATATAACGGGCTATTGCGGCGAGATCTCGGAGGATGAACTGGAAGAATTCCGGTTATCCGGCAATGACAGCTATACTTCTGGAGATATTATCGGGAAAACCGGGCTGGAAAAATCCTTTGAAAACGAGCTCCACGGAGAAAAGGGAAAGCAGACGGTTTATGTAGACAGCCTTGGCAGTATTCTTGAGGTTGCCGAGCGGGTGGATTCTTCACCGGGCAATAATCTCTATCTGACGATCGATAAGGATTATCAGATACAGGCTTATAATCTGCTGGAAGAAGAGATCGCGGGAATTCTTTTACAGAAGTTATCAAGCAGCGGCGAGGGACGGATCGATATGAATGATGTTTATGCGGCCCTCATTAAAAATGGAATTATTGATCTGGAGCATATGAAAGATAAAGGTGCCTCCGAGTTGGAGCAATCCATCTATGCGCTCTATCAATCCCAGGAGAGCAGCCGTTTTGAAACGATCCGCCATTTGCTTGACGGAACAAATATGAACTCATATAATGCCTGTTCTGAAGAAGAACGGGAATATATTGAGCTGATTGAAAATATAATTACTAATAACGGCATTTTAGATACATCCAGATTATCTTCGGATGATGAGACAAGCCAGTTATGGACAACGGGAAATACGAGTCTTTATGAGTATCTCCACTATGCCATCGGTAAAGACGCCATTCAGGTGTCCGCATTGGAAATTTCCGATACCTTTTTGGATTCGAATCAAATCTATGCGGCGTTAACGGATTTTATTCTCCTTGAGCTGGATGGAAACAACAGTTTTTCTAAGATTGTCTATTCCGCCATGCTCAGCCAGGGGATGATCAGCGGACAGCAGGTTTGTCTGCTGCTCTATGAGCAGGGAGTTCTTGAGAAGGATGCGGATTATGACAATCTGCTCAATAATGTTGTCGACGCTTACGCGTTTATGTATAATAAAATAAAAAATCTGGAGATTACTCCGGATATGCTGGCGCTGGACCCGTGTTCCGGTTCTCTTGTGGCAACGGATCCGAAAACCGGGGAAGTTCTCGCCCTTGTGTCCTATCCGAGTTATGATGCCAATCGGATTGGTGATGCCAATTATTTTGCATCCCTTCTGGAAAATGAATCTCTTCCGCTGTACAACCGGGCAATGCTGCAGAAAACAGCGCCGGGCTCCACATTTAAGATGATCACGGCGGCCGCAGGACTGGAAGAGGGCGTCATCACTCCCGACAGTTATATTACAGATATGATTGTCTTTGATAAAGTCGGAATACCGGTCAGCTGCTGGTCGACCCAGTACAGTCATGGTTCGATTGAGATTACGGATGCAATTAAAGAATCCTGTAACTATTTCTTCTATGAAGTGGGTTATCGCCTTGGTATTGATTCCAACGGTTATTATAACTCGGAATATGGTATTCAGAGACTTCGAAAGTATATGGCGCTGTTTGGGCTGGACCGCACTTCAGGCATCGAACTGGATGAGGCCGAACCAAATATGTCTGATATGGACCCGGTTCTTTCGGCCATCGGACAGGCCCGGAACAGTTATACCCCGTCTCAGCTGGCGCGCTATATTACAGCCGTAGCCAGCCGGGGAGATTTATATAAGCTGTCCATTTTGAATAAATTAACCGATTCAAATGAGCAAACGATTCAGGAATACTCGCCGGAGATCATCGATCACATCAACTTTAAAGAGTCGACGTGGGATTCGATTTTTAACGGTATGTATAAAGTTATCGGCAACTCGTCCTTCCTTTCTGTATTTTCCGGATTGGATGTGGAAGTGGCCGGTAAATCAGGTACAGCTCAGGAAAATGCTCTGAGGCCGGACCATGGTCTTTTTGTATCCTTTGCACCTTATGATGATCCGCAGATCACAGTAACTGTTGTTTTACCATATGGCTATGGTTCCTATAACTCAGGAAGTGTGGCGAAAAACATGCTTTCCTATGTTTTCCATCAGAATGAGGCAACCGATGGAAAACGGCAGGCTGCAAATGTCGATGGAAGTACCGTTTCCGATTAATTCATGAACATGAATATACCAATGATAACCTGTGAGAAGTATCAACATCGGGAAATTCATTGGAGGGAATTGATATGAGCGAAGTCATCGTTGTTACATCCGGAAAAGGCGGTGTGGGGAAGACCACATCGACAGCAAACATAGGAATGGGCCTTGCCCAGATGGATAAACGCGTCGTTATGATCGATACTGATATCGGTCTTCGGAATCTGGATGTGATTCTGGGGCTTGAAAACCGGATCATCTATAATCTCGTTGATGTTATTGAAGGAACCTGCCGTTTAAAACAGGCGCTGATTCGCGACAAGCGTTATCCGGGACTGTTTTTGCTGCCGTCGGCTCAGACGAGAGATAAGAGCAGTGTTTCGCCGGAACAGATGAAAAAACTGGTGGAACAGATGCGGGAGGATTTTGACTATATTATTCTGGACTGTCCGGCGGGGATTGAGCAGGGATTTCAGAATGCTGTCGCCGGAGCAGATCGGGCGTTGATCGTAACCACCCCGGAGGTGGCGGCGATCCGGGATGCAGATCGGATCATCGGCCTTTTAGAGTCTCAGCAGATTGGGCGTATGGATTTGATCGTCAATCGTCTTCGCTTTGATATGATTCGAAGCGGTGAAATGATGTCGCTGGAAGATATTATGGATATTTTGTCGGTGGATCTGATCGGAGCCGTGCCGGATGATGAAAATGTGGTTGTGTCCACCAATCAGGGAGAGCCGCTTGTCGGAAGAAACACCATGGCCGGACAAGCCTATGCGAATATCTGTCTCAGGCTGACAGGTCAGGATGTTCCGCTGCTGGCAGAGCGCTATCAGGCCGGATGGTTTCGCCGCCTGACGCGATTCCTCGTGAGAGGGTAGGTGAGATATAATGGGATGGTTTTCTGGATTTCGCAGAAAAAAGGCAAGGAAGTCCGGCGCAATTGCCAAGCAGCGGCTGAAAACGCTGCTCATTTCGGACAGGGCGGATTGTTCCGCCGATTTGATCAACGGTATCAAAGGAGATATCGGGCTGACGCTCTCAAAATATATGGATGTGGATGTGGAGCATATGGAGGTCAATATCCTGCAAAGCGAAGCGGCCGTCCGCAGTGACGGAACAATGATGCTTGTAGCCCGGATACCTTTTAAAGAAATAAACAAGGTGATTTGTTAATGAACTTATATGAAGATAAATTTCGTTTTTTAAACTACAATTTAAAAAAATACAACTGGCGTTTATTGCTGCTTGTCATTATAGCGACGGTTCTCGGCCTTTTTGTCATCGAGAGCGCCGCCGACGGATATGCCAGAAAACAGCTTTTGGGTATGGCTGTCGGCCTGATCGGACTGGTGGTCGTTTCCTTTATTGATTATAATTTTATTTTAAAATTCCAGTGGCCGATTTATCTGATGGCGGTTGTTATGCTGGCGGCAGTTTTGGTTTTTGGCGTTAATGTTAATGGTGCCAAACGATGGTTCTCACTCGGTTCTTTCGGGACATTCCAGCCCAGTGAGTTTGCCAAGATCATGCTGATCATCGTTTTAACCTGCCTGATCACGTCCCATAGGGATCAGATCAGTCAGCTAAGGACCCTGATCATGATCGGCATTATTTATATTATCCCTGTATTTTTGATATATAAGGAGCCGAATATGTCGACCACACTGGTGTTCCTGTTTATCTTCGTGATGATGATTTTCTGCGGAGGGCTGAGCTATCGGTTTATAGGAAGGGTCTGCCTGTTTGCCGTGCCGATACTGGGCTTTCTTGCCTGGTACATCCAGCAGCCTTTTCAGATTTTGCTGCACGGGTATCAACTCAATCGTATTCTGGCCTTTCTTAATCCGTCGGAATATCAGCAGACAACGGCAAACCAGCAGTATAATTCGGTTATGGCGATTGGATCCGGGATGATCACAGGAAAGGGACTGAATAATAATACGATCACATCGGTTAAGGGAGGTAATTTCATATCCGAGCAGCAGACGGATTTTATCTTTTCTGTCATCGGAGAGGAACTTGGATTTATCGGGAGCTGCGTCACCATTTTGCTTTTATCGGCGATAGTGTTTGAATGTCTGAAGGTGGCCAGAAATGCTTCGAATCTCAGCGGACGGCTCATCGCCGCCGGTGTGGGTTCCATGATTGCGTTTCAATCCTTTGTCAATATTGGTGTTGCCACCAATCTGTTGCCGAACACGGGATTGCCATTACCTTTTATCAGTTACGGATTAAGCGCCCTGCTGGCCAATATGGTCGGAATCGGGCTTGTTATTAATGTTGATTTACAGAAAGGCAGGAGGTAGCTAAAATGAATATTGGATTCGTTGCAAATGAAAGCAAAAAGAAACTGATGCAGAATTTTTGTATTGCATATCGGGCAATACTTGCCAAGCATGAACTTTTTGCTACGGGAACTACCGGCCGATTGATTGAAGAAGTAACCAATCTGACCGTACACAAATATCTGGCAGGAACCCTTGGCGGTGAGCAGCAAATGGGCGCCCAGATTGAAAACAATGATATTGACCTGGTTATTTTCATGCGGGACCCGGCTCAGACATCCGGCATGACCGATGTACATACCCTTGTACGATTATGTGATGACCATAATATTCCTTTGGCAACAAATCTGGCTACAGCCGAGCTTTTGGTGAAAGCTCTGGAGCGGGGCGATTTAGACTGGCGCGAATTTTACAAATGAGTTTAAATGGGTGATATGAATATGAAAAGAATAAAGGTGGGCGCGGTGTGCCTTTTGAGTTTAAGTCTTTTGACCGGCTGCACCCCGTCAACGACATTGATCAAATCCTATACGGATACGGCCTTAAGCAGTAAAAGTCTGATTATTAATACGGCCTCTGAGGACGATTACACTTTTTTTGCTGAAAAGCTGGCTGTTTTTCCTAAAAATACCAGCGCGGTCAGCGTTTCGGAAAGCACGGATGAGACCGATGAGACAGAAGAGACTGAAAGCGATACCTTCGGATCTGATGAGACGGATACGGAGGAGACCCTTAGCGGGCAAGAGGAATCGGATTCCGAAGAGACTGAAGCGGGAACTTATGATGAGACCGATGAGACAGCCCCGGTGGAGGAGGGTATCGATGCTAAAACCGGTCTGATCGCAGGAAAAGATACCTTAAGCAGTATTTACGGTAAAAATGTTTATGACAGGGTCTATCCGGCCAGTGTCACGAAGATTATGACAGCGCTTTTAACTATGGAAAAGGCAGATTTTAATGACACGGTCGTATTTACGGAGGATATGGTCGTCACGGATTACGGTGCAAAATTATGCGGCTTTGAAGTGGGAGATCAGTTGACTGTTGAGCAGTTATTTTACGGTCTGCTTGTCTACAGCGGTAATGATGCCGCCAATGCTCTGGCAGTGCATATCGCCGGAAGTGTCGAGGCCTTTGCGGATATGATGAATGCGGAGGCAAAAAAACTTGGCTGCGTGGATACCCATTTTGTCAATCCGAGCGGCCTGCACGATAATGACCACTACACAAGCGCCTATGATTTGTATTTGATTTTTGATAAATGTCTGGAATACGAAATTTTTCAGGAAGTGATTCGTCAGAATTCCTATTCTTTAAGCTATAGGGATGCTGCGGGCGGGACGGTGGATGCCGTTTATAATACAACAAATCAGTATTTTCTGGATTATTACGATTATCCGGAGAGTGTCCGGGTACTTGGCGGAAAAACGGGAACAACCGATGAAGCCGGCTGCTGCCTGATCCTCTATGAGGTGGACAAAAAAAATCAGGGATATATTTCCGTCATCCTGGGGGCTTCCGACAGCGATGAGCTGTATTCAGAAATGAATATTCTATTGAATAAAATTCCGAAATAGACATTGAATTTTCAGTCAGCTTATACTATAATAGGAGTAAGCTTATTACACGAATAAGACGAGGGCATATAGAGGAGGAGAACAAAATGATACAGATTATTTCAGGTGTAAAAGGTAAGGGTAAAACAAAATACTTAATCCAGAAAGCCAATGAAGAAATTAAGAGTGCAAGTGGAAATGTGGTATATCTGGATAAAAACAACAAGCATATGTATGAATTAAGCAACAAAATTCGTTTGATTAATCTGAGCGAATACCCGTTGGATACATATGATGCATTTTTAGGTTTTATCTGCGGTCTTATTTCTCAGGATCATGATTTGGAGGCTATGTATCTGGATAGCTTTTTGACCATTTCTTCCGTATCGGATGAATATATTGGATTTGTTCTTTCCAAATTGAAAGATATTTCTTCCAGATTCAACATTAATTTTGTTATAAGTATTTCCGTAGATGCTGACCATCTGCCGGATGAATTTAAAGACGATATCATTATCTCTTTATAAAGACATTTGAAAAGGGACTTGAACAAGACAGTTTCGAGTCCCTTTTTTTGTGCGATACGCCCGAACAGCAATGCTGTGAGCCGGCTGCGATACGCCCGGAAGGCGGCTGCCGTGCCTGCACGGGCGGCTGCCTTTATTCTTCGGTTTTTAATTTCCAGAAAAGTACGAGAGAATAAATGCCCGCAATGCCGACAACCGCAAAAATAATGCGGGTAATCATGGACATATTTCCAAAGATGGCAGATATGACATCTAAATTGAAGAATCCGATCAGTCCCCAGTTTACGGCACCGATAATGATTAAAATAAGAGAAACTACGTCCAGCCAGTTTCTTTCCATAAGGTTCCACCTCCTATATTTCTCTTTCTAGTATTTACGAATTTTTTGTGAAATATACTTTTAAAAACAATTTAGACTTTAAATCTATCGCAAAAACATATATAATAATATGATATGGACAGAAATTACTTATATTATAAATATTCAGATTACCTAAAAAAGCATTATTCCGCAAAAGTTTATAAACTTCCGGTGAACCTTCCTCTGAGCTGCCCAAACCGAATTCACGGACAGGGCTGCAGTTTTTGCGCGGAATCCGGCACCGGGTTTGAAGCTATGTCCTCTGAAAAATCTGTGACAGAGCAGCTTATAAAAATCCGGGAATACATACGCCGGCGGTATAAGGCTCAGAAATTTATCGCTTATTTTCAGAATTATACAAACACTTATCTGCCCTTGACCCGGCTTCAGGCCTATATGGAAGAAGCGGCAGAGGTTTCGGATGTTGTTGAGATCGCCATATCCACCCGCCCGGACTGCATCCGGGAAGATTATCTGGATATGATGGAAGAATTTTCAGAGGTTCACGGCGTTGTTATAACTATTGAGCTTGGCCTTCAGACAGCCAACTATCATACATTAAAGGAAATCCGCCGCGGTCATGGACTGGCAGAATATCTGGATGCCTGTCTCAGAATCCGCCGCAGAGGTTTTTGCCTTTGTACCCATGTGATTTTGAATTTACCGGGAGATACGCTGGATGATGTGATCGAGACCGGTAAAATCGTTTCAATTATGGACAATCAGCTTGTAAAGATCCATTCGCTTTATATTGCCCGGGGGACAGAGATGGGCCGGCTTTATGAGAGCGGACAATTTGTTCCGGGGTCAAAAGAAGATTATTTTATGCGGCTGCAGAATTTTCTCGAATATCTGTCGCCGGATATTGCCGTGGAACGGCTTTTCAGCCGTATTCCCGAGGAGGATGCTCTTTTTTCCAACTGGCAGACAAGCTGGTGGAAGCTTCAGGATGAATTTCTTGCTTATATGGAGAGCAGCAACGGTTTTCAGGGAAAAAGATATGATTACAGAAATGGTCCGGTATTGAAATTTTTTCAATAATCGTTGAAAAGACAATTTAAAGGAGCTTTATTACTATGGGTGATAACCGTAAAAGGTTTCGATTTCAACTGAATATCGGTTTTATTGTTTTTATCATTCTTTTTATTTATCTGACGATCACGATCATCGTCAATTTAATGAAGGAAAATGTTTCCGTTTGTCGTGTGGAAGAGGGACAGATTGTAAACAGCGCCTCTTTTACGGGGGTATGTATTCGTGATGAGGAAGTGGTCAATGCCTCCGGCAACGGTTATATTAACTTCTATGTCGGGGAGGGAGACAAGGTCGCCAAGGGCGGGAATATTTATCTGCTGAACAGCAATCCGCCTCAGAGCAGTAATGCCCGGAATTCAGAGAATACGGGGCTTAATGCCTTAGCCTACGGGGATATCCGCGATCAGGTGACTGTTTTTGCGAGAAATTATACGGACAGCCAGTTTTCCCAGGTGTATTCTCTCGCGTCTAATCTGCAGAGCCTTTCCACAGAAATGGTAAGCGCGGCGAAAATTCAGGATTATCAGGCGAATACGGGAAATGGCCAGGTGGTTCAGACGGTTGAGAGCGGTATCGTTTCCTATAGTTATGACGGATATGAGAATCTGGCTGTGGAATCGGTGACAAAGGAAGTGTTATCGGGAAGTAAATATGAGCTGCATCAGATTAATCCCTATACGTACATTGAATCGGGACAGCCGGCCTATAAGCTGGTGCATAATCACCAGTGGCAGATCGTCATTCCTCTGACGGCAGATCAGGCCTCCGGGCTTGAGGATGTGACTTCGGTAAATCTGACCTTTAAAAAGGATAATATTGAAACCATATCGGATTTCCGTATTCATCAGGGAAGTGACGGTATTTATGGTGTCCTCACTCTAAACGATTACATGGTGCGTTATATTTCGGAGCGCTATGTGGATATCGAAATTGTTTTTGAAGAAGCGGCCGGATTAAAAATTCCGACATCAGCTCTGCTCACCAAGGATTTTTATCAGATTCCGATAGAATATCTTATCCAGGATAACCGTTCCTATGAAGAGGGATTTTATTGCGAGAGGACCAATGAAAACGGTGAGACGGTGGCCGATTTCCGTACAACGGGTATTTATTACCGGGACAATGATTATTTTTATGTAAGCATGGATGATTTTTCACTGGGAGATTTCATCGGCAAGGTGAATACGGGCAGTGAAGAGGAGAGATTCCGGATTGGCGCTACAGGCCAGCTTCCGGGGGTTTACAATGTAAATAAGGGATACACTCAGTTTGAAATAGTACAGATTCTTCATAAAAACAGTGATTATTGCATTGTCACGGAAAATCTGAATTACAGTGTGGCCCTTTACGATAATATTGTCTTAAACAGTGAGACTGTGACAGAAAATCAAATAGTATATTAGGAGATGAAATCATGATCAAGGAAAATGTTGCTGAAGTTGAAGCCCGGATCCGGGCAGCCTGTGAGAGGGCCGGACGCCGGCGTGACGAGGTCACATTGATTGCCGTCAGCAAGACTAAACCGGTTAGTGATATTTATGAGGTGATGGAGACCGGAATCAAAGATTACGGTGAAAATAAAGTCCAGGAAATGTGCGATAAGATGGAAGTAATCCAACAGCCGTTAAACTGGCACATGATTGGACATTTGCAGAGAAACAAGGTAAAATATATTGTTGATAAAGCCGTATTGATCCATTCGGTGGATTCATTGCGGCTGGCACAGCAGATCAGCCAGGAGGCCCTGAAAAAGGGCGTGGAAGCCAATATATTGATTGAAGTCAATGTGGCTGAGGAGGAGTCAAAATTCGGCCTTACAACCGATGAGGTCATACAGATGGTGACAGAAATTGCCAAACTTCCGGCAGTTCATATTAAAGGCCTTATGACCGTTGCTCCGTTCACTGAAAACCCGGAGGAAAACCGGCCGTATTTCCGGAATTTGAAACAATTAGCTGTTGACATTGCCGAAAAAAACATTGATAATGTTACTATGAGTGTGCTGTCAATGGGTATGACAGGTGATTATGAGGTCGCCATCGAAGAAGGTGCCACCATGGTACGAGTGGGTACCGGCATTTTTGGCGCAAGAATATATTCCAAATAGATTAAAGAGTTAGGAGATTATTCATGGGTAAAGGTTTTGACAAATTTCTTAATATGATTCGTTTAAATGATGAAGAATATGATGATTATGACGACTATGATGATTTTGATGATGAATACGAGGATGATTTCGAAGATATACCGGCACCGGTTGTAAGGAAAAAGACGTTTAAGAAGGACACGGCGGATACAAAGCGAGAGGCAAAGAGTTCAGCAAAAAAGACACAAAAACATGAGAGTACATTCCAGTCTTCTCAGACGGTTGCTGCGGCTTCGACATCTTCCGCCCGCGGAAAGATTGTTCCGATGAAATCCAAAGTTTCCAGAGGAGAGGTATGTGTCATGAGGCCTAGAGTTTTTGATGATTCACGGGAGATCAGCGATGTTTTATTATCCGGAAAGGCGGCAGTTCTCAATCTTGAAGGGGTCGATACGACTCTTGCCCAGCGGATCGTTGATTTTGTTTCCGGTTCCTGCTATGCAATGAACGGGCATATTCAGCAGATTTCAAATTATATTTTTATTATCACGCCGGAATCCATTGAAATTTCGGGAAATGCACCGGAAGAGGTGTCTTCCGGAATTCGTATCCCATCTTTCGGAGATGAATTTTAGAGGTGGATTCATTGTTCATATATGTTATAAGTATCGGGTACTGGTTTTTTCAGATTGTTAAAGTGGCTTTGACCATATATATTATCCTGATCTATCTGCCGTTTCTTCCGAGGCTGCAGACTGTCATGAAGGATATTATGAATCCTCTGCTCAGGCCGGTACGCAGTATGTTGAGCCGTTCCGTATTTAATACCCGCGGACTTGATATGTCGCCGATCATTCTCTATCTTCTGGTTGCCTATGGCTCCCAATTGTGTCTGGCGATGTCGCCGAGGTAGGAAGTATGACGAGAGAAGAACAAATGCTGTTAAAGCATTTTAATGATTTATCAGAAAGGGCCTATTATCAGAATCGCCCATGCTTTTCGGATTTTCTGGATATGAATGTCCAAAGTCTGCTCCTTCAATATTTTAAGGGGCCGATCGTGCCGGAACTTTACGGCGGCTATGATTTTGCGGAACGAAAAATGGCTGTCTTTTCTGAGACAGAAGTCGGTGAATACCCGGTCTGCTGGCTGGAGATCGGGCCGTCCTATCCCAAATATGCAGAAAAATTGGGACACCGGGATTTTCTGGGAAGTATTCTTGGCCTGGGACTGGAAAGAAGTTGTATTGGCGATATTTTGATGGAGGATTCCACCGCCAGAGTATTGTGCCTGGAGAGAGTAAAGGATTTTATTATTCATGAATTAACCCAGGTGCGGCATACAAGTGTTCAGGCAAAGGTTATCGGTGTTCCGGAATCTATTGCCCGGCCAAAATTCGAAACTATTCATGGAACAGTCAATTCCCTGCGTTTGGACGCGGTGATCAGTCTGGCATTTCATCTGTCCCGTTCCCAGTCCTGCGGACTTATCGAGGGCGGACAGGTTTATATTAACGGCCGCTTAAACACATCCAATGGGGCCGCATTGAAGGATGGAGATATGATTTCTGTTCGTCACAAAGGAAAATTTATTTTTTCAGATAATAAAAACAAATCAAAGAAAAACAAGTGTATCGTTGAAATACACAAATATGTATAGGAGGAGTGTCTATGTTAACACCAATTGATGTACAGGCAAAAACTTTTAAATCTGGAATGGGATATTCGAAAGCGGATGTAGACAGCTTTTTGACAAATCTTTATGCGGATTATGAGACATTGTATCGGGAAAATATGGAACTCAAGGATAAAACGGGCCTTTTGAATGAAAGCCTGAGCCGTTATAAGGATATTGAAAAATCTCTGCAGAAAGCCCTTGTGCTTGCTGAGACAACTTCTGAGGAAACCATCGCATCAGCAAAGACGAATGCGGCCGTGATCGAGCAGGAAGCGCGCGTTAAAGCAGAAGCGATCGTTGCCGACGCAAAGCAGGAACTGGAAAATATCCGTTCCATGACAGCGGAATTGATTCAGAGATATGAAGCTTATAAATCCCAGTACAAGGCTCTGGCTTCCGCTCAGATGGAATTATTGTCCAGCAGCGCATTTAATATTGAACTGGCAAAGGTGGAATCCCTTGTTGTCAGCGAAGCTCCGGAAGCAAAACCGGTGTATCAGGAGGCCGCTGCTCAGGTCGCTGCCAATGCGGCGAAAGAAGCCGAGGATGATATGGATGAGACTGTCACAGAAGATGACACTATGATTAAGGACATCGCAAGTATTTTTGATAAATAAACAAAAGAAATAGTGGGAGAGTCTGCACGGATTAAAAGGTGTCTGGCAGACTCTTTCTTCGTTCATCGATTGCGCGAAAGAGGTGTTATAATTGAGAACAATTGAAATTCGAAAGGGAGAAAAGAAAATATATGATATCTGTCTGGACAATTCCTACGGTCATCTGAGAGAAAAGCTGGAGGAACTCGGAGTTCCCGGCCGAAAGGTGTGCATCGTCACAGACAGCCAGGTGGCGCCTTTATATTTAAAAGAAATTGCCAATCTGTGCAGCGGCCTGGCATCTAAAGTTACTCATTTTGTTTTTGAAGCGGGCGAAGCGAGTAAGAACCTGACAGTTATTGAAAAAATATATGAAAAATTAATTGTCGAAAAGTTTGACAGAAAGGATTATATCATTGCCCTCGGCGGCGGCGTTACGGGGGATATGGCCGGCTACGCGGCGGCCACCTATCTGCGCGGCATTGATTTTATTCAGCTCCCGACAACCCTGTTGTCCCAGGTAGACAGCAGTATCGGCGGTAAAACCGGAGTGGATTTCCAGCAGTATAAGAACATGGTGGGGGCTTTTCATCAGCCGGCCCTGGTCTATATGAATCTGAACACCTTAAAAACCTTGGATGATCGTCAGCTTTGTGCGGGTATGGCCGAGGTCATCAAGCATGGCCTGATAAAAAACAGCGGGTATTATGAATGGATAAAGGCTCATACGGCTATGATTCTTGAAAAGGATTATGATACTCTGGAGCATATGATTTACGAAAGCTGCCTGATCAAGGGCGGCGTAGTTGAGAGGGACCCGAAGGAGCAGGGAGAGAGAGCACTTCTGAATTTTGGGCACACGATTGGACATTCCGTTGAAAAACTGAAAGATTTTGAATGGCTCCACGGAGAGTGCGTTGCCCTTGGAATGGCTGCCGCAGCGGCAATTTCCGCGGGTAAAGGGCTGATCTCCGGGGATACATGTCAGGACATTAAAGAAGTGCTGACGGCATTTCACCTTCCGGTTCGGGTTGACGGCTTAGATCCGGAGGACATTCTTGCAGCAACGAAATCAGACAAAAAAATGGATGGCGGCAAAGTGAAATTTATTCTTCTTGAGTCGCCTGGAAATGCCTTTATCGACCGGGAGGTGTCTGATAAAGAAATTCTGGAAGGAATAGGAGCATGTTTATGAAATACTTAAAAGGGTTGATCGGGGCCGTTCTGCTGATCGTTTTGGACCAGTGGACAAAATATATGGTATTGCTTCATATAAAACCGGTAGACAGCATTCCTCTGATATCCGGTGTGTTGTCCTTCACTTATCATGAAAACCGTGGAGCTGTATGGGGGATCATGCAGGGGCAGATTCCGATCTTGATCGTTTCCACGATCATTATCCTGGCAGTGGTTTTATGGGTTTATTCACGTATTCCGGATACAAAAAAATATCTATGGCTCCGCATTATTGCGGTAATGGTCACGGCAGGGGCCATCGGCAATTTTATCGACCGGATTTTCAGACATTATGTTGTTGATTTTATTTATTTTGAGCTAATTGACTTTCCGATATTTAATGTGGCGGATATGTATGTGGTCATTGCTGCCTTCTTATTGATTTTTGTTTCGATATTCATTTATAAAGAAGACAGAGATTTTGATTTCATAAATCCTAAAAAGGGAGACCGTCATGAATAGCTGGTTGGTTGAAAAGGAAATGAACGCTCTGCGTATTGATAAATTCGTCAGCGAGCGCATGGACGGCGTGTCCCGTTCCTATATCCAGAAGCTGATCAGGGATGGCCTTGTCACCGTTGATTTAAGGCCCGTTAAGGCCAATTATAAGGTAAATGAAGGGGAAAGGGTAGAAGTGGCCCTTCCTGAGCCTGTGAGCCTGGATATCGAGCCTCAAAACATTCCTTTGGATATTTTATATGAAGACGACGATGTGCTTCTTGTAAACAAGCCGAAGGATATGGTGGTCCATCCAAGCGCCGGACATTTGGACGGTACGCTGGTAAATGCGCTGTTATATCACTGCAAAGATTGTCTGTCATCAATTAACGGTGTGATGCGTCCGGGCATTGTTCATCGAATCGATAAGGATACCACGGGCGTTCTCATTATATGCAAAAATGATAAGGCTCATAATTGCATTGCGGAGCAATTAAAGGTCCACAGCATTACACGAAAATATCACGCCCTTGTATGGCATAATCTGACAGAAGATTCGGGCACTGTGGACGCGCCTGTCGGACGGCATCCGATAGACAGAAAAAAAATGGCTGTCAATTATAAAAACGGAAAACCGGCAATTACTCATTACAGGGTTTTAGAACGGTTTGGAAATTATACTTATATAGAATGTGAATTAGAAACCGGCCGCACGCATCAGATCCGGGTACACATGACATCCATTGGCCATCCGTTGGTTGGCGATCCGATTTACGGTCCGGCCAGGCAGCCTTTTAAAACCCAGGGGCAAATGCTTCATGCCAAGGTGTTTGGGTTTATACATCCGACAACCGGAGAATATATGGAATTTGAAACGCCTTTGCCGGATTATTTTGAAGATATTCTTAATAAATTGAGAAATATAAAGACTGTTTAATGAAAGAGCAGTCTTTTCTTTCTATATCAATCTATTCGCTAAACACAGCTTTTCCGAAAAGATATTGCAAAAAAAGCCGGAATATGGTATTCTATGAACGGCTGGCAGGGAATTTTCTGTATTCGATGCCGGATTCACTTTTATAGATTTTAGAGAAAGGTTTTACAAATTATGAAATTACAACAGCTCTTAAGTTTTACCCGCAAGGCCGTGGACACTTATCAGATGATTCAGCCCGGCGATAAAATCGCTGTCGGTATTTCCGGCGGCAAAGACAGCCTTACATTATTATATGCACTTCATGGATTAAAACGATTTTATCCGAATCCCTTTGAAATTGAAGCAATCACGGTGGATTTGGGATTCGAGGGCTTTGAAACGGCTGCTATTGCCGAATTATGTGCCGAACTGGATGTCCCATATACGGTTGTTAAAACCGATATAGGAAAAATCATCTTTGATGAACGCAAAGAAAAAAATCCGTGTTCCCTCTGTGCCAAAATGCGCAAAGGCTCTTTAAATCAGGTTGCCAAAGCCCACGGCTGCAACAAAATTGCCTATGGCCACCACAGGGATGATTTGGTGGAAACAATGCTTATGTCATTAATGTTTGAAGGACGTTTTTATTGTTATTCGCCGGTGACCTATCTGGACAGAATGGATCTGACGGTTATACGGCCCTTATTATTTGTCTATGAGGCCGATGTCATTGGCTTTAAAAACAAATATCATCTTCCGGTCAGCAAAAATCCATGTCCGGCTGACGGTAATACAAAGCGGGAATACATGAAAAATCTTTTAAAACAGTTAAACAGCGAACACCCCGGCGTTATGGATAAAATGTTTCATGCTATCATTAACGGCAACATTTCCTCCTGGCCAAAAATCGATACGGTTCTGGCTGATAAATTGAACAATATATAGATCAGAGGAGGTATTCAAAATGAAGGAATATACTTATCAGGAGCAAAACAATATTGAAAATCAAAGGAAACTCCGGGAGCTTCTTCGGGAACTCCCCGCTTTCACTCTCACCTTTTTCCGGGGGATCGAGCCTCGGACATCCTCGCGAACCCGGCTGGGATATGGCTATGATCTGCGGATATTTTTTGAGTTTCTCCAGCAATATAATCCCTCCATCGGTAAAATGAATATGCGGGATATACCGATGGACATACTGGATAAAATAAAGGCTTTGGATATCGAGGAATATCTGGAATACTTAAAACTCTATGAAAAAGACGGAAAAACCTTCACGAATACAGAAAGGGGAATTGCCCGCAAACTGGCTTCTCTGAAGACCTTTTATAATTATTTTTTCAAAAAAGAATTGATCGCAACCAATCCGGCAGCCCTTGTTTCCGCGCCGAAACTGCATGAAAAAACCATCATCCGGCTGGATATCGACGAGGTGGCCCGGCTTCTGGACAATGTGGAATCCGGCGAACAGCTGACCGGTAAACAGCTGGCTTATCATGAAAAGACAAAAGTTCGCGATTTAGCGCTGCTTACCCTCTTTTTAGGCACCGGAATCCGTGTTTCCGAATGTGTCGGCCTGAATATTGACGATATTGATTTAAAAAATAACGGCATCAAGATTATCCGAAAAGGCGGCAATGAAGTGATCGTTTATTTTGGCGATGAAGTTTTGGAGGCACTTCTCCCCTACCTCGAGGAACGGAAAGGAATCGAAGCCCTTCCGGGACATACAAACGCTTTGTTTCTTTCCATGCAGAGAAAACGAATGTCTGTCCGTTCCGTTGAAAATCTGGTTAAAAAATACGCCAAAACAGTAACGACCATGAAAAATATCACACCGCATAAGCTGCGCAGTACCTATGGTACCAATCTATATAACGAAACCGGGGATATCTATCTTGTGGCTGACGTTCTCGGCCATAAAGACGTCAATACAACGAAAAAGCATTATGCATCCCTTGAGGACAGCCGGCGCCGTATGGCCGCAAAAGCCGTTACATTGCGCGAAAAACAATAGTTTTCATATTATTGGCAATGAAGGTCTTTTTGGGCCGGCCCGCTGATTAAATGGCCTTCCGAGTCAAAGCGTGAACCATGACATGGACATTCGTAAGTTTCTTCTTCCGGATTCCATGTCAGGGGACAACCGAGATGGGTACATACCTTTCTGTGCTTTGGAATCAGATATTTACTAAAATCTTTTACAGTGTGCAGACCGTTCTTCAGATATCCGGTCATCGCCTCGGCACATAATTCTCTTTGCGGATAAAAAATATCCCGCTGTATATCGCCATGCCCCGAAATCAGATTCGACAAAATTTTCGCGCTGACCATCGAGCTGCTCATCCCCCATTTCCCAAAACCCGTGGCCACATACCAGTTTGGTTTCTTTTTTGAAAAGTGTCCGATATAAGGAATACCATCCGGGCTCATACAATCCTGAGCGGACCAGTGAGCTGAGGTAAAGGCATCGGGCCACAGCTTCGCCGCCGTTTCGCTGTGAAGGCGATAGGGACTTTCAGATAATCCGGCGCCGGTGCGATGATTGCCGCCGCTGATCAACAGATCGTTTCCGGCGCTTCGAAAAGACAGCCCATCGCTGTCAATGCCATAATAATAGTTTTCAAGTTTCATCGCCTGTTTCAGCGCAAGGACATAGCTTCTTTCCTGATAGAGACGCATGAAATAATATCCGGGAATATTCACAAAAGGAAAATGGCAGGCAAATATAATATATTTAGCCCATACTTTTCCGTGCCCGGTTTTTACACTCCGCCCATGGATGTCCACAACCCTTGAATTTTCAAAGATAGTTAAATTTTCTGAAAGCGCATACAAAAATTTTAATGGATGAAAGGACGCCTGATTTGGAAATTCCAGGGCGGCTGAAACGTCCATCGGCAATTCGATTTCTTTTGTCAGCCTGGCCGGAATACCGCTTATTCTTGCAGCTTCAGCTTCTTTTTCGAGTGATTCCGGCGATTTTTGGGTATAAAGATAAGAAGCACACCGCTTAAAATCACAGGAAATGTGCTCCTCATGAATTATTTGTTCATAGGCATCTATCGCACTCTCGTTGGCCGAGGCGTACTGCCATGCCCCGGCAGAACCAAAGTTCTTACATAAACGACTGTATATCAGGCCGTGTTGCGAGGTGATTTTTGCTGTTGTACCGCGGGTCTGACCGCTGCCTATATGTTCCGCTTCCAGGATAACAACATCAAATCCCCGCTTTTGAAGCATATATCCCGCAAGTATCCCGGCCATTCCTGCGCCGATGATACATATATCTGCTTTTATATCTTTTTCTAAGCGATTCCTTTCCGGTATCGCCGTATTCTTTTCCCATATTGATTTCGGCATATATAAACCTCCTCCGTATAGTATATGCCGGAAACGGAGAAAATATTCTAAAGATCAGATCATAAATCCGAAATCGGTTCATCCGCATAATAAGGCAGAATTAACAGCTGTCCCTCTTTGATTTCTGAACATTCCAGGTGGTTGCTTTCCATAACTTCTTTAATGTAACAATGGACCGATGAATATTCCGGCGTTGAAAAACGCTCGGCTATATCCCATAAGGTATCATCCTTTTCAACGACATAACTTGTAAAATATTTGCGCTCGTTCATCTTCATGGAATCGTTTGCTTCAACCTCGGCTGCGTTCCAATGAAAAACAAGAATCATTCCCAATAAACCGAGTAAGATCGCTGCCATAAATAATTTTTTCATAAGTACCCCTCCTTGTGGATCGTATATCTATCTTTTCGTTACAATTTATAAATTATTGGATTGAACATTTGTTTGCATATCTGCATTATATTGAACATCTGTTCTTTTGTCAATAGGATTTTTTAATTTTTTCGAATATTTGTTCGTTATTTGTTTGCAATGTTCGAAAAAGTATGTTATGATAATAAACAAGAAAAAGAAAAGGAGGATTTCTTATGGCCGGTCAATTAACCGAAAAACAACAACAAATTCTTGATTATATAAAGTCTGAAATTTTACAGAAGGGTTATCCGCCTTCAGTTCGGGAGATTTGTATAGCTGTTCATTTAAAATCTACATCTTCAGTTCACGCCCATCTCTCATCACTCGAGGAAAAGGGCTATATCCGCCGGGATCCGACAAAGCCGAGGACGATTGAAGTGATCGATGATGCTTTTGCATTGACCCGCCGGGAGATGACGAATGTTCCGATCATTGGAACGATCACTGCCGGAGAACCGATTCTTGCCCAGGAGAATATTGAGGATTATTTCCCGATTCCTGTTGAATATCTTCCGAATGCAGTGGTATTTATGCTCAGGGTGCGGGGAGACAGTATGATCAACGCCGGTATCTATAATGGAGATACGGTGATCGTCGAGCAGCGTTCTACTGCGAAAAATGGGGATATGGTCGTTGCTATGATTGATGATTCTGCTACAGTGAAAACATTCTATAAGGAGAATGGTCACTATCGTCTGCAGCCGGAGAATGATACGATGGAACCTATCATTTGCGACCATGTTGAGATTTTAGGAAAAGTGATCGGATTGCTCCGTATGGACATGTAGATAAAAAAAGATTCTTCCAAAAAGCTTGAAACGCTATTTGGAAGAATCTTTTTTTATTCGGGGCATATATCCCCTGCAAATGTGTAATTTTGAAACAAATTCATGTAGACACTAGTCGACTTTACTGTCGACATTTTTAAATTCATCAATATCGACACTCTTTCCATCCCGCCATATTCTTTCCAAATCATAGAACAAACGGTCTTCCTCAGAAAAAATATGGACAATAATGTCATTATAATCCATCAAAATCCAGGCCGCTGTACCGTAGCCTTCCGTCTGGCGCGGTTCATAGCCGGCACGCCCGAGAACTTCCTCGACATTATCCGCCATTGTCTGCACCTGATTTCGGTTGTTTCCGCTGGCAATAATGAAATAATCTGCAATAATAGATATATCCCGGATGTCGATAACCCGAATATCATTTCCTTTTTTATCTTCCAGCGCTTTAATCGCCAGACTTGTCATTTCCTTTGATTTATTCATTCTGAACTCCTTAATAATTTCTTATAATAGTCACGCGTTATCATTGTATGGCGGTCGATCTGCTTTCCTGTCTTTTCCAGATAATCCAATGTCTGTTCCAAAATCTGGAGAACTGTTTCATCCAGATTTTCAAAAGCCAGACGGCGAAGTTCCGGAAGCCGGTCCGCTTTTTTTCGATTAGGCTCAATATAATCGGCAACAAAAACAATCTTTTCAAGTAAAGTCATTGCCGGCCGCCCTGTTGTGTGATATCGGATGGCATTGAGAATCACTTCATCTTCAATGCCGAACTTATCTTTTGCGATGCAGGCTCCGGCCTTCCCATGGAGAAGAAAAGGCTGTTCAAATTCCATTTTAGAAATTTTTTCACCGTGATTCCGGCATATTTTTATCATTTTTTTCTCAGGAAGCTCTTTCGCACAGTCATGAAGAAGTCCGGCCAGTTCTGCTTTTTCCAAATCCTCTTCATATTTCATGGCAAGACAGACAGAGGTATATTCAACGCCCAGGGTGTGAATAAAACGGCTTCCTTTCAGATTTTTCCTCAATTTATTTTGGATATCCTCAATGCTGAATCTCATCCTGCGCTTCATCTCCTTTATATAAATCATGTTGAATAATATAATCCCGCACAGCTTCCGTCACAAAAAAACGGATAGACTCCTGATTGGCTGCCCGGCGCCGGATATCCTTCGAGGACACATCGATTTCCGGCATATTCATCAACCGGATACGGGCATTATACTTCTCTGTCAGATGGGCTATCTGGCGCCGCATTTCTTCAACCGGATGATGATCGCGCACAGCAACCAGAAGTATAGCCTGTGCCATGACTTTTTCGGGCGCATACCAGGTTTCAATCTGAAACAGGGAATCGGCGCCCATAATGAAATAAAATTCAATATCCGGGTAAGCTTCATGGAGTAAACGCAATGTCTCCGCCGTATAGCTTCGCTCATGGCGGCGGGCTTCAAAATCTGATTTTATAAAATAGGGAATATCTTTGACCGCCAGCTCTGTCATCTGACTGCGATGACGGTAATCCAGCACTTTTTGCTTTTCCTTATGGGGCGGGTCCGCCGATGGAATAAACCATACTTCATCCAATTTGAAAAAATCATAGGCATTTTCCGCCAGCATAAGATGGCCGAGATGGATGGGATTGAATGTACCGCCCATAATACCGACTTTTTTCATGCCAAAGCCACCTATCTTTCCGGGAGAATGATTTTTTTCTTTTTATCCTTACCCTCTCTGTAAAGGACGATTTTTTTTCCGATAATCTGAACCACATCGGAATGGGTGCGTTCACTCAGATATTCTGCAATGGCCCGCGGATCATCGAGACAATTCTGCAGAACAGAAATTTTAATTAATTCTCTGGCTGCCAGAGCTTCATCTACAGCTTTTGTGAATTCCGGCGTCAGGCTTGATTTGCCGATTTGGAAAATCGGGGTGATATTCATTGCAAGACCTTTTAAATAAGCCCGCTGCTTACTGTTTTTTATCAAAACCTTGCCCTCCTGTTACTTATAATATTCAAATTCGTGATAATAAACCTTTACGGTGTCGCCGTCCTGGATGCCGAGCGCTTCCAGCTCATCCAAAATTCCATTTTCCTTCATAAACTTCTGGAAGAAATCAAAGCCTTTTTCGGATTCCAGATTCGTATAACCAAGCATACGCTCGATCCGCGGCCCTTCCACATGATATACATCCTCTTCCTCTTCGGATTTGAATACGGTAAATGGAAGATTTTCTTCCATCTGTTCCGGAAAATATTCCCGCTCGAAAGTGATTTTTTCTTCGCCGATTTCTTTGAGAAGATTATTGACATAATAGAGTAATTCCCGGACACCCTTGCCGCTGACCGCCGAAATTGGGAATACTTTCATACCTTCCGGCTCAAATTCCTCTTTCAGAAGCTGAATGGCGTCGTCATTTTCTCCCTCATACAGGGTGTCTATTTTATTCGCCGCGATCACTTGAGGACGTCCGGCCAGAAGCTCATTATATGCCGCCAATTCTTTCTGGATCATACGAATGTCGTTGATCGGATCTCTCCCTTCAACTCCGGCGGCATCGACAATGTGGATGATCACACGGGTCCTTTCAATATGACGCAAAAATTCGTGCCCCAGGCCGACGCCTTCGGAAGCGCCTTCGATGATTCCGGGAATATCGGCAATGACAAATCCATCGCTGCCATCCAGGTCCACAACGCCGAGATTCGGACTTAACGTTGTAAAATGATAGTTGGCGATTTTCGGCTTTGCATTGGTGACACGCGCTAAAAATGTGGATTTACCCACATTCGGAAATCCGACCAGGCCCACGTCCGCAATGACCTTCAATTCAAGAATCAGATTTAATTCCTGTGCCTTCTGCCCCGGCTGGGCATATTTCGGCGCCTGCATAGTTGGCGTGGCATAATGCTGATTCCCCTTGCCTCCGCGGCCGCCCTTTAAAAGGACCATTCGCTCATTATCGCCGGACATATCGGCAATGACAAGGCCGGATTCGGCTTCTTTTATAATAGTTCCCTCCGGCACTTTGATGATCATATCCGCGCCATCGGAACCATGGCAGCGGTTCTTACCGCCCGGTTCACCATCACCCGCCGTATATTTGCGGATATGACGGAAATCTGTCAGCGTATTCAGCCCCTTGTCCACAACAAAAATGACGTCGCCGCCCTTGCCTCCGTCACCGCCATTCGGTCCGCCGGCCGGAACAAAAAGTTCTCTGCGAAAGCTGACGTGGCCGTCGCCGCCTTTGCCGGAACGGATATATATTTTAGCTTTATCTACAAACATTTATTTTTCATCCTTTCTATAGGGATGTTTTACTCAGTTAAGAAAAAACGACTTCAAATCTTAATACTAAAATCTGAAGTCGCCTGTTCATTCTTATTCGTTTGCTGCTACCGGATAGATAGAAACCTGTTTTTTATCTCTACCTTTTCTTTCGAATCTTACAACACCGTCAACTAAAGCAAATAATGTATCGTCGCCACCGCGGCCAACATTGAGACCCGGATGGATTTTAGTACCGCGCTGTCTGTAAAGAATATTTCCGGCTTTTACAAACTGTCCGTCTGCTCTTTTCGCTCCTAAACGTTTAGATTCAGAATCTCTGCCGTTTTTTGTGGAACCAACACCCTTTTTATGAGCGAAAAACTGAAGGTTCATTTTTAACATCGTCTACACCTCCCTGAAATCTACGTGTATATATTCGTCGTTATACTCATTTTCAATGGTTCGCAATCCGAGAATCATAGAATTTACCAGAAGTTCTCCGTCATGATTCAGCGGTTCCGGGAAATTCACGGTAATACGACCGCTTTCCTCATCCGCATCTGTCTCAAAAACCTGAGAAGTATACATGGACAGGGCGTTAATTGTTGTGATCGTCAATGCGGAAACCGCACTGCACACAATATCCTGCCCGCTTTCCGCATACCCTGCATGACCGGAAACCTGGAAAGAGCGAATCCGGTTGTCCCTTGTGCGGACAATAGTTACCCAAATCATGATTCATTCCCCGGATTAAGCGTTGATCTTATCGATCTTAACCTGTGTATACGCCTGTCTGTGACCATTCTTTTTGTGATATCCGGTTTTTCTCTTATATCTGTAAACGATGACTTTTTTTGCTCTTCCTTCACACATAACTGTTCCGGAAACGGTTGCGTTTTCAACTGTTGGATTACCAACCTTCACCTCATCACCGCTGACAACAAGAACCTGATCAAATACAACGGATTCACCGGCTTCGATACCAAGTTTTTCAACACGGATAACGTCGCCTTCAGATACTTTGTACTGTTTACCACCTGTTGCTATAATCGCGTACATATGGCACCTCCTAATATAAAACTCGCCAGCTTCGGTGTCCGAAAGGAACTTAAACCCCACTGAGCGGCACACTAGATTAGTTTACCATGGAGGTCAAATATTGTCAATGGTTTTTGCTCATATCCCCTTGAAAAATTAGCTGAATTTATGCTCTGCAGCAATCTTAATAAGGTTTACTGTATTGTCGATTCCGAGAGCCGCACTGTTGATAACCAAATCAAAGTTATCTCTTCCGCCCCATTTTCTGTCCGTATAAAATTGATAATAAGATGAGCGGATTTTATCAATGCGCCGTACTTCTTTTTCAGCCATTTCCTCTGATAACTGAAATTGTTCAGCTAAACGTTTAATACGTGCGTCCTTCGGCGCCTGAATAAAAACAGTGAGAACATTATCTCTGTCTTTCAATAAAACATCGGCACAGCGCCCGATGATTACACAGGATTCTTCCCTGGCCAGGCTGTGAATGACCGATGATTCCATCAGAAATACTTTGTCATTGATGGTTTTGCCAAAGGCTCCAAAAGCTGGAAGAGTTTTTGAAGGTCTGCCTGGAAAAAAGCCTCCGGATGGTTCAATAAAAGAGCTTCCTCTTTTCTCATCTGCTTTTTCAAGGATTTCTTTTTTGAAACCTTTTTTTTCGGCAACGAGATTGATCAGTTCCTTATCGTAACATTTGATGCCTAACTTTTCAGCCAGCTTCTGTCCGATCTCAAGACCGCCGCTGCCGTATTCCCGTCCGATTGTAATAATATAATTGCCGCTCATATAAAAGCCCCCTTTTTTCGTTGCAATCTGTCTCGTCCTTACACCTACATAGTAGCCCGTTTAAATATGAAAGTCAATGAAAATTGATGTATTTATCATGTTTTTTAAATACAATTTAAATACAATTATACCACTTGTCACACCTATTGAACCAGTTCGAATAAAAAAAGAACCAGATAAAATAAAGAGAACGGGCTGCCATTGCTGGCAGCCCTTGATGTACATCAATGAGGGGTTTATGTCAGTTTATTAATTAAATTTCTTTTCAACAAATTCTTTAAGAAATTCTACTGTTCCGTCGATTCCGAGAACACTGCTGTTAATAACCAAATCTTTGTGTTCTCTGCTGCCCCATTTACCATCGGTATAGAACTGATAATAACTCCGGCGAAGTTTATCCATACGAAGCACTTCTTTTTTAGCTTCCGATGGAATCTCAATCAGATATTTATCGGAAATACGTGCAATTCGATCGGCCAAAGGCGCCTGAATGAAAATCTTTAATACATTTTCATGGTCCCTTAAAACAAAGTCGGCACAGCGTCCAATGATCACACAGGATTCTTTATCTGCCAATTCCCGAATGACTTCGGATTGAGTCCAGAACAGACGGTCATTTAACGTACCGGCTTCATATCCCGGATGAAGAAATGGATTTGTCAATGGATTCGCAGGTCTTTCATCGGCCTTATGGAGCATATCAACATGGATACCGCTCTTTTCGGCCGCTGCATCAATCAGATTTTTATCATAGAATCCAATGCCAAGTTTTTCAGCCAGTTTTTTACCAATCTCAAAACCACCACTGCCATATTCACGGCCTATTGTAATAATATAATTATTACCCATAAACAAACCCCCTTTATTTAAAAATTGTTTTTTTATCTGTCTTTATCATAGCATAATATTCAGAAAATGTCAATTAAATATATTAAATATTTAGAATATTTTGAACTAATATTTAATGTTTACAGAATATTAAAAACAAATGCGATTCCGTAGGCGGCAAGGACGTCCCTTATAAAATGATTTCCGCACAGAATACGAAGCAGGCCTGTCAATAGGGCTAAAAAAAGCATAATTATACCAATCCCATGCCAAAGGTGAAAAATTTCCAGGGCGATGATCGCCGCGCTGGCGGCATGCCTGCTTGGAAAACTGCATCCTTTTCCCGGATGGTAGTCACAGAGAGATATATAGTCGTATACATCATAGGGCCTTTGAAAATTAAGAATTTTCCTCAAGACAGTGACTGTCAAAAAGCAAAGGGCCGGGCGAAGGGCCAGACGCAAAAGCAGAACCGGATAGACGAATAGACAACCGAGCAGACATAATATATATATCCCCGCAATAACTATCGGCAGAATTCTGCTTAAGAGACACAATATTTTCTTTCTTGCCGGCTGTCCTTCGGCCCAGTGGATCAGGCAAAGATAGCGTTCTCTATTCAAAATAACCGGCCTCCTTCATCTGTTCATAAAGCGGACGGTAGGTACGTTTCCGTGTCATTTCGACAAGTCCCAGCGGCGTCATATCGATCAAATTCAGCTGAACCGAATCTTCTCTGGAAAGCTTTCGAAGTTCGGACATCAGCTTCTCTTCCGCTTCTTTTGAAGAAAGGTTGATAAAATCGATAATTATAATGCCGGATAGATTGCGAAGTCTCAATTGTCTACATATTTCGCCCGCCGCTTCCATATTGATCTGCAAAAAGGTTTCTTCATTGTTTTTATGAATTTCCGTTTTGCTTGTATTCACATCAATAGATGTCAAAGCTTCCGTGGTCTCAATAACAAGCGAGGCGCCGGATTTAAGCCAGACATTTTTCGATAAGGCGCGATTGATCTGAGTTTCCAGACTTTTCAATTTTATTAGTGGATAAGAGATATCTGTATAAAGTTCACACAGCGGTTTTTCCGCAGCGCCTGTATATTGATTGGAAATCTCCCGATGAACCTCCGGTATATCTGTCAAAACTCTCAGAGACGGTTCAGAGACGGCATGGACATAATTCAGCCAGTTTCTTGGGGACGCAAGGATTTTTGAAAAGCAGGTACGGCTTCGATAGATTGACATAATATTTTTATAGTTAACCAAAAGAGACTGATACTCTTCTTCCAGCTGCGCGTCAGCTTTACCGGCACTGCCCGTTCGAAAAATGACCCCGTTGTCTGTTCCCGCGGTCAAACGTTTCCCCATTTCTTTTAAAGTATCCCGGCGCCTGACGTCATTAATCTTTTTTGAAATGCCGATAAATTTTTGATTTCCGAGAAAAACCAGATGCTTACCGGTGAGCTGTATTTTACTTGTAAGTACCGGGGCCTTACTCTTAATGTTTCCCCGTTCCACCTGGACAAGAATTTCATCCCCGTTTTTTAGTTTTCCATTGGAGAGGGATGAAAACAGATGGTGGGGATTGGATTTCAGCGAATAATAACCGATAACCCCCGGTTGGATCTCCACAAAGGCCGCCTGAATGTTATTGACGATATTCTTTACCTTTCCGATAAAGATATCGCCGATTTCCAGGGCATCCGGGGCCTTTAAAAACATCTCCACAGCTTTTCCGTTATCCAGGGAAACAACTAAATATTGATTTTTATAGTTTGTAATAACAACTTCTTTCGACATATTCCGTTTCACTCAATTCTGCTTCCATAGGATTCCAGCGTTTTAAAATCGGCGCCGTAGGTTTCCGCCCGGTGAATATAGATTGCAAAGCCGTCAAACTCTCTACCCATAAATTGATACAGAGTAGACATTACCTGCTCCGGTTTTAAATTCTGAGTACTCCCCGTGGCTACATTCATAAAACAGCCGTCGCCTTCTGCTCTGAAACAGTGGATCATCGGCTTGATATCCATCGTTTTTTCACTCTTTTTTGTTTTTTTCGTCACAATGATTTCATCCTGAGCCATAAAATCTTCAATGGCTGCCGCCAGATCAAAATCCGGCGCCATATCTTCTCTAAAGGTTATCCGATAATCGGCGGTCGTCACAATGGACATGGCATTTTTGCTGTCATCCGGCAGGGCCACAGCGCTTAAAATCCGCACGCCTTCAACCATCTGCTCATTGATCCGGCGCACCAGTTCTTCGGATGAAGGACATTCGCCCATAACAATATCCATATATTCTCCGGTGCTGGTCAACCCCACGCCCAAAGGCGCTGCAAATGAAATGAGCTGATGGGGACTGTATCCCTGGGAATATTGAATGTCGATCCCGGAACGGCGAAAAGCCTTTTGAAAATAGCGCATCATATCCAGATGGCCGATGAATCTCATAATGCCCTCCTTGGCAAATTTAATCCGCACCTTCAAAGCAGACACCTCCTTCGTAGATCCTGCAGCCGCAGCCGGAACACTTCATCCGGCAATTCGGCGTTACGGTTTCATTTTGGGACTGAACATATTCCCGCCATAAGAATTCCTTTGTCACACCGGCATCAATGAAATCCCATGGGAGGATTTCATCATATTCTCTGGTGCGCCCGGTATAGAAGGACGCATCAATGCCACATTCATCCATGGCTTCCAGCCAGCGGTCATAATAAAAATATTCGGACCATGAATCAAACATGCAGCCTTTTTTATAGGCTTTATAAATAACCTCTCCGACTTTTCGGTCGCCTCTGGCCAAAAAGCCCTCCAGGGCCGTTAGATCAAAATCGTGCCAGTTATAGCGCATACTCTTGCGGTTGAGCTGCTCTTTCATCTTCCGGCTTAAAAAATGCTGTTTATCTTTAAACTGTTCCGTTGTATTCTGAGCAACCCACTGAAACGGCGTAAATGGCTTCGGCACAAAGAAAGACGTGCTGGATACCACATCTACCCGGGCACCCGGCCGCTTGTCCTTTGGAATCGTATAATAAAGGGCGGCAATGTCATTGGACAGTTTGGCAATCCCCTCGATATCCTCATAGGTTTCACCGGGAAGACCGAGCATGAAATAGAGTTTCACCCGGTTCCATCCGCCGTTGAAGGCTTCCATGGCGCCGGAAAAGATATCCTCCTCGGTCAGCCCCTTATTGATGACATCCCGCATGCGCTGAGAACCGGCCTCCGGGGCAAAGGTCAGGCTGCTTTTTTTCACATCCTGCACCTGGCTCATCACATCCAGGGAAAAGGCGTCAATGCGCAGAGACGGAAGGGATATATTTACACGCTTCTTTACACCGAATTCCTGAATCAGATAGGTCGTCAATTCTTCCAGTCGGGAATAATCGCTGGAGCTCAAAGAACTCAGGGAAATTTCCTCATGCCCCGTAGATATCAGCATATCATGGGCGTATTTCTTTAAAAATTCCAAATCCCTTTCCCTGTTTGGACGGTAGACTGCTCCGGCCTGACAGAATCGGCAGCCGCGGATACAGCCCCGCTGGATTTCGAGCACTACCCTGTCCTGAGTCACCTTTATAAAAGGAACGACCGGCTTTGACGGATAATAGGTATGACTTAAATCCGTAACCACCTGTTTTTTTATTTTTGTTGGAATCCCCGGTTCCAGCGGCTCAAAGGATTGAATTGTTCCATCCTCATGATAGGTCACCTCATATAAAGATGGAACGTAAAGGCCCGGAATCTTCGCCGCTTCGACTAAAAATTCCTTTCGGGTTCCACCTTTTTTCTTCCATATTTTATAACAGTCCATCAATTCATTATAGACGGTCTCTCCTTCGCCGATATAAAATATATCAAAAAATTCCGCCAGCGGCTCCGGGTTATAGGCGCAGGGACCTCCGCCGATGACAAAAGGATGCTCCAGCGTCCGATCTTTGGATCTCAGCGGGATCTGGCTCAAATCCAAAATCTGCAGCACATTGGTATAGCACATTTCATATTGCAGGGTCATTGCGAGAAAATCAAAGTCCTTAACGGCATCCTGGGATTCCAGGGCAAACAGTGGAATGTGGCGCTCCCGCATCATGGCATCCAGATCCATCCACGGTGAGTAAAAACGCTCGCAATAGGTATCCTCCCTCTGATTCAGCATGTCATAAATAATCTGAATTCCCAGATAGGACATCCCTATCTCATAGACATCCGGGAAACACATCGCAAACCTTATGTCCACTGTTTTCGGGTCTTTATATACCGCGTTATATTCGTTGCCGAGATACCGCGCCGGTTTTTCTACTTTTAATAAAATATCATCGCTTAAAGCTAATTTTTTCATTTAGTTACCTCACCAATAAAGACGCCGTTGCATCTATGATCTGTTCAACCATTGATGCGACGGCTTATTTTAATCGCTATACAATCCGAAATATTTTTTCATCATATGTACTGGAATCTACCACAGATACCTTGCAATTTAGCCATCTCATTTTTACATTCATGCTTCTTCCTTCATCGCCAGTACAGTTTTTGACTTCAATAAATGACAGACTGTCTTTTTCCGCAGCAATGAAATCTACTCCTTTAGAATCAGGAAGTGCATTAAAAAATTTTCTGTAAAATACTGTATCATCAAACTTTATTATTTTGCTGTCATCCGGGAACCTGAATCTTAATCCGCTTTCTTCTCTAATCTCCATAGATTACCCTCTGTTCTCTGTCATACATTGCATCAAATTCCTGCATAATTGCATTATGCATCAAATCGGAAGCTGTTTGTTCTATTTCATATTGCAGTTGATTCGTGGCTTCATCACGATATAAGGATATAAATTGTATATCCAGCTTGTCCGGATTCAATTCAGGGTATAGTGTAAGCATATTAAATTCCTGCTGTACAAAATAATCATGAGTTGTCACAAAAATCTGTATTCCCATCTTGGCAAGAACTGTAAGAGCCTGCACAATCGGTCGAATCATTTTAGGATTCATATTGGTTTCTGGCTCATCCCAAAACAAAATCGTGTCTTTATTTAAGCTTCCGGATAAAATCATATAAATAATCATAGCTAACTTTCGATAGCCATCGGACACAAGTCCCATCTCAAATTCACCTTCACCTTTGATCCTCAGATAAAATTTTTTATCCTTTTGGATAATCTGCCCTTTCATGATTTCCTCAAAGCTGTGAAGAACTTCTTTCTGCTCATTTGTATTCGGACCTTTCGACAAAGGTCTATCTAACAATTTATTTAAATCGTAATACATTTCTTCAAAATCAATATGATATTCCTCATACAATGTAGAGAAATGCTGAGTGTTGGAAATCATTTCTTTTGTTGGAATATATACTACGTCAAACTTTTTCCTTTTTTCTGAGATTTTTAAATTCACATCTGCATGGTTTTCCTGACGATTTCCAAATCCCACAGAAATTTTTTGATTTTTATCCATAAGTACGCTGAAATCGGTTCGATTGCTTCCCTGAGCTCTGCTTACCAGTCGTCCAATTTTCATCTCGTCAGGCCGGAAAACTCCCTGAAGCTTTTCAACGAATACTTTTTCTTCCATTTCTTTGGTCATATTTCCAAAGGTTTCTTTGCTGATTGGTTTCAGCAAAGCATACATAACCTTTAGCAGCGTGGTTTTTCCTGTACTGTTTTCGCCGCAAATGACATTGATATTTTTCGACCAGTTTATTTCAGCATCTTCAAACAGCATAAAACGGTTTAATTTTAATGTATGAATTTTCATATAAATCCCTTCTTTACTTATGCTTTAAATAATAAAGCAACAAATCACATCTCTCATATCATAGCATAGCAATTCCCAACTTTCAACAGAACAGCCGGTACTTCTCACAGTTTTTCTTTCAATTCATTCGCCATTTTAAACATTCGGGAGGCGTTGATCTCCAGCTGTTTTCTTGAAATTTTCCCGTCCTTCAGGCCTTTTAAAAGGTCTTTATAATCTTTTTTGCCTCCCGGCATCATAACGTCGCCGCCGGCCCCGGCGATTTTCCATGATATTGGCGCAGGGTATTTGCCGCTGCCCAGCATTGCGTGAATCAGCCAGTCGGTCATAACGATTCCGCTGAAACCGTATTCTTTCCGCAAAATATCTTCGATCAATCCCCGATGTTCTGCCGTATGAATTCCGTTTAAAAGGTTATAGGAAGTCATCACGGCTTTTGGCCGGGATTCCCGTATACATATTCCGAAGCCGCGCAAATAGATTTCTCTCATGGCCCGCTCACTCACAAGGGAGTTACTGTTGAAGCGGTTTGTCTCCTGATTATTGGCGGCATAGTGCTTGATTGTGGCCGCGCAGCCGGGATGGGATTGTACTCCTCGGGTAACGGCTGCAGCCATTTTCCCGGAAAGTAAGGGATCTTCCGAATAATATTCAAAGTTTCTTCCGCAGAATATACTGCGGTGGATGTTCATTGCAGGCGCAAGCCAGAAGTTCACCTTAAAACGTTCCATTTCGCTGCCGACAACATCCCCCAGCTTTGCGGCAAGCATCGGATTAAAGCTCTGGGCAACTGCCGTGCCGATCGGAATCATCGTACAATATTGCTCAAAAATTTTCTCACCGGCTTTTGGTTTCCGCTCCATTAAAGAAACTGTTTTTTTGACAGGCCCCGGCAGAAAATCGCCAATCATGCCGAGCATGTCATTTCCAATCGGATGGATCCCTTTTTTATCTTTAATATACCGCTTGCTGATCCGCAGACCTGCCGGGCCATCGGCAGTCACCATGCCCGGAAAGCCCTGTTTCTCAAAGGCAAAAGTAAAATCACCGGCGGCGCCGGCAACCTTTTGGCTCGCATTTCCAATGATGCTCAGAAATCCTTTGCCGTAGGAACCAATATTTATTGAGCATAAATCTTTATCGGATAATTTTCTGACAAAGGGAACAATCTCTTCATGATTTTCTTTATAATTCACTTCCTCCGTCGTAAAAACGGAGGTATCCATCCGGATTACATTGAGAGATTCTGCATGTTCCTGCTTTTTGTGATCTGGTTTCCAATCCTCGAATCCGCAATCCCCGACAACGTTTTTGACCCTTCGAATAATCATTGTTTCTTCAATATTTATGCCTCCGACGGCTACGGTATCTCTGCTGGATGCGCCGACTCTCAAAATGTAATTCCCATGCTCCAATACATAAGCGCATTTCTTTGAATCATAGGAAGCAATATCCGCCATATTAAAGGATAATGTCAGCCTGCAGGATTCTCCCGGCAAAAGTTCCTTTGTTTTTTCAAAGGCGGCCAATGACTGATAGGGTTGATCTAAATCGGCCTCCGGAACAGACACATAGAGCTGGCAAACTTCCTTGCCGCGAAAATTTCCGATGTTGGTCACATTCACATTGACACAGATATTTTTACCATTAATGGCAAAGCCCTCCGGTTCAATCTTAAAATCCGTATAGGAAAGGCCGAATCCAAAAGGAAACCGAGGTCTTACCCCAACCGAATCAAAATAGCGATATCCCACATAAATGCCTTCTTTATACCGGGTGTCGTCTTTATCCCCAAACTCGCCGATCGGGCTGTAATCCTTCAGATCTGCCCATGTGGTGGAAAGCTTTCCGCTCGGATATGCTTTTCCGAGCAATAAATCCGAAAAAATCATCCCGGATAAAGCGCCGAGTTGTGATAAAAGCAAAATATTTTTCACTTCCGTCACTTCGGATAAATCCACAACGCCGCCCACATTCAGTACAAGCATAAACTTCTTAAATTTTAAATTCAGCGCAAGTATATCCCGGATTTCTGTGTTGGAAAGCCAGACGTCTCCCCGGGCGTTTGTCCGATCGGAACCTTCCCCCGAAATTCGGGAAAGAACATAGACGGCCGCATCCCCGTCGTAATCTATCGGAAGATGATACTCCGGTTCCGGCATCGGCAGCCCCATCATATTTACAATGCCCTTGATGCCGGGATTTTCCTTCTTTTTTTGGGCAGTCCAGCGTTTTTTTGCTTTTTCCTTAACTTCCTGATAATCATCCAGCCATTTTTCGGTTGTGATCGTGAATCCGCTTTTCTTTAATCCTTTTTCAATACTGATATTATATCTGGAATAAACTTCCCCCGAGCCGGTTCCCCCGCGGAGCGTATTTCTGGCCCCGTTTCCGAATAATGCGATTTTACACGGTGCAGATAAGGGAAAAGCACCATCCGATTTTAAGAGGAGTGTACACTCCGGGGCAAGTTTCCTGACTATTTTGTTATGTTCAATTTCATAATTATTTAACTTCATATAAACCTCCGTCGCATCAAACTATATATGATTATATTCATTATCATACAACGTAACAGGGATGGCTTCAAGGCCTTTCAGTTTATACTAATGACGATATTGCAAACTATTTTACTGTTGTTTTTTTCACGAATTTTGCATATAATAAAAGTAGGGAAATCCCTACTTTTTAATTTTATAAGGAGGCGTAAAATTATGTTAGCAAATACATTTGTTGATAATGCCAAAGTCATGGCGAAAGGCCAGGTCACGATTCCAAAAGACATTCGGGAAATCCTCGGGGTGACAAGCGGTGACCGCATTACATTTATTGTTGAGGGTAATACTGTCCGTATCGTTAATTCTGCTGTTTATGCTATGCAGATGCTTCAAAAGGAAATGATTGGGGAGGCAGAGCGCACTGGATTAACTTCTGATGATGATGTCATAGCTTTAGTGAATGAAATATAAAAAACGAAGCCGATTGCCCTATGGTTTTCGACTCCGTTTTTTATAATTATGATTTTTTCCCGAAAAGAACGATTACAAATGGAATAAAGCATTGTATGACCTGTCCGATGAGTTCGCTGCCAAATTGCTCATGAGTAAAATATGAAAAAAATGTACACCAACCGGAAACAGAGAAAAAAAGGTTTAACATTTTACCTGTTGTCGCTTGAATAATCAGTAAGGCGACATGGATCGCTACTGTAAGTAAGGCTGAATAAAACAGTTCTCTTCTGGAGATTCTGCGAAAAATAAAATATGCGGCTATAAGCGCTATGATAAAATTAATCGCATACAGGAAAATAAAACGTGATGTATAGAAATATACTGAATTATTTCCCTGATTTTCAGAAGCAAATAATAGAATTTCAAATCGCATCAGAAATAAATTGCAGAATATTCCTGCTATAATACAAAATAATGGTATGTACCAAAGAGATTCTTTTTTATAAGTCATATCTTATCGCCTCCTTAAAACGGGTAATGTCAAAACATTTGAAATGCCAACATTAATTGGTTAAATGGTTGTTTATCAGTTGGGTTATATGTGACATAGAAGTTGAATGATACAAGGTATATCTGTTTGTGCCATTCATCCGTTGATTTTTTAAAATCAGTTCAAGGGCTTTATCATTATCCTCGCAGGGCACGCATTTTTTGATCATATTCCATTTGAGAAATCCGTTTCGCGTCATTATCCCGTTTTCACATATTTTTTCCGGGAGAAAGCTAAATATAACAAGCCGCAAAATCAGGATATTGATAATCAAATGGGAAAATATAAATATTGGTTGTTCCGGGAGGAAATAGAGATCCAGCATCATGGCAATAAATCCCATGATACAATTTTTAATCCTCTTCTCTTTAGGCAATTGGATTTCTGCAATAACATTTCCCGTATTTTGGGAAGGCCGGAAATAAGTCTTTACAGGATAAATCGCCGCTAATAAAACAACAATGATTATTAGATAATATAGGATTTGTACAATTCTTAAAATTTGTTCGTCACTCATAGATGTCCTCCCTCTTGAAATGAAAATAATTTTCACGAATCCCTTCTTGATTGAATCCAAGATACCACATCCCATATGATTGAAATGAGAATACAAAGGGTTGCCAGAAAAAATCCAAGTTTATAAATTGGAAATATATATATATTTGCCTGTCGAAAAAGTATTTTAAACGTTGAGGCTAAAGAAGGATAGCTGGCTGGATAGATGGCTGATATCGGTGCAAAGGCAATCTGCCCGATCAGCAATATTTTACTTATCGCCGTAATCAGATATCCTCTCTGATTTTTAATCACTAAATATTGAATTGCAAGGCATAACAGATAAATGGTCAATATCTCAAAAAAATTATGGATAAACATTTGCAGACCGTTCATTGAAAGGAATATTTGGGCAAGATCTCTAGTAAAATCTATTGGGATGACCGATTTGTACCATTCCAGTGGTAAAAAAGCTAAAACAACCAGCAACCATACTGTACTGCTATATTTTTTCATTTGTGTCCCTCCTTTTTGTTGAGTTAAATTGAATTCAAATTTTGATTTTGCAGATTTTTTGAGGGTATTTAATATAATTGTATATACATATTATATCATACACATATTTCGCACGCAACATATAT
>NZ_DBGCTU010000045.1:0-68233 GCF_048388605.1 Frisingicoccus sp. | reverse complement strand
AGTGCAGCAATGCATGGAGCTGACTGTCACTAATCGGTCGAGGGCATGACCAGGAGGCTGGTCAAAGAGGAAAGAATGGGATGGGAAACATTTTCAGTGTGTAGTTTTGAAGGCATATGAAGCGAATACGAAGGTATCCGCTTTTTGTCATTTAAAGGAAAAAATAAAGGGGAATCATACAACGGCAGTATTGCGGTCTCCAAAACCGTTCATGGGGGTTCGAATCCCTCTTCCCCTGCTTTTTACATAAGGAGAATACTCAATTGAGAGTGTTCTCTTTTTTTTGCTTTCAATCGCCTTACCATATATATTGACATGTAAAACATATAGCGGTATGCTATAAATTATGTTAGATAAGTTAATATTATATTGGTTTTAAAGCGACATAGAGTAAAAGGAAGTGTAGGGTAATGAGAAAAAAGAAAGGAACCCGGATTTTAGCAATTATAATGGCTGCCGTTATGACATTGATGTCTGTTGATTTAAGCGCATTTGCGGTGAACTTAAATGACGAAGAAAATAATGCTCTATTATCATCCGCGTCTGAGACTACGGATCTGTACGAGGAGAGTTTATTGGAAACGACAGAAAGTGCGGAGGACGGAAACAGTGTGGAAACATCAGCGGCTTTAGATGGCGCAGAGGAAACATCCGCTGAAATTGAATTTGAATCAGAGAGCGGAAAGGAAATTGAAGAAGAAACGGAATCTATGGATGCGCTGATTGAAGAAGAAACGGAGTCTATGGATGCGCTTTTTACTGTCAGCTGGATGGATGAAAGTAATCTGGCTGAACGCAGACCGGAGGATATCAGGGAACTTGTCGATCTATATGCAGATGGCGTGGCGCAGGATATCTATCAATATACCTGTACACTTTTGAATGAAGACATGGATGGAAATGGCGAGGCTGACCCGGATTTGTCTTATGGCCTTGAGACTTATTATTATGTCATTTCAGGTTTGCCGGTATATGCGGACGGGGACAGGCAGACAAAAATTCATTATACCATAAAAGAAGATAGAGAGAAGATCAAAGGTTATACTGCTGTCAACCAGGCATTTCTGGATGAATTCAGCAGCATGATGGATGATAGGATTCTAACGCCGGACGATAGGATGACGCTGAACCCTTACGATGGGGCAGACAGAAAGACGGAAAGCCGTTTTGTCAATTATCTGCCGGCTTATTCTATGTCTGGAAGTATTCATTGGAATTCAGAAACTATGTCGGCTTCGGATGCGTTAAGTATCGAAGCTTATTTTGCAGAACATTTTATAGTTACTTGTCATGGAGAAAAATATACAAACTACACCGTTGATTGGCGTGAAGACGAAAATAACGTAAATATTTGGCATTATTCAGTTGACGGCCTTTTTACAACGGACAGAGAAGGGGAAAATGTTTTTTATGAGGTAAAGCCGGATGCGTTTGAGGGTATAGAGGTAAAGCCTGCATCCATGGCTGTGGATGAAAATACCGATAACGCGGTGTTTACATATCAGTTAAATCATATTGCATCTCCGCGTTACGCGGCGAAAGCGGAAGACAAACAGGATAGTAAGCCTGCTGAGTATCAATATAATGGTAAGGCTCAGGCAAAGGTTATCTGGTATGATACGACCACAAGTGCTGTTTTTGAGCACGGCGGCGATTTAACGCTCGTTATGACCTATACTTATAATAATGAGAAATATAGAATTGAGGACTTTGCATGGGATTCCGAAAAGGAATGTTATTATCATGTTTATACGACGGATGAGGCAGAACGTTTGGGAGTTCAAAAAGGCGGAAGGCTGGAAATCTCTAATACCGGTGAGAATTCTCTGAATCGTACGCTTACTGCGGATAAACTGACAACATCTGTTAAAACATATGATGAAAATGGTGGTTCAACGGAGATTGAGGTTAAAGATTGGGAGATTGAGGTTACCGGAGTAGGGGATAAGGTAAAACCCGGAAATATTGAGGGGGCCAGTGGTTATTCGGCATGTAAGGATGAGGATAATACATATATCATGTATCCTTTGATGGATATTTTGATCGATATGGATATACGTTCCGGGCTCGACCCGCTCACCGGAGATTGGCAGAGCAAATATCTTCAATATTTCGGATTATATTTTAATGACGGCTCGACCTTCGGCGGAACGGAAAATTATGATATTGACAAGCTGAGAGAATATTTCAAAAATAGCTATAATATCAATGAATTTGATATTACACGGTCGGCAGACGACAGCGGTAAAAATGTAAAAATCCATATTAAAGGGGTGCCATATTTTAATAAGGATAAAAAAGTTATAAATTATTGGATGCAGTCTCAAACGGATCTTATAGATGTCACTGAAGAGGGAACAGGAAGTTCGGATGAGATTACCATGACTGATGGATATCGTATAGAATATGATAACACAAATGTGCCAGGACATGGAACAGATTTGAGCGCGGCCTATGCGGGCGGCAAGATTATTTTGACGAGAACAGGGACTAAGCGGTATACAGCCTATAAATTCTGGCAGGATGAGTTCGATAAGATTGATACGGAAAATCGTCCGAAAGCGAGATGGACACTTTGGCGTTATTCAAGGAATAACAGTGGGAATTATCAGACCGCTGCAGGGATATTTTATGATGATGCCGGAAATCTTCTGGAGGTGCAGTATACAGGGTATGATAAGCATGGAAATGATATAACAAAGGATTTGCCGGAAAATTTGTCAGATTCAATGAATGTAAAAGATTGGCATACCCACGGTTATGCTGTGGAGCAGTTTGTTATTGAAAATCTTCCGGCTTATGACCCTGACGGATATCGATATATTTATTTTGCGCGGGAAGGAACCGTCAGTGACTCAGATTATCAGCGATTTTATGGGTCGCGTGCTGATGAGGGATATTTTTCCGGGGAAGATGTGCTGCCTGTAAGATATAAGTATAATTTTGGCACCGAAGAGAGAAGAGAGGATGATACATCGCTCTATAATGGTGGAGCTTTGTCAAACCGAAAGGAGAAATATATATCCGTTTCGGCCACCAAGACATGGAAGGCTGCTTATTATCAGGATGATTTATCAAATGTCGAAGTGGAATTGACTCTTGAGGCAAAACATAAGAATCCAAATCCGCAGAGTTATGGTGAATCGGATCATTATGAAAAGGATGACTGGTACAAGGTAAAGGATAATGAGGGTAAGGAAGTGAAGCTGCTGCTCAGCGGCTTTGATGCCTATCATTTATCGCGGACCGGCAGCGTGGATGTCAATGAATATTGTGAAAATGGTCATTTACTTGAATTCCGATGGGTGGAGACGAAGATTTATGAAACTGTCGAAGGCCAATCAGAGAAAAAAGAAATTGAACCTTACACAATTGGGAGAGAAACCCGATTTCGGCTGACGGTTAATGAGAACACGAAAAATGCGGAAAGCTATGAGCATGGCGATGAATATTTTATTTCGGAGACTTCGGGAGAAAAAATTGAGGATGGAAAGCCTTTTGTTATCACCAATACACTGAAAGGCCAGACAGAATATTTTGTGCGAAAACTGTGGCAGGAGTCAAGTGAACCGGGTCCGATTGTTGTAACTCTGGAACAGTATAATGCTTCCGGTGCAAGGGTACAGATGATAAAAAAAGAATTGGAAAAGGACACAGAAGTGTCCAAAACCAACCCGGATAAGGCCTATGGTGGAAATTATGAGAGCAAGGACAGCGGGTGGATTCATCTGTTTGAAGATCTGCCGAAATATGACGAGAATGGAAATTTCTATACCTATGTTGTCAAAGAGCAGGAGGATAACGGAAAATATATATCGGATTATGATTTCGGATTTGATGTGGATAATGATCAGGCAGTCGAAAAAAATTCGGTGCAGATTACAAACAGCGGGCCGGGAGTAGTACGATACATTGCTCTCCGCAAGATATGGCTGGATGACAGTGAAACGAAGGATCGCCGTGAGTGTGAATTTAGTGTTTATACGGAAGATGCCGTTCTTCTTTATGGAACAATTGGCGGAGCGGAAGGTTTTCTTAGTAAAGATTTTGTTGCGATATCGGATAATTCATCCTGGTGGCGGAAGGTGAACGTTACCCTGTTTAAAACAGAGGTTGAAGGAAAGACGATCCTTCTCCGAAGGGAAAATTCCGCTGACGGCGGCACTTCTTATATAGATATCGATGGGAATAGCTATCTGAATTGGAAAGAGATACCGGGATGGGAGAAATATGCAGATGAAAAAGAGTGGCAGGAGGCTAATTTATATGATGGCGGCTTCTGCATATATGAGTATTCTGCGGACAGTAATCCGGTTGACGCAGGAACTGTGTCTGCTTTAAATTATCCAACGGTGAAGAGTGGAGACAGCTGTTATGAGGTCCTTTATCATCATAAGAATATTGATGGAAACTTTGATGTATTGGAATGCACAAATGCGCCTGATGAAGAAGGCTATTACTCCGTTGTAAATCGTCGTACCGGAATATTGAACTATGAAGTGACGAAGAAATGGCAGGATGGAATGGCAACGCCGGAGGAGCGGGCAAAATGGCAGGCTGCTTTAACTATTTCCAGTGATGAATGGGAAGATCATGTCATAGATAATAGTGATGGAAAAGGATATGTCGAACTGCCGCTTCGGGATATGCGCGATGCAGGAGGTACATTAGATGCTGCATATGGCATTTTGAAGTATGAGAAAGATTTCCGGCAGCCGATTCAGGATGCTGATGGAAATCAGGTTTCAAAAAGTCAGAAATTAACCGGTGAAGCCGATGATGCCTCTATAGAAACGGTTGTCTTTAAAAATCTGCCAATGTATGATGCCCTCGGAAAAATTGTGCATTATTCGGTGAAAGAAGAGATAGATCAGGACAGCAATTATGTTGTATCCTATGACGATATCGAATATAAGGATAATACACCTGAAGAGTCGGATATATGGACAGCCTATGTAGGACAGACAATTACAAATACACGGCAGAAAACAGATACATATAACTGGTACTTATTATGGCTGGATGAATACCGCAAGGAAAACGAGCAGCGGCCGGATATCTATTTGAATTTGTATTATACCAGCTATGAGTACGATGAAAATGGAAAACTTCTGCTTGATGATAAGGGAGAACCAAAGTACATAATAGAAAGATATCCAGATTTTAAGGAGTATCTTTGGAATGAAAATGTTGCCGATGTAAAAGAATCCTCCTGGGAGGCCAGCTTTGAGCTTCCTAAGTATGATGAATACGGCACGGAGATACGGTACTTTGCAAATCAGACTACAGGGATTGGTTATAGCGCCCTGGATTATATTCGGGGACAGTATGCAAACGGATGGGTAAAGAAGCTGGAGGATTTTCAGAAGGCTGGTGTGAACACAAGCACTGTAGAGTATGATGAGACGGCAGGAAAGTATGTGACTGTACATGATGACGAAAATGCGATTGTTGGTTCTATTGTTTCTGGCGATGGGCAGAAAACTTATATGCTTGAAGCCGGAAATAGCTTTGTCAATCAGCTGAAAGAAGACATTACGATCCAGGGCAGAAAGATTTGGGAAAAAATTCCGGAGGGATTTCCGGTTGATGATCTTCCACCGTTGACATTCAGGCTTTATCGGCTGAAAATGAATGATAAAGGCGAGTATTTGCTGGCCGATGACAGTACAACAAAGGTGTATGATGAAAAGGGTATCTGCACCGTGAATGATAGTGGTACTGAATTAACAGTTATTTCAAAAGACGGTACTGAAATAAGCTATCAGGTGGAACTGGTATCGGCAATTGAAAACATGCTCAGCCCGGGAACGGAATATACATTTTCTATGGCGAGAGTCGGCTTTAATGATAAGTCCGGAGCATCCATTCCGGATGAAGAGAACCATTGGGAGGGTACGAAGGCTGAGGAATACGGCAGTCCCCTTTCAAAATATCATCCTTCGGGAAGTATGTATAAATATACGATCGTTGAAACCATTTCCGAAGAGGCGGATGCTTCGAAGGTGGAGGATGCCTATGAACAGCTTTCAGGAACAGTCAATGGATATAATATAAAGAATACTTTTGACACATTAAAGAATGTAAGTTCCATATCTCTGAAAAAAGCATGGACAGACAATTATGATAATTTTGAGATTGAAACATATCCGGAAACAACTTATAAATTGTACCGTTTTTATCAGTATAAAAACGAAGGAATAATTGGTGATAAGGGAAAGAATTATTCGGATGTGAAGCTGATTGAGGAGAAGACACTGAGTTCGACAGATGCAAAAGCCGGAAAAGGTGTGGATTTTGGTGAACAACTGGTTTATGCGCCGAATTTAACGCCGTATATCTATTTTATCGTTGAAACGCCGGTGGAAGGCTACGGGCCGGCTCAATTTAAACTGACTCCGGGGGAGACAGTGACAGCAGAGGCAGGCTTGACGGGATGGCCGTCAGCGGAAAACAATGCTTCGGCATATCCGGATATGTGTACGGATAATGGATGGGGGTCACAGGCCTTTAAACTCCTCGATGATAAGGAGGCTAAAGCGGATGTAACGGTTGAAATAGAGAATACCTATACCGGTATGCCAAGGGCGGAACTCTCCGGCAGTAAAGAGTGGATGGATTATGATAATGATTTTGAAACCCGGCCAACGGAATTAAAGCTGGTGCTTGGACGTTTCGGCTATGACGGCGGAGAGGAACGGCTTGGAGTATTTACCCTGTCAGTGATGCGCAATCCGGATGGTACAGAAACAAACCCACATATTTCCTTTGATCCGGAGGAAACAACGGATGGAACAACGGATTGGCCGAAAGGGAATAATGTGACCGGCGATATTACATCATCGATAGAACTTGAGGGAAATAAATGGAAATATACAGTCAGCGGGCTGGATGGCTATATGACCACCGGAGAGGCTTACCGCTATTTTCTGAAGGAAGACCCGGTGCCGGAACATTATATCTGTAATGCAGATAAGATTGAATCAAAGAGTGATGAATTGCAGGATGACCGGCGTGTTATCACCATGAAAGATCTGATAAATGACAGTTGGACAAAAATGACGGTGAAGAAAGACTGGAGTACACTGAATTCAGCGCTTATACTGCCGGATGTGCAGATTGAACTGCAGGTTTGGGCAGAAGATATCGATGGTACTGAAAAATGGCATTGGGCAAAAGAGTATTTCGAGAATAAAGAAAATGAAGATTTAAAGAACTATGGTTATGTTCAGACTTTAAATCACAGTAACGGTTGGCAACATACCTACGGCAATCTGCCGAAATATTATAGCAGCGGTGATGCCTATAAAGAGTTTAAATATCGGGCTGTTGAAATACAAATTGGGGATACAAAGGTTGAGTTCGGCGATGGCAGAGAAATGCGGCCGGATGCGGTATCAACCGAGATGTCCGGCAGTCAGACGGTGCCGTATGAGATGACGATCTCATCCCCGGACGGTATTACAAATGGTGATTTTACTGTTAAAAACAGTGTGGATTCTACCCAAATTACGGTGACAAAACAGTGGGTTAATGATCATCAGAATGTTTATGACACGAGAGGAGATGCGGATGACGATAATACAACAGAGTGGTCGATCGGCTATCATGTTTACCGTTCTTATCAGCCGCATGACGGAAGTGCGGTTGAGCCTGAGCAGGTGAAGAACGCAGACGGTTCCGAATATATTCTTTATATATCCGGCAGCAATACATCTGATTCAGGGAGCGCGATGGTCACAGGGCTTCCGGCAAAGGCTCCGAGCGGAGATGTTTATACCTATTCTGTTGTTGAACTTAATCCGAATGGAAGAGAAATAACGGATATCTCAGCGCAGAAATATAATGGAAGCTATGGGGTGAAAGAACAGTCAGAGCAGTCGCCGGATTCATCGGCATACACTGCAGCCTTTACAAACACTCTGCAGACGACAAAAATAGATGTCACAAAGGAGTGGGCTGATGATCTGCCGGAAATGAGAAATAAGGATGATTTTCGGGATGCGCTTGTTCTTTATCGTTATCCGGAAGGAGGTTTGCCGGAACAGGCTGAACAGGTAGATTATGAGGATATACTGGATATTCATGGTGAGAAAACAGATAATAAGTGGACATTTACTTTGGAAAATCTTCCCAAATATAATCCTTCAGGAATATTATATCATTATGAATTCAGAGAAGAACAGCTTCCGGGATATGAGCTTCCGGTATATGAAACACAGTGTAATGACGAACATTGCGGGGAACTCATGATTAATACCGGTATCCAGTTTGCAATGGACAAAGTATCCTCAGAGAATATAAACGAACATTTAAATAATGTCAGCCTTACATTTGAGGCGACCGTGAATGAGCGGAAGGTACGCCTTATTTGGAGCCGGGATGCCCAGGGAGCGGAAAGCTATGAAATAAGCTATTCCGGGAATGGCGCAGACTTTACAAAGTGGACTGAGGGGAAGGCGCGAACCGGTTCGGTTCAAATTATTGGTCTTCCGGCAGGCACCTACAATTTTGTCAGCGAGACTAAGATTCCAAACGGCTATATTCGGCCGACATTGACAAATGTTTCCTTTACAGTCAACAAAAATGGAATAATTACTGCGAAGGGCGACTGCCTGTCGGTCAGCGATGATCAATTAAAGCTTACGGTAAAGGATACTCCGGAAGAGATCATGCTTGAAAAGAAAGGCAAAGAGAGTGATGGGACGTTTGCAGAGCTGACATCGGGATATAGCTTTAAGGTGACCGGGGATTTCAGAAAGACGGATTCGGAAACTGAAAGCGGAACAAGATATATTGGCGCAGTTCCTGACGGGGAAACACTTTTGGATAAAGGCATGCTTCTTGTATCTGTGAATGCGGCTGTGCCGGAACATATTTATCAGCTGGAAGAAGTGACAGCGCCTGCAGGCTACAAACGGTCAAAAGCGATAGTTACATTTTGGCTGGATGTCAGCGGTAATGTCCATATTCAGGCGGTTGCTGCAGACGGTGTGCCGGTTGCAAATACACAATGGTCGGATTATGCTTCAACGGAAGGTCATACAATCGTCTTTTTGGATGAACCTTTGGAGCTGGGACTGGTTAAAAATGGTACGGATGGTGTAAAAAATTCTGGCGGCGCAGAGTTTCTGTTGGAACAGTACCTGGCGGACGGAGGAGATGATCCATGGACAGAGGTGGAGCGGGTGACAACGAAAGCCGGTCAGATATTGAAGTTCAATTCTGCGAAGCTTAATGTTGGCGGTGTTTACCGGCTGACGGAAATAAAGGCTCCGAATGGATACATTCTCCCATCTGCTGTGGATTCTGACGGAAATGTTACGGCCTACACAGGGACATATATTTTTAAACTGAATGATAATGGGGAGGCTGTGCGTGGAAGTATTGAAAACAATGTATTTAAGCCGGACGACCAAAATCCTGGCGCCGAATCAACGCTTACAGTGACAGATGCACCGATTCAGGTATCGATTCATAAAACAGACGCGAAGGATGGCAGAGAACTTTCAGGCGTTGCGTTTGAACTGTATCAGGTAATCTATGGAGAAAAAAATGGGGGTACAGCAGACGTTGAGACACCGGTGGACGGTATCGGAGTGATCACAACCGATGACACAGGAAAGGCAATGATTCCGGCCGGTAAGCTTATAGCCGGTCAAACCTATCGTCTTTATGAAAAAAATTATACCGGTTATGTGGATGAGTCTGATGGAAAGGAACTGGTTTATGAATTCAAAATCTGTCCGGACGGTACGGCTATAGAGGCCGGGGAATGTCCATTGGGAGAGGTTTCGGAGACAGATAAAACAGTCATAGAGTTGAAAAATAACGAACTTCAGGGCAGGCTGACAGTAACGAAGGTGGATACAGCAGATTTGACGAAGGTGCTTGAAGGCGCGGAATTTATTCTTTACAAATCGGCGTTGGATGAAAACGGCATTTTGACAAAGGGGGAAAAAGTTCAGGGACCGGCAGCAACCGATCGTAATGGAACGGTTTTATTTGATAATCTGGCCTGGGGAACTTATGTGCTCGAGGAGACAAAAGCGCCGGATGGCTATGAAAGGGCGTCGGAGTTGAACGAGGTGACCATAGGGCGGAGCGGAACCGATATTGAACTTACACTGGGTGTGACGGTTAAAAATAAGGAGAATGAGATTTCCTTCCAGAAATATGCCGAAGGCGGTTCCGATGCTTTGAGCGGCGCAATATTTGAATTGACAGGCCGGATGGTGACAAATGATGTTACCGGACAGGATGCGGCTTTTGAGGCGCAATCCATTGATGGAGGAATTCGTTGGACATCCGTGGCAAACAAGCCTTTCATACTGAAAGGGCGTTTGATCGCAGGAATAACTTACGAATTGAGGGAAGTCAAAGCACCGGCAGGTTATAAACTGAATCCGGAGACATATACCTTTACAATGAAGGAAGATGGAACTATTGCGTGGGAAGGCAATACACCGGCAGATGCAGCATTGGAGAATGATAATAAAGCGATATCGGTTTATGACCGTCCGATCACTATTTCTTTAGAGAAGCAGGACAATACCGGGAATCTGTTGGACGGTGCGGAATTTTCACTGAAGGTTTTAGACGCAGATAATAATTGGAGAAGAGTTGTGGCTGAAAACCTGGTAACGGATCCGAAAGGAGAAATCAAACTGCAGGCAGAGGACGGAACTTCTCTGATAACCTCCGGTTCACAATATATGCTGACGGAAGAAAAGGCACCGGAAGGCTATATTACCCGGATACCGGCATTGAGTGTACAGTTTACGGCCGATGTTGATGGAACAGTGATCTTGCCGCAATCTCATGATGCGGACATTTCCCTTAACGACAGCAGGGACAGGATCATTGTAAAAAATATGGAGACAGCCATCTTTATTCAGAAGCTGGACAGTGAGACGGATGCGCCGATTCCGGGGGCAGAACTGGCGATTTATAAAAAGTCAGATTTTGTCGTGGATGATGATGGCGTGCCGATAAAACCGAATAGCGGAGCAGTGCCGGAGGCAGAATGTATCAGTGCCCGGGAGGCTATAAATCTGGAAGGGCTTGCGGAAGAAGAGAATTATATTCTCTGTGAAACAAAGGCTCCATCCGGCTATGATTCCTTTGCACCTTTCGAGTTCAGACTGGCAAAGGGTAATGTAGTCAGCCTTACGGGTAGTGACAGAAGTGACGCGCAGGTCCAGAGAACGGATGACCGGGGATATTATACCATTTTCATAGAAGACAGGCGAATCCGCGGACATGTGGAGCTGACGAAGTTTGTTGACAGCGATGGCGACGGCAAAGGTGATGAAGCGTTGAAGGGCGTTGAGTTTGCCCTGTACAGAGTCGGCTTTGATGAACCGATTGCAGAAAATCTGACAGTTGATGCGGATGGTAAATGGTGTTCTAAAAATAATATTGAGGATACATTTGTTGACCTTGATGGAGAGAAAAAGAACTTTGCGGATGGTCTCACGACAGGAGAATATTATTTCCTTGAGACAAAAGCGACGGCGGCGACAGCGCTGAATACGGAAAAGCACAGTTTTATCATCGGGGATTCGGATACGGGTGCCCATGGAAAGACAGCAGAGGTTACTGTGCTCAATGAAAGTTATGCGGCGGCAGTGGCATTGAAGAAGCTGGATGAAGAGAATGGTGAAGGAATTCGCGGAGTTTCCTTTGAGCTAAGCGGCATCCCTGAAGGCGGGACAGAAGCCGACCGGGTGACTCTGGAGGGAACAACGGACAGTAACGGCTGTCTGACCTTTGAGGGACTTGTGAAGGGCAACTATCGGCTGACGGAGATCAGTGCCGACGGATATGACATTGCTCAGGTTGGAAATAAGGAACATTTACCGTTTATTGGAGAATTTGTTTTGGGCGAAAATGAAAATGGCCGCAGGATTCAAATAAACCGTGGAGCAGCCGCGGAGAATGCGGAAACGAAGGTGACCGTTGTCCAGGGAACTCTGTCGGAAAAGGGTATCACCAATCCAAGGCTTTATGGAAGCGTCGTTCTATATAAGGCAGATGGGGAAAATGTCAGCAAGGCCCTCAGCAATGTGGAATTTACGCTGTATCAGCAAAATGAATCCACGGGGCTGTGGGAAACAGTCCGCTCCTTCCTGACAGGAAAATCCTATTCAGCGGTGGATAATTGGGCAGGTACGACTTTGGACGTCGAAGGAAAACTGATCATTCATGATCTGGACTGGGGAACTTATAAGCTTGTGGAGACGAAATCTGCTGACGGATATTCGATAACAGATAAGGAAACAGGCAGGGCTTTGGAAACGGCGGAGTTTACCTTTGACAGAGAAAGCAGTAAGCTGATCGAACTGAGTACGGATGGCGAAAGTTTCTCCAATTATCGTACAGCCCTGCGGATTAAGAAGAAGGCTGAGGACGGAGTTGTTCTGAGCGGGGCTCAGTTTGTGCTGAAGGGCAGTTTTGTTAATGAGGACGGGGCTGTGAAGGCAGGCACATTAAATCTTACAACAGATAGTCAGGGCCTGATTGAACTGAAAGGAGTGCTGGCAGCCGGTCAGACATATCTGTTGGAGGAAACATCGGCTCCGAACGGTTATGAAAGGCTGAATGAGGCGCTGGAATTCATGGTGGAGACAGATGGCAGAGTGACAGTTATAAAGAAAGCAGCAGGATATGAGCTGACAAAATCGGAATATTTTGATAATCAGCTTGAGGTGACGAATAAAAAACAGAAGCCGATCAACAATGCGGTACAAACCGGCGATACTACGCCTGTCGCCCGGCTTCTCGCACTGATGCTCGCTGCTCTCCTTGTTCTCATTCTGTTATTCCGCCGAAAAAGTGTGAAAACAGTATAAATAAAAACTTTGAAAAATACCCCTGCCGGAAGACAGTTCCTGTTTTTTCGCAGGGGTATATCTCTGCGGGCGCGGCTTTACATTCGGCTGTTAAGGTGTTATAATAATCGTATTTTCAACCAAATTTATATGAAAGGGGCGAGTTTTTTGGCAGGTAAATTTTATACCAGGCTTTGGTTTATTCTATGCATGTGTGTATTAATGCCGCCCTTTGGAATTTTTCTGACTTTATTTTTTAAGAACCCGGCAACACCAAAGCGGCGTACACTTTTGGTGGTTTTGACACTCATTCATTGGGCGGTCTGGCTCTATATTGCATATTTTAGTCCGATGAAAATTGTCTGATCGGGGAGGAAACTTTTGTGGAGCAGCGGCAGATTGGAGAAATTGAAGAGATTTTAATAAATGCCTTTCCGGCTGTGGAACGGGAAATTTATGACGGGTGGATTTTAAATTTTTCCGGCGGTTATACATATCGGGCCAACTGTATCTATCCCTTTTATCATTCAACCTATGATCTGGAGGAAAAGGTCATCTACTGTGAAAACCAGTATCGGGAATTGCTGTTGCCGGCAGTTTATAAGATGACGGAGGCTGTTCCGAAAGCTTTGGATGAACTTTTGGAAGCAAGGGGTTATGAGAATGTCAAATATGTTGATGTACTTCATTGTGATTTGAAGGGATGGACGGCTCCGGAAATGAAATGTCAGGGAAATGATTATGAGATGATCGTGATGAGCCGGATAGATGATGAATGGCTGGATGGAGTCAATCAATTGATAGATATTCCCTACCCTTCGATGGAAAAGATTCAGAAAAAGATTTTCCGGCGTATCCGTCTGCCGATAATATGTGTGAAAATTCGTTATCAGGGAAAAGTGATCGGAACCGGGCTGGGCGTGTTGGAACGACATTACATCGGTTTATATGCCATTCATGTTCATAGAGATTACAGGCGTCAGGGACTGGCAATGAAAATATGCAGCCGGATTATTGAGAAAGGAAAGAAGATGGGCGCAACCCAGGCTCATCTGCAGGTGAGACAGGGAAATACAGGGGCTTTTCTCATGTATGAAAAACTCGGACTGCAAAAAATCTATACCCAGTGGTTTCGAATGAAATCCTGGCCCGAATCGAAAAGAATATTTGATTAAATAAAAACAGGGGCAGCCTTTCGCAGGCTGCCTGATTTAATTTGTCATCTGATTTGCTGTATAGTAAATGATCTCTTTTTCATCATGACGGGTGATCAGTCCCCGTTTCATCAGATAATCCAGGTGGGAGATCGTTTCTCCGATGGCAAACCATTTTTGCTGAATCGGAAATTCATCCCAGTTTTTGCCGCGCATGGACCAGGTCATCCGGGCGCCGATCTGGCAGGCATTAAGTCCCGGCTCTTCGCGGACAATGGAGAGGGTTTGATGGATACGCCGTGCATGGTGTTCCTCGATCTGGCGGATGCGTTCATAAACGTCCATATCATTTTTTCTGTGGGCCGGAAGGGCAAGGCGGATATCCAGCGCCTTGATTTTTTTCAGGCTTTCAAGGTAATTTCCCAGAGAATCCTCCACACCGCGCCACATGGTGATATTCGGCGTAATATCAAATAAAATATGGTCCCCGCAGAATAAAATCTTTTCTTTTTCCATATAGAGGCAGGTATGTCCAGGCGTGTGCCCCGGTGTCCAGAGACAGCGGAATGTATAATCTCCGATCTGAAACGTGTCCCCGTCGGATACGGTGTCGGCGTCAAAAAGATATTCGGGAGCGTAGGCGCGGGCCGGATTTACTGTTCGCTGTAACTCAATCAAATCTCTGGAAAGCCCTTCACGGTAAAATTTCTCTTCCATCCATGGCCAGAAATTTTCATCATGCTGTGTCTTTAAATAATTATAGTCCACATCGCTGATGACAATGCGGGTTTTGGCTGTGGCGATATGATTGGTCAGACCGGTATGATCCGAATGAAGGTGAGTCAAAAAAAGAGTTGAGCGATCCATGTCAATTTCAAGCTCTTTTAATCCTTCGGTTAAAGCCGCCAGACATTCGGGCTGGTTAAAGCCGGTATCAATCACCAGATTCTCTTTGGGCGTTTTAATAATGTAGCAATTTAAATTTTTCAGCGGATTATTTGGAAGAACAACCGGCACTGTATATATATCCGGATTTTCATGGATTTGTCTGAACATGTGATACCTCCTGTAAAATAGATGATTCTATCATAGCATGATTTCTAATGTGATGGAAGCGCAGAGATAATGTATTTTTTATTCTTTTTCGATAAATACTATGGCAGAAGGCGATAAAAGCAGGAGGGTGAAAAATATGAATCAGGAAAAGGATGAAAATCTCAATGAAAACGGACAGATGATTCTGGAGGAAAATAAGGAGAAAAAGAAAATTCTCTTACTCTCGATCATTGGAGAGATCGAGGGCCATGAGGCGGCGCCGAATCAAAACAAAGCGACAAAATATGATCATGTACTGCCGAGACTGGCGGCCTTTGAAGATGACGATGGGTTGGAGGGGCTGCTTGTCCTGTTGAATACTCAGGGGGGCGATGTGGATGCCGGCCTGGCCATTGCCGAGATGATCGCTTCCTTAAGTAAACCGACAGTATCCCTTGTTCTCGGGGGCTCTCATTCCATTGGCGTGCCTTTGGCTGTATCGACGGATTATTCATTTATTGTAGAATCGGGGACGCTGTTGATTCATCCGGTACGGATGGGCGGAATGGTGATCGGGGCGCCTCAGAGCTATGCCTATTTTAAACGGGTCCAGGATCGGATCACCGGTTTTATTGCGGAGCACAGCCGGACAACTCAGGAAAAATTGGAAGAGATGATGATGGATAACACCGAATTGACAAAGGATTTGGGAACGATCCTCGTGGGAAAAGAGGCGGTGGACGCCGGGCTGATCAATGAAGTCGGAGGTATATCGCAGGCCCTTTTTCACTTAAAATCCATGATAAAATCCGGAAAACAAAATTCATAAAAATCCGGGAAGCAGCGGTTTAGAAAGAAGGCGGCTGCCGGAAACTAAAGGGGATGGAGTCGGATGGGCTCGGATCCCCTTTTAAAATAATGAAAAATAACTATCGTTTTGACAAAGACATTAATATGTAGTATGATAAAAACAATTGAGTGAAAATGACGGAGGAAAAATTTATGAGCCTTTTGCAAGCGATATTAATGGGGTTGATTCAGGGAATTACTGAATTTTTACCCGTCAGCAGTTCGGGACATTTAGCTATATTTCAATACATATTTAAAGTAAATACGGATACGGGGATGCTTTTCGAAGTGATGCTCCATTTGGGGACATTAGTGGCGGTATGTATTGTTTTCTGGAAAGATATTGCCAGATTATTCATTGAAGGTATTCATTTGCTGGCGGATGCCTGTGTCAATTTAAAAACATGGATAATGAACCGTTCTCGCCGGGGTGACGGCAAATATCGCCGGATCGTAACGAATGCCTATCGTAAGTTTGTTCTCCTGATTCTTGTGACAACAGTTCCGACAGGAATTATAGGGATCGTTTTAAACAATGTGGTGGCTTCTGCTTCAAATTCTCTGCTGATTCCGGGAATTTGCCTGATCATCAATGCGATCGTCCTCTTAATCGTGGGCTCGCTGCCGGGCGGCAAGAAAAAAGTGAAAAAAACTTCCTATAAAGATGCGGGCATTATCGGTGTGGCCCAGGGAATTGCGGTACTGCCCGGAATTTCCCGGTCCGGCTCTACCATTTCCGCATGCCTGGCTCTTGGATTTGACAGAAGTTTTGCAGTAAAATATTCGTTTATCGCGTCTTTGCCTGCGATTCTCGGGGCAAATCTTCTTGAATTGCGGCATCTGGGAGAAGCTGTCTCCGGCGGCGACAATATTTTATATTATGTCATCGGTATGATTGTGGCCGGTGTTGTCGGATATATCTGTATTCGTGTGATGATGTATGTGGTAAGCAATAAGAAATTCAGTTATTTTGCCTATTATTGTGCCGCTGTCGGTCTGATTTCTTTGGTTTTCCATTTTTTCATTATTAAATAACCGGTATGAAAAGCGGTAAAGTGCTATTGCGAAATGTCCTATAAGATATTTCGCTTTCGTACTCTATTCAGGTATTTTTTAAATTTGGATTTAGGAGGAATTTTGAATGGCTGGAAGACAGCAGAAGACAACTGGAAAAACAAAAAAAGCGTCGGCAGGGCGTAAAACGACAGCAAAAGGGAGAAAAACGTCCGGGAATAAGCCGGAACTGACATTGGAGGAAAAGCAGCAGCAGGCTGGGATCCGGGATGAGGTTGTTGTGCTTGTTATTCTTGCAGTAAGTATTTTATTGGTCCTCAGCAATTTTAATCTGTGCGGCAAGCTGGGGCAGATGATTTCCGGAGTTACCTTTGGATTGTTTGGCTATATGGCCTATCTGTTTCCGCTGGTAATCTTTTTTGGAATTTCATTTTTCATCGCAAACCGCTCCAACCGTATCGCTAAAATAAAATTGATTTCTTCGATTTTTTGCTATATATTTCTGACGGTTTTTGTACATATGGTAACTGAGCCTTATAATGCCGGCGCAAAGCTGATGGAAGCTTATAAAAACAGTTCGGCGGGAAGAAACGGCGGCGGATTGATCGGCGGAGCGGCGGTAAAGCTCCTTCATCCATTGCTTGGAACGGTGGGCTGTTACGTGGTGATCATTGTATTGATCCTGATCACGGTTGTTTTAATGACTCAGAAGTCCATTTTTATTCCGTTGGGGAAAAAGGGACGCAAAGCCTACTCAAAGGCTTCAGAGCGGCATAAAGAGCAGAGGGAGATTCGCAAAAAAGAGAGAGAAGCCCGGAAGGAAGCTGAGAAAGAGGAAAGAGGCACCGGCGGAAATCGAAATATTACCTTTGATGAAGTCAAAGAGGAATTTGAGAAGAAGGACTTTAATTTTGATTTAAGCGCGGCTTCGGAAGTCACGGCAAAACCCGTTTCCAAAAAACCAAAGGCAGATAAAAAGCCGGATAAGAAGGGTAAAGCTGTGAAACCATCGGTAGAAGAGATTACGGAGGAGATTATTCTGCCGTGGCAGGGCGAGGACCGAATTCAGGTCAGCCATATGGAACCGATAGAACCGGTAACACCGGCGTCAGCAGAAAAGAAAAATTCCTTTATTGTGCCGGAGGGTGATCTGCGGCCAATCGATATTGATATCGATGATGATTTCGGCGTGATGGAAGAGCCGGAGGCAAAGAATAGTGATCTTGGGGAACCGGCAGATGGAAATACTGTCATGCAGAAAACAGCGGCCGGAGCCGGAATGCAGAAACCGGTTTCCGAAATAAAGACGGCTCCGTCCCCAACGGCTGTGGCCAAGGCGGCAGCCAAAGCGGAGACGGCGAAAGCCTCCGCGCCGAGTGAGGCGGAAAAGCAGGCGACGGCCGAGGATATCGAGACTGCTCTGGAGCAGAAGCCGGAATACGTATTTCCTCCATTATCCCTGCTTGTACATGGGGAGAGAAATAATGGCGGCAATACGGATGAACAGCTCCGGCAGACTGCGGCGAAGCTGAAATCGACGCTGGATAGTTTCGGCGTGAAGGTGCAGATCACGAATGTGAGCTGCGGACCGAGCGTCACACGTTATGAGCTTCAGCCGGAGCAGGGAGTTAAGGTCAGCAAGATCGTGAGTCTCTCGGATGATATTAAATTAAATCTGGCTGTGGCCGATATACGAATTGAAGCTCCGATCCCGGGGAAGGCGGCCATCGGCATCGAGGTTCCGAATAAAGAAAATACAGCGGTTATGTTGAGAGATCTGCTGGAGAGCAGGGAATTCCAGAACAGTAAGTCGGGAATCGCCTTTGCGGCAGGCCGGGATATCGGCGGCAAGGTGATTGTTGCGGATATTGCCAAGATGCCCCATCTGCTCATTGCCGGGGCTACCGGTTCGGGAAAATCCGTATGTATTAATACATTGATCATGAGTATTATCTATAAAGCAAAACCGGAGGATGTCCGTCTGATCATGGTGGACCCGAAGGTGGTTGAATTGAGTGTTTATAACGGTATTCCGCACTTGCTGATCCCGGTTGTCACTGATCCGAAGAAGGCGGCGGGAGCCCTGAACTGGGCTGTCATGGAGATGACGGATCGTTATAAGAAATTCGCGGAACTGAATGTCCGGGATCTGAAGGGATATAATGAAAAAGTATCCCAGGCTGAATTTGCCAGCCCGGATTATCCGAAATTGCCGCAGATCGTTATTATTGTGGACGAGCTTGCGGACTTGATGATGGTTGCTCCGGGAGAAGTGGAGGATGCCATCTGCCGTCTGGCACAGCTGGCGAGGGCCTGTGGTATTCACCTTGTTATTGCCACACAGCGGCCTTCAGTCAATGTTATAACCGGTCTGATCAAGGCGAACATTCCTTCGAGAATTGCCTTTTCCGTATCCTCCAGTGTGGATTCAAGAACCATTATTGACATGGGCGGGGCGGAAAAACTTCTCGGAAAAGGGGATATGCTCTTTTATCCTTCGGGATATCAGAAACCACTGCGTGTGCAGGGCGCCTTTGTTTCAGATAAAGAAGTCAATGATGTGGTGGCTTTTCTTCGGGAAAGTCAGAATGATCAGGTAAACTACAATGAAGAGATCACCTCAAAGATCACCAGCGCCGGTCCGGCGGACGGGCCCGGAAATAATGAGAGGGATGTCTATTTTGTGGATGCCGGGAAGTTTATCATTGAAAAGGATAAAGCATCTATAGGGATGCTCCAGCGCGTATTTAAAATTGGGTTTAACCGGGCGGCGCGGATTATGGACCAGCTTTACGAAGCCGGTGTGGTTGGGCCTGAGGAGGGCACAAAGCCGAGAAAGGTTTTGATGTCTCCAGAAGAATTTGAAAACTATGTTGAAGAGTCTTTATAGGCGGGAGGAAGAAAAATTATGAAGACAGATATTCAGATTGCACAGGAAACAAAAATGGAACTGATTAAAAATGTAGCGGCCAGACTGGACATCCAGGAGGACGATCTGGAATTTTACGGCAAATATAAAGCCAAATTTTCCGATGAACTTTGGGAAAAGATTAAAGATAACCCGGATGGAAAACTGGTGCTTGTTACCGCGGTCAATCCGACACCGGCCGGAGAGGGAAAGACAACCATCAGTGTCGGCCTCGGCGAAGCTATGGGCGTTTTAAATAAAAAAGCCGTACTTGCTCTCCGTGAGCCGTCCCTCGGACCTTGCTTCGGTATTAAAGGCGGTGCCGCCGGCGGCGGATATGCCCAGTTGATCCCGATGGAAGAGCTGAACCTTCATTTTACCGGTGATTTTCATGCAATCACATCCGCAAACAACCTGTTGGCGGCGATGCTGGATAACCATATTCATCAGGGCAATGCGCTTCGGATCGATCCAAATCAGATCGTATGGAAACGCTGTGTGGATATGAATGACCGTGCCCTTCGGAATATTGTCGTGGGTCTTGGCGCAAAGGCTGACGGCGTTGTCCGCGAGGATCATTTTGTTATTTCTGTTGCTTCTGAGATCATGGCAATCCTCTGCCTTGCCAATGACTTAAATGACTTAAAAGAAATGCTCGGACGCATTATCGTTGCTTATAATTACGATGGCGAACCGGTGACAGCAAAGGATCTGAAAGCGGTAGGATCCATGGCGGCCCTTTTGAAGGATGCCATTAAACCGAATATGATCCAGACATTGGAACATACACCTGCCATCGTTCACGGCGGCCCGTTTGCCAATATTGCCCATGGCTGCAATAGTGTCCGCGCCACAAAGATGGCTTTAAAACTGGCGGATATTGTGATCACAGAGGCTGGTTTCGGCGCAGATTTGGGTGCTGAGAAGTTCTTTGATATCAAATGCCGTAAGGCAGGGCTGACACCGTCCGCGGTTGTTCTCGTATCGACAGTGAAGGCAATGAAATATAACGGCGGAGTGGCAAAGAAGGATCTGGCCGAAAAGAATATGGACGCTTTGAAAAAGGGAATTGTCAATCTGGAAAAACATATTGAAAATCTTCAGAAATATGGCGTTCCGATTGTCGTTACCCTGAATAAATATATCACCGATTCCGAGGAAGAACTGGCATACATCCGGGATTTCTGCGAATCCAGAGGCTGTGAGTTTGCTTTATCCGAAGTATGGGAGCATGGCGGCCAGGGCGGCGTTGAACTGGCGAATAAAGTGCTGAATATTCTGGAAAATAAAGAAAGTAACTTTAAGGTGCTTTATCCGGATGAGTATACATTAAAACAAAAAATTGAAACAATATCCAAAGAAATTTATGGCGCTGACGGTGTTACCTATACGGCCGCGGCGGAGAAAGCGCTGGCGCGTATTGAAGCTATGGGTATGGGGAACCTTCCGGTCTGCATGGCAAAGAATCAGTATTCTCTGTCGGATGATCCGAAGAAACTTGGACGTCCAACCGGATTTACAGTAAATATCCGGGAGGTTTATGTCAGCGCCGGAGCAGGCTTTGTTGTGGCCATTACAGGCACGATCATGACAATGCCGGGACTTCCGAAGGTGCCTGCGGCAGAGGCCATTGATGTGGATGATAACGGAAATATTGTCGGATTATTCTAATTTGGGAGGAAAAACAGATAATGACACAGATAATTGACGGAAAGAAGATTTCTGCTGAAATTAAGGATGAATTAAAAGAAAAAGTAGCTGCATTAAAGGCCGAAGGCAAAGAGATCACACTGGCCGTGATCCAGGTGGGCAATGACCCGGCATCGACGGTTTATGTCGGAAATAAAAAGAAATCCTGTGCCTATATCGGCATCCGTTCGCTGGCCTATGAGCTGCCGGAGGATACCACGGAGGAAGAGCTGCTTTCACTGGTAGAACAGCTCAATCAGAGCAGGGATGTCCATGGAATTCTTGTTCAGCTTCCGCTGCCGAAGCAGATCAATGAGGATAAGATCATTAAGGCCATTGCTCCGGCCAAGGATGTGGACGGCTTTCATCCCCAGAGTGTCGGCGCTTTGAGTATTGGCCAGCCGGGATTTGTGTCCTGCACGCCGGCCGGGATCATCCAGCTTTTAAAGCGCAGCGGTATTGAGATTGACGGCAAAGAATGTGTCATTGTCGGACGGAGCAATATTGTTGGAAAACCGATGGCGCTGCTCCTTCTGAGAGAAAACGGCACGGTGACTGTCTGCCATTCCCATACGAAGAATTTAAAGGATGTCTGCAAGCGGGCGGATATTCTTGTGGCGGCTATCGGCAAACCGAAATTCTTTGATCATGAATATGTTAAAGAGGGTGCGGTTGTCATCGATGTGGGAATTCACCGCAATGAAAATAATAAGCTGTGCGGCGATGTGGATTATGAGGATGTATTTCCGCATGTTTCCGCGATCACACCTGTTCCCGGCGGCGTTGGCCCGATGACAATTGCGATGCTGATGTACAATTGTGTGCAGGCAGCTGAAATGGAGATTTAGGAATGAAAATATTGTTTGTTTCACTGGGCTGTGATAAAAATCTGGTGGATTCGGAGGTAATGCTCGGACTTTTAAGAGACAGGGGTCATGAGATTACTAATGAGGAGTCGGAGGCGGAAATTGTTGTTGTCAACACCTGCAGTTTTATTCACGATGCCAGGGAAGAAAGTGTTCAGACCATTCTGGAAATGGCGGAATTAAAAAAGGAAGGCGTTTGCCGCCTGCTGATCGTAACCGGCTGCCTGGCTGAAAAATACCGGGAGGAGATTCTCACCGAATTGCCGGAGGTCGATGCGGTGCTGGGAACAACGGCCTATGATGCCATCTGCGATGTTATTGAAAAGAGTCTGGCCGGAGAGCGGGTTCAGGCCTTTGAATCTGTGGACCGGCTGCCCCTTGTGGATACCCGGCGGGTGATGACAACGGGCGGTTATACCAGTTATCTTAAAATCGGCGAGGGCTGTGACAAACACTGTACTTATTGCATTATTCCGAAGCTCCGGGGAAATTATCGGAGCGTTCCGATGGATTATGTACTGGAAGATGCCCGGAGACTGGCAGCTTCCGGCGTAAAGGAACTGAATATCGTGGCCCAGGAAACGACCACCTGGGGGAAGGATATCTATGGTGAGAAACGGCTGCACGTCCTTCTGAGAGAACTCTGTAAGGTGGAAGGTATTCGCTGGATCCGGCTTCTCTACTGTTATCCGGAGGAGATAACGGATGAACTGATTGAGGTCCTTCGGGCGGAGCCGAAGATCTGTCACTATCTGGACATGCCGATTCAGCACAGCAGTGATGCTGTTTTAAAACGTATGGGACGCCGGACATCCCGGAGGGAACTGGAGGACGTCATCGGAAAGCTGCGCCGGGAAATTCCGGATATTGCCCTGAGAACGACTCTTATTACCGGCTTTCCGGGGGAAACAGAGGAAGACCATGAAGATTTAAAATCCTTTGTGCGGAAGATGGAATTTGACCGTTTAGGCGTCTTTACCTATTCGCCGGAGGAAGGAACTCCTGCAGAAAAGATGCCGGATCAGGTGCCGGAGGAACTTAAAGAGAGCCGGAGGGATGAACTTATGCGCCTGCAGCAGCAGGTGTCGGCAAAGAAGACGGCGGCCATGGTCGGCAGGACGCTGGAAGTGCTGGTTGAAGGAAGAATACCGGAGGAAGGTATTTATGTCGGAAGGACTTATCGGGATGCCCCGGAGGTGGACGGTTATATTTTCCTGGATGCAGAGGAAGAAATAATTTCCGGAGATTTTGTGACCGCGAAGGTCAACGGCGCGGATGAATATGATTTGACAGGAGATGTGATCTATGAATTTACCGAATAAACTGACTGTACTCAGAGTTATCATGATTCCCTTTTTCGTATTTTTTTACCTTACAGGGAAAGTATATATAGCAGATGTTCTTTTTATCGTTGCCAGTCTGACAGATATGTTGGATGGAAAGATTGCGAGAAAATACAATCTTGTTACCAATTTTGGTAAATTTATGGACCCGCTGGCGGACAAACTTCTTGTGGCCGCGGCGCTTATCTGCTTTGTGGAAGTGGACCGGATACCGGCCTGGATCGTGCTGGTGATCATCAGCCGGGAATTTATTATCAGCGGTTTCCGACTGGTGGCAGCCGAGGGCGGCAAGGTGATCGCTGCCGGTTACTGGGGAAAAATTAAAACAGCCGTAACGATGGTAACGATTATTTTTATGATTCCGAATTTTGGAGGAATTTTCCTGGATGCATCCTGGATCTATCCTTTGGAACAGATTTTAGCCTATGCATCGCTCATACTGACAATTATCTCTCTGATTGACTATCTTGTGAAGAACAAAGAAGTGCTTGGAGGCGAAATGTAATGATCATTGAGTTTATATCTGTCGGGACGGAGATCCTTCTCGGCAGTATTACGAATACAAATGTCCGATATCTGGCAGAGGAGTGCGCGGTATTAGGTCTGACCAATTATTATCAGGTGACGGTTGGAGACAACGAGGGCCGTTTATCCGATGCCGTCCGCACGGCGCTGGACCGCTCGGATATCGTTCTTTTGAGCGGGGGTCTGGGGCCTACGGAGGATGATATTACCCGTGAAACCGTGGCGAAGGTTCTTGGCCGGGAGATGAAGGAAGTACCGGAAATTCATGAACAGATTCAGGCTTATTTTGAACGTATGGGCGCCAAACGGCCTTCAAACAATAACTGGCGGCAGGCGATGATTATCGAGGGCGCTGAGATTGTGGAGAATCACAATGGCACGGCGCCGGGAATGATCATCCCTGTGGAGGGCAATAAACATATTATCCTTATGCCGGGACCGCCGGAAGAATTGAAAATGATGTTTGAGGAGAGTATTGCGCCTTATCTGGTCGGTCTGAATCATCAGGTGATCTGCTCAAAAACGGTGAAGATCTGCGGTATGGGCGAAAGCCGGGTGGCGGATGCCGTCTCGGATTTAATCGATGCTCAGACAAATCCGACAATTGCAACCTATGCCAAGGGCGGTGAGGTCCATTTGAGGATCACGGCCAGCGGCAGCGATTCGAAGGCAGCCAGAAAGAGTATTAAGCCGATCGTCAAGGAGTTGAAAAGCCGGTTTGGCGAAAAAGTATATACGACCAGGGAAAGTGAAACGCTGGAACAGCATGTGGTCGGCCTTCTGAAACGGAAAAAGATGACCGTGGCTACGGCCGAATCCTGTACGGGAGGCATGGTTGCATCAACACTTGTCAACGTGCCGGGGGCTTCGGAAGTATTTAATGAAGGCTATATTACTTATTCTAATGAGGCAAAGCAGAAGATTCTGGGAGTAAAGAAAAAAACATTGAAAAAAGACGGCGCTGTCAGCGAGAATTGTGCGGCGGAAATGGCAAAGGGCGCGGCAAAGGCTGCAGGCGCCAGAGCGGCCATCTCTGTGACAGGCATTGCCGGACCGGATGGCGGTACAGAAGAGAAACCGGTCGGACTGGTATATTTTGGATGCTGTATTGACGGTAAAGTATGGGTGGAATCCTATCATATGAATGGCGACCGTCAGAAGGTCAGAGAAATTTCGGTGAAAAAGGCATTGGATATGCTGCGTCGGCATTTGAATCACGTGGAACAGGATTAAGGAGGCATCATATGGGCGCAAAAGACAAGAAGAAATGGTTACTGGCAGGATTGCTCTGTCTGCTGATGTGGCTGCTCTGCGGCTGTGTCGGAAACAATAAAATGAGCATTGATACGACTCTCGAAATAAACAGCAAGTTTAAGGGGCAGAGAGTAATGTCGGCTGTGGTTTCTGAAAGTGTTTTTCGCCAGGCTTTTGATGGAAATCTGGAGGACCTTCAGGGAATGGTGACGGAAAAGTGTCCGTCCACATTGATCTGCTCCGCTGAGGAGGTCAGCAACGGTGTGGCGATAACGATGACACTGGAGTTTGCCAACCTTTCGGATTATACAAATAAGATCGGACAGATTCTTGGAAAAACGCCGGGAATTTATTTTGATGCGTCCAATTCCATTTTCAAAGAGGGCTATATGCTTCAGGAAAATTTCACCTCCCAGGATTTGTTTGGCTGGCTTTTGGATGCGCTCAGGGACAAAAACAGTCAATTCGAGGACATGGAGTTGTCTGATATTTTTCAGAATGGGGATACAAAGGTCATTTATGAGGGGGAAACCGTGGAATCCGAAGCGATGATCCATGTGGAAAGGATGGAATCCCATGCCTTTGACAGCCTGTCTGTTGAAATGACGATGAATGACGATGGTTCCTATAAGACGGCGGTAAATTATATTGTCAGTCAGGATGTATATTACGATATGGGCGATGATATGGATGCGGCGATCAAAAGGCTTATGCCGGACGGCGGCGTTTATGAAGTCAATAATGTGGATACACAGCGGGTCTATACCATTGGTTTCAGCGCATATAATACGGAAACTCTCATTTCTCAGTTGAATTCGGTGCTTCATACAAATAACTGTGAGTTTGAAATCGAGGAGACCGGGGATGAGTCCGATCCGTTTCAGGCCCATAAGGAAATAACAATATATCTGGACGGTTCTTATTTCCTCGATTTTGCCAAAGAGGAGACAGAGCTCGTTTATCTGCTGAAGACCAGTTCGCAGTATTCTTTTAATGACTGCCAGTCGGTCACAGGTTTTTTAAGGAATTATTCTTTTGATAATGACGATAAATATACCAGCGTATATATGACCGTGGGACCTTCCGATAAGGTGCAGGTCCGTTTGACCTATGCGGTCGATATACAGAAGGTTGAAATTGCAACAAAGATTCACAGTGAAAATATGCTGGAGCGCACGCTGAGTTTTTATTTTGATCCGGGGCAGGCGGAATTGACCGGAGAAAATTTTGAAAATAAGCTCCGGGCCCGTATGGATGAAGATATGACGCTGGATACGGCTGATGCGGACGGTATGAGAGTTTATACGGTTCATATTCCGGCGGACAGTCCGGAAGATTTGTCTTTAAAGACGACAAAGTTTTTGGACGGCTCGGCGAACGAGGAAGAATTGACCAGCACCTTTGCGGGCGGTAAATCTTCGAAAAAGCAGTTAAAAATCCGCTCATATTTTTATGAGGATCATATCAATCTGGAGAAGTTTATCGGAAGTGCGGTGGTAAGCGACGGCATTGTATACCGTATGGAATATCCGAAGGGATATGCGGCGGCCTTTGAGGAGGGCAGCCATGCGGATATGGTGACCGAGGGCAATACGCTGACATGTACAACAAGAGATTTGATCATCAATGTGAAATCCCGGGGGGAAACGGTGAATGTGGCCGGTATGACCCAGTTGATCCTCTGGTGGGCTAGTCTGATATTGACGATCGTCACCCTTGTTTTGAATTTGAAACATATTGCGGGGTATATTCGTTACCGGGAAAAATATCTGCTGAAAACAGATCTTTTCCACGGCAGAAATCAAATCCTGTTGACGGCCGGCATTGTGGCGCTTACCGTGTTTGTGTTTACAAGTCTCCGATTGGTATTTCGGGTATATTAATGAACCTCGGAAGGAGACCGGCGATTCAGCCTGTGATGAATGATCAGGCATACGGCGCTGGAAATGACGACTAAAGCTAAAATCATCAACGCACAGTGCATGAAAAAACCGTCGGGCAGGATAAGAATGACGGGGTCGGTTTCCGCATCGAAAATCCAATAATCGTTATTAAAAAATAATTTATGAAATAAAACAAAGAAACGGTCCCAGTTCAGGGCGATCAGAATGCCGAGAACTGCGGGAAGGGCCAGGGTTAAAACAGAAGTCAGCTTCAGATAGGCCGGCTTCTGTTTTTTCAGGCTTATAATGCCGAGAATACTCCCGATAAAGCTTAACGGAAGAAGAACCGCCTAGATAAATACAAAAATCCGTTTGACTTCCACAAAATGAATCCGCCCCTCTTCGGACATGGCAAGTGTTGGAAATTCCAGTTCTCCGCGGTAGAAGGCAGAGTTGTAATCAATGAGGGCATCGTAATTTTTCCGGATCTCCTCTTCGGAATAGCCCGTATTTTCCGGCAGTGAAAAATGCTGAATGTCCATATAATAGAGGGGACGAAAATTCAGCGTAAAGACGACCGCGGCGGAAAGGATGCATAATGTCAGAGCCAGGGCGGTAAGAATCTGTTTTATTTTCATAGGTTTAACCTCCAAATCTTTATTTGATGGTTTCCATTATACATCATCTGCCGGGACTTGTCACATTTTATTAAATGTGGTATACTAACCCAGTTATTCATAAAATCAGGGATTTCCCTGGACTGGTTCGAAAACTTCCCAGGATAAAAAACCAAGAATCTAACACAGATAGGAGAATGAATATGAAAAAAAGGGTAATTATTGATTGTGACCCGGGGATCGACGACAGTCTGGCGTTGATGTATGCGCTGTCGGCACCGGAGTTGGAGGTTGTCGGGATTACGGTGGTCTGCGGCAACGTGCCGACGGATATGGGCGTTGAGAACGCAAGGCGGGTATGCCGTTTGATGGGACGGCAGGATATTCCGGTCTATGCCGGGGCCGGGGCACCTTTAAGCCGTCCGCTGGTGACAGCCCAGGACACCCACGGTATGGACGGATTAGGTGAAACTCATATCCCGGAGGTGACGGAGGAGGAATGGCCCCACGCCCGCTTTTCGGAAAGGACGGAGGCAGGAGGGTTCCATGTACATTCGGATTTGCCGGATGCCGTGGCCTTTATCAGCAAAGCACTGTCTGAGGAAAAGCTTTCAGTGATTGCCATTGGGCCGCTGACGAATATTGCCATGGCCCTGCAATATAAGCCTCAGATTGGGGAAAATGTTGGACGTTTTGTGTCTATGGGCGGCAATTTCAAAAGTTTTGGAAACTGTTCGCCGGTAGCTGAATTTAATTATTGGGTGGATCCGGAAGCTGCCCGGTATGTTTTTGAACATATGGAGTGTCCGGTGGAGATGGTCGGGCTGGATGTGACCCGCCGGATCGTACTGACACCGGAGATGATTCGGGGGCTTGAGTTGCTTGGTGATCCAAAAGCGGATTTTATTGTAAAGATCACCCGGTTTTATGTGGATTTTCATAAAAAACAGGAAGGCATTGACGGCTGTGTCATTAATGACCCTCTCGCCGTCGGATATTTTATAAATAGTGACTTATGTAAGGGCATCGACGTCTATACGACTGTGGAGACAAAAGGTTTATCGGTGGGCCAGACGATCGTGGATGAAAAAGGTTTTTGGAAAAAGAAGGCCAACAGCCGCGTTTTGACCCGGGTGGACTCCCCGCGCTTTATGCGCCAATTCATGTCTGCCTTATTTGGCAGCAGAGGGGAGGCTGTTCTGAGATGAGTGAGCGGAGAAATTTTACGACGTTAAAGCAGTGTATGGTTGCTCTTGGAATTGTATTAAATATTGTGGGCGCTTTTATTGCATTGAATCTGAGGCTGCCGATATATCTGGATTCGGTGGGCACCGTTCTTTCCGGCGCTCTTCTGGGCCCGGTTTACGGCGTGGCCACGGGCGTGCTCGGAAGTCTGATCAGCGGTATCACCTTTGATATTTATTCTCTCTACTATGCGCCTGTGCAGATTTTAACCGGGTTGATGGCCGGATGGATGTTTCGGACAAAGTGGCTTTCCGGTTGGCGGCTGCCTCTGGGCGGATTGGCTGTATCCCTGCCCACATCCATTGCCAGTGCGGTGATCACCGCCTTCCTTTTCGGGGGCATAACCTCGTCGGGCTCTTCCTATCTGGTCATTTTGATGAGCAACCTCGGGATGAATCTGACTTTAAGCTGTTTTTTAGTTCAGGTTTTAACGGATTATGCGGATAAATTGATTGCTGTTTTGTTGGTGACCGCGGCACTGAAGGCTTTGCCGGCGGAGATGAAAATGAAAATTCGGGGAGATAAAGATGGATCGTTATAGTCGGATCACGAATAAAAATCAAAGAGAAATCGTTTTGTTGAAGGCGAAGCCCTGTGCCTGGGGGAAATGCCGGTTTTGCGATTATATTGATGATAATTCGCGGGATATTCCGGAGATGGTTCGCCTGAACAGGGAAGTCCTTTCCAATGTGACCGGAGAATTCGGGGTGCTTGAGGTCATTGATTCGGCCAGCTGCTTCGAATTGCCGGAGGAAACCCTGCGGGATATAAAAAATGTGATTGAAAAATGCGGGATAAAAAAATTATTTTTTGAAAGCCACTGGATGTATCGAAAACGGCTGAATGAGATGCGGGAATATTTTGGCGTTCCGATTGTCTATAAAATCGGCGTGGAAACCTTTGACAATGATTTCCGGGAGAATTATTTAAATAAGCATGCGGATTTTGAGAGACCGGAGGAGGTGGCGGCTTATTTTGATTCCCCGTGTCTGATGGTCGGCATTAAAGGGCAGACAAAGGAAATGATCACCAGAGATATAGAGCTGTTAAAAAAATATTTTAAATTGGGAACTATTAATGTATATACGGATAATACGACTGATGTGAAGCGGGATGCGGAGTTGATCCGCTGGTTTGCCGAAAAATATGACTGGCTTAATGATGACCCCTCTGTGGAGGTCCTCTTTGAAAATACCGATTTTGGTGTCGGAGATTAAAAAAAGGTGCTTTGCCTTAAAAATGGGGCAAAGCACCTTTTTTTATTCAGAATTTAATAGTCATCATAGCGCAGGGACTGATATTGCCGATAGGCAAATACAGCCACAGCAATGGCATAGATGACAACAATGGCCTCAAGGAGCAGCAGATTGGTAATCAGGCCTGTCTGATAGAAGGCGGCAATGATATCAATGAGGGCATGAAGTACGATAGCAAGTAATATGTATATATATTTTTTGCGTACAACTGCCTTATAGATAAGAACGGAAAGGGCAATCTGCAAAACAAGGGCGGCCATCCGTTCAACACCGGACAGAATATAGGATGAAGCCGGCGTCTCAATCAGTGTGTTTAATAAAGAAGTTATAGAAGCGGCCGCTTCCGGGCTGCCGGCCTGGGAGGCATAGGCTTCCACACTGCCGTAATCATTCAGGACAACGGCGATCATAAGGTTTTGAAGCATCGTAAAAGAACCGAGAACAACAGCCTCAATTCCGCCGTGGCCGATACCATAAATGACAGCATTTTCGCGCTGATACATGTAGCGTTTCATAACCGTCATCATACAGAAAAACCGTCCGAATTCTTCGAAAATCCCGGCAGCCAGTCCGCCATAGACGGCATAAAGGAACGGATTGCCCGAAATCATCCTGCCGATGGCCGTATCGCCTGAAAGTATATATTGATGGGCGGAGCTTTCAAGAACAAGGGCAAAAATAATAAAAGTAATCGCGCCAAAAAAGAAAGGCGCCGCCTTTGTCTGAAACCGGCCTTTAAATACAAACAGCAGAACAATAGGCACTGCGATACATAAAATTCCGGTGAATCCCATAGCCAGAAGAGTGATCTGGGGGATAAGGGGTGCGGTTGTCATCATAATTGAATTCCTCCTAACAGAGTATAGTATACCTTTTTTGGAAGAAAAAGACAATATTGAAATTATCTATTGACAATGTATATATATGGTGTTATATTGTGTATATCAAGTATATACAATATGAATTTTAATTACAATTTTAAAAGATTTGCAGGCAGACGTGTCAGCAGATTGGAGGTAACAATGTGAATATATTTATAAGCAATTCGGGCGATGTGCCGATTTATGAACAGATTACAAGTCAGATCAAAGATATGATCATGCGGGGTGAGCTGAGAGGCGGGGATGCCCTTCCTTCGATGCGGGCTCTGGCAAAGGATCTGCATATCAGTGTTATTACGACAAAAAGGGCTTATGAGGAACTGGAGCGGAGCGGTTTTATTCACACCATGGTCGGCCGGGGAAGCTTTATCGCCGACGCCAATATGGAGATGATGAAGGAAGAAAAATACCGGCAGATTGAAGAGATATTGACAGAAGGGGTTCGGCTGGCGAAGAGCAGCGGGATCAGCTGCGAAGAACTTCAGGAGATCATACAGATGGTTTATGAGGAGGATTAGTGATGGAATATTTAATAGAAGTGGAAAATCTAAATAAAAGCTATCCGGAATTTTCGTTGAAAAACGTGAGTTTTAAAGTCCCGGGCGGATGTATCATGGGACTGATCGGCGAGAACGGCGCCGGAAAGTCAACAACCATTAAATCCATTTTGGATCTGGTTCATGCGGACAGCGGAAAAATCCGGATTTTTGGCAAAGATATTTATAAGAAGGGCAAAGAGATCCGGGAGGATATCGGCGTTGTTCTCGACGGCACCGGTTTTCATGAAACGCTGAAAGCCAGAGAAGTCGGGAAATTTATGGGAAAGATTTATAAGAACTGGGATGAAAAATATTATCAGAGGCTTTTAAAAACCCTTGAGGTTCCGGGAAATAAAAAACTGAAGGAATTTTCAACAGGTATGAGGATGAAGCTGATGATCGTGGCTGCCATGGCCCATCATCCGAAGCTGCTCATTCTCGATGAAGCGACCAGCGGCCTGGACCCGGTTGTCAGGGATGAGATTCTGGATATGTTCCAGGAATTTATTCAGGATGAGGAACACAGCGTGCTGATCTCATCCCATATTACAAGTGATCTGGAAAAGGTGGCGGATTATATCACCTTTATTCATAAAGGAGAGATTTTCCTGTCCGAAGAAAAGGATCGGATCATGGAGGAATATGGAATTATCCGCTGCCGCCCGGAGGATGTGTCATCCATTGATGGGAATATGATCATAGGTATCAGCCGGGGGACCTACAGCTGCGATGTGCTTGTGAGCCAGAGAGAAAAAATAAAACAGCAGCATCCGAATTTTATGATTGATCGGATTAAACTGGAAGATGTACTTTTATTTAAGGTGAAGGGAGATAAGTAATATGAGCGGATTGTTGGTTAAAGAGTATTTTACGCTGCGCCGTTATGTCAAACAGTATGTGCTGCTGTTTATCTTTTTCGGGGCGCTCAGTATTTATATGGAATCCATGACTTATTTTCAGTGCATGGTAACGATGAGTATGTGTATGCTGATCTTTACCGGCATGACTTATGATACGCTGTCGGGATGGGATAAATTTGTGCTGACTATGCCGGTGAGCCGGAAGGATATTGTGGGTTCCAAATATTTGTGCTGCATTATTTATGCGATCGTAGCGATCACTGCCAGCACTTTGTTCAGCCTTGTTTTAGGATATATCCATCCGATGGGGGATGATGATCTGATACTGCTGGCGGCGACTGCTGCAGCCCTGCTCTGCGTTATATTTTTGATCTATTCCATATTGATTCCTTTGATTTATAAACTGGGCGTAGAAAAAACCCGTATTGTGATGATCGCGGTCATTATGATACCGATTTTTGGATTAATGGCTATTTATGAATATATTCCGGAATCGGTATTTACCTTTGCCGAACAGCATGTCGGCCTTGTGGCCGCTGCCAGTGCCGCTTTCTGTGTGCTGGTGTATATTATTTCCTATTTTGTCAGTCTGAACATTTTCAGTAAGAAAGAGTATTAAGAAGAGTGGAGGGATTTTCATGAAAAACAGCGGCGTGTGCCCGAAATGCGGTTCACATACGGTAGCCTGTGTGCCCGATGATGCTCACCGCTATTTAGCTAACAGCATTTGTATGACGAAGACGGTGACTGTGGAGAGAATCCCGGTCACCCGCTATGTCTGCTGTGACTGCGGATATGTGGAAAATTGGGTGGAGTCCCAGGCGGGAAGAAATAAAATTAAAAAGAATTATTTGCCTTGACAAAAAATCCCTCTGCTGTCGGTAGAAAAGTCGGCAGCAGAGGGATGAATGAATTATTCTTCGGTGTCTTCCGCGATCTGTTCATCCATATTCATAATCTGGCGTTTCCGCGCCAGTTCATCGTTCTCAAGGTATTCATCATAGGTACACTGTTTGTCGATCAGGCCGCCGGGTGTAAGCTCCATGATGCGGTTGGCGGTTGTCTGAACAAACTGGTGATCCTGGGATGTAAAGAGCAGAACTCCCGGATATTTGATCAGGCCGTTATTCAGCGCGGTGATGGATTCCATATCCAGATGGTTGGTTGGCTCATCAAGAATCATCGTGTTGGCGCCGGACATCATCATGCGGGAGAGCATACAGCGCACCCGCTCACCGCCGGAGAGAACGTTGACCCGTTTCAGGCCGTCATCGCCGGAGAAGAGCATACGGCCGAGAAAACCGCGGACATAGGTAACATCTTTTTCCGGGGACCATGGCATCATCCAGTCCACAATGGTGTCATCACCGGCAAATTCCCGTGTGTTATCCTTCGGAAAGTAAGCCTGGGAGGTGGTCACGCCCCATTTATAGGTTCCTTCATCCGGCTCCATCTCACCGGCCAGAATTTTGAACAGAGTGGTTGTCGCATTGACATTCGGGCCGACAAAGGCAACTTTATCATCGTGGCCGAGGGTGAAGGAAATATTATCCAGCATTTTTACGCCGTCAATCGTTTTAGAGATACCGTCCACCGTGAGAACTTCATTGCCGATCTCCCGGTTTGGCTTGAAATCGATATACGGATATTTACGGCTGGACGGGCGGATTTCGTCCAATTCGATTTTTTCAAGGGCCCGCTTACGGGAAGTCGCCTGCTTCGATTTGGAAGCGTTGGCGCTGAACCGCTGTATAAATTCCTGAAGCTCTTTAATCTTTTCTTCTTTTTTCTTGTTGGCTTCCTTCATCTGTTTGATCATCAACTGGCTGGATTCATACCAGAAATCATAGTTTCCGGCATAGAGCTGAATCTTTCCGTAGTCGATATCCGCGATATGTGTGCAGACCTTATTTAAGAAATAACGGTCATGGGAGACAACGATGACTGTATTCTGAAAATTAATGAGGAATTCTTCAAGCCATGCGATGGCGTCCAGATCCAAATGGTTGGTTGGCTCGTCCAAAAGAAGGACATCCGGATTTCCGAAGAGGGCTTTGGCGAGGAGGACTTTGACTTTCTGTCCGCCGTCCAGATCCCGCATCATCGCATAGTGAAGGTCCGGCTCGATGCCGAGGCCGTTCAAAAGGATGGCGGCATCGCTTTCAGCCTCCCAGCCGTTTAACTCGGCAAATTCGCCTTCCAGTTCGCTGGCGCGGATTCCGTCTTCCTCGGTGAAATCTTCCTTCATATAAATAGCGTCTTTTTCTTTCATGATTTCATAAAGGCGGGCGTTGCCCATGATAACTGTATCCAAAACCTGAAAATCATCATATTTATAGTGGTCCTGCTCGAGGACAGAGAGGCGTTCACCCTGATTTATGGTGATATCGCCTTTACTCGGTTCCAGCTTCCCGGAAAGTATTTTTAAAAAAGTGGATTTTCCGGCGCCGTTGGCCCCGATCAGGCCGTAGCAGTTGCCTTCGGTAAATTTAATATTGACATCTTCAAATAACGCGCGTTTTCCCAAACGCAAAGTTACATTGTTTGCACTAATCATGTTTTAATACCTTTCTATCATTGTTCTTTTCAAATCGCACGTATTCTATTTTATCCAAAATCCCTGAATTTGCAAGAACTTTCCTGAAGAATTCTCAACTGTGCAGCGCTTTTTTCGGGCAATTGTCCATTTTAACATTAAAATAGGCTGCCGTCACTTTACTTTGCGTGATATAAGGGCTATAAGAGGGAAATAACAGAGAAATCCGGTTGACGGAATTAAAATAATCTTTTATGATAAACTAATGCGTATAAAATGAAAAAATCAAATTGCGGAGGAAGTTAAAATGTTGGAAAAGCTTTTTAAACTGAAGGAAAATAACACGACAGTGAAGACCGAAGTGCTGGCCGGCATAACGACCTTTATGACGATGGCTTATATTCTGGCAGTAAATCCGGGAATTCTTGCGGTGGCCGGAATGGATCAGGGGGCGGTGTTTACGGCAACGGCAATTGCAGCCTTTATCGGTACTCTCTGTATGGCACTGTTTGCCAATTATCCGTTTGCTCTGGCTCCGGGAATGGGCCTGAATGCCTATTTTGCCTATACGGTCGTTCTCAATATGGGCTATTCCTGGCAGACAGCGTTGACGGCCGTATTTGTTGAGGGGCTTGTTTTTATAGTTCTCTCGGTAACTAATGTGCGTGAGGCCATATTCAATGCGATTCCGTTAAATCTCAAGGCGGCAGTCAGTGTCGGCATCGGCTTATTTATCGCTTTTATCGGTCTGCAAAATGCGAATATTGTTGTCGGCGGCGCCACATTGCTGGAATTGTTCTCGATTGAGGGGTACAATCTGGCCAATGGTGTGAATGCCTCATTTAATAATGTGGGTATTACAGTGCTGCTGGCCATTATCGGCGTCATCATCACCGCGGTTTTGGTGATTAAAGACATTAAGGGAAATATTTTATGGGGGATTCTGGTGACATGGTTTCTGGGTATTGTATGTCAGTTCGCGGGAATTTATGTGCCGGATCCGGAGCTGGGATTTTATGATCTGCTCCCGGATTTCAGCAATGGTATCTCCATTCCGAGTCTTTCCCCCGTATTTTTTAAACTGGACTTTTCGAATGTATTTTCCCTCAACTTTTTTGTTGTTGTGTTTGCATTTTTATTTGTTGATATTTTTGATACTCTCGGCACTCTGATCGGTGTTTCCACAAAGGCGGGGATGCTGGATGATCAGGGTCGTCTTCCGAGGATCAGGGGAGCGCTGATGGCGGATGCCGTCGGCACGACTTTTGGGGCGATTCTCGGCACGTCAACAACGACAACTTTTGTGGAGAGTGCTTCCGGGGTTACTGAAGGCGGGCGTACCGGGTTGACAGCGCTGACGACGGCGGTTCTTTTTGCCCTGTCGTTATTATTGTCGCCGATTTTTCTGGCGATTCCGTCCTTTGCGACGGCTCCGGCGCTCATTATTGTCGGATTTTATATGTTGTCCAATGTTGTAAATATTGATTTTAAGGATTACAGCGAAGCAATCCCGTGCTATATCTGTATTGCGGCAATGCCGTTTTTCTACAGCATTTCCGAAGGAATTTCCATGGGCGTAATTTCCTATGTGGCCATTCATCTGCTGGCGGGAAAATATAAAGAGAAAAAAATCGGGCCTCTGATGTATGTGCTGGCGGTTCTGTTTATCTTGAAATATATTTTCCTGTAAAATAAAGGAGGCATCTTTTGCGATGAATGTTTTAAATATTGAGCATATTCATAAAATATATGGCGATAAAATCATATTTGATGATGTGTCCTGCGGGATTCAGGAGGGCGATAAGATCGGGATCATCGGCATTAACGGCACGGGAAAATCGACGCTTCTGAAAATGCTTGCGGGCGTTGAGACGCCGGATGAAGGGCAGATCGTCCGACAGAATGGGCTGAGGATTGCCTATATGTCCCAGAATCCCGAATTTCCGCCGGATGCGACGGTGGCTTCCTTTGCCCTGGATGGCAATGCGGAGACGGACTGGCAGGTTCAGAGCAATCTGACAAAGCTCGGGATTACAGAATATGATGCCCGGCTGGACCGGATGTCCGGCGGACAGCGGCGGCGCGTGGCCCTGGCGAAGGTGCTGACCGGAGAATTTGATGTGCTTTTAATGGACGAGCCGACGAATCATCTCGATGAGGAAATGATCTCCTGGCTGGAGGATTATTTGAAAAATTATAAGGGGACCGTAGTTATGGTGACCCATGACCGGTATTTCCTGGATAAGGTATCGAATCGGATCCTTGAGATCAGCCACGGAAGTCTGTACAGCTATACGGCAAATTATTCCCGTTTTCTGGAACTGAAGGCGGAGCGGGAGGAAATGGAACTGGCGAGTGAGCGTAAGCGCCAGAGTATTTTAAGGATGGAACTGGAGTGGGCAAAACGGGGATGCCGGGCCCGGACGACAAAACAGAGGGCCAGGCTTGAACGGCTGGAGGCACTGAAAAACGGGAAGGCGCCGGTGCAGGATGGAACTGTGGCTATGGATTCTGTGGAGACCCGCATGGGAAAGAAAACCATTGAACTTCATGATGTTTCTAAAGGCTATGGCGGACAGCCGCTTATCAGGAATTTTGAATATATTGTTCTGCGGAATCAGCGGCTTGGGATCATCGGCCCGAATGGCTGCGGCAAGTCGACTCTGATCAAAATGATCGCCGGGCTGGAAACGCCGGATTCGGGTTCTATTGAGATTGGCGAGACGATTAAAATCGGATATCTGGCCCAGGAAGAGACTGAGATGGACGGCAGCCGGCGGGTAATTGATTATATAAAAGATATCGGGGAATATGTTCAGACAAAGGAAGGGAAGATTACCGCTTCCCAGATGCTGGAGCGCTTTTTATTCACACCGGATATGCAGTACACGCCGATCTCAAAGCTTTCCGGCGGCGAGAGGCGGCGGCTCTATCTGCTGTCAGTTTTAATGCTCGGGGCCAATGTTCTGATTCTGGATGAGCCGTCCAACAATGTGGATATTCCGACGCTGACAATTTTGGAGGATTACATAAATTCCTTTTCGGGAATTGTTATCACAGTGTCCCATGACCGGTATTTTCTGGATAATATTGTGGATCGGATTTTTGAATTTGACGGCCGGGGCCATTTGCAGCAGTATGAGGGCGGATATACCGATTATCTGGAGGCAAAGCAGCGGCGGAGCGCGGCGGCCGAGACAGCGGTAAGTCAGAAGGCGCCGGATGGAAAAGCGCCAAAGGACTGGAAGCAGAACCGGCCGGTGAAATTGAAGTTTACGTATAAAGAGCAGAGAGAATATGAAACCATTGATGATGATATTGCCGCACTGGAAGAAAAAATCGCCGGGCTGGACGCGGATATGCTGGCCAACGCCACAAATTCGGGAAAGCTGAATGATCTGCTGAAAGAAAAAAGTCGGGCGGAAGCGGAACTGGAAGAAAAAATGGAGCGTTGGGTTTATCTCAATGATCTGGCTGAAAAGATAGAAGCGCAGAAAAAATAAGCGGAAAAATATAGTGTGAGATTAAAGTAAAAAGCGGTGTTTTCCAGGAGAGAGCGCCGTTTTTAATGTCTTATGCGGCTGCTAAAAAGCGCATTTTTCTTGCTTTCTAAAGAATAGTGTTTTATATTGGATTTAAGTGGAAATTATGGTAGGATATAATTAAGTAATACTATCAGGATATGATAAAAATGGAGAGTGTGCCATGAAGTCAGAAGATTATGAAGTGATTTTGGATGCCCTGGATACGACTGCGATTTATGTGATCAGTGAAGAAAATCACGAGATGCTGTATTATAACCAGAGGGTGAAAGATGTAGCGCCTGGGGTCAGAAAAGGGATGGTATGCCATGAATTATGGGCCGGGAAATGTGATAATTGTCCTTTGATCGAAATAGGGGATAAAGAGAAAAATTCGGTTACCAATTATAATGACCCTTTTGGAAAAGCGGTGGATATTGTCGCAAAAAGAATTATTTGGAAAGATACGATTCCGGCTTTTGTTATTACGATTACTCCCCATCAGGAGTCTGCCAGTTATTCTTATCACAAGATATTCCGGGGCAACCTGACATTTGATAGGTATGAGGTCGTTAAGGTGCCGAAGGAAGAGCGGGATATACATCCTTATAATACGGTCAGACTGTCGGATTGTCTGAATATGCTTGCCGATGATGGTTATATACACAGCGAGGATGAGGAAAAATTCCGTGAGTTTGTCCAATTGTCCCATCTCAGGGAAGAGCTGCATTCGGGCAAAAATATGCTTGTGTGTAATTACCGTCGGAAATCCGGGAAGGAGTACCGTTGGAATACAATAGAGGTTATTCCGGATTCGAATTACTCGGATGACAATCAATCGGTGATGGTTTATGTCAGGGATATGCATGATATGTATCAGGAAGGGTTGGGCTATGAAGAGCTTAACCTGAAGAATGAGGCCATATTGAAGGCCCTCGGAGAAGAAAATTTTGGAATATATCTCATTGATCTGAGTCAGGATACGGTTTCCGCCGTGCGTGCGGCAGAGGAGGATGAAGAACTGGTAGGCGGCCGAAGAAAAGGCTGGAACATCGTGTTGGAGAACCTGTTGAAATATCGGTATCATCCGGATTACTGGGATAAATTCCGAAGTATGTTTTCAAGAGAAGTATTGCAGGAATCTTCCAGGGAAGGAAAGACCAAACTGGAGCTTGTTGCGGAGCGAAAAATATCAGGCGAATATCATTATATCAGTGCAACGGCGCATTTTTATAACTACGGAAAAACCAGCGATTATGTTGTTATGGCTTTTCAGGATGTGGATGCCCGGATTCGCAGCGAGATTGAGCGGGCCCAGAATGATATAAGGATGGCAGCGATTATTCAGTCGAGATACGGTGTCATGAATACGCTGCATTTGTCGTCGGGAATCTGCGAAAGGGTTTATCTGCATGGAACGGAGAGAAACGGAAGAACGGAGAAAGGCGACTATGCCGCCTATATTGAGAAGGCGGTTGAAAATTGCGTCAGGGATGAGGACAGAGAGAGATTTCTTGCGGTCTTTTCTCTGGAAAACCTGCGGAAAAAAGCAGAAGAAGTTGAGGATTTTGAGGAGATCATCTTTCAGTATCAGCAAAAAAAGGAGCCGTACAGGTGGCTTGAGGAACATATTTTCTTTATTCCCCAGGAATCCGGTGTGGCGGTAAATATCCTTGGCCGGGATATCACTCTGGAGAGGGAAAAGGAAGAAGAGGAAATGCGGAAGGCCAGGGAAAGGGCCAATATCATCAACAGTCTGAGCAGTATGTTTTTTGCGACATATTATATTGATCTGATGAACGGCACTTTTCGCGTGATTACCCAGAAGGAGGATGTGCGGCAGGTACTTGGCGAGGAACGGAATTATATGGAGGGTATGGAGATATATACCCGTAAGTTTGTTCATCCGGATGACAGAGAAGATTATAAGAAGAAACTGGGCATCCCAAATTTGCTGAATGAATTAAGTCCGGAGCATCCGACGGTAGCTTTTGAGTATCGCAAAGCCGAGAAGCGAAATGGGATGACCCAATGGACGCGTGCCAGTATTGTTGCGGCGGATTGTGAGAACGGAAGGCCGAAAACAGTTATATATGTAGCCCAGGATATTACGGAAAGTAAGCAGAAGGAAGAACGGGACAGAAAAGCGTTGATAGAAGCCTGTGAGGCGGCAAATCATGCCAATGCGGCCAAAAGTGAATTCTTATCGCGGATGAGTCATGATATAAGAACGCCAATGAATGCGATCATCGGCATGACTGCGATTGCCGGAACGCATCTGGATGACAGGGAGAAGGTTTCGGACTGTTTGGGGAAGATTACGGTTTCCAGCAGGCATTTGCTGTCGTTGATCAATGAAGTACTCGATATGAGCAAGATTGAATCGGGCAGAATTGAGCTGACCGAAGAAGAATTTAACCTGTCCAATCTGCTTGAAAGTATTTTGACGATGGTCCGGCCATCTATGAACGCTAAGGAACAGCAGCTGCATGTTCATATTTTTGAAGTAGCCCATGAGGATGTTATCGGTGATGAGATCCGACTTCAGCAGGTGTTTATGAATATTATATCGAATGCTGTCAAATATACGCCGGTCGGAGGAAAACTGGAAATTGAGATTTCGGAGAAACCTTCAAAGATTTATGGATACGGATGTTATGAATTTGTTTTCCAGGATAATGGTATCGGCATGTCCGAAGAATATCAGAAACAGATATTTGAGCCGTTTTCCAGGGCTGAGGATTGCCGTGTCAGCAAGATTGAGGGGACCGGCCTCGGCATGACGATAGCGCAGAATATTGTACGGATGATGAACGGAGATATTGACGTCGTGAGCAAGGAGAACGAGGGCTCCAGATTTACGGTGACAGTGTTCCTCAAGCAGCAGAATGTAGAGAATTCCGATATCAGAGAGCTGCAGCAGCTTCCTGTTCTTGTGGCGGATGATGATGAATATGCCTGTGAGGCAGCCTGCAAAATACTGGCCGATATCGGAATGTGCGGGGAATGGGTGCTTTCCGGTGAAGAGGCGGTAAGAAGGACTCAGGCGGCCTGTGAGGAAGGAAGAGATTTCTTTGCGGTGATTCTGGACTGGAAAATGCCCGGAATGGATGGCATTGAAACTGCGAGAGAGATACGGAAATTATTGGGAGATGAACTGCCTATCATTATCCTTTCGGCCTATGACTGGTCAGAGGTGGAGGAAGAGGCGAGAGAGGCCGGCGTAAACGGTTTTATCACGAAGCCGTTGTTTAAATCACGGCTCGTCTACATGTTCAGGCAGTTTATTGAGACTTCCGGAAACAGGAAGGATGCGGAGAAAGAAGACGGTTCGGAGAGAGATTACGGCGAAAAAAGGCTGCTGCTTGTTGAGGATAATGAATTGAACCGGGAGATTGCGGAGGAGATCATCGGAGAAACGGGAATTATCATAGAGACTGCGGTAAATGGGCTGGAAGCCGTGGAAATGTACGAAAGTCATGAGGAACATTATTACGATCTCATCTTTATGGATGTTCAAATGCCGGTGATGGATGGATATACGGCCACCCGGAGAATTCGACAGTCTCATAAGGGAGATGCCTTCAGTATTCCGATCATTGCCATGACGGCCAATGCTTTTTCAGATGATGTGGCGCAGAGCAAACGGGCCGGAATGAATGAGCATATTACAAAGCCGCTGGATATCGAAGAACTGATGCGGTGCATGGACCGGTGGCTGTAGAAAACGAATCAGGCGTTTTATTATGCAATGCACAAAGGGAGGAAATATTTATGAATTTGCAGGAATGTTACGCTGCTCTGGGTGGTAATTATACCGAGGTGTGTGGATGACTGCACAGTGAACGGTTAGTGCAGAAATTTGTTTTGAAATTTTTGGATGATAAAAGCTATGAGCTGCTCTGTGTTTCGATGGCAGAGAAAGATTATGGAGAGGCTTTTCGGGCCGCTCATACAATAAAGGGTGTGTGCCAGAATCTTGGCTTTACAAAACTGTTGGAATCCAGCAGCCTGCTGTCGGATGCGCTGCGCAACGGCTGGACGCCGGAAGCGGATACGCTGATCGGGCAGGTGAAAGAGGATTACCGCATAACCGCAGAGGCGATTCGGGAATTTCAGAAGAGCTGCGGAGGACGGTAAGATGGAAAAAAAGGATAGAACGATTCGTTTTTTGACATTCAGTTTATTGGGCGTCAGTGTTTTTTGTGTTTGTGTTTTCGGATTTTTAATAAGATACATAAATCAGCAGAGTTCGGAAACCGTCAATGAGTTGGGGAATATTTATATGACCGGCATGAATGAGCGGATCTCAAAGCATTTTGAGACAATGGTCGAATTGAAGATGACTCAGCTTGAAACGACGGTGAATACGATTCCGGCAAAATATGATTCCGACAGTGAGGAACTGAGGGAATGGCTGGAATCCGGCGCGAAAGCCCGTGATTTTGAAGCTTTGGCCTATTATTTTGAAGATGGAAGTTTTGAAATGATCTATGGGAGCCCGGTGGAGTCCCCGAATCCGGATTTGTTTCTGGAATCCATGAAAAACGGAGAACGGAAGATATCTGTGGGGATTAATGAAGAGGGAGAAAAGAGTGCGGTTTTGGGAGTGCCCTTTTCTCTGAAGACGGAAGATGGAAGAAACTGTATTGCCCTGGTGGGGAAAATGCCGATCGACTATATTTCTTCGACGCTTTCCCTGGGAGACCAGGATACGATGGTGTACTCTTTTGTTATCCGAAAAGATGGGAGTTTTGTTGTTCGAAGCTACGACAGCACCCGGGATAGTTATTTTAAACGGATCCGAGCGCTTTATGAAGAAATTGACGGAAAGCCGACAGAGCAGTTGATCTCTGAGCTGCAGACAGCCATGGAGAATGATGAGGATTATGCTTCCATGCTTAAAATTTACGGGGAAAGGCGCCAGATGTATTGCTCTAAGCTGCCGATGTCCGAGTGGTATCTGGTGACAGTTATGCCTTATGGAACGCTGGACCGCACAATTGAGTCTATGGGAAGACGGTCGCTGAATGTTTTTGTGGCAGGCTGCGCCCTTATACTGGTTGCGCTTGCTCTCGTTTTCTGGAAATATATCAGGATGAGCCGGAAGCAGATGCAGGAATTGGAAGAGGCCCGGCGGATGGCGGAAAAAGCCAGCCGGTCCAAGGGTGAATTTCTTTCAAATATGAGCCACGATATCCGTACCCCGATGAATGCCATCGTCGGCATGACAGCCATTGCCATGGCCAATATCCAGGACAGCAAGAAGGTGCACGATTGTCTCAGAAAAATAGCCCTGTCAAGCAAACATCTGCTCGGATTGATCAATGATGTGCTGGATATGTCAAAAATTGAGAGCGGAAAAATGACGCTCAATAAGGAGTTGGTATCCCTGAGAGAGGCGATGGAAAGCCTCATCAATATTATCCAGCCTCAGATTCGGGAGAAACAGCAAAAGTTTAATGTTTTCATTTATAATATTTCTTCAGAAAATGTACGCTGCGACAGTGTCCGGCTGAATCAGATCCTGTTGAATCTGCTGTCCAATGCGGTTAAATTCACTCCGGAGGGCGGTTCCATTGAAGTGTCTCTTCATGAGGAAGAATCTCCGAAGGGGAATGATTATGTCCGCATTTTGATCCGGGTTAAGGATAACGGCATCGGAATGTCTGAGGAATTCCAGGAACATCTTTTTGACTCCTTTACACGGGAGGACAGTAAGCGTGTACAGAAGACAGAGGGAACCGGCTTAGGAATGGCTATTACAAAATACATTGTGGATGCCATGAAGGGAGATATTCAGGTTAAGAGCGTTCAGGGGAAGGGAACGGAATTTTGCGTTACTCTGGACTTTGAAAAAGCGGAGGAGCGGGAGGAAACGATGCATCTTCCGAATATTACGATGCTTGTGGTGGATGATGATCAGCAGCTGTGCGAGAGTACGGTGGCTTCCCTGAATTCCATCGGCATTGAGGCGGAATGGGCGCTGGATGGTGAAACCGCTATCGAAATGGTGAACCGGCATCACAGTATCCATGATGATTATCAGGTGATCCTTCTCGACTGGAAGCTTCCGGGGATGGACGGCATCCGAACAGCCAGGGAACTTCGCAGAGAATTGGGTGCGGATGTTCCGATTTTGTTGATTTCCGCTTATGACTGCAATGAAATCGAGGCGGAGGCACGGGCTGCCGGAATCAGTGGATTTTTGTCAAAGCCTTTGTTTAAGTCAACATTGTATTACGGATTAAAGCCGTATACAGGAGCATCGGAACATATATCATCTGTGCCGAAGCCGTCGGAGCATGATTTCTCCGGCCGTCGGCTGCTGGTTGCGGAAGATAACGAATTAAACTGGGAGATTGTCAGCGAGCTGCTCCGGGAATTGGGAATGGAACTGGAATGGGCGGAAAACGGCCGGATCTGTGTGGATAAATTCAGTCAGTCGGAAGTGGGATTTTATGATGCGATCTTGATGGATATCCGAATGCCGGTCATGGACGGATATGAAGCGTCAGATTCTATCCGCGGTATGAACCGCCCGGATGCCGATCTGCCGATCATAGCCATGACGGCCGACGCATTTTCGGAGGATATTCAGAGATGTATCAAGCATGGTATGAATGCCCATATAGCGAAACCAATCGATATCAAAGAGGTTTCCCGTGTTCTGGAAAGATACTTTGAACTTTAATCGTGAAGGAGGGGGATGGATGTCTTGGAAGATAAGCCGGGGAGAGCCATGGCCCTATGGAATTACTATAAGAGATAAGAAGATAAATATAACCTTTGAACTTCCGGAGGAGAGGCCAAGCCGGAGAAGCGGGAAACCCGCATGTCCGGCGGAGAAAAATCTTATCCTGAAAATATATAATCTAAAAAGCCGCGGGGAAGAGGAACTGCCGATTGATAAAAACTGGCGTTTTGCCCGGATATACAGCATCGCCTTAGAGTGGGAAGCATCGGATATGCGGGATGACCGGATGGATATAGAAGATTACGGTTATCAGATTTTATATGGCGGGCAGCCGGTCTCCATGCCCTATGCCAAAGCATTGAGGCGTATAAAGGGAGAAAGGATTTATCTCTTTAAGGAAAAGGATTATGATTGGGGAGAAGATGCATTTCCGGGCCTGGATTTTGATGAGCTGATCATCTATAAGCTGCATGTCAGGGGCTTTACAAAACATGCGTCCTCCCGGGTAAAGCATCGGGGGACCTTTGAAGGCGTTATCGAAAAAATACCTTATTTGAAAGCTTTGGGAATCAATGGTGTGGAACTTATGCCCGTATATGATTTTGATGTGGAGAATCCGGAGGATGCGGCAGGACGTAAAAATTACTGGGGCTATGGTCCGGCCCATTTTATGGCCGTAAAGCCGGAATATGGAGCCGAGCCGGAAAACGCCGGGGAAAGTCTGAAGGCGCTGGTGCGGGCGATGCACCGCGAAGGCATCGAGGTTTATATGGAACTGTTTTTTACCGGAAAGGAAACGGCGGACTTTCAGATGGCCTGCCTGCGCCGGTGGGTTCTCGATTATCACATCGATGGTTTTCATCTGAATCAGACGTCCACCCGTCTCCGGGAGGTTTTAGCGGATGGTATTTTGGCGGAAACCAAAGTGATGAGCGAAGATTTTAACGGATTTTCGGATAAAAACATGTCGGGCCGGCGCCGGGCCGTTTATCATAACGGTTTTCAGGACAGCATGCGTCGTTTCCTGCGGGGGAACGAGGGCTGCGCCGGTGATTTCATGATGCAGATTTTGAATCGCTCCGATGCTCAGGGAAACATCCAGTATATGACAAACAATAATGGATTTACGATGATGGACCTGGTCAGCTATGACAACCGCCATAATGAGGCAAACGGTGAGGAGAATCTGGACGGGTCCTCATGGAATTTCAGCTGGAACTGCGGAGCGGAGGGAACGAGCCGGAAACGGGATGTTCTTCGGCTGCGGCGGCAGCAGTTGAAAAATGCCTGGATTCTGAATATTTTCCAGCAGGGAACGCCGCTGATCTATGCGGGGGATGAATTTGGGAACAGCCAGAAGGGAAATAATAATGCCTGGTGCCAGGATAACAGCGTTTCATGGCTGAACTGGAATTTACTGCAAAAAAATGAATGGCTGTATGATTTTGCTGTAAAGATGATCGAATTGCGCATGACAGATCGGCTGCTGCATCCGGAGAAGCCTTTTGCTCAGACGGATAAGTCGGCCAACGGTCTGCCGGATTTTTCCTTTCATGGAAAAGTACCGTGGTTTGTTTATGAAGCAAACTGGAACCGCTGTATCGGATGTATGTATGCGGAGAACGGCGAGGCATGGTATTTTGCTTATAATATGAATTTTACAAAGGAAATATTTTCTCTGCCGGGGCTGCCGAAAAAAGGCCTGTGGCGTGTCTATCTGGATACGGCCGAGTCCAATGTTCCGGGCTCCCTGCTGGATGACGGACAGATCATCCTGGAGGGGCACAGCATTGTTCTTCTTCGCGGAAAATATATTTAAAAATAAAAATCAGGGCAGAGTCATAAAACGTCTCAGCCCTGATTCTTTTAATAGAAATGTTGCCCGGAATAGTCGTCCTCCGGCGGAAAATCGCCGATATAAGGCAAGTCATGCCTGTCATCCACAAGCATAGTGTCCGGGGTATCACTGTAATCCGTGTAATCATCCGACATTCGGTGGACTCGCGGGAACCAATGGTGTACCTTTTTGTTTCCGTCATAAAAAGTCATAAGGAACCTCCTTTGCTCCGATATATTGTTAGTTTGAAGCAAAAGGGTGGAATTTATTCTGCCGGGCGATTTTTGGCGGATAATGGATCATTCCGGGTAGATGAGGCGTTCATTGCCGATATTTTCCAGAACTTCTTTTAAAAATTTATCGGCCAGGTAATTCGCCATCGGCAGATTCATATCCCGGAAATTGCCGCAGTCCTTTGCACAAGCGCCGGGAACTTCACCGTCAAAATCCCTGATAAATAAGAACATTTCCTTCATCAGAGGAACAATATCCTTGGATTCGTAATCGCCGCTTAAAAGTAAATAAAATCCGGTTCGGCAGCCCATTGGACCGAAGTAGACGGTTTTCGGGCCATATTGAGGATGATTTCTCAGGAAAGTCGCCGCCAGATGTTCTATGGTGTGAATTTCCGCCGTATTCATGACCGGCTCATAATTCGGGCGGGTCATACGGATGTCAAAGGTGGTTACAGTTTCCGCGCCGACCGCATCCTTTCGCGATACATATATTCCCGGAAGCAGTTTTAAATGATCAATCGTAAAGCTGGTTATTTTTTCCATAAACGGTCTCCTTTTATTTCTTTAATATATAGGAATATTATATAAGAGAATGAAAGAAAACGCAATTCTTGTTGAATTTTAAGGGGTATAAGTGTAAAATGGAACGTGACGAAAAGATAAGGGGAGGAGTCAATCGATGAAAACAAGCAAAATACGTTTTTATGTGACGATTTCTATTGTAAAAATAGCGACAAAAATATTAAAGATTTTAGGACGAAATGCAACCCATCTGCCGGGATGGATGGCCAATAAACTTTGCCCGGATTTTCTCGGGCATCTGGAAAAGCCGGAGCGCCTTGTATATATAACTGGAACAAATGGTAAAACAACGGTATCTAATCTGACGGCAGAAGTGTTGAAAGATAATGGCTATGATTATATTAATAATGCCTCAGGCAGTAATGTCAGTGAGGGAGTTATTTCTGCTCTTCTTTCCAAAAGCAGTTTTTTTGGTAAATCCAGGTGCAAACTGGCAATTTTAGAAGTAGATGAACGCTATTCACCATTAATTTACCCATATATGCCGCCGGATTATTTGCTTTGCACAAATTTATTTAGAGATTCTTATAAACGTAATGCCCATGCGGAATTTATTTTCAATGTTTTAAACAGTCAGATACCGAGGCATACTAAACTTATTTTAAATGGTGAGGATTTAATCAGCAATCATTTGGCTGTGGGAAATGAACGGTGCTATTTCGGAATTCATTGCCCGGATGGTCACAGCAGTTCGGATAATATTATTAAAGATATTGTGGCTTGTCCAAATTGTGGAGCTATGCTTAAATATGAGTATATCCGTTATAATCATATTGGACGGGCCCATTGTCCGAATTGTGATTTTGGGTCACCGGAGATGGATTATTCAGTAGAGAAAATTGATTATGACAGTCAGAGATGCCTCGTAAAGACTCCGGATGGAACTTATGACTTTAAATTGATCGGAAATAATGTGACGGATATTTATAATATGATTGCGGCGATTTCACTCTTATCAGAATTGGGATTGAAAATGCCACAGATTCAGGAATCTTTTGAAAAAGTAAAAGTGGCTGCATCGCGTTATAGTTCTGAAATGGTGAATGGCAGGGAATTGATAATGAATCTTGCAAAGGGCCAGAATCCGATCGCATGTTCCAGAGTCTGTGATTTTATACAGCATGAGCAGGGAACCAAAACCGTTGTATGTATGGTAGACGATTTTTTTGATGCAAAAGAAACCAGTGAAAATATCGCCTGGATTTTTGATATTGATTTTGAATTTTTAAATAATAATTCAGTAAAACAGATTGTACTTACAGGGGCTCGAAATGCAGATTATCATCTGAGGCTGTTGATGGCTGGTATACCTGAAGAGAAGATTGTTTGCTGTGAAAAGGAAGTGGATGCAGCAGATTATGTTGACATTTCGCTGTCAGATAAAATTTATTTGCTATATGATGTTTATACGGTGGAATATGCAGAAAAGGTATATCAGAATTTGAAAAAACGATTGGAAGAAGGAGGAGAGAAAGCACAATGAAGATTGAAGTTCTTTTTCCGGAGTATTGTAATCTGTTTGCAGACTCTTCGAACATGAAATATTTGAGACAATGTTTGCCGGAAGCTGAATTTATATATACGGATTATATGTCTGAACCTGCATTTGTCAGGGAATCAGTGGATTTGATTTATATGGGTGCTATGACGGAGCGGGTTCAGTCAATGATAATAAATAAATTGTTTCCTTATAGAGAAAGGATTGTTGAGCTAATTAAAAAGGATGTTCCTTTTCTTATTACCAGTAATGCGTTGGAAGTTTTTGGACGCTGGATTGAAAATGAAGACGGTACAAAAGAAAAGGGATTGGCTATATTTGATTTTTATGCAAAGCGGAACATGATGCACCGATTTAATGGACTGGTTCGCGGACATTTTGGGGATATGCCTATTATTGGTTTTAAAACTCAGTTCTCCATGGCTTACAGTGACAATTTTAAATATAGCTTTATTCAGGTCGATAGAGGCACCGGCATGAATTCTTCCGTTGATACAGAAGGTATTCATGTACATCAGTTTTATGGAACCTATCTTGTCGGTCCATTTCTTATACTTAATCCATTATTTACAAAATATCTGATGCAGGTAATGGGGATTGAGAATCCAAAGCTGGCTTTTGAGACGGTCATTATGGAAGCTTATGAGCGACGTATGAAGGAGTTTATGGATCCTAAAGTTAAATTTTAAAAAATACTCAGACATAAGGATGGAGTTTGTAACATGGGAAAAAACACATCAGGATTTAAGAATTCTATATTAAAACTCATTAGAGGTGGGAAGCCTGTTCAGGAAATCTTTGAGCAGGTGAATAAACCGGCAACATTAGTGTATGTCAGCGGAACGAAAGGAAAAACAACGGTTTTGAATCTGGCTGGTCATGTGCTTAAAGAAAATGCCTGTGATTTTATGTGGAATATGTCAAAAGGGAATACGATTGAGACGGTGGCATCGGTTTTGCGCTCGGGGAAAAGTGTTTCTGGGCAGATGGGATGCAGCCTGGCGTTGATGGAGGTGGATGAAAAGGATATAGTACAGCTATATGAAAAAATGGCTCCGGATATTCTGGTATATACAAATATTTATACAGGTTTCTGGAATCAAAAGGGATGGATGGATGGTATTGAAAAAGAGACGGATATGTCTGTTTTTGAAAATACGAAGTTAATCTCAGAGGGAAATGGTTATGAAGTTATTTCGGTGGATGTAGAAAATGAGACATTTGTTTTGAAAATTGAAGAAAAAATGGAGAATTATCGTTTACTTGGTCCGACAAAAGCAGATATAAGCAATGAGGCAATGGCGATTGTTCTCTTGCATCAATTGGGTATGGGTTATACGCAGATTGCGGAAGGACTGAAAAGTGCGGAGAAATTTACCATTTGCAGCCATGTGGATACCGTTGGGAGTAAGAAAGTTTTTATGTGTCATGGGGAGGCGCAGAGTCCGGCCGTTTGTTCGCATATACTTGAGTGGATTGGAAAACAAAGAGATGACTGCGCAGTCGTTCTTATGGATTACAATCAGCAGGAGCAGGTGAAAGCCTCAGAGAATACAGCATGGCTTTATGAGGTGGATTATGAACCGTTAAAGCGGGCAGGCATCCGGCAGGTGATGAGCGCCGGAAACCGGTGTTATGATTATTGGGTACGTCTTCTTTTGGCAGGAATTAATGAGGAACGAATTACTTGTGCGTTTCATCCGGAGGATATTGTAAAATTAGTTGATATTGAGGATGTGGATAATATCTATGTTATATATGGACAGGGAACAGATGCGAAGGCGAAGGAGATTAAGGAGCATTTGCTTCAGCGTATCATGAAAGAGAGGGAAATAAAATGAAAATAGAAATATTATTTCCGGAATATGGCCATCTCTTTGGAGATTACGGTAATATAATGTATTTAAAGGCATGTCTGCCGGATGCGGAATTTATTGAGACTTCCCTGAACAGTGAGCCGGCTTTTGCTGTGGATGATATGAATCTTATCTATATGGGGCCAATGACTTTATATGCTCAGGAAATAGTGATTCAGAAGCTTTTGCCATACAAAGACAGAATCGAGGAATTGATTCACCGGAAGACCTGTTTTCTTTTTACGGGAAATGCAATGGAAGTATTGTTCAGGGAAATTATTGATGGCGAGAGAAAGATTCCGGGATTAAATATCTTTGATTTTTCGTCAGTCCGTGTATCCGATGGTTATTTTATCGGGAATTATTACGGGGAGTTTAATCAGAGAAAAGTTGTGGGCTGTAAAATTCAGTCGTCGATGGCCTATGGTGCAAATGAACATTGTTATTTTGCGAAGGGAATTCGCGGAACAGGGATTAATCGGACCACGGCCTATGAGGGTGTGCGGCGCAGAAACTTTATCGGTACTTACCTGCTGGGGCCGCTGCTGGTGATGAATCCGTATTTTACCCAGTATCTGATGTACCATATGGGCGTGGAAAAGCCAAAGCTGGCCTATGCGGAGGCGATGAAAGAGGCCTACAATCAAAGATTGACAGAATTTGAAAATAAACGTACGGTGATGGAAAAGGAATAACAGGAGGAAAAGCATGAACAAATACAGGGCTTATGTGGGGTCTTATACCCGTGGAGAGAGTAAAGGCATCTATATGTATGATTTTAACGGGGATTCGCCGTCTTTTGAAAAGCAGGGAATTGTGGAGATTACCAATCCATCCTTTCTGACATTGTCTGCGAATGGAGAATATTTGTATACGAATTGTGATGAAGGTGTTGCGGCCTTTAAGGTTTATGAGGATGGGAGTCTGGATTATCTGAACCGTCATTCGGTTCAGGGACTGCGGCCGTGTTATCTGCAGGTGGATTCTGCCAATGAATATCTTATAAGCGCCGGGTATTATGACGGTAAACTGACAATTTCCCGTTTGAATCCGGACGGCACGGTAGGCGATGTGACGGATGAGGTTTTTATGAAGAGTCCGGGAAGTGTTATTTCAAGAAATAACCGCTGCCATGTAAACTGTGCGCTGTTCACGCCGGATGAAAAATACATTCTTGCTGTGGATCTGGGAATGGATCAGATAAAGGTTTATGAGTTTGACCGGGTTCGCGGTACGATCGGGCTGAAAGATATTATCCGCTGCGAGATTGATTCGGGGCCGAAACATATTATATTTTCTCATGATAAAAAGTATATTTATCTGACTCATGAAAATGCCAATATGGTGACAGAGTATGCCTATTCCATGGGAAAGAAGGGACCGAAGTTTGAGAAGCTTGCGCAGCGGTCAACGCTGCCGCCGAATTTTACGGAGGACAACTGTGCGGTAACATTAAAGATCACGGAGGATGACAGGTATCTGTTTGTGACGAACTCGGGCGACAACAGTGTGGCTATCTATAAAATCGATGATGAAAAGAAAATGGATAAGCTTTGCGTGCTTCCGGTCAGCGGGATTTATCCGAGGGATATTTACCTCTTCCCGGATGGAAAGCATTTTGCCTCCGTTAATCAGGAATCGAATTCGATCACACTGTTCGGCGTTGATTATGAAAAGGGATATATTTACATGAAGGGTAAGCCGATCCATGTGCCTTGTCCGACTTGTATTGCGGTTAAAAAGTTGAAATAGTTATCGGGGATGCTTTAAAATGAGGAAATCTTATTTTAAAGCATCCTTTTATGATTAAGATGCAAAAATGATGCAGGAAGGATGTAAAATGGCGGAAAAGGAAGGTGTGTATGATGAATCGGATTTTAATTGTTGAGGATGAAAAGTCCATATTAGAGCTGATTCGGCTGAATCTTGTGGATGCCGGCTATTTCTGCGTTTGTGCGGAGGATGGGGAAAGAGCGGCGGATATACTTGAGAGGGAGAATTTTGATTTAATCATACTGGATATCATGCTGCCGAAGATCAGCGGCTATGAGTTGATGGAATACATTCGTCCGATGAATATACCGGTCATTTTTCTGACGGCAAAGTCGGATGTGATGGACCGGGTGAAGGGGTTAAAGCTCGGGGCTGAGGATTATATTGTGAAGCCTTTTGAGATCATCGAGCTGCTGGCCCGGATAGAAACGGTTCTTCGGAGGTATAATAAAACCTCCCGTGTTTTATCGGTTTATGATATTACGGTAGATACCTTTTCGAGGGTGGTAAAGAAAGCCGGGCAGACAGTGAATCTGACGGCAAAGGAATATGAACTCCTTCTGCTGTTTTTGAGGAATAAAAATATTGCTCTGTTCCGGGACAGAATTTATGAGAGTGTCTGGGGAGAAATGTACATGGGTGAAAGCCGGACCGTGGATTTACATGTTCAGCGGATGCGGAAAAAACTTGGCCTGGAATCCAAGATTGTTCCGGTTTATAAAATCGGATACCGCCTGGAGGTGGATGAGTGAAATTTTTTTGGAAATTATTTTTCAGCATTATTCTTGTCACGGAGTTTTTTGTGGGAGTCAGCGGCTATGTGCTGATCTATTCCAGTTTCAGGAATTCCGTAGAGCAGGAAGTGGAGGCGACCTATCGGGAAAATGATATGCTCTGTTTTTCTTTGAATCAGGGACTGGCATGGTCTATGGAAATGTCCAGTATATCGTTGATGTGGGGGATAGAATCGGAAGAGGAAGAGGCAGATTATAAAGATCTATTGACAAAAGCATTAACAATTCAGACGACGGAAGGGGTGATCCCTTTTTGCTTCAGTGATTCGAATGGTGAGCTCATCTGTGGAAGCCGAAAAAAAGGGTTGGATGACAGCCTTGTGAAGAAGCTGAATATGCAGCAGCGCGGATATGAGATCCGCGAGGTGGACGGTCAATATATGATTCATTGCGCCCGACCGGTAAAACTTTTAAATAAAGATTATTATATTGAGAATTACAGGGATATTACGGGCGTTTTTGAGAATCAGGCCGGATATACCCGGACTTTTTCTATAATTATGGGTTTGCTGTTTCTGGTGGGCGGCGTGGTTATTTTTATCATTTCCTACTGGCTTGTCCGGCCGATCCGGCTTTTGTCTCAGGCGACGCGGCGGCTGGCTGAGGGCAGCGATATGAAGCCGGTAAAGGTTGGCAGTCATGATGAGATCGGTCAGCTGGCAGAGGATTTCAACTGTATGGCGGTTCGGCTTTCTGAGAACATGGCTGTTTTAAAGGAATATGCACGGCGGCAGGAAATGTTTGTGGGGAATTTTGATCATGAATTGAAAACGCCGCTGACTTCAATTATCGGATATGCGGACATGCTCCGCTCCAAACGGATGACAGAGGAGCAGATCGTCCTTTTGGCAAATCAGATTTTTCAGGAAGGGAAACGGCTGCAGGTGATGTCCGAAAAACTCATGCAGCTTACGGTTTTGAAGCGGCAGGATTTTAAAATGCGGAGAGTGTCGGCAAAGCGTTTTCTGACATCGGTCTATGATACGGTGTTTCCGGCCATGCAGGCGGACGGCATTCGATTTATTGCGGAAATCCGGGAGGGGAAACTGGTTATTGAGCCGGATTTGATGAAAACCGTCTGCATTAATCTGTTGGATAATGCGCGGAAAGCCATTGACGGCGCCGGTGGCCAGGTTGTTCTCTCCGGAAAAAGAGTGAAAGGCGGCTATGAGATTGGAGTGAAGGACAATGGCTGCGGTATTCCGGCAGAGGAGCTGGCAAAGATCAGCGAGGCGTTTTATATGGTCAACAAAGCCCGTTCCCGGGGGCGCGGCGGCGCCGGACTGGGGCTTGCCGTGTGTACGGCCATTATGGAGGTTCATCACGGGCAGATGTTTTATGAGAGTACTCCGGGGAAAGGAACCTGTGTCCGGGTATTTTTGACGGAGGTGAAACGTGATGAAGCGGATTGAGAAAGCGGGGCCGTTTTTGGCAGCCGTTTTGTTATTGGCCTTTTTTATATCCATGCCGGCTCTGTTTACGGGAATTGAAGAAAAAGCGCTGATAAATCGGGTTGTCACGGAAGAATTGCCTGAAAATGTATCGATGGAGTATTCAAAGGCATCGTTATCTGTGGCTGAAAAACTGGAGATGATCGCGAGTGTGCGTGCGGGAAGCAGGAGGATCAGCCAGGTCAACGGCGGAGTTTCCACTGCGGCCAGTGATGCGGATATCATGGATAAGGCCAGAGAAGAATTGGAGAAGCTTATAAAAATGCAGGCGATCATGGAGTTCCCGGTGGAAAACTGTGAGCTCATCGGCGCCGATTTTTTTACCTTTGTGGATACTCAGGATATGAGCCGGTCCGTCAATCTTATGTGGCTTCATTTGTATACGGATGTAGGGATGGCGGACATATTGATGGATATGGAAACAGGGCAGATTTATGAGTACAATCTCTACTGGGAAAGCTACGATATGCTTGGCGGCCCGGGCGAAGTTTCCGGGGCAGCTGCCGGGGAAGTTGATGGGAGTCTGGATCTGATGGGCCTGGATGAAATGATCCGGAATTTTCAGGAATATCTTGGATTATCCCGGGAGGAATTTGAAAGCTATTATGATATTTTGAATATGCCATGGTATATAGGATTGAAATAATTTAAAATGATGCAGTTTTGATGGCAATTTGCGGCAGTTTTTATGTTTTCTCATTTTACACTGTCTCTATTAAAAGAAAGATGGTGAGGAAATGAGAAGAAAAAAAATAAACAGATTGCATATTTTGGGCAGATATATCCTGTGGGTAGTGATGCTGTCGGTTGTCATCATGGCGGCTTTTATTATTGGACATGTTTCTGCTCAGAGGTCGGGAAAAGGAGAAACATCCGGCGCTTCAGGGCGGACAAATGTTTCGGAGGATGTGCTTTTGACACTGGTCAATGGGGACCATCCAATGCCGGAGGACTGGCAGTATGAATTGGTCGAACTGAATAACGGACAGAGTATTGACAGCCGTGCTTATCCGGATCTGCAGGAAATGATGGATGATGCCCGGGCGGAAGGTCTTGAGCCTTATATCTGTTCCTCCTGGCGGAGCTATGAAACTCAGGAACAGCTCTTTAAAGATGAAACTGCAAACTATGTCAAACAGGGGTATTCAAAGAGTGAAGCGGAAATTCAGGCGGCCCGGTGGGTGGCTGTGCCGGGAACAAGTGAGCATGAACTTGGCCTGGCGCTGGACATCGTGTCTGTGGAAAATCAGCGGTTGGAAGAGGCGCAGGAGGATACGCCGACACAGCGGTGGCTGATGGCGCATTGTTATGAATATGGTTTTATTCCCCGTTATCCAAAGGATAAGGAAGAGATTACAGGCATCAGTTATGAGCCGTGGCACTATCGCTATGTGGGCCGGGAAAATGCCGAGGCCATTCGGAATTCGGGACTGTGTCTGGAGGAATATGTATCCCGGGCGGAATCAGAGAAAAACTGATTCCGCCTTTGGCTGTTTATTCAAGAGTTTTATAAAATTTCAGGATCCGATCCATTCGGGATGTCATATTGGCGAGCAAAGCATCCATAACGGTAATTGCCGCCATGGCTTCGACGACAACAACAGCCCTCGGAACGATTACCGGGTCATGCCTGCCCTTGATCTGAATTTCAATATCTTCATCCGAATTATTCACGGTTTTCTGAGATTGGAAGATCGAAGGAGTTGGTTTGACGGCAACGCGGAGATGAACCGGCGAGCCATCGCTCATGCCGCCGAGGGTACCGCCGGAGTGATTTGTCTTTTTTGCCACGCGGCCGTTTTCCATATAGAAAGCGTCATTATTTTGAGAACCATAGGCAAACGCCGCACGGAAACCGTCACCGATCTCCACCCCCTTCACAGCGCCGATGGACATCATTGCCTTGGCAAGATTGGCATCCAGCTTTTCAAAAACCGTTTCGCCCAAGCCGACAGGAAGGCCGGTGATCTCGCAGTCAATCGTGCCTCCGATAGAATCTCTGGCAGCCATCATTTCTTTGAGCAGGGCTTCTGCTTTGGCGGCGGCCTCTCTATCCGGCATATTTAACGGATTTTTATAGATTTCGGAGAAATCTTTGGCCGTTTCATCAATGCTGACGGGGCCGATACTCCGGGTGTAGGCCTGAAGTTTTATGCCGAGGCTGTTTAAAAATTTGGAAGCAATGGCTCCGGCGGCTACTCTGGCGACAGTTTCACGGGCGGAGGAGCGTCCGCCGCCGCGGTAATCGCGGAAACCGTATTTCTGCTCAAAAGTATAGTCGGCATGTCCCGGACGGTAGTATTTGGCAATCTCCGAATAATCGGAAGAACGGGCCGATGTATTCCAAACGAGCATGGAAATCGGTGTCCCGGTTGTTTTTCCCTCAAAGATGCCGGAGAGAATTTCTACCTTATCTGCTTCATTTCTCGGTGTGGCATAGGGAGACTGGCCCGGCTTGCGGCGATTTAAAAAGATTTGAATATCTTCTTCCGAGAGAGGCAGGCCGGCCGGGCAGCCGTCCACCACGACACCGACAGCCCTTCCATGGGATTCTCCCCAGGTTGTTATCTTAAATATATTTCCAATGCTGGAACCAAACATAATATTTTCACCTCTGAATTTATTTTATGTATCATTATAACGAATTTATAGCGAGTATGCAAACAATTATTGTGATATTCGTGAGGTATTATGAAAAAAAGTACCGGATGTATGATTATTCATCTAAAAAAAATGCCTATTAGAACAATGGGGTTTTAACTTAATGCCTAAAAAAGACAGAATTTGTCCATGAAAAGGCGGTTTTGACAAATAATGGATTTCATGGTAAAACAATTAAAACGTAACTCGGCGATGCCATATAGGAAATGCCATCGGAGTTATTTCGTTTGGAGGTGTAATTTATGAAGACCCAGATTAAATTACAGGACATTAACGGAGCAAAGGAATTCGTTCGTGCTGCTGTAAAGTGTGATTTCGACATTGATGTATACTATAATCGGATCGCGTTGGATGCAAAATCGGTCTTAGGTATTCTCAGTCTGGATCCGAGACATCCGATTACTGTTGATTTTGACGGTGAAAATGCTGGCTTGAATGAAGTACTTGAAAAATATGCTATCTAAAATTATTTAGATATAACCAACTTGCGGAGCGGACATCATTGCGGACCTGAATAACGGACTTGCGAGGCGGACATCATGGATAACTTGAATTGCGGACATCATTGCGGACTTGCGAAGCGAACCTGAATTTATGAGATCAAGCAGAATATTTATGAAGAAACGGAGCTGTTTTGCCGGGAAATTGCCGGCAGGGCGGCTCTTTTCTTTTGCGATGGGATGAACGAAAAAATCCGGTTAAAAAAATTAAAATTTAGCTGTTGCGAAAAAATCCGGTTAAAGGTATACTGGTAGTGTTAGTCTGAAATTTGAAAGTCAGCGGATAAGGGGGACTTTATGTATAAATTATTGACGACAGATGGAAGAGCCAAGCGGGGCGAATTTACCACAGTCCATGGGACGATTCAAACGCCGGTATTTATGAACGTGGGAACGGCGGCGGCGATTAAAGGCGCGGTGGCCACGACGGATCTGCAGCAGATTAAGACCCAGGTGGAATTATCGAATACTTATCATCTGCATCTGCGCCCGGGGGATACGGTGGTAAAAAAACTGGGAGGTCTCCATAAATTTATGAATTGGGACAAGCCGATTTTGACCGATTCGGGCGGGTTTCAGGTATTTTCCCTGACAAGTCTGAGAAAGATTAAAGAAGAGGGCGTTTATTTCAATTCCCATATTGACGGCCATAAGATTTTTATGGGCCCGGAGCAGAGTATGCAGATTCAGTCCAATCTGGCGTCCACGATTGCCATGGCTTTCGATGAATGTGCGCCGTCTCTGGCCGACAGGGAATATATACAAAATTCGGTGGACCGCACGACTCGGTGGCTTCACCGGTGCAAAGCGGAAATGCAGCGATTGAACAGTCTGCCGGATACGATTAATTCAAAACAGATGCTTTTTGGCATTAATCAGGGCGGAACCTTTGCGGACATTCGTGTGGAGCATGCCAAACGGATTTCTGAGCTGGATCTGGACGGTTATGCCGTGGGCGGTCTGGCCGTTGGCGAGACCCATGAAGAGATGTATTATATTCTTGAGGAAACGGTGCCGTACCTGCCGAAGGAGAAACCAACCTATCTTATGGGTGTGGGTACTCCGGCCAATATCCTGGAGGGCGTCGACAGGGGTGTGGACTTCTTTGACTGCGTTTATCCGTCGAGAAACGGCCGTCACGGCCATGTTTATACGAATCATGGCAAAATGAATCTTTTCAATGCCAAGTATGAGCTGGATGAACGTCCAATTGAAGAAGGCTGCGGTTGTCCGGCCTGTCAGAATTACAGCAGGGCTTATATCCGTCATCTTTTAAAAGCAAAAGAAATGCTCGGAATGCGTCTTTGCGTCTTGCACAATTTGTATTTTTATAATACAATGATGGAAGAGATTCGAGCGGCTATCGAGGAACATCGATATGCGTCTTATAAAAAAGCGAAGCTGGAAGGCTTTGAGATGAAAGAAGAAAATTAATTTAGGAGGAATCGTTTTATGGAAGGTAGTTACTGGATTTGGGTGATCGGCTTATTAGCCGTTTATGGAGTTGTTTTATACTTTTTATCCATTCGTCCACAGAAAAAGCAGGAAAAGAAAATGCAGGCTATGCTGGATGCCCTGGAGGTTGGCGACAGCATTGAGACCAGCGGCGGACTGTTCGGTGTTGTTATTGATGTCAGCGGGGATATCCTGATCGTAGAATTCGGTGGAGACAGACATTGTCGGATTCCGATGCGGAAAACCGCGGTTGTAAGTATTGAAAAAGCAAATAGTACAGAGGAATAAAAAATTATTTACCGGTCTTCCAAAAGCCAGACAAAAAAGCTGGCGGTTGGGAGACCGGTATTTTTATGACAAAATAGATTTTTTATTTGATGTTATTGAATAAATTTATCAACTAAAACTGTCTTTTTTACCTCAAATGTGGTATGCTAGATATGGGTTTGTCAAAACTAACCGAAGCGGTCAATGAGAGGTAGAAAAATGTTTTTGGAGATTCATGATTTAAAAAAGAGTTACGGTGAAGAATCCAACCGGGTGGATGTTTTGAAGGGCATAAATTTTTCTGTGGAAAAAGGAGAGATCTGTGTTCTTTTGGGGCCTTCCGGTTCCGGAAAATCAACGCTGCTGAACATTATCGGCGGTATCGACAGTGCCGACGGCGGAGATATATGGATTAATGGCGAGCGGACGGCGGATATGAAGGAAAAGGGATTGACTTTATACCGGAGAAAGCATTTGGGATATATTTTTCAGATGTATAATCTCATCCCAAATCTGACAGTCCGGGAGAATATCGAAGTGGGCGCTTATTTAAGCGAGAGCCCTTTAAATGTGGATGAACTTTTACATACGCTTGGCCTGTATGAGCATCGGCATAAAATACCGAATCAGCTTTCCGGAGGACAGCAGCAGCGGACGGCCATCGGCCGGGCGGTTGTGAAGAACCCGGATATTTTATTGTGCGACGAGCCGACGGGCGCTTTGGATTATCAGACTTCCAAAGAAATATTGAAGTTGATAGAGACGGTCAATCAGAAGTATGGGAATACGGTGATCATGGTGACCCATAACGACGCCATTAAGGGCATGGCGGACCGGGTTGTTCATCTGAGAGATGGGAATATCCGCAAAAATTATCGGAACGGACAGCGTATTCCGGCAGCGGAACTGGAATGGTAGGGAGGCGTCCTATGAAAAATCCTTTAAGAAAACGGCTGCTGCGGGAATTGAAAAGTGAACTCGGAAAATATCTGGTTATTTTTCTTCTGCTTGTCGGAACGATCGGATTTGTTTCCGGTTTTCTGGTGGCCGATGGGAGTATGATCCGGGCTTATAATGAAGGTTTTGAAAAATATAACATTGAGGATGGCAATTTCAGGCTGGCGGATAAGGCCAATAAGGCTCTGAAGAAAACGATTCAGTCCTTTGGCGTGACATTGTTTGATAATTTTTATGCCGAGGAAGCGTTGAAGAATGGCAGTACGCTTCGGATTTTCAAGAATCGGGAAGAAGTGAATAGGGTATGCCTTATGGAAGGCGCTCTGCCGGAAAATACCGGAGAAATTGCCATTGACCGTATGTATGCGGATAATAATAAAATTCAGGTGGGAGATATTCTGGAAAGTGAAAATCGCTCCTGGACAGTGACAGGGTTGGTTGCCCTTTCCGATTACAGCTGCCTCTTTTCGAATAATAATGATTCGATGTTTGATTCAGTGAAATTCGGAGTTTCCGTAGTCACAGGGGAAGAATTTGATGCCTTTGATGAGGAAAAATTGAATTACAGCTATTCGTGGAAATACGATAATCCGCCTGCGGATGAAGCGGAAGAAAAGCAGATGTCCGAGGATTTAATGAAGCGGATCAGCAGCGAGGCGTCGCTGGAAGCTTTTGTGCCCTGCTATCTGAATCAGGCGATTCAGTTTACGGGGGAGGACATGGGCAGCGACAGGGCAATGATGGTTGCTCTGTTGTATATTGTTATCGTGATCATGGCCTTTGTTTTTGGAATCACCATCAGCAATACCATTAATAAAGAGGCGAATGTCATCGGAACATTGAGGGCTTCGGGCTATACGCGGGGCGAACTCATTCGGCATTATATGGCGATGCCGCTGCTTGTCACGGCAGTGGGCGCTGTAGTCGGCAATATTCTCGGCTATACGGTGTTTAAAGATGTCTGCGTGTCCATGTATTATGGCAGCTACAGTCTGCCGACCTATGAAACGATATGGAGCGGCGAAGCGTTTTTGATGACGACAGTTATTCCTGTGCTGTTGATGATTATTATTAACTATGTTGTTTTAAGATATAAAATGACCTTGTCTCCTTTGAAATTCCTGCGGCGGGATCTGAGCAGGAGAAAACAGAAGCGGGCATTGCGGCTCAGCACAAAAATGGGATTTTTCCGAAGATTTCGCCTGCGGATTATTTTCCAGAATTTAAATAATTATGTGATCCTATTTATCGGCGTGCTCTTTGCCAATCTGCTGCTCATGTTCGGCCTTGTGTTTCCGGCAGTGCTGGACCATTATCAGGAAGAAATGGAGAACAATCTTCTGTGTAATTATCAATATATTCTTCAGGTTCCATTGGATGCTGTGGATGAAGAGCATAAGTTAAAAAGCCTGTTGTCCATGATGCAGTTTGCGCGGGATGTGGAGACGGAAAATGAGGAGGCCGAAAAGTTCAGCGCTTATTCTCTGAATACGCTGGATGGTGTGTATAAAAGTGAATCTATCATGCTTTACGGTATTAAAAATGAAAGCCGGTATGTCCCGGTGGATGTATCGGGAGAGCAGGTATATATATCCTCGGCCTATTCGGAAAAATACGGTGTTGTTCCGGGAGACAGGATACAGCTAAAAGAAGCTTATGAAGATACAATGTATGAGTTTACGGTGGCAGATATTTATGATTATGAAGGAGCCCTGGCCGTGTTTATGGGGCAGTCGCTTTTGAATGAGACCTTTGGAATGGATAAGGATTATTTCAGCGGCTATTTTTCTGATACGGAGATCACTGATATTGACAGCCGGTATATCGGCTCAGTCATTGACCTGGAAGCGCTGACGAAAATTTCACGCCAGTTGGATGTGTCTATGGGAAGTATGATGCTTTTAGTGGATGGATTTGCCATTGTTATCTTTATGGTTTTGATTTATCTGCTGTCGAAGATCATTATCGAAAAAAATGCCCAGTCCATTTCTATGGTGAAGATTCTCGGATATTCGGATGGGGAAATCAGCCGGCTGTATATCGTTTCGACAACGATTGTCGTTATTTTATTCCTGCTGATCAGTCTGCCGATCGAATATCAGGTGATGGTGTTTTTATTCCGGGTGATTATGATGAGCAGCATTTCAGGGTGGATTCCTCTCTATGTGGATTCGGTGATCTATGTGAAAATGTTCCTCATAGGCCTTGGAACTTATCTGGCGGTGGCTTTGTTGGAGCATCGGAAGATACGCAGGGTGCCTATGGATGAGGCGCTGAAAAATGTTGAATGAAAATAATTGTGGAGGTAGGAAGATGAAGAGAGCAGCGGCGTTGCTTTTAATCGGAGTTTTGATTCTGGGGCAGCCTTTTTCGGCAATGGGCGTACAGGCGCAGGAGGCGGCGGAGAAAAGTCAGACCCGGGATAACGCTGAGGACAGCCGGGAGGATAAAACGGAAACCGTCTATGTCAAGGCGGATGCGGAGGGAAATGTTCAGGAAATTTCGGTGGAGACGGTTCTCAAAAACAGAAATAACGGGGAAAGTCTTCCGGATTATTCGAAGCTCAGCGATATTAAAAATATGGAGGGTGATGAGGAATTTACCCAAAATGAGGATGGAAGCATATTATGGGAAAACCACGGGGAGGACATTTCCTATAAGGGAAAAAGCAGCGAAAGTCTTCCGGTATCTGTGAAGGTAAGCTATTATCTGGATGGTGAAGCAATAACGCCGGATGCTCTGGCCGGAAAGAGCGGAACGGTTCGAATCCGGTTTGACTATGAAAATCATACGTCGCAGCGGGTGACTGTCAATGGCCGGAACATGGAGGTGCAGACGCCCTTTGTCCTTATGTCAATGCTGTTTTTGCCGTCGGATACATTTTCAAATATTCGGGTGACCAATGGCAAGGTGATGACCGGCGGCGATGATCAGATCGTCATCGGCTACACGAGCCCGGGACTGTCCGACAGCCTGAAGCTGGAAAGCTATGGGCCGACGGAGGATGTCTCTGTGCCGGATTATGTGGAGGTTACGGCAGATGTCTCAGAATTTGAATTGGGATTCACCGCCACTGTGGTGACACCGGGATTTTTTGCGGATATGGATACAGAAAATCTGGAGGATGGGGATGAACTAATTTCGGATATGGGGAAACTCACGGATGCTTCAGGCCAGCTTGTCAGCGGGACTTCCGGTTATCTGACAGGTATAAAAACATTTCAAGCTTATATGGGTGAGTACGTAAAGGGCGTTGGGGCTGTCTCGGAAGGCTCAGACACACTGGCTTCCGGGCTGGCTGTTTTGAATGAGAACAAAGAGGCTGTGCAGGACGGAGCGGAGACTTTGCAAAGCGGACTTGAAAATTTGAATGGTGCGTTGGCGCAGATCACTGTGCCGTCCTTTGAGGGAATGGATGACACAGCCTTTGCAGAAGCGGCAGAGACTCTGGCGGCGGACGGAGAACAGCTTGCCGTATGTTTAGCCTCGGCGCAGGAGAGCATTGTTCAGATGCAGACCTTTATGAAAAATGTGTCTGCTTATGCGGAAACCGTTCAAAATAATGTTTCGGCGGCCCGGAATGAACTGGCATCGGCGAAGCCGGGAGATGTGGAAGCTGCGGCGGATGCCATGGCGAAGGAGCAGGCCGGCAGCGCGGTGGATGCCGCCCTTGCCGCCATTCCGGAGGATAAGCTTTCAGCGGAGGAAAAAAATGCCATTCGCGATGCGGTAGTTAATGGGATAAATATAAGCGGGATTTCCTCAGGGGCAGAGAATCATATCCTGGCAGCGGAAACACAACTTGCGGCAATCCCTGATTTTGAAGCGTCGGAACTGTCTCTCGATGTCAGCACGATTGAAACCCTTGTCGGCGATATGTCGGCAAACCTGGAAATTCTTCAATCCTATTCGGAATCCCTTTCCGGTATCGGAGATACATTTTCAGAGATGGGAAGTCTGCTGGAAACACTGAAATCCAGTGTCTCCCAGTTGGAGAGCGGAAGCAGACAGCTCACCGAAGGAATCATCGCCTTTAACGACGGCGTTTCCAAACTTTATGAGGGGGCATCTGCCCTGAATACCGGCGTCTCCGAACTGACAACCGCGGGAGAAACCTTAAATGACGGCGTTGAAACATTAGTTCAGGGCGCCGGGGCATTAAACGACGGAGTAACGGCCTTTGATGAAGAGGGCGTTCAGAGCCTTGACGATTTGGCCGGAGGCGACCTTGAAAACCTCCTGACACGGATCCGGGCTTTAAAAGAAGCGGACAGCCGCTACAATAACTTCGGCGGAATCCGGGAAGATCAGACCGGCAGTGTGAAATTCATTATTGAGACGGCGGAGATTGAGAAATAGTTTTGCAGATGGATGTGATTTGGTGTTTGGGCAAATTCATTTTGTCGATAAATAAACATGTTTCTATACTGCATTTCGACAGGTTCTTCAAGCGAGTTATGTTAATTTTTTATTGTAAGATAAGAGAAATCATGATACATTGAATGAGGAAAAGTATTGAAGAACGAAAAAAATGAAAAACTTGTACGCAAGTCGTTGAAAAGCTGACACTGCTCGAACGTTTCCTTTTTGATACGGACATGAGTGATTCGGAAATCTGCCGGAATATCCTTTCAATTATATTTGGGAACAAAGAAGTGCTGCCAATCCGGATTGGCATTGCCGAGAAAACAGAGGAACCTTATTACGCTTCCCGGGCGGTCCGGATGGATCTGCTGGCTGTCGATGAGAATGAAGTGATCTATGATGCGGAGGCCCAGAAGGAGAATAAGGGAAAACGATTCCTGCTGAGGCGCAGCCGATTGTACCAGTCGGCCATTGATGTAAATCTTATGGAACCGGGAAAATTCGATTTTGGAAATATGAATGATGTCTATGTGATTTTCATTGCACCCTTTGATTTGCTTGGGAAGGACAAATATACCTTATCGTGCGCAGCTTGATGGAGCACGCCCATGCGAAGCATCTGACATGCGGGGGCACGAATGGGTATCGTTATACCTTCCGCATGATTTGTGATGAAGTCTCGGGGCTGTCAATGGATGATGGGGCAGTGAGAATTTTTCTGAACACACATGGAAAGAATGATGACGAAATGTCGCTGGGCCCTGTTGAATTTCTTTACATTGATAAACAGAGCGGCAAATCAGCTTTAGAGGGGTAGAAATGAGTTTTGCAGATGATTTAAGGAAATATGATAGACAAAAAGAAGCACAGAAAAAAGCAGATTATGATGCACAAAATCAAGCAAAGGAATTGATTTCGGCAATTATGTCAGCTTGCCATACTGCAAGCCATAATGGAAACAGATGTATTTCGGGTTATGTCCGTAGGTATACGGATGACGGATATTCAGAGACTGAATTTGTTAATTCGCTCCCAACAGTAAAAAGTTATGAAGAGCTATCCAGGAAATTTAATAAGGAACGTCATTATTACACAGGTGGGAGAGATTCGGTTAGCCCTGGAAAAGGGGAGATAAGGCTGTATGAAGGGTATATCATTGCACAGGATAATGTAAATTTTATAAAACTGGTAAGGGATAAATTAGCAGTAGAAATCAGAAAACTAGGTTTCACAAAATTTAGTGTTAAGATTCAGAAATTGCAAGATATTTATGTTGTGATAAGTAGAACTGCGGGCTTTTTTTCTCAAAAGGTAACTGAGACTGTAAGCGAACGGGTAAGCCAACACGTTCTTTATACGATAAAAATAGACATAGAATGGTAAATTCTAGTTGAAGAACTGGAGAAATCGCCATTTAGAGAGGAAACAGTATATGTGGGTATGTCCAAAATGCGGGAGAAAATTTGAAAAGACAAATCAAGGGCATTATTGCGGAGAAGCACCAAAAACTGTATTAGAATATATAGAAGCTCAATCTTTAGAAGCACATTCCCATTTAAAAAATATGGTAGCCATAATCCGAGATAGTGTTCCAGATGCAAATGAGCGTATATCATGGAGTATGCCATTTTATGAAAAGGCAGGGAAATCGGTTTCGTTTTCTGCCTGCAAAAATCATATTAGCCTTTATGTGGGCATTGACGCTATTGAAAAATTTGCATCTGAGTTAAATGGATTTAGCACTAAGAAAAACGCTATCTATCTCCCTTATAACAAAATGTTGCCATCAAAATTGATTGAGGATATTATAAAATGGTGCTTAATGTAATCCGCTAACTTCCAGTTTGTCGAACGGAGAAGATATACTCATTCGGTCATTCCGTATGTCAGATGCTTCGCATGGCCGTGCTCCGACAGGCTTCGCACGATAAGGTATACCCAGTAATCAAGATGCAGAGTCAGTGAAGTGTGAGAAAATGCACATTTCATTGGCTCTTTCCTTATACCCAAATCCAATGGTGTACTCATATTTCCGAGAAAGGCTGCAGGCGGAGATTGAGAAAGGAAGATTGAGAAATAATATGTGTTATCTTGACATTTAGAGACTTTTAGGCTATGATTAAAACAAATCCGAGTATGTACTCCATGATAAACACAGTGAACCGCCGCGGAGGTCCATTCCGCGGCGGTTCTTTTTGGTTAGCTGTCTTTAAAGTTTCGGTCTAACCATTTACGGATGTAGTATCCGGCTACATTCGCCGTAACCGAAACTATGAATCCCATTATGTACTCCAAACAAAACACCTCCTTCCTACTGGAAAGAGTCGACAGCAATTTTATTATACATCAGTGTAAATATTCAGTCTACTTAAAGCGTGGAGCCGTCGCATCAATGGTTTTATAAATCATAGATGCGGCGGCATCTTTATGTGTATTTTCGGTACTATATGGTGGATAACTTCAGGATTTTTGATGAAAAAGCGCACTTTCACAAAC
>NZ_DBGCTU010000044.1:0-87570 GCF_048388605.1 Frisingicoccus sp. | reverse complement strand
GGCGTGCTCCGTCAAGCTCCGCACGATAAGGTATACCCATTCGGGCATCCCGTATGTCAGATGCTCCGCATGGGCGCGCTCCGTCAGGCTCTGCGCGATAAGGTATATGATAAACATATCTGTATAAGATATTGTTTATAGAGCAGGAAACTGCAGAGGGAGCTTCGGCCAGCGGGCGAAGCTTTTCGGTTGGATACCGCCGGCAGGCCCGGATGGGGCAGGCAAAGAATTGCCGCGGTTAAATGCGGCAGAGAGTATCCGAAGTTATACCTATTTAGGTATCCTGAATGTCAGATGCTGCGCATGGACGCGCCGCGTCAGGCTCAGTGCGATAAAATAATTTTGACCGCGCAAAATAAGTGTGCTACTATGAATCTAAATGCAGGGAGGAATAGCGATGGCGGGAAGAACTTTTTTTGTTGCGGACACACATTTTGGCCATGAGGCCATGATCCGATTTGAAAATCGGCCTTTTGAGAATACGAAAGATATGGAGCGGCAGCTTATAAAAAACTGGAATGAAGTCGTGGATTCGGAGGACAGAGTCTATGTCCTGGGTGATTTTGCCTTTGGCGATAAGGCGGAGGTGACCCGGCTGTGCCGGAGTTTAAATGGGAAAAAAATTCTGGTACTCGGCAATCACGACACCCAACCGCCGGAATGGTATAGGGAGTGCGGCTTTGAAGAGGCCAGCCCATGGCCGATTATTATTGAAGGATTCTGGATTTTATCTCATGAGCCCCTCTATATCAATGAAAATATGCCTTATGCGAATATTTATGGACATGTCCACGGAAATCCGACATATAAAGATTTTTGCAGGCAGTCGATTTGCGTCTGCGTGGAGCGGACGGAGTATCGGCCAATTGATTTCGAGGATATTCGAAGGAAAGTCCTTGGAAGTTGAGTGCAAGAAGAAAAGAGTGGTTTTTTAGCAGATTACGGTATAGTCATTTGAGGCTATACCGTTTTTCTCTTATTAACAGATATAATGTCAGCATAAAAGTAAGCAGTTCTGCGGTGGGAATTGCCAGCCATACGCCATTTACTCCGAAAAACTCAGGCAGGATTAAAATGAAAATTCCGATAAATCCGAATGTCCGCAAAAAGGATATAATTGCCGATGCTTTGCCGTTTGATAAGGCGGTGAATAAAGCGGAAGCAAAAATATTGCAGCCGGAAAACAAAAATGCAAATGAAAAAATTTTAAAGCCGTTTTTGGTGATTTCAAGAACATTTTTGCTGTTCGCCGTAAATATCCCGGTAATATTCTCACTTGTAAAAAAAGAAAACAGAAATATGAAGGCGGAAATCGTTAATATAGAGCAGAAACAGATGCGAATGATTTTTCTCAGGTGTTTTTCGTCTTTTCGCCCATAGTTATAGCTGATCACCGGGGCCACCCCAATAGAAAAACCAATGTAAAGGGTTGTCAGCAGAAATTGGGAATATATGATAACTGTAATCGCTGCTACGCCGTCCTCGCCCAACAGTTTCATCATAGCTGCATTAAATAGAAATGTTGTAACGGCCGTTGACATCTGGCTGACCATTTCAGAGGCACCGTTGGAGCAGCTTTTTAATAAAACGGAGATATCCAGTTGAGGTTTGACAAAGTGAAGTTCACTCCGGCCAGTCAGAAAAAAAGCGGTGCCGATCATTGCCGGTATCATATAGCCGATGCCCGTACCAAGGGCTGCTCCTTTTATACCCATATGGAGCCGGACAATAAAAATGTAGTCCAAAGCAATATTTGCAATTCCCGAAAAAACGGAAAGAGCGAGTCCAAAAACAGGCTTTCCCGCTGTGACAAACAGATTTTGATACAACACCTGCATCATGTTTCCAACAGCGAAAATAAGCTGGATTGTCAAATAATCCCTGCAATATGGGAACAGAATCCGGCTTGCGCCTAATCTACGGATAATTTCATTGAGAAACAGCAGTCCGATTGATGTGATTATCAATCCAATCAAGATTCCGGCCAGGATAATGAGAGTAAAATTACTTCGGGCTTCCCTTGTATTTCCAGTTCCCATTTTTTTCGCAATAATTGCACTTCCGCCGGTTGCAAGCATTGTCCCAAGTCCGACAATAATGTTGATCACAGGGCAAACGATATTGATAGAGGATAAGGCGTTTGTGCCAACGAACCGGGATACAAAAACAGTGTCTGTTATGGTGTACAGTCCCATAAAAACCATCATGATCATACTGGGAAATGCAAATTGAATCAGCGACAGTGTATTAAAAGATTGTGCCAGAAGATTTTCCGGCGTTTTTCTTTGTGTTTCGGGCATGATCTGTGTCCTCCTTATTTTTAGGAAGGAGCACGAACCGCTGGGTCGGATAGCCATATTCCACAAGCAGTTCTCGTTCAGCAAAACCGAGGCGGCGGTATTCCTCACGGTAGCCGGTATCGGCTTTATCGCCGGTCCGATATGTCGTCAAACTGATTTCTTTTCCGAAGAGCAGATCATCAGCCAGTTTATCGAGGAACAGCTGTGCAATTTCAGAATGGCGGTACTGGGGGTGAATCGCCAGAAAGTCTATGTTTCCGGTGTCAGCGGAAAATCCAAGTATACCGATAGCCGTCCTTTTATCCCGCAAAATCAATGCATTTTTATTGGCAATATACTGATGTAGTTGAGCCCTATATTCGTTTTTGTTCAGGCAAGGGTATCCGTCAATAGTAAGGTTTACCAGTGCCATCCAATCGTCAATATCTGCCGGTGTTGCAAATTGTATATCTTCTTTTAAAAAAGATGTTTTCCCGGGAGCTGCTGTCAGGAAAATTTCAAGCTGCAGCGGGTAGAATACGTTTGTTTCCCGAAAATGAGCGGGCGTTGTCTTATACATTGCTTTGAAAATGCCGATAAACGCCTGTTGACTTTCATATCCGCTGATCAGGGCAATATCGATAATGGATTTTTGCGAAGATACCAGCAGCTTTGCCGCTTCTGTCAGCCGGCGCCTTTGAATATAATTGTGAATTGTCAGGCCGGTTGTTTTTTTAAATATCCGGTGCAGGTGGAATTTAGAATAGTTTAATGCCGCCGCAATACTGTCCAAATCCAGCTTGTGATTCAGATGATTTTCAATATATTGGATAGCCTGTGCCGTGATATGTACAGTTTGGTTTTGCATGGATCGTCCTCCTTTCCGGTGAGATATTGTACCACAAAGAATTTTTTTGTTTTTCATGAATCTTGCTCTAAAAAAATACTCCCAAATGCAGCAGCAGTCAGGAGTATTTTTTCACTTAAAGCTTTCAATCAGGCATCTTTTTTCTTTTCTGAAGATTTGGAAGAAGCTTTATTGTTTTCAACTAATTCACGGGCAACATCAAATGGATGCTGTTTCCGATAAATGCGTTCTTTCTGAGCGGCGATTTTTGCCTCATGAGCCCGTTCGATGGCTTCATATTCCGGGCTTCCGGGACGCGGAGCCTTTGATTTTTCACGGTAAGCCATGAAGAACATAAGGGTGGCTAAGAGGGCCAGGATCAGAAGAATTGGGTCGACTTTGCCTTTTGTAGCGAAATAGATTAAAACAATTGAAAGAATAAGACATACGGCAGTAAGGATTTTTAAAGTCATCAGCCATTGTTCATATTTTTTTAATTTATTTTCCGTATCCATAGCTTATCAAACCTACTTTCCTGTAACATTATGTAATATTATAAGCTATGATGGCGAAATGTTCAATAGATAAATATTTGACAAATATGTGTGAAAAGTATTCCCTCAACGGCTCCGAAATGTTAAAATAATATTATATGATAAATGGGGTGGAGCAGATGAAAATGGATATTCCGAGTAAAGCGGCTGAAATTATTCAGGAGTTGGCGGCACATGGTTTTGAAGCATATGCGGTGGGAGGCTGTGTCCGGGACAGTATTTTAGGGCGGAAGCCCGAGGACTGGGATATTACCACATCTGCCAGGCCGGAGCAGGTCAAAGCAATTTTCCCGAGGACTGTGGATACGGGGATTGAACATGGCACGGTGACTGTGTTGATGGACAGGGAACATTTTGAGGTGACAACTTACCGGGTTGACGGCGAATATGAGGACCATCGGCACCCAAAGGAGGTTACTTTTACGGCCAGTCTGGAGGAAGATTTAAAGCGGCGGGATTTTACCATCAATGCGATGGCCTATAATCCGGAAACAGGGCTGGTCGATATATTTAACGGTATAGAGGATTTAAAAAATCAGGTGATTCGATGCGTGGGAGATCCGGGCGAACGTTTTGATGAGGATGCACTTCGGATTTTGCGGGCAATTCGATTTTCAGCGCAGCTCGGTTTCCAAATTGATGCGGCGACGCAGCGGGCTATGTCTGAGCGGGCAAAAGATTTGAAGGAAGTCAGTGCTGAGAGAATTCGGGTGGAATTGGTGAAGCTGCTTGTGTCCGGGCATCCGGAATATATCCGGGAGGCCTGCCGGCTTGGGATAACCCGGGTCATTCTTCCGGAATATGACCGAATTGTCGGAGTGGCTCAGCATACGCCGAATCATATCTATGATGTGGAGGAACATACCCTTCTTGCATTGAAAAATATTGAGGCGGATCCGGTGCTTCGCCTGACAATGCTTTTCCATGATCTTGGGAAACCGATCGTGAAAAAAACGGATGGAGACCGGGATATTTTCTATAAGCATCCGGAGGTCAGCGCTGAGATATGCCGGAAGATTCTGAGACGGCTTAAATTTGATAATCATACCTTGGAAAAAGTATACCGGCTGGTGAAATGGCACGGATTAAAATATCTTCCGAATGATATCAGCGTCCGCAGGGCATTAAACCGTGTGGGCAGCGATATTTTTGAGGATTTTATTAAAGTTCAGCGGGCGGACATATCTGCGAAGAATCCGGCGGTAGTGCCGAAAAAGATGAAACAGCTGGCGGAAAAGGAGGCCATTTATCGGAATATTATCCGGCGGGGTGATTGCTTTGCGGTGCGTATGCTGGCAGTGAACGGCAGGGATCTGCTTGGCGCCGGAATCCCGCAGGGGCCGATGCTCGGGGCAGTCCTTGAGCGGCTGGTAGAGCGGGTGATTGATGAGCCGGAGTTGAATGATAGAGAAAGACTTTTGGCGCTGGCGGTTGAAGTGAAGGATGATCCGACAATTTTTGATGAAAAAGAATATTTTTTTGAGCATTGACAGGTAAAAAATAAGACCACCTTGCTGGGAGAGTCTGTGCAGTAAAACACGGAATCCCACAGAGTGGTCTTATTTTTATTTGCCGGAGATTTTGTTTTTCATTCTCTGGAAAAATCCAACTTTCGGCGGTGCTGTCAGCGCCGGACCGCGTAAGCTCTTAACGCTTAAAATATACATGCCGCTGACCATGGCTTTTACTTCCTGTCGTACAGGAATAATGTCAAAAACTTTTTCGTCAGCAATAAGGGTCATAATTCTTGGTCCAACCTTGGCTTTTACAATCGGCACTTTGGAGCGGCGATAAAGCTTCGGTGTGGAATCTATGACAATTTTTGGCAGGCCAGATTCAGTCAGCTTCATTTTCTTCTTATCAATGACCAGCATGGTCATCGGCTGTGCGGCAGCCTCTATCTGCTGCTGTGCAGCTTCGGCTTTTTTCTGCTGTTTATTTCCCCAGAAGGTAAGAAATACCAGTACAGCCACTAATACCACGAGGACAACGATCAGAACTATGGCCGGTGTAGACAAAAGTGCAACAGGTATCATCGTCTATTTCCTCCTTAAAATTTCAGTCCTTGTCAATTGTAACATGCTTTGGTTTAAAAATGAATAGTAAAAATGAAAGAATTTGGATTATTTTTCATTTAGCATGGTACGAATTTGTTCCTGAACTGTCGTTCCAAGGTGTTTTTTCTCAGCCGGCGAGAGCTCTGAAACGAAAACGGGCGTGCCGAAACGAATGGAAACGGTCTGACGTTTCACCTTAGGAATATGGGTTTCAAAAATATTTTCCGTATTTTCAATGGCTACCGGTACAATAGGACAGCCGGTTTTAGTAGCAATTTTGAATCCACCCTCTTTGAAAGGGAGCATTTCTTTGCCGAGCCCCCGTGTGCCTTCAGGGAAAAGAAAGATGGAAGTTCCGGATTTGATCAGTTCAATACAGTTGAGGATGGTTTTCAGGCCTTCACGAACATTTTCTCTGTCCAGAAACTGGCAGTTGATATAGCGCATCCAGCGACTGATGCAGGGAACTTTTTCCATTTCTTTTTTTGACACAAAACCCGTGTTGTTTTTCACCAGGGTATAACAGACCGGAATGTCGTAGTAACTCCGATGATTGGCGATATAGAGAACCGGCGTGTCTTCCGGCACATTTTCCTGTCCCTTGACGTCCAGCCGGGTTCCGCTGGCCCAGAGCACCATTTTAAAGCCCCAGACAACAAAGCCCTGGGAAATTTTTGCTTTTTTTATCGGGCTGAAACGGCCGATGATATTGACGATCAGATACATCGGCAGGCTGATGACGGAAAACAGCAGTAAAAATAAAATAACGCAGAAAAAACGAATCATGATGTGCGCACCTCCTCATTTTCAGCGGATTTATCTGTCGGCAACGGCGTCTGCTCCGGCTGAGCAGCCATCGGAAGCTCCGGCTGGCGTTCCGCGTTGGAATACCGGTTGCGCCCAAATAATTCAGATAATTCCTTTAAATAGGCGGCGGTGCCGGAATTCAGCTGTTCCGGGCGATAACGCCATGTCCAGTTTCCCTGTCCCGTTCCCGGCGTATTCATCCGTCCTTCACTGTCAAGTCCGAAGACATCCTGAAGCGGAAAAAGGACATATTTGGCAACAGAACCCATCGCCAGGCGGATAAAATCCCAGTGGACGTTTCTGCCGTCGCAGCTTAAATAGCGTCGCACCTTGTCCTGGGATTCGGGCGAAGCTTTGCGGTACCAGCCCTGGGTGGTGTCGTTGTCATGAGTGCCTGTGTAGCAGACACAGTTTTCAATATAATTATAAGGCAGATAATCATTATCCCGGATATCATCAAAGGCAAACTGGAGAATACGCATGCCGGGCAGATCATAATTGTCCCGGAGGGCCTTCACAGCCGGGGTGATAACGCCGAGATCTTCGGCGATGATCGGCAGGGAACCGTCGAAAGCTTTTAAAATATGATCGAAAAAGTCGGCTCCGGGCCCTTTCTTCCACTGGCCGCCTACAGCGGTTTCCTCTCCGTAAGGAATGGCCCAATAGGCTTCAAAACCGCGGAAATGGTCGATGCGAAGCAGATCTGTCAGGGTCAATTGATGACGGATCCGGCGAATCCACCATTCATAGTGACTTTTCTTGTGAGCTTCCCAGTCATAAAGCGGGTTTCCCCAGAGCTGCCCGGTAGCGCTGAAATAATCCGGCGGGACGCCGGCGACAACCGTCGGATAGCCATCCTTATCCAGCTGGAATAATTCGGGATTTGCCCAGACATCGGCGCTGTCCGGAGAAACAAAAATCGGAATGTCGCCGATGATCTGAATACCGACGGCATGGGCATAGGCCCTGAATTCATGCCACTGTTTGAAAAAGATGTATTGAACAAAGCGATAGTAGTCCACAGAATCTTTTAATTCCTCCAAAATGGCGGCTTTAGCCGGAGCAGTGAGGAACTTGTATTTGGAATCCCATTCTGTCCATGCTTTGCCGTCATGGGCATCTTTGAGTGCCATAAAGAGAGCGTAATCGGTGAGCCAGTATTCATTTTCCTGACAGAAAGCCCGAAATTCATCCAGCAGCAGAATGATCGGAGTGTGTCTGAAACGGGCATAGGCTTTTTTTAGAAGCCCGGTCTTATAAATGATGAGCGGGCCGTAATCCACATGGTCCATATCCCATTCAGGAATGTTCTCCAAATCTTCTTTGCTCAACAGCTCCAGATCAGCTAATTTTTCGGGACTGATGATCAGCGGCTGGCCGGCAAAGGCGGAAAAAGACTGATAAGGCGAATCACCGAAGCCTGTCGGTCCGAGCGGGAGACACTGCCACAGGGTCTGACCGGCTTCTTTTAAAAAGTCAATAAAATCATAAGCGCCTTTTCCGAGGTCGCCGATGCCATAGGGACCCGGAAAAGATGTCGGATGTACAAGTATTCCGCTCTGACGGAGTTTTGATATTTTCTTTTGTTCCATAAGTAACCTCCAACGTAAAAACTCTATCTTCTATCATACACGATATTTATATTATAATGCAAGAAGCTGATAATATTCTTCAAGGGTCAGCCCCTCTTTTTTCAGGAAAGCGGCCAGTTCTCTGCCGACATAGCGGAAATGCCACGGCTCATAGGCATAGCCGGTAATATGTTCCTTTCCTGCCGGATAGCGGAGTATAAAACCGTAGCGGTGGGCATTTGCCCGAAGCCACTGTCCCTCCGGCGTATTTTCAACTTCTGTTGTGAGAGTGGATTGGACAGAAGGGGCGGAAATATCCATGGCAAGCCCGGTCTGATGCTCGCTTTGTCCCGGCCGGGCCGAATAGAGAGACGTGTGCCGTTCCCCTTTGACGGCCAGATTTCCCTCATAAATCTCTTGCTGGCGTTTATAAGAACGATAGCCGGAAACTCCGATGGGCGCTGTCCCGGCCGCAGCGGCATCTCGGAACATGACCTCCAGTGCCCGGGCTGCCGGACGGCGCATATAATTCCGATTGTCATTGCCGGCGTGGGCAAATGGAATATTTACGGTGACAAGGTCAGCGGGCTCATAATCTTCGGGAAGGGGGTTGGCCTTGTTGACAAGGATTGCGGGATAGTCCATATTCATGCGATCACCTGGAAATGTTTTAGTTTAATTTATGTTAAAAAACGGATATGGTGCGGAACCATCCTGTAAAAATAAGCATATCATAGAGGTGAATAGTGATGGGAGGCGCTTATGGATTATCGAAATCTGCATCAAATGAATCTCTACGATGTTTTTGGTGACAGTCCCTGGACACAGGAGGATGTATTCCTGAAGGACAGAGATTATATGAAAAAAATATGTCCGAAACAAAGCAGGGAGATGCTGCGTTGGGTGGAGGATGTCTGCGATGAGGAAGAGTATGACGGAAGCTGCATGTATGACGAATATCCCGATACGACAGCGATGGAGCATATGCTGGAAAAGGCTTATGACCGGGCAGGTCGGCCGGAACCGGAGGATTGGTGCCGGGCATTGCTGATGAGCCTGCTTTATGATGAAATTTGTTATCGGAGAAACCGGCGGAGAGAATTTAAACAGAGACTTTATCCGAGATAGACCGAAGGGCGGCGCATGCCGCCCCTTGTGAAGTCGAAAGGGGTATGATACAATACTTTGGAAAGGATTTGAATATGAAACAGTTAGATAAGATTTTAGATGAGGCCCTGACATGGGAATTATCCGATATGACATTGAGCAATCGTAAGAATGGCGGAGAGATTCAGAAAATTAAGATCCGCCCGGTCATTATCCGGGATAATCTTGTATTTCAGGCGGCCCAGTATACAAAAACACAGGTTTTTCATAAGAATATTGAAGAGAGCCAGATAAAGGCGTGGGTTTTGGATTTGATTCAGAACAGTTTTAAGCAGACCCAGCTGCGCACCGGGGACAGGGAATATACCATATTGTCGGGCAAAAAGGGAAATGTCACGGTGAAGGAGCGCAAAATCGGGGCATGCCGGGAAACGGACAAGCCGAATCTTTCCCATAACCGGAAAAAGAGTTATATTCTGCCGGAGGGAACGCCGGTGCCCTTCCTTGTGGATTTGGGAGTGATGACGGCGGAAGGCAAAATTATCCGTTCAAAATATGATAAATATCGCCAGATTAATCGTTTTCTTGAATTTATTCAGGATGTGCTGCCCGAACTGCCGAAGCATCGGACGCTGACAATGATTGATTTTGGATGCGGCAAGTCCTATCTTACTTTTGCCATGTATTATTATCTGAATATTTTGATGGGTTATTCGGTAAAAATGATCGGCCTGGATTTAAAAGCGGACGTCATTCGGCACTGCAATGAACTGAGGGATAAATACGGTTATGAAAAACTGGAATTTATCCACGGGGATATTGCGGATTTTGAAGGAACAGATGCGGTGGATATGGTGGTGACGCTCCATGCCTGTGATACGGCCACAGATTATGCGTTGTATAAAGCGATTCGATGGAATGCCAGAGTTATTTTATCAGTGCCGTGCTGCCAGCATGAGTTAAATGGCCAGATAAAGAATGATGTTCTTGCCCCGGTGCTCCATTACGGTCTTTTAAAGGAACGGATGGCGGCGCTGATCACGGACGGGCTTCGGGGTCAGCTGCTGGAAGTGATGGGGTATAAGACTCAGTTATTGGAATTTATTGATATGGAGCACACGCCGAAAAATATTTTGATCCGGGCGGTGAAATCAGGTCCGGCCCGGGGAAAAGACTCGAAAGAACTGGCGGCTTATGAAGCCTGCGCCGGGGCAGTCTGCGGTCATCTGACCTTATATCGCCTGCTGTTTCCCGATTTATAAAGAAGGAAGAAATGGATATGAAGAATAAGAAGAAAATAATATTTATAGCGGGTTTTTATTTGATATCCTTTATAGTGACCCTGCTTTTGACAAGCCATGTTCTGAATTATGAGCGGATTCACCCATCGAGAAATCAGGGAGATACATCTTTGATCAAGCTGTATGTAAAAAACAGCGGCATGCGGATCAATGAGATGGACGCTTATACTCAGGAGATGGAATCCTCTTATCTGCGTTTGAGTGTAACGCCGGTCTCGGAAAATAAGACAATTACGCTGCAGATGAGCGAACCGGTGACGAATGTGCGGACGATTTCTTATGCTTTAATGGATGAAAATAACAGTCAGGAAATTGAAGCGGGAGAATGTCCGGAGATTCAGAGAGTGGAGGGGCAGCGGCAGACAGAGATTGCCTTTACGACGGATTTGAAGCAGGGAAAAGAATATTGTCTGAATCTGACGGTTGAAGATGATAAAGGGAATACGTATTATTATTATACCCGTGTCGTATACGGCAGTAATCTTCAGACTTATGATAAGCTGCAGTTTGTTTCGGATTTTCATGCGGCCCTCTTTGAGGAGACGGCAGCCTCCCGGATCGGCGAGTATCTTCAGTATTCTGAGGATGCGGTCAGCGATGATTTTCGGAAGGTATCCATTTCATCGGACAGTGAGACGGTAACCTGGGGGAGCCTGGATCCGGTGGTTGTGGGGGATGTTGATATGACGATCATCAATCTGGACAGCCAAACCGGTGAAATTCGTCTCAGCTATGAAATTGAAGCCAGAGATGACGGAGGCAATGACTATAATTACATGGTGAAAGAGCTGTATGAGGTATCCTGTACGGGGAGTTCCGCGAACTTGATCGGATACTCCAGAACAATGGAAGAAAAGCTGGATGAACAGTCATTTACCTTTAATAATAATCGGATGCGCCTGGGACTTGTCGATGAAGATCAGATGGATATTCAGGTGTACGGAAAAGAGGAACCGGAGGAGGAAGAAACTCAGACAGAGGAAACCGGTCAGGAGCCCCAGGCGGCGAACACGGCAGAGTATAATACCTATATCAGTTTTGTGGCCGACGGCGGACTCTGGGTATACAATACAAAGGATAATATTTTGACTCAGGCTTTTGGGTTTGAACGGAAAAGTCAGGCGGGAAACAGAGATTCCAGCTATATGAATCATGGTGTCAAAGTGCTTCGAACCGAGGAAAACGGTGATCTGTATTTCGCGGTTTATGGGTATATGTATAATGGAGATGACGAGGGTCGTTTTGGAATTGCCGTAAATCACTATAACCGGGTGGATGGCACCTATTCTGAGGTTTTATTTATTCCTTATGATAAAAATTTTGATATGCTGAGCCAGGGAATTCAGAAGATGGCCTTTATCGACGGCAATGATATGCTTTATATCTGCCTGGAGGATACGATTTACCGTTTTGACATCATCATGAAGGATGTCGAGGTGGTGCTGGAGCAGGCAGAGTCCGAAGACTGTGCGATTTCGGGCAATGGACGCAGCCTTGTTATTTCTCATAGAGATGCGGCCGGTGAAGTGTCCGAGATTGAATGGCGGAATCTGGAAACCGGCGACACCCAGGTGGTTCGGGCGGCGGATCAGCGGCTGGAAATGGTCGGCCTGCTGGGGCAGAACCTGGTGTACGGTGAGGGCAGCGCAGCGGATGAAGAAAGGCTGGATGTGCTGTATATTGTCGATGCGGGGCTGAATGTGCTGAAGGAATACAGGGTTACCGGCGGATACATCAGCGGAGCGGAGGTTGAGGGAAACCTTCTTGAAATATACCGGCGGAATAATGATCATTCGGATCTGCCGGTAGATTATATTGTTTATAATGAAAATAATAACCAGAATATTACCACAGCCGGTGTGCGCCATGATGTGCGTAAGCGGGAAACTTGGCTTGTGACAAATGAGTATGGCAATTCCCTGCCGGTGGTAATGTTTGCCAGAGGCATTGAGGCTTATCGAAACACGCAGATGGAATTCCAGCCGGAGAGCGAGGAGTATACGGGGTATTTTGTGTATGCTGATGAGAATATGATGAAATATCCGACTTTTGCGGAGGCTTATTGGGCGGCCATGGATGATGACGGCAAGGTGCTGGATAACCAGGGACGGCTGATCAGCCGGCCATCGGTCCGCTTTAGTGAAAAGGATTTGGGAGGCCCGTCGATTGCCGCCGTGGACACGGATGAAGCGGCCCAGCAGCGTGCGGTTCTCGAATGGCTTTTCCAATTTGAAAAAATCAGCGGAGAACCGGAATTGAGCAGCGGCGATATGTTTGAAAACCTTCAGGCGAATCTGGCGGACTTCCATCTGGTAAATATGACGGGGACAGGGCTGAATGATGCTCTGACGATGATTTCCGAAGGCGCTCCGCTGGTGGTGAAGAACAGCGAGGGTACATGGTGCGTTGCGGAAGGCTACGGCAGCGGCTATATTACCATTGCCGATTCAAAAGACGGCACTGTGGTCAAATATGAGAAAGATTCGGCGATCAATGGTATAGCATCCTCCGGAAACGTGATCTACAGTTACTATCGATAATTATAATTAAAAAGAAAAACATCTTCCGCGGAAAGCTTTCTTGCAGGCTTTCCGCGGAAGATGTTTTCTTTTATTTGAGGTTTTCAGGATTGAGGCCTTCAAGTTCAGGCAGGACAAAGCGCCCGTCTTTGCGGATCAGCACATCGTCAAACCAGATACTGCCGCCGCCGTATTCCGGCCGCTGGATACATACTAAATCCCAGTGGATAGCGGAGTGGTTGCCGTTCGGCGCCTCATCATAGCAGTTGCCCGGTGTGAAATGGAAGGACCCCGCAATTTTTTCATCAAAGAGGGTATCCTTCATCGGAGTGAGAATATACGGATTGACGCCGAGGGCAAATTCACCGATATAGCGGGAACCGTCATCGGTGTTAAGCACCTGATTGATGCGGTCCGTATCATTTGCGGCGGCCTTTACGATTTTTCCGTTTTCAAAAGTAAATGAAATATTTTCAAATGTAAATCCCTGGAAAACGGCCGGCGTATTATAGGTCAGAGTTCCATTGATGGAATCCCGGACCGGCGCCGTGTAGACTTCACCGTCAGGAATGTTCATATTGCCGGCGCATTTAATTGCCGGAACACCTTTGATGGAGAAGGTCAGATCGGTGCCCGGGCCTTCAATATGGACCTTATCTGTTTTGTCCATCAGTTCAATAAGCGGCGTCATCGCTTTGCCCATTTTTTCATAATCGAGGCAGCAGACGTCGAAATAGAAGTCCTCAAAGGCCTCCAGACTCTGATTGTTGAGCTGAGCCATGGAACTGTTTGGATAGCGCATAACGCACCAGCGCAGCTTCGGTATGCGGATCTCATGGTGAACCGGAGTGCTGTACAGCCGTTCATAGAGGGCCAGATTTTCGGAAGGCACGTCCGAATTTTCAGAGATATTATCCGTGCCGCGGACAGCGAGATAGCAGTCCATCCGGGACATTTCCAGGGCATCTGCCTCAGCCATTAAGCGAAGCTGTTCTTCGGTGCAGTGAAGCAGCATTTCCCGCTGAACCCTCGGATTTGTGTAGTGAGGGAACGGCATGGCGCCGACGGCATAGGTTTCTTTAATGAGCTGCCGGGCCAGAGCTTCGGTACTTTCTCCGATATAATCGATATACACTTTATCGCCCGGCTTTACCTGAATAGATTTGTGAATAAGATTATGAGCGAATACTTTGATACGTTCATCCATATGAATAACTTCCTTTCACGAGTATTAAATATCTAGTGGTATTATACATCTGAATCCGCGGAAAGTCCACAGCTGCAGATGATAATTTCATCCGCGCTTGCCCCTTTACGAAAGGGCAAATATAATGTAAAATATAGAAGATTGATAATAATACGGGGGTATTAGAAATGGATTTAGTAACAGTAAGAGAATTATATCGGAATTCTTCAAAATATGTGGAGCAAAAAGTAAAAATCGGTGGATGGGTTCGTAATCTGAGGGATTCAAAGACATTTGGATTTCTGGTAATTAATGATGGAACTTATTTTCAGACGCTTCAGGTCGTTTTTGGAGAACAGCTGGATAACTTTCAGGATATCTGCCGATTGAATGTGGGCGCTGCCGTCATTGTTGAGGGAACGCTGGTGGCCACGCCGAAGGCAAAGCAGCCCTTTGAGATTCAGGCGGACAGCGTTTTTGTGGAAGGCGCCTCTACGCCGGATTATCCGATCCAGCCAAAACGTCACAGCTTTGAATATCTGCGGACGATGACACATCTGCGGGCGCGGACAAACACATTTCAGGCCGTATTTCGTGTGCGCTCTCTCATTGCCTATGCCATTCATAAATTCTTCCAGGAGAGGGATTTTGTCTATGTGCATACGCCATTGATCACCGGCAGCGATTGTGAAGGCGCCGGGGAAATGTTTCGGGTAACCACATTGGATCCGGCCGATATGCCGAAGGATGAGGACGGCAATGTTGATTATTCAAAGGACTTTTTTGGAAAAGAGACGAATCTGACGGTCAGCGGCCAGTTAAACGGAGAGACCTTTGCCATGGCCTTCCGCAACATTTATACCTTTGGGCCGACCTTCCGCGCGGAGAACTCCAATACGACCCGTCATGCAGCCGAGTTTTGGATGATTGAGCCGGAGATGGCCTTTGCGGATCTGGAGGATAATATGGCTCTGGCCGAGGCAATGCTGAAATATGTCATTAATTATGTTCTTGAAAATGCGCCGGAGGAGATGAATTTCTTTAATCAGTTTGTGGACAAGGGATTGATCGAACGGCTGAAACATGTGGCAGGTTCTGATTTTGCCCATGTGACATACACGGAGGCTGTTGAACTTCTGGAAAAGCACAATGATAAGTTTGAATATAAAGTACATTGGGGAACTGATCTGCAGACGGAGCATGAGCGCTATCTGACAGAAAAAGTGTTCAAACGGCCGGTATTTGTGACGGATTATCCGAAGGAGATCAAGGCTTTCTATATGAAGATGAATCCGGATAATAAGACGGTTGCCGCCATGGATTTACTGGTGCCGGGCATTGGTGAAATTATCGGCGGAAGCCAGCGTGAGGATGATTACGATAAGCTTGTGCAGAGGATGAAGGAACTGGGATTGAAGGAAGAGGATTATGCTTTCTATCTGGATCTGCGCCGTTACGGTTCCGCGCGTCATTCCGGTTTTGGCCTCGGCTTTGAGCGATGCGTGATGTATCTTACAGGCATGGGCAACATCCGTGATGTCATTCCATTCCCGAGAACGGTAAAAAATTGTGATATTTAAATAAAATATGGGGGAGGCTGCGGCAGGCAGCCTCTCTTTTCTTCAATAATAACTTATTAAAGGGGCAGAAAAATATGTTAAAAAAGTTCAGGATCCCAAAGATTCCGAGTATATTGTTGTGTCTGGCAGCGCCGGCCGTCGGCTTTTTCCTGTTGGAAACGCTGACTCATTCGGTGGCGGAGGATATGGAGCTTCCGCTGATCGTGCTGAATCTGATTTTTTACTATCTGCTTTATGGCCTGATACTGGCTGTCTCTAAACGAAGTTCGGTCAGCCTGGGCCTGGGAAGCTTTCTTGTAATGGTCATTGGCCTGATCGATTATTATGTGATTCAGTTCCGCTCAGTACCTTTATATCCGTGGGATATTTTATCGGTAAAGACGGCAATGAGCGTTTCGGACAATTACAGTTACAGTCTGGATAGAGAGGCGATAATGATCGTGGCGGCTTTTGTCCTGATGATCCTTATCGGCAGTCGGACAAGCTGGAAACTGCCTTTCAGAAATCGCCAGTATCATCTGCTGTCGGTGCTGAGCGCTGTGCTGTTGTTTGTACTTTATGGAACCGCGGTGCAGATGCCGGAGGTTCATACGGCCGTTGGCTTTTATGAGTATCATTTTACACCGAATGCCTTTTATCAGATGAATGGATTTGCTGTCAGCTTTATTTCCAATATGCAGTATCTGGATGTCTCAAAGCCCGCCGATTACAGCGCGGCGAAGGTTGAAGAGATTTTAGAACCGTACATAGAATCGGGTGAAAAAGAGGGAGAGAGTGCCCGATATCCCAATATTATTGTGATCATGAATGAGGCTTTTTCGGACCCGGCAGTTCTCGGTGAGTTTGAGACAAATGTGGATTATATGCCGTTTATCCGCGGGCTGACTGAGGATACGGTAAAGGGAAGGCTGATGGTTTCGGTGAAGGGCGGGAATACGGCAAATTCCGAATATGAGTTTTTGACCGGAAATTCCATGGCTTTTCTGCCGTCGGGCTCCGTTCCCTATCAGCAGTATATCCGCGGCGAGATGCCGACGATGGCCAGCCAGCTGAAAGCTCTGGGTTATGAGACATTTTCCATACATCCTTATCGGGCCAGCGGCTGGAACCGGGAAAAGGTGTATGAGTATTTTGGCTTTGATACCAGTTATTTTAAGGAGAGCTTCGCGGGGGCCCCGATACTCCGGGAGTATACGACGGATCTGGCGACCTATCAGAAGGTCGTGGATATCTACACATCGAAAGCGCCGGGACAGCCCATGTTTGTTTTTGATGTGACTATGCAGAATCACAGCAGTTACAGTAAAGAATATGAAAATTTTAAGCCGGATGTGGAAGTGTCGGGTTCCAATGGTAATGCAAAGCTGTTGGAAAGATATTTATCGCTGATCAAAGTGTCGGATGAGGCCTTTGAACAATTGGTGGGCTACTTTTCCCAGGCGGATGAGCCAACGATCATCCTTATGTTTGGCGACCATCAGCCGGCGGACTGGGTGGTAAGTCCGATTTATCGGATGAATGGTATTGAGGATACGACTTCCTGGTCCGAATCCATGGAGAGGTATGAAGTGCCTTTTGTCATCTGGGCCAATTATGACATTGATGAGGAAGCTGTCATCGGGGAAATCAGTTATGATTTCTCGGAAGAGAATATTTTGAGTGTCAATTACTTAAATACTCTGCTTTTTGAGGCGGCGGAACTTCCGATGAGCCCGTTCCAGAAATATATGAAGTCTATCATAAAAGATTATCCGGTGCTGACGGCCAATATGTTTTTGGATAATGAGGGCAGTTATTTCGGCGTAAATATGAGCCAGTCGCTGCCGGAGCAGTTAAAGGATTATGCTATTTTGAATTATAATCATTTATTTGATGCAAAGCACAGAAATGATGCGTGGTACACTTCGCAGGAGATGCCGTGACAGAGAATTTCTGCGGGGAGCAGGGAATGAACAGAGGTGAGATATATGCGGTTTATACATATGGCGGATATCCATTTGGGCGCTGTGCCGGATAAGGGAAAGCCCTGGTCTGCAAAACGTACTGAGGAGATTGAGACGACCTTTTACCGTTTGCTTCAGGAGGCGGGACATCAGGGCGTAGATCTGGTGCTTATTGCCGGGGATGTTTTTCACAGGCCGCCGACGAAACGCGAGCTGAAGGAATTAAATTATCGTCTGGAGGCGATAGCGCCGGCCCAGGTGGTGATGATGGCCGGAAACCATGATCATATTGGGGAAAATTCAAATTACAGAGGTTTTCCGTGGGCGGAAAATGTGCATTTCTTCAGTCGCGAGCAGATGGATGTCACTTATATTGAGTCGTTGGACACATGGATCTATGGCCTGAGTTATGAACACCGGGAGATTAAAGAACCGCTGTATGACCGGGTGCACCCATTGGATAAGCCGGGATATCATATTCTTCTTGCCCATGGCGGGGATGAAAAGCATATTCCGGTTCAGAGGAAGGCCCTGATGGCGGCGGGTTTTGATTATGTGGCGCTGGGGCATATTCATAAGCCGGAAATTATTTCGGATAAAATGGCCTATGCCGGGGCCCTGGAACCGATCGACCGGCTGGATATGGGGGCGAGAGGCTATATCTATGGCGAAATAACGAATCGCGGAACCCGGATTCAATTCTGTCCTGCCTCGTGCAGGGAGTACCGGGAGATGGTTTTAGAATCGGATACGGATATGACCAGCGGTGAAATGGAACAATGGCTGCAGCAGCAGATTCACATCGAAGGCGACAAACATATTTACAATGTGGTTTTAAAGGGATACAGAGATACGGACATCGTTTATCAGCCGGACCGTCTGGCCCGGATGGGCAATGTGGTTTCCGTTCGGGATGAGACGCTGCCCTGGTTTGATTTTGAGCGCCTGTATAACGAAAATTCGGAAAATCTTATAGGAATGTTTATCAAAAAGGTTTATCAGATGCCGATGGATGAACACCGGCGGGAACAGATTTTAAGTTACGGCCTGCAGGCGATGTACCATGGAAGGGGTGGAATGAATTCATGATGATCGATACGCTGAATTTAACACATTTTGGCCGTTTTCATCAGGCAAGTCTACGGCTCTCACCGGGCATCAATGTCATTTATGGCGAAAATGAAGCGGGCAAGTCCACCATTCATCAATTTATTCAGGCAATGCTTTTCGGTGTGGAGCGTCTTCGGGGAAAAGCGTCGAAAAGAGATGCCTACAGCAGGTTCCAGCCCTGGGAGCAGGGGAAAAACTATGAAGGCTCGATGGTGATTGAACATGAGGGGGAGATGTACCGCCTGATTCGGAATTTTTATAAAGAGGATGAATATTTCCGGATAGAACAGCTGCGGAGCGGTAAAGAGATACTTCTTCCGGGCGGCCAGATCGACGGCCTTGTGGATGGGCTGACCCGGAATAATTTTAAAAATACACTGAGTATTTCTCAGCTTGAAAGTTCGATCGATGCCCGTTTCGGCCTGACTCTGCAGGCCTATATGGCAAATATCCAGCGAACGAAAAGTCAGGAAGTGGATCTGCAGGAAACTCTGGATTATCTCAGAAAAGAGAAAAAGGCCCGGCTTGACCGGGGGGCGGAACGGGAACTGCAGGATTTAAAACGGCAGATGTCGGCCCTGGAAGCGGAGGAGAACGGTTATTCACAGCTTCTTGAGGACATTCGCCGACAGAAGGAGATGCTGGAGCAGGTACGCAGCCAGAGGCAGTCGGCAAAAGTGTCCGGAAGGGAAAACCGGAAGCGGGAACAGCAGGAACGGATGGAGGCCATTCGGCTGATTGAAGAAAATAATTATGTGGCGGACCAATATCAGAAGAAAAAGGCGGCCTATGAGCAGATGAAGCAGCAGGCCGCCGAAGCGGATTTTGATGCAATGAAAGAGGAGTGGGATGCGGCCAATGAGGCGTATGATGAACTCTCAGATGATTACGGCCAGCTTATGGGGAGAAATCTTGCTATTCTGTTTTCGGTAATGATGTTTGGGCTGATTCCTGTGGTGGCTGTCTTTTTCCTGAAAAATAATCTGCTGGTGCGGGTGGGAATTTTACTTGCATTCGTGGCTTTGCTTGCGGCAACGGCTGCGGTGCTGCAGATGGGAAGAAGGCGAATGGCCGCGCGCCTTGGAGAGAGTAAGGAAAATCTGGATGCGCTTCATGATGAAATGGAGCAGCACATGTTCGGCCGGGGCAGCCGGGAAATGCTGCGCCAGATGAAGGGAGAGCTTCAGGCTCTGCGCAGCCAGTATGAGCAACTGCAGATTCCATTGCAGCCTTACATTGAGAAGTATGGCGAAGACATATCTCTGGATATGGAGGAAGATGAAGAGGATGAAACGTTGGAGCGGCTGCGCCAAAAAGAAGAAAGCCTGACAAAATCGCTGGAACGGCTTTTTGTTCAAAAAGAAGCCCTGGAGGAAAAATCGCTGGAGCGGGAGGCTTTGGAGTCGGATATTCAGCGGCTTTCTGAGGAAGTTCAGGATGAGCAGGAGCAGGCGTCCGTGATCGATGAATGTATGGCCATTATCCGGGATTTATCGGAAGAGATTCATTCCGATTTCGGACCGGCTTTGAATACGGAAGTATCCAGAATGATGTGGGAATTAACCGGGGGCAAATACGAGCGTGTTGTCGTGGATAATGAGCTGAATCTCCGGGTGGACACGGAGGGACATTTTGCAGATAGTGATCAGCTCAGCACCGGGACACGGGAGCAGCTTTATCTGGCCCTGCGCCTGGCGATGGTGAAACTGCTTTTTCCGAAAAATGATGTACCGGTGATTTTCGATGACAGTTTTGTTTTTTATGATGACCGCCGTCTGGCCAGAACCCTGTCCTGGATTGGCAGTCAGGGATTTTCCCAGGTGATATTGTTTACATGTCAGCATCGGGAGATGGACGCGCTGGAACGGCTTGGCGTGGCCTATACGCCGATTTATATGGACTGTAATTGGACAAAAAAAGGACATCCTTTAAGAGCGATTTTTTGAAGAATGTCCTTTTTGGCCTGAATTACAGTTCGTGTTTATTATATCTGTTTAATAATTTATGAATTTTTTCATTTGGATCCAGCAGATCACTGATGGAATGGTCATGATTGAGGGAATCAATCAGGAGGGCGATGTATTTGCTCAGATCAACATTTACATAATAAGGCCTGGAGAGCAATTCCGGTGACTGATAGATGCAGTTGGTTGTCAGAATTTTGCTGATAGTGCCTTCCTCATAGGCTTTATCAAAGGATTCCAGTCCGTTGGTGAATAAACCGAATGTGGAGGCAACGAAGACACGGTTTGCCTTACGTTTTTTAAGCTCTCTGGCCGTATCCAGCATACTTTCACCGGAGGAGATCATATCATCAATGATGAGAACATCTTTTCCTTCGACAGATGCACCGAGGAATTCATGAGCAACAATCGGATTGCGGCCGTTGACAACGCGGGAGTAATCACGGCGTTTATAGAACATACCCATATCGATACCGAGTACGTTCGCATAATATACGGCACGTGTCATAGCGCCTTCATCCGGGCTGATGATCATCATATGTTCACTGTCTACCGTTAAATCGTCCACAGAATAGAAAAGTGATTTGATAAACTGATAGTTCGGCTGAATACTTTCAAAACCGCTCATCGGGATCGCATTCTGTACGCGAGGGTCATGGGCATCAAAGGTTATAATGTTTTCTACTCCCATGTCCGTTAATTCCTGAAGCGCCAGTGCACAGTCGAGAGATTCACGGGCTGTACGTTTATGCTGACGGCTTTCATACAGGAAAGGCATAATGACATTGATACGGCGCGCCTTGCCGGAAGCCGCCGCGATCAGACGTTTTAAATCGGAATAGTGGTCATCCGGAGACATGCGGTTCATATGTCCGCACAGTTTGTATTGAATATTGTAGTTGGTAATATCAACGATTAAGTATAAGTCTTTTCCGCGGATGGATTCGTTAATTGTACCCTTTGCTTCTCCGGAACCGAAACGGGAACACTTGGCATCAATAATGTAAGTGTCCTGCTTGTAGTTTTCGAAGAGAATGTTTCCGCTATGTGCGCTTTCACGTTCTTTGCGCCAGGAAACAATATACTCGTTGACTTTCTTGCCGAGCTCCCAACTGCTTTGCAGAGGGATGATTCCCAATTGCCCCACAGGGATGGTTTCTTTGAAATCGATGTTGAGCTGACTCATGATTTACCTCCGTACTTTATATGGTTTTATTAATAAATTTGTGTTTCATAACCAATAAATCATTATGAACTATTTATATCTTCATTGTCAAGAATTTTGTCGAAAGTCGTTGGATAATGTTGCATTAAAAAAAGAACATTATCTGGAGCGGGCAATCTTAATACGAATATCTTCTCCGAAAATAAGGAAAATATGATAATAGCTGATAATTCGGGAGGAGATACGCTCACTATAAATATCCTGAATGGCTTCCACAGGAAGATTCGTGGATATGATCGTTGACCTGTGATGCTCCTGCCGGTGATTCAGACATAAAAACAGTTGGGAAACCGTAAAATTATTGATAGTTTCCGTACCCAGGTCGTCAATGATCAGTGCATCGCAGTTCATGATGGAATCAAACAGGGTGTCCTCATAAAAATGCGCTTCGCTGTCCTCTGTATTTCCAAAGGTATGGGCTTCAAAAGCCTCAATCAGATCAAAGGCCGTCATATAGAGCACGGAGCGGGACGCCTTAAGCAGTTCGTTGGCGATGCAGTGGGTCAAAAAGCTTTTGCCGACCCCGGTGTTTCCGGTAATAAAAAGGTTGGCAAACTCTCTGTCAAAATTTGTGATAAAATCCCGGCATCGGGAGACGATCATCTTCATATTGGCGGCCGGGCTGATGCCAAAACGGGCATCCTTTTCTTCCGAATAATAATCCATATTAAATGTATTGAAATTTTCTTTTTCAAGAATCTCTGAAATCCGGGACTGGTCATAAATCTTTTGGACGGCCGCCTGGCGGAAGCAGGCACATAGATCGCCGCCGGAAAAACCGGTGTCCCTGCAGAGCGGGCAGTGATATCTGAGTTCCAGGTAGTTTTCTGGAAAACCGCCGGAAAGAAGCAGGGCCTTTTGACGGTTTTGCAATGCCTCAATCTGAGCGTGAAGCTGTCGGCCGGTCTCCGAAGGATTCGGGGCGGAATTCATGATGCGTTTTCTGGCCTCTTCGGCACAGAGAGAAACGATCTGCTGTTCCAGCATTTCGTATTCCGGCAGTTTGTCGTACACTTCCTGAATCCGCAGATCCTGCAGATGCTTTTCTTCCGCCTGCCTTCGGTCGTAATCCCTCATAATAGTTTTATAAAGTGAATTATTCAGCATAAATAGAACTCCTTTTTTCGGCGGTTATTGGTTGTTTCCTGATTGAAGCTTTCGGACCAGTTCCACTTCCATATTACTGTAGTCATAGCTTCTCTGATTGAAGTTGTGGAAACGGGCTGCCGGTTTTCTGGCTGCCGGGGTTTTGACCGGCTGCTTTTCACTGACGGTCTGATTTTTCGCGGACCGGGCTTTATCAAAGGCATCATCCAGAATCCGCACGTCCTTTAGGCTGCCGACCTGCTTGTCCCGCCAGCCTTTTAAAATTTTATCCGCATACTGGAAGCTGGCTGAGTGGGCCGTTAAAATGGTCCGCTTGCAGGCTTCGGCGATCAATTCCTGAGAAAAATGATATTCCTGATTCCAGCGGCGGATAAAACACAGTTCATCCTCTGAAAGATAACGGTTTTTAATGCCGAAGGCATTCATCACCGCAGTATTCAGTTGATTAAAGGAAGCGCAGTAAGTCTTGGCCTCATCTACAGTGCGGATGCCGGCTTCCGTCCACCCGATGGCCACCGCCTGGATGTAATTCATCTTCCGGTGTCCGTTGGAAATACAATATTCAAAAAGATGCTCGATTAAATCCTGGGACATGCCGAGTTCATTATGGAAAAATAAAATGGTATTCATGTCCTTCTGATTGAGAGGTTTTCCCGTATACTGCTGAATAATAAAGAAAAGCTGGTCGCCGCTCTCATTTTCCATAAAAGACCGGAGTTCATCAACAGAGTAAGCGGGAACCTCATAACTGCCGGTTCCGGGCACTGCGGCAGCCGGATCTTTCGCTTTTGAAAAAGATACCGGCGCTGAAGACGGTTTCATGGAAGGCACAGAATCCCCGATGTAAGATATCGAAGCCGAAGGTTCTGCCGCATAGGGCGCTGTCACCGGGCGGAGACAGATATCGGTAATATTGCCGTTCGCATCCCAGGCAATGCCGAGCAGCCCTTCCTGTTCCCAGAAGCGCAGAGCCCGTTTAACATCGTTTTCAGTCATATTAAAAAAGTCCGCAATCGAGGATGTCGTGATCTCCGTATCAGGAAATCCGGCCCATCGAAGCAGATAAAGATAGATTTTTAAAAATTCTCCGTTTGCTCCGGCCATATAGTGATCGAGAAATTCATTTGGAATCATCGTGATATTCCGGGGCATATCGGTATGTAATTGAATTGATCTCATAAGCTATTCACCCTAAAATAAACTGCTTTATCATGTGAAATCTATTATAGCATGTTTTGAATAAGTTGGAAATAGGCCCGGATTTCCGGGGAAAAAGCTGTGGACAATGTGGATAATGTGGATAACTTTTGTGGATACATATTTCGACAACCGGCAAAATGTCGAAATATCTTGGATAATTAAGAGGTTTGGAAGGTTTTGACGACGGATTGTGGAAAAAGTTATGTAAATAAAGTTATCCACAGATTTTTAATTAAAAAATTGTTAATAAATCTGTGGATAATGTGGATAAGTGGTGGAAAGTATAATAATATAAGGGTAAAAAAAGTGGATAAAATTGTGTACCCCTTTTTTTACCCTTACGGATAAATGTTTTTATTTTTTCAACAGCTCTTCGCCGACAGTGACAATATCGCCGGCTCCCATGGTAATGACCAGGTCGCCCGGGCTGCAGTTTTCCAGCAAAAAGGTTTCAATTTCTTTGAAGGTGGAAAAATAGTCCGCCGCCGTACCGCGGGCCCTTATTTCCGCCTGCAGGTCTCTGGAATGAATTTCCCCGGTGTCCGCCTCTCTGGCTGCATAAATATCTGCGAGAACGACGTGGTCCGCCAGGGACAGGGCCCTGCCGAATTCTTTCAGGAGGGCTTTGGTGCGGGTGTATGTGTGAGGCTGGAAAGCGCACCATATCTTCCGGTGAGGATAGTTTTTGGCAGCTGTCAGAGTGGCCTCGATTTCTGTCGGATGGTGAGCATAGTCATCCAGGATGGTAATGCCGTTAATTTCACCCTTGTATTCAAAGCGGCGATCCGTGCCTTTAAAATTCATCAGTCCGCTTTTAATATGTTCCATCGATATGCCCAGTTCTCTGGCGGCGGCAATGGCGGCAAGAGAGTTGGAGACATTGTGCAGACCGGTGACATTCAGCGTGATATGATCCGCTTTTTCACCGTTTACATATAGATCATAGCTGCCGCAGGCATATTCATTAAAGGAAATATTTTTAGCGGTATAATTGTCATCGGCTTCGAGACCGTAAGTAATGATCTTACATGGAAGGCCTTCTGTGAAGAAGGACAAATCCCGGATCTCTCCGTTGATGATCAGAATCCCGTCCTTATCCAGTTTTTCGGCGAAAAGCCGGAATGAATGGCGGATATCGTTCAAATCTTTAAAAAAGTCCAGATGGTCGGCATCCACATTCAGAATCAACTCAATGCGCGGGTTGAATTTGAGAAAGCTGTTGGTATATTCGCAGGCTTCCGTGATGAAGTTCTGGGAACGGCCGACGCGGATATTGCCGTCGATATCCTTTAGAATTCCGCCGACGGAAATTGTAGGATCGCAGGCTCCGGCCAGCATGATCAGAGAAAGCATGGAAGTTGTTGTTGTTTTTCCGTGGGTGCCGGATACGGCGATGGAATTTTTGTAGTTGCTCATGATCTGGCCGAGCAGCTCCGCCCTGTCCATATGAGGGATTCCCTTTTGAACAACGGCCTGGAATTCCGGGTTGTCCGGATGAATAGCCGCCGTGTAGACAACCAAATCCATGTCATCGGTGATGTTTTCGGCTTTCTGTCCGTAGACGATGGCTGCGCCGTGACTTTCAAGCTTTTTTGTAATTGGTGAAGCCTTCATATCGGAACCGGTGATCGTAAAACCCCGTTCAAGAAGGACTTCGGCCAGACCGCTCATGCTGATGCCGCCGATTCCCATAAAATGGATTCGTATAGGCCGATTAAAGTCGATTTTATACATATTAATTAGCACTTCCTTATATATTCATGTTTCATAACTACATATTATAACTTGCTTTTGGGAAAAAATAAAGGTTCTAAAATGATAAAAATAAATATGCACAAAAATTTTAAATCAAAATTGTGAAAAAATAACGTTGCTTTTTTGAGACCTGTCGAAAAAAATCGGAATATTGAACATTTTTTGAGGACGCACAGGAAAAAAATAGTAAAAAGTGTTCACAATTCAGGCGCGAAGTGATATAATTAAATAATCATACAGAACAACAAGAGGTGATTACGTGGTTAAGAAGGAAATGATAGCCATGCTCCTGGCAGGGGGGCAGGGCAGCAGGTTAGGAGTATTGACGGCACACGTAGCCAAGCCTGCAGTTGCGTTTGGCGGCAAATATCGTATCATAGATTTCCCGTTGAGTAACTGTATTAATTCAGGTATTGACACGGTGGGGGTATTGACCCAGTACCGTCATTTAAGATTGAATACACATATTGGAATTGGTATTCCGTGGGATTTGGACCGGAATTACGGCGGCGTTACATTACTTCCTCCATATGAAGGCAGTGAAAATGCGGACTGGTATTCCGGCACGGCAAATGCAATTTTCCAGAATCTGGAATATATTGAAAGTTACAATCCGGAGTATGTCCTTATTTTGGGCGGTGACCATATTTATAAGATGGATTATGAGGTTATGCTGGATTTCCATAAATCAAGAAATGCAGAGATCACGATTGCATGTATGCCGGTTCCTTGGGAAGAAGCCAGCCGTTTCGGCGTTGTTGTTGCGGATGACACAGGACATATTAAAGAATTCGAAGAGAAACCGGAGAAGCCGAGCAGTAATCTGGCTTCCATGGGCATTTACATTTTCAACTGGCCGACATTGAAGGAAGCGCTTTTGACATTGAAGGACCAGCCGGGATGTGACTTCGGTATGCATGTTATTCCATATGTTCATGAGAAAACTCAGAAGTGTTATGCTTACGAGTTTAATGGCTATTGGAAGGATGTAGGGACTCTGGGCTCTTATTGGGAATCCAATATGGAATTGATCGATATCATTCCGGAGTTTAATTTATATGAAGAGTTCTGGAAGATCTATACGAATAATGATATGATAACACCTCTGTATTTTGCGGACAGCTCAAAGGTCGACCGGTGTATTATCGGCGAGGGCTCTGAAATTTATGGTGAAGTTTATAACAGTGTTATTGGTTCAGGCGTTATTATTGATGAAGGTACGGTCGTGCGGGATTCGATTATTATGAGCGGTACCCGTGTCGGAAAGAACTGCACCATTGATAAGGGAATCGTGGCTGAGAATGTTGAAATTGGCGATAATGTCGTATTCAGCGTTGGCGAATATGCGGAGAGCGCTTTAAATCCGAAGGTTTATGCCTTTGATTTGGTGACGGTGGCAGAGAATTCTGTGATTCCGCCAAATGTTCAGATTGGAAAAAATACAGCGATTGTAGGAAAGACGGATGCGTCAGACTATCCGGATGGACTTCTTGCGAGCGGACAAGCTATAGTTAAGGCAGGTGAGATGTGATGAAAGCAGTTGGAATCGTATTGGCGGGAGGCAGTAATAACCGGATGGGTCAGCTGTCAAAGAAAAGAGCAGTTGCCGCGATGCCGGTGGCCGGAAGTTATCGGTGCATTGACTTTGTTTTGAGCAATATGAGCAATTCTCACATTCAGAAGGTTGCTGTGTTGACTCAGTATAATTCACGTTCCCTGAATGAACATTTAAATTCTTCCAAATGGTGGGATTTCGGCCGTAAGCAGGGAGGTTTGTTTGTGCTGACGCCGTTTATCACCGAAGAAAACAGCTCATGGTATATGGGTACGGCGGATTCTATTTATCAGAATCTGGATTTTCTGAGAAGATGTCATGAACCGTATGTTATCATCACATCCGGTGACTGCGTTTATAAGATGGATTATGATAAGATTCTGGATTATCATGTTCGGACAAAGGCAGATATCACGGTGGCCGTGAAAGAATTGACGGATGCATCTGAGGATATCAACCGCTTTGGGATTGTGCGGATGGCCGAGGACGGACGGATCACCAATTTTGAGGAGAAGCCTCTGATCGCCCAGACAAACACCGTCTCTATCGGAGTTTATGTGATTCGGCGGCGTCTTCTTATCGAACTGATTCAGAAGGCCCATGAAGAGAACAGATATGATTTTGTACAGGATATTTTAGTAAGATATAAAGATGTAAAGAAGATTTTTGCCTATAAGCATGAAGGCTACTGGCAGAATATTTCTACGATTTCTTCCTACTATCAGACAAATATGGATTTCTTGAAACGGGATGTTCGGGAGTATTTCTTCAGAGATTATCCGAATGTTTTGTCAAAAGTCGAGGATTTACCACCGGCGAAATTTAACCCGGGTTCAAAAATCAAAAATGCTTTGATTTCAAGTGGATGTATCGTGAACGGAGAAGTTCAGGATTCCATTTTATTTAAAAAAGTTTATGTCGGCAATAATTGCGTCATCCGAAACTCCATCATTTTAAATGATGTTTATATCGGAGACAACACGGTTATTGAGAATTGTATTGTTGAAAGCAGGGATACGATTCGAGCGAATTCGACTTATACAGGCGAGGCCGGAGAGGTTCGCATTGTAGTGGAGAAAAGCGACCGATATATCTTATAATTAAAGAACCTGGGGAGGACTTATAACATGCAGATTACAGACGTAAGAGTACGTAAAGTAACAAAAGAAGGAAAAATGAAAGCAGTTGTTTCAATCACACTCGATAATGAATTCGTTGTACATGATATTAAGGTGATTGAAGGCGAAAAGGGATTATTTATCGCTATGCCGAGCCGAAAGGCAGCTGATGGTGAATACCGTGATATCGCCCATCCGATCAATTCGGAGACAAGAGAACGGATTCAGAGTATTATTCTGGAGAAATATGAGATAGCGGCTTTGGAGAGTGAAGAAGAAGCGGCGCTCTAAGTGTTAGATATGGGATGAATAGAAACAGGAAGAACCACGAAAGTGAATTTCTTCCTGTTTTTTTAAGTTAAAATACAGGGAGAACTTGACAAAGCCCGGACTTTTTGTGTATGCTTTTAATTACTGAGTTTATCTGGATAGAAGGACGCACGCGCGGGATTGACTGCGGACGTGCGCTTTTTGCGTGTAAAAATTAAAAGGAATCAGAGGAGGAAATGGGATGTATTTAATTGCAGGTTTGGGAAATCCCTCGAAAACCTATGAGGGAACCCGGCATAATGTCGGTTTTACAATGATTGATGTTATTGGAAGTAAATTCGATATTGATGTGACGACCAGGAAACACAAAGCCCTTGTGGGCCGCGGCGTGATCGACGGTATGCGGGTGATCCTGGCGAAGCCGCAGACCTATATGAATCTGAGCGGCGAGAGTATTCGGGAGATTGCCGACTTCTATAAAATAGAGCCGGAAAATATCATTATTATATATGATGATATCAGCCTTGATGTGGGACAGCTCCGCATACGGAAAAAGGGCAGCGCCGGTGGACATAACGGCGTGAAAAATATTATTGCCCATCTGGGGACGCAGGAGTTTCCCCGGATCAAAGTGGGTATCGGAAATAAGCCGGAGGGCTGGGATCTGGCGGACTATGTTTTGTCCAGATATTCAAAGGCGGAGCAGGAAGCGCTGGAGGAAGCAGCGGAGGGTGTCGTCGGCGCCCTGAAATTAATGCTTGCGGATGATATCGATGGGGCAATGAACCGGTATAATGCAAAGAAGAGGGATGTGTGATGAAATTATTCAGGGAGCCGTTACTTCAGCTGAGTGAATATGAGAATATCCGGAGGGATCTGGCGGATAACGCAGGGCCGATTTATGCGGAGGGCTGTGTGGACGCCCAGAAAACCCATTGGATGGCCAGCTTTTCCGAAGATTATCCCTTTAAACTTATCGTTACTCACAGTGAAAAACGGGCGACTGATATTTATGAGGGGTATCGTTTTTTTGATAAAAATGTGTTTGTATATCCGGCCAGAGACATCATTTTCTACAGTGCGGATGTCCACGGGCAGGCCCTTGTGCGCCAGAGACTGTCAGTCGTTCAGAAGTTGTTGGAGCGGGAGCCGGTGACGGTTGTAACGACGGTGGATGGTCTGATGGACAGTCTTCTGCCGGTGAAAAAGCTGCAGCAGCAGATCATCCGTCTGCGGGAAGGCGGCATATGCGATCAGGAGGATTTGGTTCGGCGGCTCGTTTATATGGGTTTTGAGCGGACAGTGCAGGTCGAGGGACCGGGACAATTTTCGGTTCGGGGCGGGATCCTGGATATTTATAATCTGGCGGATGACTGCCCTTATCGAATTGAATTCTGGGATGATGAAATTGATACCATTCGGAGCTTCGATGCGGACAGCCAGCGTTCTATTGAGCGGCATGAGGAAATTTCCATATATCCGGCGGCGGAAATGGTTTTTACGGAGGCTCGGATCCGGAAGGGTCTGGCGAAGATAAAAAAAGATGTGGATAAGGGTGTGCGGACATTTCAAAAAGAGGGAAGAGCGGAGGAGGCCGGACACCTGAAACACATTTATGAAGAGGCAAAGGAAGCCTTTGAGTATTCCTTCAGCGGTGCGAATATGGACAGTCTGATCCGCTATTTTTACGAAGATACAGTATCTTTTCTGGATTATTTTCCAAAGGCGGAAACCCTTATTTTTCTGGATGAACCGGCGAGACTGCAGGAAAAGGCGGAGGGTGTTGCCCGGGAATTCGGGGAGAGCATGAAGGGACGACTGGAAAAGGGCTATATTATTCCGGGACAGATGGATATTCTCTATTCGGGAAAAGATTTATTTCATTGTCTGGAAAAGCAGCGGTGTCTGCTTTTAAGCACCCTGGAGCAGAAAACAGTTTATATGACTCCGGCGCGGAAGTATCATCTGGAAGTTCAGTCCATCCAGTCCTATCATCGGAATTTTGAACTTCTTGTCCGGGATTTGAAACGATGGAAGAGGAGCAAGTACCGGATGGTGCTGGTGGCGAATTCCAGAACACGGGCGGAACATCTGGCAAGGGATCTGCAGGAGCATGAGCTTCCGGCTGTTGTCACCGAATCCATGGAGCGGACAGCTGAGCCGGGGCAAATCGTGATCTGCTTTGGAAATCTCCACAGCGGTGTGGAATATCCGCTGATCAAGTTTGTTATTTTGTCTGAGAGCGATATTTTCGGAGAGACAAAAAAACGGCGGAAGAAGAAAAGGGAATACAGCGGACAGAAATTGAACAGCTTTATGGATCTGAATATCGGCGACTATGTGGTGCATGAGAATCACGGCCTCGGCGTATATAAGGGCATAGAAAAGATTGAAGTCGATAAAGTTGAAAAGGATTATATTAAAATTGAATATTCCGGCGGGGATAATCTTTATATACTGGCAACCCAGCTGGATATGATCCAGAAGTATGCGGGGGCCGAAGCAAAACAGCCGAAGCTCAATAAGCTTGGCGGACAGGAGTGGCATCGGACAAAAAGCCGGGTGCGGGGAGCGGTGAAGGATCTGGCCGAGGATTTATTAAAGCTCTATGCGGCCCGCCAGTCTCAGGAGGGTTTTGCCTACGGGCCGGATACCATCTGGCAGCGGGAGTTTGAGGAGGCTTTTCCCTATGAAGAAACGGATGACCAGCTTCTGGCGATCGAGGCTACAAAGCGGGACATGGAAAGTCATCGAATCATGGATAGACTCATCTGCGGCGATGTGGGTTATGGCAAGACGGAGGTGGCCATCCGGGCGGCTTTTAAGGCGGTGCAGGACGGAAAGCAGGTGGCCTTGCTTGTGCCGACAACTATTCTGGCCCAACAGCATTATAATACGTTTGTCCAGAGGATGCAGGATTATCCGGTGGTGATCCGCGCCCTGTCCCGGTTCCGCACGAAAACAGAGCAGGCGGAGACGGTCAGAGAATTGAAAAAGGGCATGGTGGATATTCTGATCGGGACTCATCGGATATTGTCGAAAGACATCGAATTTAAGAATCTGGGGCTTCTCATCGTTGATGAGGAACAGCGTTTTGGCGTGACCCATAAAGAGAAGATTAAAAAACTCCGGGAGAATGTGGATGTGCTTACCTTGTCGGCCACACCGATCCCGAGAACTCTTCATATGAGTTTGATCGGTATTCGGGATATGAGCACGCTGAGTGAACCTCCTCTGGACAGAATGCCGGTGCAGACCTATGTCATGGAATATAATGAGGAGATGGTGAGGGAGGCCATAGCCAGGGAGATCGGCCGGGGAGGCCAGGTATATTATGTGTTTAACCGGGTAAACGGCATCGTGGAGATGACGGCGGCGATCCAGAAGCTGGCCCCGGAGGCGGAGGTGGCCTTTGCCCACGGGCAGATGAGCGAGCGGGAGCTGGAGAGGGTTATGTACCGCTTTATCAACGGAGAGATCGATGTTCTTGTTTCCACAACAATTATCGAAACCGGACTGGATATTTCTAATGTGAATACGATCATTATTCATGATGCGGACCGTCTCGGGCTGTCCCAGTTGTATCAGCTCAGGGGCAGGGTCGGCCGTTCCAGCCGTACATCCTATGCGTTTCTGCTTTACCGCCGGAATACGATTCTCCGGGAGGTTGCCGAAAAGCGGCTGGCGGCTATCCGGGAATTTACGGAATTTGGTTCAGGCTTTAAGATCGCCATGCGGGATTTGGAGATCCGGGGCGCCGGAAATCTTCTCGGACAGCAGCAGAGCGGACACATGGAATCGGTGGGTTATGATCTATATTGTAAGTTGCTGAATGAGGCGGTGTTAAAGCTGAAGGGCGAGACGGTGGCAGAGGATGATTTTGAGACTGTGCTGGACCTGAATCTGGATGCTTACATCCCGGCTTCCTATATCAAAAATGAGGTTCAGAAACTGGAAATTTATAAGCGGATCGCTGCCATAACCAATGAGGAAGAATACGACGAGATGGTTGATGAGCTGAATGACCGTTTTGGGGAACTTCCGAAGTCGGCTCAGAATCTTTTGGATATTGCGCTGTTAAAAGCCCAGGCCCATGAGGCATGTATTACCCAGCTTTCCTGCCGGGGCGATGAAACAAAAATATTTATGTATAAGCAGGCAGCCGTATGTGTTGACCGGATTCCGGCGCTCATTCAGAAATACGGGCAGCGCCTTCGGTTTAAACCGGGGGATAATCCGTATTTTCTGTTGAAAATGCGTAAAGAGGAGCAGCAGGATATTTTGAAATGTGAAAAAAATGTGATAAAAGAGATAAAGGGATTGCTTGAAAATATGAAATAATCTATAATGAACAAAGTGAGCATTAACATAAATCAGGAGGAATCAGATTATATGAAAGCATTTATGAAGCGAATGATTTCCGCAGTGGCAGTCGGTGCGATGACTGCGGCACTTTTGGTTGGCTGCGGCAGCAACAACGGTGCGTCCGGCGGCGGTGCGGCAGAAGAAGCGGCGATAACGATGGAGCAGGGCAGTGTATCCATGGGTGAAGCCCGGCTGTATGCCTATGTGATGAAGAGCCAGTATGAGGCTTATTACGGTTCTTCCATCTGGGATATGGAAGTTGAGGATGGTACGACCTTCGGCGATATGACAAAGGATATGATCACAAAGCAGCTTGCCCAGATGATCATTTTGAACAGTCAGGCTGAGGATTATGGCGTATCGCTGAGTGAAGAGGATAATGAGGCCGTTGAAGAGTATGTGGAAAATTTTAAAACCAATATCGGTGAGGATGTGATGGAAAAAGAAGGTATCACCGAGGATGATGTCCGCGCCGTTGTTCAGCAGAGTACGCTGGCCGGATATGTGTATCAGGCCATGCTCGATGCGGAAGAGGTGGAGCTGACGGAAGAGGAAAAAGCGGAAGCTGCCTGCATCAAGGTTCAGCATGTGCTGATCTCCACCACAGATACAACCAAAAAGGATGCTGAAGGCAATAATGTGGATATGACGGATGAAGAGAAGGAGACTTATCTTGCAGAGCAGAAAGCAAAGGCGGAGGAAGCTCTGGCCAGAGCAAAGAACGGCGAGGATTTCAAAGCGCTGGCTGATGAGTACAGTTCAGAAAATGCCGGATTTGAATTTGCATTTGATAAAAACGGCTATGATCCGATAAATATGTCTTCTATGGTGGAGCCGTTCTATACAGCGGCCTGGGCGCTCGGAGAGGGCGAGATCAGTGAACTTGTAGAAAGCCAGTATGGTTATCATATTATTAAATGTATTTCTTTAAATGATGAGGAAGCAACCGAGGCGTCGATGAAAACAGCTGAGGATAATAAAAAGGCGGAAAGCCTGGATGAAAAGCTGAATAAGCTGATGGATGAGGCAGCGTACACTGAATCTGATGCCTGGAAGGAATATAAGCTGGCGTCAGAGGCAGCGGAGGATGAAACCGGAGAGACCTCGGCGGAAACCGGGGAAACTTCAACAGAAACAGAAACTTCCTCGGAATCCGAAACAAAGGCTGAGACAGAATCCGAATCCTAGTTTTCAGTTTCGTGTTACCATTCAAAGTTACAGTTCAAACAGAAAGTATCGTTTTGCAGAGAGAGGCGGTACTTTCTTTTTTTGTACGTTGCTTCTATACATAAATACGTTACCTAAATAAAGAATTTGATTGACAATGAAATAAACGTTATGTATAGTATTAATACTGAAGATATTTACGAATCGGGGGATAGAAATGTTAGGCGTTATAGTAAATGTGGGAACCGTGCTGCTTGGAAGTTTGGTCGGCCTGTTCTTAAAACGGGGGATTCCGGAGAAGGTCACAGAGGCTTTGATGATAGGAATTGGCCTGTGCACGGTGTTTATCGGAATTTCCGGTGCGCTTCAGGGGGAAAATACGCTGGTGCTTATTTTATCCATGGCCATCGGCACAGTGATCGGAACACTGCTGGATATTGACAGGCAGTTAAATCGGCTGGCCGCTTACGTGGAAAACCGCTTTAAGCAGAAAGACGGACAGGTTACGGTGGCCGAGGGTTTTGTGACGGCAAGCCTTTTATTCTGTGTGGGGGCGATGACGATCGTCGGTTCTCTGCAGGCCGGTTTGACCGGGGACTGCGAAATGCTTTATACCAAGGCAACGCTGGATCTGATCTCTTCCTGTGTTTTGTCAGCCAGTCTGGGGATCGGCGTTCTTCTGGCGGATATTTTTGTGCTGGTGTTTCAGGGCGGACTTGTGCTTTTGGCCGGATTTATTGCGCCGTTTCTGACGGATTATGCCATCGGTGAGATGACCTGCGCGGGATCGGTGCTCATTATCGCTCTGGGCCTGAATCTGATCGGGGTGACTAAAATCAAGGTGGCGAATTATCTTCCTGTAATTTTGATCCCGCCTTTTTTATGTATGATCATGTAGAGGGGAAACATTGGAAACTGGTGATTTTTATCAATTTACCTGTGTACAAATAAAAAAATCATGATAGAATAGTACACGTGGAAATGTAAAAACAGAGGAGATTTACCATGGAAAAAGAGATAAAATCGATTAAGATTGCGATCATGGGCGCAGGAACTGTCGGCGGCGGCGTTTATAAACTGCTCCAGATGCGCAGGAATGATATGTGCCAGAGAGTGGGCACTGATATTGAAATTGCAAAGATTCTTGTCAAGAGTATTCCTGAAACTCGTAAAGATGTGGATGCGTCTTTGCTGACTGAGAATTTTGAAGATATTATAAATGATGACAGTATACAGATGGTTGTCGAGGTCATGGGCGGCATTGAACCGGCCAGAACCTTCATTTTGCGCTGCCTGAATTCGGGAAAGAGCGTAGTATCCGCCAATAAGGATCTGATCGCCGTTCACGGCAGAGAGCTTCTGGATGCGGCGGAGGAAAATCATGTGGACTTTATGTTTGAGGCTTCCTGCGCCGGCGGAATTCCTATTATCCGGCCGCTGAAACAGTGTCTGATCGCCAATGAGATTACCGAGATCATGGGGATCGTCAATGGAACAACCAATTATATTCTGACAAAAATGGCCCAGGAGGGTATGGAATTTGACGAGGCTCTCGCAAAGGCCACAGAGCTTGGCTATGCGGAAGCGGATCCGACAGCGGATGTGGAAGGATTGGATGCCGGCCGTAAGATGGCAATCATGGGTTCCATCGGTTTTCATTCCCGGATTACTTTTGATGATGTGTATACCGAGGGAATCACCCATATCACTTCAAAGGATATCAAATATGCAAAGGATATGGATTGTGTGATCAAGCTGCTCGGCATTGCGCGAAATACGGCCAGCGGCGTGGAAGTGCGGGTCCATCCGACATTGATCAATAAAGAGCATCCTCTGGCTTCGGTCAACGATGTTTTCAATGCAGTGTTTGTACACGGCGATGCGGTGGATGACACCATGTTTTACGGCCGGGGCGCCGGGGAGATGCCGACGGCCAGCGCCGTTGTAGGCGATGTGCTTGAGGTGGCCCGGAATATTGTAAGTAACTGTCTCGGCATGTTTGGCTGCACATGTTACAGAGAATTGCCGATTAAGCAGATCGGCGATATCGAAAGTAAATATTTCGTGCGTATGATCGTCAGAGATTGCGCCGGAGTGCTTGGAAATGTGGCAAGCATTTTGGGAAATAATCATGTCAGCATTGAAAAGATCATTCAGAAACCGGCCGGTTGTGATACGGCGGAAATCGTAGCTATCACGGATGTGGTACAGGAAAAGAATTTTAAGGCGGCCATGCAGACTTTAAATGATATGTCCTTTGTTCAGGAGATATCGTCAATGATTCGTGTGTACGCATAATCCGGGGGCGCCGCAGGGCGTCCCTTTTTCACTTTATACTTCTATCAGATGAAATTGTTGGTGAAAGGAAGGGTGACATGGGAAGGGAATATGAAAGAATTTTGAAGTGCCTGGAATGTGTGCGGGCCAGGACGGATTTTCATCCCAAAGTGGCCTTAATTCTCGGCTCCGGCCTGGGGAATTACGGCGAGAGCATACAATTGGAGTGTGCGCTGGATTATTCGGAGATTGAAGGCTTTCCGGTGTCTACCGTGCCGGGACATAAAGGGCGTTTTTTATTCGGCTATGCGGCGGGGGTCCCAATAGTGGCTATGCAGGGAAGAGTGCACTACTATGAAGGCTATTCGATGGCGGATGTGGTGCTCCCGGTTCGGCTGATGAAGCTGATGGGGGCGGAGATCCTGTTTTTGACCAATGCCGCCGGAGGAGTCAATGAGACCTTTACGGCAGGGGATTTGATGCTGATTCGGGATCAGATTTCAGATTTTGTGCCTTCACCGTTGATTGGAGAGAATATTGAGGAATTCGGACCGCGTTTTCCGGATATGAGTCATATTTATGATGAAGATCTCCAGGAGATTTTGCGGAGCGGGGCGGCGGCGTTGGATATTCCTTTAAAAGAAGGAACTTATCTCCAGTTCACCGGTCCCAATTATGAATCCCCGGCGGAAATCCGTATGAGCCGGATCCTCGGTGCGGATGCGGTGGGAATGAGTACGGCCTGTGAGGCGGTTGCCGCCAATCACATGGGGATGAAAATCTGCGGTATATCCTGCATATCCAATATGGCGGCAGGAATTTCCCGAAAACCATTAAATCATACAGAAGTACAGGAGGCGGCAGACAGGGTGGCGCCGCTGTTTAAAAAGCTTGTTACGGAAAGTATTCGATGTTTGGGAGAGCTTTAAATTTACTAAGGGTATATTTTTGAGGTAGAGCTATGAAAATTATTATTGCAGGCTGCGGCAAGGTGGGTTATACTCTGGCCGAACAGCTCAGTGAAGAAGGGCATGAAATTACAGTAATTGAACCGCGGGCGGATAGAGTTCAGGCTGCGGTGGACGCGCTGGATATCATTGGTTACATTGGCAATGGCAACAGTTACAAAATGCAGAAAGAGGCCGGGGTTGAGGATGCAGATCTGCTTATTGCGGTCACCGGCCATGATGAAGTTAATCTTTTAAGCTGTCTGATCGCGAAAAAAGCGGGCGACTGCAAAACGATCGCCCGTGTGCGGAATCCGGAATATGTGGATGAGATCGGATTTATCAGAGAGGAACTTGGACTGTCCCTTTCGATCAATCCGGAACTTGCGACGGCCAGGGATATTGAACGGCTGATCCAGGTGCCGTCGGCATTGGATCTTGACACCTTTGCCAAAGGACGGGCGTATATGGTACGTTTTGAAATACCGAAGGGGTCCCCATGGCATCAGCTTCGGGTCATGGATGCGGCGGTGAAATACGGAAATCATTTTCTTGTATGTATTCTTGAGAGGGAAGGAGAAGTTGTCATTCCGAGCGGCAATACCGTGCTGATGGAGGGCGATAAGATCTCTATGATCGCGCCGACGGAGGCTATGAATACCCTCTTTAACATTATTGGTATTTCGGCACGGCCGATTCGCAATGTTATGATTGCCGGCGGAGGCACGATTGCCTATTATCTGGCCGAGAGGCTGACACGGGCAAAGGTGAAAACGACCATTATAGAGTCAAATCTGCAGCGCTGTAATGAATTGAGCGAGAAGCTTGACCGGGCAATGATCATTCATGGCGACGCGGCGGACAGCAAGCTTCTTCTGGAAGAGGGATTGGAGCAGATGGATGCGTTTGTGGCGCTGACGAACTTTGATGAGGAGAATATCATGCTTTCCCTTTATGCCCATCAGGTGTCGAAAGCAAAGTTAATTACAAAAGTAAATAAAATTGCTTTTGAGGGAATTGTAAAGAGCATACCGGTGGGAAGTATCATCAGTCCGAAACATTTGACCGCTGAGCATATTATCCAGTATGTCCGTGATCTGGAAAACAGCCGGATCAGTGAAAGGGACAGCAAGGTGGATATGGTCTATAAGGTTGCCGACAACAAGGCTGAAGCTCTGGAATTTACCGTGGAAGAGCAGTCCAGAGTGACCGATATTCCGATCATGGATTTGAAACTGAAACCAAATCTGCTGCTGTGCAGTATCATGCGTGCCAACAGGGTCATCATACCTTCCGGCCAGGATCGTATTCTTTCCGGAGATAAGGTAGTTGTTGTGGCTACGGGCGCTCATTTGAATCGATTGGAAGATATTTTGGACGGAGCGGTGAGATAATTATGAATTATGGAAGTATTCGATACATAATCGGCTGTATTTTAAAGGTGGAGGCGCTTCTGATGCTGCTTCCGATGGCTGCGGCTGTAGTTTATCAGGAAAGCAGCGGTTTTGCTTTTCTGATCTGCGCGGCCCTCTGCCTGGTTATTGGAACATTACTTTCTCTGAAAAAACCTAAAAAGACGACATATTATGCCAAGGAAGGTTATATTTCCGTGGCCCTTGGATGGATCGTAATGAGTATCATGGGATGTCTGCCTTTTGTATTCTGCGGCGAGATCCCGTCATTTGTTGACGCCCTGTTTGAAATAATTTCCGGCTTTACGACAACAGGGGCCAGTATTCTGCCGGATGTGGAGGCCATGTCCAGATGCATGCTGCTCTGGCGGAGTTTTTCCCACTGGGTCGGCGGAATGGGTGTTCTTGTTTTTATTCTGGCTATCCTGCCGCTGGCCGGAGGAGAGCATAATCTTCAGTTGATGAAGGCCGAGTCGCCGGGACCGTCCGTGTCCAAATTAGTTCCAAAGCTGAGGGCGACGGCGATCATGCTTTATAAAATATATCTTGGAATGACGGTTGCCATGCTCATTTTGCTGGTAATTGGGGGAATGCCGGTTTTTGAAGCCCTCTGTATTTCCTTTGGAACGGCGGGCACCGGAGGCTTCGGCGTGTTAAATTCCAGTATGGGCAGTTACAGCCCGTTTCTGCAGGCGGTGACAACCGTCTTTATGATGCTTTTTGGCGTAAATTTCTCGTTTTATTTTTTGATTTTATATCGAAAAGCGAAGGATGCCTTTTCCATGGAGGAGGTTCGCTGGTATTTCGGCATTTATTTTGGAGCGGTGTTTTTGATAACCGCCAATTTATGTGTCCGGGGCGGAGGAATTCTGCATAATTTTCATCATGCAGCTTTTCAGGCAGCTTCGGTAATGACGACAACAGGCTTTTCCACCACGGATTTTAATCTGTGGCCGTCTTTTTCAAAAGCGATCCTGCTTGTGCTCATGTTTATCGGGGCCTGTGCGGGAAGTACCGGCGGCGGTATGAAGGTATCCAGGGTGATTATTTATCTGAAATCGGTGAAAAAAGAAATGGCGGCACTTATACACCCGCGGAGTGTGAAGGTGACAAAGCTGGAAGGGAAGGTCGTGGACGATGTCATGATGCGGTCGGTTTTCGCATTTTTGTCCGCCTATCTGGTGATTTTTGTCGTTTCTCTGCTGGTGATCAGTCTGGACGGATTTGATCTGGAGACAAATTTTTCAGCCGTAGCGGCAACGTTCAATAATATCGGGCCGGGACTCGGAGCTGTCGGGCCGGTATCTAATTTCAGCGCCTATTCGATGTTGTCCAAAATCGTTTTATCTTTGGATATGCTGATCGGACGTCTTGAAATTTTCCCGATTTTACTGTTGTTTGCACCGTCAACATGGAAAAAATAATTTTAGAATTCAGAAAGAGGCACGAAGTCGTAGCCTCTTTCTTTTAAATTTTGGATAATTGTTTCCAATGCTTCCGCGGTATTTTCCGGTCCAAGGCACATTCGGATGATGGAACCGTTTTTTAGCCGGGAGTTCCGGCAGACGGCATTGACGACAGCTTCGACGGAGTAGCCTTTCCAGTCCATGGCGTCGCAGTCCCAGGAAAGGGTAGTATAGCCGCATTTTTTAGCGGTATGAATGAGTTCCGGCGTACAGGCGTCATAGGGCGGCCGGAAAAGATGCATATCAATGCCGGTCAGATTTTTGATCTTTTCATGGAGGGTCAGAAGTTCATCACAGCATTCGTTTTCTGTCAATTGGAGCATATTTTTGTGATTTTCTCCGCTGCTGCCGAGAGTATGACCGGCATCGGCAATTTTTTTGATGTCATCGGGATGGGTATCGACCCAGGCGCCGGTGACAAAAAAAGCGGCCCGGATTTGGTATTTTTCAAGGATATCCAATATCAGATCCGCGGTATCGCCGTCGCCGAGCACATCGAAGGTCAGAGCGAGGACGGGGGTATCGCTGTCCAGCCGACGGACAGGCTGTTCATCAGCGTTGGCGGAGGCGGTGACAGAGATTTCAGGGAAGATCCATTCATAGAAAAGCGCTGTCAGAAGGAAGGCTGTGCAGACGACACAGCCGGTTTTGAGAAATATTTTCATATTTGGAACCTTCTTTTTTTAACAGCATATGAAATCCCTTCGGGGAATATTCAGATCAGCGCAATGTAATATAGACAAAATAAACCAGATAGGCGGCCGTGCAGGCCGCGCCCATCAATCGTCCCATTTGTCCGCGGAGCTTACAGAAAACATAGATGATCAGTGTTAAAATGATCAAAATTAAAATATCCGTAAAGGCAACCCCATCGGCGGCGATCGGATGAAGCGTGGAAGACATGCCGAGGATAAACATAATATTGAATATGTTGGAACCAACGACATTTCCGAGGGCCAGACCGCTCTCGCCTTTTCTGGAAGCTGTGATGGAGGTCACCAGCTCCGGCAGGGAAGTGCCGATGGCAACGATCGTCAGGCCGATGAGAGTCTCGCTGAGCCCGAAGGCGGCGGCGACGCGGCAGGCGTTATCCACAACCAGGTTTCCGCCGACAATAATGCCGGCCAGCCCAAGAAGAATATAGAGAAGGCTGGTGTGCATCGGAAGATACTTTGCCGCCTCGTCCATATCGATCGGATTGCGGATGGCGGAAATGACCGTCGCTATAAGATAGGCTGCCATCAAAATAAGGAGTATCACCCCTTCGATTCGGGACAGAAAATTATCCCGTATAAAAAACAATAATAAAATCGAGCTGAGGATCGCCACCGGAAAATCTCTTTTCATAATGCTTTGGTCGACAATAAAAGGCCGGATGAGGGCGCATATGCCGACAATGAGTACCAGGTTGAAAAGATTGGAGCCGATGACGTTGCTTAGCGCCAGCTCATTGCTTCCGGCCAGACCGGCGGTTATGCTGACGGCGGCTTCGGGAGCGCTGGTTCCCATGGCGACGATCGTCAGCCCGATAACCACGGAGGGGACTTTCAGCAGTCTGGCAACGGCCGAACTACCTTCAACAAAATAATCAGCGCCCTTAACTAACAGAAAAAAACCAATAATTAATAATAGATACATCATATGCTTTCAATCCTCTTCAATGATTTGAATTTCTAAAAAATCAAAAGAAATTTCTTCAACAAAATTATCCTGATTAAATCGGGTTTTATTATGTCTTTTAAATTCACGAATGTTAGAATCCAGCCAGATCGGCTGAGATAGATCAAAAATCAGGCTGGCATCCGCTACAGCCTGAAAGACTTTGGCGGTCCGGCTCATTTCAGGGTCGTCCAGGGCGATAACTGTATCCCGGAGCAGCCGGTTTTCCTTAAATATTTTCATCCACATGCGAAACATCGATGACAACTCCTTCCACACTACTGAATTATAGCGGAGAGTGGGCGGAGAGGCAAGGATTATTTCGTGAAAAAGTATGTTACATATGGCGTTTCCTGTGCTATAATCATAAAGAAACTATGTGACAAGACAGTATAGGGAGGGTGAAATCTATGGTTGAAAGTGATATCCGCAGAGAAAAGCTGCTGGATATTTTAAAAAATAGTTCAGCGCCTGTTTCCGGCAGTGCTCTTGCCAGGCAGTTGGGGGTCAGCCGTCAGGTTATTGTTCAGGATATTGCTCTTTTACGGGCAGGCAATGTGGAAATCTTTGCCACGCCGAAGGGTTATATTTTATATACGCAGGGAATTATGAAAAAATACCGCCGTTCTTTTATGGTAAATCATACAAAGGAGCAGATCGTGGATGAGCTTTCTTTGATTGTGGAGAACGGGGGAAAGGTATTGAATGTTATCGTGGCCCATGATGTTTACGGACAGATACAGGCGGATTTGATCCTGGAAAATAAGAAGGATGTTATGGATTTTTATGAGCGTATGGGCTCCAGCAAGGCGGGACCGCTGCTGCAGCTTTCCAACGGTATCCATATTCATACGGTAGAAGCGGCGTCGGAACGGATCCTTGATAATATTGAAAGGGATTTGAAGGACCGGGGCTATTTGATCATGCAGTAGAGGAGAGACATTCATATGAAAACGATTCAGAAATTTTTGTCCCATATTTTTATTGACGGGCTGAGCGGTATGGGCCTGGGGTTATTTTCAACGCTGATCATTGGAACCATTATGAAGCAGGTCGGAGATTTGATCGGCGGCGATATCGGAATGTACATATCGGCTTTTGCCCTGGTGGCCCAGAGGCTGACCGGCGCCGGCATCGGCGTGGGCGTGGCTTATAAGTTTAAGGAATCGGTGTACGTCACCCTTTCGGCGGCGACGGCGGGGATGATCGGCGCTTATGCCAGCGCCATATCTGCCGGTACCCTATTTGCGGAAAACGGGGCGCTGGTGCTTTCCGGGCCGGGAGAACCCCTCGGCGCTTTTATTGCGGCCTATGTGGGGATTGAGCTGGGACATCTGGTTGCCGGGCGGACAAAGATAGATTTGCTGGTCACTCCGGCGGTGACGATTTTAACCGGCGGAACTGTGGGAATTATTGTTGGTCCGCCGATCTCCAGATTTATGACATGGCTTGGCGGAATTATTAACTGGGGAACAGAACAGCAGCCGATCGTGATGGGAATCGTTGTGTCTGTGGTTATGGGAATGGTGCTGACGCTGCCGATCAGTTCGGCAGCTCTGGGAATTATTCTCGGTTTAAACGGTGTGGCGGCCGGGGCGGCCACCATTGGATGCTGTTGTCAGATGGTTGGTTTTGCTGTGACCAGCTATCGGGATAACGGCTTCGGCGGACTTTTATCTCAGGGGCTTGGAACGAGCATGCTTCAGGTGCCGAATATTGTCCGAAGGCCTCTGATATGGATCCCGCCGATCATATCTTCGGCGATTCTCGGGCCGATTGCCATTTCGCCTCTGTTCCATATGGTGAATAATGCGACGGGCTCCGGGATGGGAACCTCCGGGCTGGTTGGGCCGATCATGACTTATCAGACAATGGCGGCTGTGGAATCTCCGATCCTCGTTCTTATAAAAATTATGGTTTTCCATTTCCTTCTTCCTGCGGTTGTGACCATGGGCGTTGCGCAGGGACTGCGCAAGATGGGTTATATTCGAAATGGCGATATGAAATTAAACGTATAGAAGCAAAATACATAGAAGTTAAATATGCAGAAGTGAAAGGGGAAAGATGCAGTGAATGAAATCATTAGTCAACTGGCCCACGGCGGGGCGTTTATTCTGGCGGCCATCGGTTTTCTTATTTTTTTCCTGACTCAGATCCGGAAAGCCGTTCGTGTAGATGAGTCATATGGAGAAAAACTGGCGACGGTGAAACAGCCGAGAAATGAATGGCTGACGTTGATATTTATTGTGGCTGTCGGCATTGTTGTGATCATCCGGCTTTTTATCGAGAGAAATACGCCGAGTACAAACATGCCGGAAAGTTACTATTCGGTGCTGACGGGGGCGATGATCCTCATTGCCGGGCTGCTCATTTTCCTGTCCGTGCGGACGATCAGCCCGACAAAGCTTTTTACGAATGGTATTTTAGTGCACGATTTCGGTTATGTGTCATGGACGGAGATTAAATCTGTTGACAGGCTGCCGAAGGGGGGATTTAAGGCTTATCTCTTTAAGTCGCGCCAGTTCAGAGGCGATAACTTTTTGATCCGATACGATGCTTCTCAGGAAGAAGAATTGATCGGCATTATTCAAAAATATATATGTTAATGTAAGGAGGCTCCCATGGGGACAGAATCTCATATTTTAATCCACGATATCATTGATGAACATGAAGAACGGATGATGAATCTGAAAAAGTTTTATCCGTTCTTTAAGCTCTGCGATTATTCGCTGAGTTCCTTCAGAGAAGGTCGTTATGAAGGGGTTGATATGGGCTATGTTGTCATGGCAGTCCTCCGTTTTTTTATTGAAGAAAACAGTTTTAATGAAAAAAAGGTTTCCTATGGGGACTATGAGGATTTTCTGAAAAGGCTTCTTGTTCGGGATTTTGAATGTCCGGAAACGGATGATACGCTGGAGGAGTTGATCGCTTATATATTTGATAAGCTGACCAATGACGGACGTCCTTTTTATTTTAACTATTATGCGCCGAAGGAAAAGTGCATGAAGCAGGGAAGAACCCGGCTTATTGAGGGCAGCTATCAGGAAGGGGAGATCCGCTACAGCATTTCCACGGATGGCATTGAATTTTATCTGGAAACAAAAGAAGTAAAGGAAGAGAGCAAGATCAGTATTCAGCAGCTCCTTCTGGAGAAAATGATTCGCTCCAGGAATTTCCGGGGCGGAGCGGATGTCATTCGGCGCATTAACAGTGAGGTGACCCGGCTGATGCTTCAGCAGGGAGAGATCGTAAACCTGTTGAGCCATAATATTTTTGAGGGCATGGAAGCTTTGGAAAACTTTTCAAAGAAGGGACTTCGATGGTTTGAAGAGGAGCAGAAGCTTTTTGACGCCAATCTGGAATTGGTGGAGACGGCCCTTTTAAAAGCAAGGGAAGAGCATTATGAGCCCCGGGATATGGAAGAGATTTATTATCTGAATCAGGAGCTTAAAAAGGCCATGGACCGCCATGAAGCGCTGCTTTCGGCCTGCACCGCTCTTCAGATTCAGGCGGATGAGATGCTCATAAAAGCAAAGCGGAGCCGGTTCCGCCGGACTATGGATTTCTCGGATTTTCTCCGAAGGGTTATGGAGCAGGATGATATTCGTCTGCTGGAGGCGGCGGTACCGCCCCTGTTTGGCCTGAAAATCCGAAAAACATTTCAGCTTGGGCGGTTGGAGGATCTGCTGTCCTGCCGGCCGGAGGATGAAGAGGCAGGCGAAGAGATTTTGTCCGGGGAAGAAGAAAACTATGTTTTTGAGGATGAACTGGAAGAAGAACGCATCCGCCACAATCATCGGATGCTTTTGAAGATTTTGTTTGACATGCTTCTTCAGCGGAAAAGCTTTACCCTGTCCGAACTCCATTATTTTTATGTGATGAAGTTTACGGACACTATTCTGAGAAACGGCGATTATTATTCTTTTCTTGTGCATTTAAGCCAGAAGGAGCAGTATGACATGTCCCGCATCCGGGAGAATCCGGATACATTTTTGGAGCAGATCATGGCGGAAATGGTCGCCCGGGACAGAAAAAGAGAGTATGAGGATTTGAAATTTACTTTAAAATTTTTGCCGGAGGAAAGGATTGCCGTCGGCAAAGAAGATTATTTGACAAATATACGGTTTGAAAGGCAGGGAATGTGATGGACCACGGAAATCTGGATAAGGCGATGGAGCTGTTTGCTTTGCTTATTACAGGTGAAGAGATCAGCAGCGCTCAGCATGTGGATTTATATGAGGCGTATCAGAACAATAGTGAGGTCTACGATATTCTCATGTCTGTTTTGAAAAAATCCAATCTGAGCCTTTATGAATTCGGCAACAGTCTGTATGTGACCGCGGGGGAGGGAAACCGGATTTTTGGTTTTACGAATGATGAGCTGAAACGCGCCATCGGGCTGCGGCTGAACCGGGAATTGTATCTGGCCTATTTTATTATTTATAATATCATTCTTATATTTTATAAGGATTCCGGAAGTTTTTCCTATGCGGAATATGTGCGGTGCGAGGAGGTTGTCGCCCAGACGGACGGTTCTCTGCAGAAGGCAATGAAAGCTCTGCATGACCGGGCGTTGAATGCGGTGGAGGAGAACAGCTTTCAGACGCTGGCTGCTTTGTGGGAGGATATGCCTCTTGTGCCGGGCAATGATGATATGGCATCACTGAAAGCGGCCCGGGGCTCTAAGACCGGATTTATTAAGCTGGTATTTAACTTTTTGATTTCCCAGGATTTATTTTTCGAATCCCAGGGACGGTACTATATTAAACCGCGGTTTCGTGCGTTGGCGGAGAACTATTATGAGGAAAACCGAAGCCGGTTGTACAACATAGTGACGGGAGGGGATAAGGATGCCTCATATTAATCGGATTCGTGTCAATAATGTGAAATATAATTTTGGAACCCAGTTTTATGACGACTTTATTCTTCGGTTTGACGGCAGAAATGCCTTGTATGACCTGGCAAACGGCGGCGGCAAGAGCGTCTTAATGCTCCTTCTGTTTCAGAATCTTATTCCAAATTGTACGCTGGATGACAAGCAGCCGATTGAAAAGCTGTTTCGGACAGAACAGGGAAGCAAAACAATCCATTCGCTGATCGAATGGAAGCTGGATGAACGGTTTATTCATGATGGCTATAAATATATGCTGACGGGTTTTTGCGCCCGGAAGGCCCGGGAGGAGCTTCGGGAGACGGCGGCTGTCGAGTACTTTAATTATGTTTTATTTTACCGGGGGTATAATGATAATGATTTGGTCAACCTTCCGCTGAGTGACGGCGAGGAGCGGGTCACCTACAGCGGTCTGAAAAACTATTTAAAAGAGCTCGGCCGCCGGGATATGGGTATAGAAGTCCGTGTTTTTGAGCGCAAGGGCGAGTATCAGCGGTTTATCAGCCGGTATGGGCTTTATGAGAGTCACTGGGAGATCCTTCGGGGAATCAATAAAACCGAGGGACATGTGCGGACTTATTTTGAAAATCGCTATAAGACGACTCGGAGAGTCGTCGAGGATTTACTGATAGAGGAAGTGATTCAGCGGGCCTTCCAGCAGAATGGCGGCGCTGATGCAGATATGGCGGATACCCTTGTCCGGATTAAGGATAAATTGGCGGAGCTGGCCGGCCGGAAGGAAGAAATGAGCTATTATGATCGGCAGGCGGAGATTCTCGAAAGCTTTTCCGGGCGTGTTGAACTGCTGAGAAAGGTCTATGCGGAAAAAGAAGGGCTGGATACGGATATGGTTCGGGCCTATAACACGGTAACTGCGGTAAACCGGAGAAAGGATAAGGAACTGGCCCTTTTTCAGAAGGAAAAAGAATATGCGGAGAAACATATTCTTGAGATTTCCAGGAAGCTGGATACGGTTAAAATCCAGGAGAACCAGGAACATTTAAAACGGCTGGAGGCGGATACGGAAAAGTATGCGGCGGAGCTGGAGCAGATGAAGGAAACGCTGGACAAGAAAACGCAGGCCCTGGCCCTGGCCGAAAGTATGAGGGATTATTCTGATTATCTTCAGGTGCGGGAAAAATGGGAAAAACTGAAAGTCTATCTGTCTCAGGATAAAGAGGACAGCGAGGGACTTCTGGAAGAGTTACAGCGGCTGGCACGCATGCGGTTTGCCATGAATCAGAAAGAGAGCCGGGAATTAAATAAAAAAATATGGGCAGTGGAAAAGGCAGCCGGGGAGACTGCGGATCTGCTGGCAGAAGCCCGGGAAAAAGAGCGGAAATTATTCAGCGACGGCGCGGTTCTGCAGAGTCAGCTGAAAGAGATCGATGTCATAGAGGCGGAGGATAATAAAAACTACAGCGCTCTTTGCCGGAAGGTGCCGGTATTGTTTATGGAAAATGTCGGCCGGACACTGCGGGAGAAAAAACAGCAGCGCGGGGCAAATGAACTGAAATATCGGGAATTGACGGATGATCAGGCAAAGCAGGATGCGGAAATACAGAATTTGATATTGGCGCAGGAGGAAAATCAGCGTCATAAAGAATATCTGGAAGCCGAGAAAGCGGAGATCAAGGCGTTTCTCGATCAATACGCCGTGGAGAAAGAGAAAAGGGACAAGCTTATGCAAATTTACCGTGCGGAGAATAGCGAGGCGTTGACGGCGCTGATCGACAGTCAGCTTCGGAAGGTTATTCTGGACGGCGAATTGAAGCGGCAGCAGATCGGGCGTGCGGAGAAAAAGCTTGAAAATCTGCGGCAGGGCAGCCCGGCGCTCATGAGTGATGCGGCCGGGAAGGTGATCGAATATATCCGCAAGTGTCATGGGATAAATTGCGTGTTCGGCGGTGATTATCTGAAAGATGCCGGTGATTATGATAGAAAGATATTGCTGGAGCGGATTCCGTTCTTGCCGGGGGCTGTGATTCTGGAGAGCAGTCTGTCTAAAATAAAGGAGGACAGGGTGCTTCGGGAGATGGATTTTGACGACGGATTTGTCCCGGTGGTCTCGCTGGCCCAGGTGATGCGTCAGGAAGAAGTCGCGGCAGGGGAAGAGGTTCTTTTCCTGTCTCAGAATCCGGAGTGGTATAAGGATGCTTCGGTGCGCCGGGAGGCCTGCCAGCGGCTGGAGCAGGCGTTGGCGGAGAGCCGGAGAGGGCTGGAACGGCTGAAGGACCGGGAGCAGACGATGGAAGCCGACAAAAAATATATGATCCGTTTTGCGCTGAATTTTCAGCAGGATTACCCGAAAAAATCGGAGCGGTGGTCCAGGATCGGATCGGAGCTGAATGATCTTGAAGTGGAAATTTGCCGGGATGGCGAAGCCTTAAAGGACTGCGAGGTAAAGAAAAATGAAATCTATGAGGAATTGAAGCGGATTTCTAAAGAAAATGAAGGGCTGGATGACGATATTGATGTGCTGGAGCAGATGAAAGCTTTGGAAGAGCATCTGACGGCAGTTCAGAGCCGAAAGGTTCAGCTGGAAGCATCGGCGCAGAAAAATGCCGGTCAGCAGAAGCTGGCGGCGGAAAAACTTCAGTGGGCTGAAGAAACGGGCGCGAATCTGTCGGCTCAGAAGAAAGCTTTGCGGGATGCTCTGAAACAGACGGAGGAGCGCTGGCATTCCCTTTATGAGGTCTATTATGTGCCGGGCGATGTCGGAGAAAATGATCTGGCCGGGGAAGAGATTGACGCCCGGTTTACCGCGTTGAAAGAATCCTATGAAAAAGAACATTCGGATTTGGAAGATAAGAAACAGCTTTTGGAAAGTTACCGGCAGATGATGGATACCGGTCTGCGGATGATTCAAAAACGCGGTGTGAACAAAGGAATGTTGGAACAGATGGCGGAGGAACACCGCCTGACACCGCCGGATGAGGCGACATTTGAAACAATGGAGCGGGAACTGGCGGCGTTAAAAGAAGATATCGGGCGCAGGGAGGCAGCTCTTCTTCAATACAGGGAAGATAAAAATAAACTTTTCGGCAGTGTGGCCCACGGCGTGAGTACTATTGAGGAGAAGTATGGAACTTTTCAGCAGATACAAATGCCTTATGCCGATTACGGGGCCTATGCAGAGCAGCAGAGGCAGGCGCTGGCCGAGATGAAGGGAAAAAGCCGGAAGACAGAGGAAGGTATTCAGAGCGCTTATCGGGAGCTGAGAGTTTATGATGATATAAAACGGGATTTGGAGCGGATGATCCGCAATGAAAATATACCGTTTAATCGGACAAAGGAAACCTGGCCTGCGGATGTGGATATACGGAGAAAATATCGTGAGATTAATGAAAAATATCAGCGGCTCCGTCCGGAACTCCAGAGAAAGAGGGAAGGCTTTGAGAGGGATAAGGAAAAGACAGTTGAAAGTCTCAGACTGCTCTCTGCCGCCGAATTGTCAGAAGCCGTCCGCACGGAAGCGGTCACACCGTCATCTGCGGCAGGGGCCGGGGAACTGGTACAGCAGCTTCTGGAAACCGTTCGCATTGTCCGGCTTGAAAAGGAACGGATCGAGAAAACGATTCATGACATGGTGCAGATAAAGGCAAATTTTGAAAAGCAGTGTCTGCAGCGCTGCGTCAGTATTCGGGCGGAATTGGAACGTTTTCCGGCTTATTCCCGGATCTCCCTGGACGGACGTCAGATACCAATGGTTATGCTGAAGATCCCGTATGTCAAAGAAGAGATGTACGAACAGCGCATGTCGGAATATATAGATGCCATTGTGGCAAAAACGGATATGTATGCGACTCAGGAGGAGCGGGTGGCTTATATTCGCCAGCAGCTTTCCTGGAAACGCCTGTTCTCGGTGATCGTGACGGATATGAACAGCATCCGCCTGAGTCTTTATAAGCGGGAGCGGGTCAAAGAGCAGAGCCGGTATTTAAAATATGAGGAAGCTGTTGGAAGTACGGGGCAGTCCCAGGGAATCTATATTCAGTTTCTGATCGGCGTTATCAACTATATTTCCATGGTCTATTCGGGCGGCGGTGATGGTTCCGGCCTGGCGAAGGTCATCTTTATTGATAATCCTTTCGGAGCCGCCAAGGACATCTATATCTGGCAGCCGATTTTCGAATTGCTTCGGACAAACAATGTGCAGCTGATCGTTCCGACCCGGGGAGCAACCCCGGCCATTACAGGCAAGTTTGATGTGAACTATATTTTGGGACAGAAGCTGATTGATAAAATGCAGCAGACGGTTGTTGTGGACTACAGCTCCAATGTGGATGTGACGGCGATGGAATATGAAAAGCTGGAATTTGAACAGGAAGTATTTGATTTTATTTAAGAGTGGGCCGGGGCCGGCAGAGAAATCAAAGGCCCCGGCATTTTATGCCTGAGGATGATGGTGACGGGCATCGGATATTGTCTGGAATTGACAGATAAAACAAAAAATATACACAATAAAAACAGATAAAAAGCAAAATAAAAATAAATTAAAAAATAAATCAAAAAAATTTCAAAAAATGTATTGACAAATATGCGGAGGGTGATTATAATATAGACATAAACAAACAAAGAAACTTCTAAATCATAGAAGTAATAAAAAAATAAGAGGTGAGTCCAATGAAATAGTAATTGCTCAATAATTCAGATGATTATATTCTTTGCGAGAGAGTAAGATTTAAGGAATCGATGTTTTGTAAATAACAGATAGAGTGTTTACAGGGTATTGAAAAAGCTTAAGAGATAAAAATTTAAATTGAGAAAGATAGTTAGAAAGTCCAGATACATGTCAGTATATGATAAATAATTCGGAGAAAGCCTGGAAGAAGTTCATCAATTATAAATAATCATCCAATTATTGTAAGAACAAAAAAATGTTACAAGAGTAGCAAAGAAGTTGATTGTAAAAAATGCTCCGATATAAATAAAAAAGTATGAAAGTTAAATGATAAAGGTATTATTTTTTATAAATTAGGATACCGGAAAACTGAATAGAGAAATAAAACTACTATTGTTGATATTAAGTATATATCGATTCATAGTAAGAAAGGAAACTAAGTATGATTGAACCAGTTCATTGTTAAGCAGTCATTCGTATCAATAAAAGATAGGATGACTGCTTTTTTTGCGTTTTTTGATAGAATACTCCGTTTCATTGGGCAGGCCTTTTGAAGCCTGAACTATCGACTATTGTCAATGAATTTCAATTATGTTAAAATTATTTTGGGTAATTATTGCATATAGTTGTAAGGAGATGAAACCGTGGAAAAATTTAATGAAGCAGATTTGATGAAGGAAATTAAAAGCTGTACCTATGAACAAGATTATGTGACGGCAGTAAAACTTGCTGAAAAGTTGGATTTAAATAAAATGAAAAATGTATCTTCTCTTTGTTTGCTGGGAGAGGTATTTTTGCATGAGGGAGAGAAAGATTTAGCGGAAAAGGTTCTTTTAAAGGCCTATGAAAAAATGCCGAAGGGGCGCCGGGCCCTGGATCTGCTGACCAGTTTATATATTGAAAAGGGCAGCTATTCGGAAGCGGAATATTATTATAAAGAATTTATTTCTGTGGCTTCAAGGGATCTGCATCGTTATATTCTGCGGTATCGCCTGGATAAAGGCAAGGGAGAGCGGACATCTGTACTTATTCATACTCTGGAGCAGTTAAAAGATTATGAATATATTGAAGAATGGGCTTACGAACTGGCGAAGCTTTATCATGAAGCCGGTGAAGATAAGAAATGCATCCGGGAATGTGATGAGATTATTTTGTGGTTTGGGCACGGTGAGTATGTGGATCTGGCCAATGAACTGAAGGCGGAAGTGAGCGGCAGCAGCAGCGCCGGAGCTGTCAGCGAATCCATGCAGCAGACGGTGGGCGCCACCTATATGTTTGATTCGGAAGGGCTTTTGGAGCGCAGCGGTCTGAATGTACCGTTAAATGTGGACGAATATATGAAGGACGATGAATATTCGGATGTGTATGATCTGGAGGAAGGCGGCTGCACGGAGGCAATGGCTGTTTCTCCGAAAACCAAAACAGAAGAAGATATTTTGACAGAGGCAATGGCTGAAGAGCCGAAGCCGGGAGTCGAGGAGCTGAAGCCGGAAGCCGGGGAGCCGAAGCCGGAAGTCGAAGAGTCGGAGCCGGAAACCGAAGAGCCGAAGGCAGAGGCGGCTGTTTCTGAGATTGAGGAAAATAGCGGCGATATGGGCGCTACGATGGTTCTCGATTCCTCGGTTATTGCGGCGAGGGCGGCCGCAATTTTGTCGGGGCAGGATGAAGAAGAGGAAGAAAAGGATGAGATTATTCGTGAGGGTGAAGGAATTTCCGAGGCCCATGATTTTATCACAAGAATCCAGAAAAAAGTAGTGAGCGGCAGACCGGCTGAACATACGGCTGCCCATGAAGATTTCAGCAGCCGTATGCGTGTGGTAACGCCGGAAGATGTTGCCGGGGATGGAGAAGAAGACGAAATTATTGAAAACAGGCTGGATAAGACGGCTTATGATTTGTTTTTCGGAGATAAACTGTCGGAAACCGCCGAGGAGGCTGAGACAAAAGATGCGAGTGCTGAAGAGGAAAGCGTGACGCCGGAAGAGGAAGAAACAGAGGCCGGAACGACACCGGAAGAGGCTCCGGCGATATCGGAAGAGGTATCATCCATGGAGGATGAGGATGAAATTGTGACGGAGGATATACCGGTGCCGGATACGGTTCTGGATATTTTCTCGACAGCCGTAGATATTAAGAATGTTAAGGAACAGTTGGCGAAAACATTTACAAAGCTGGAATCTTCGCTGTTGGAAAAAGAAGATATTCTGGCGCCTTATGATATTAACTTTGTGGTTTCCGGCAGGGATGAAAGTATGAAATCGCAGATTTCCATCGGTATAGCCAAGGCGCTGAATACTTATGGCATGTGTGATAAGGGAAAAATCGTCCGGGCATCCTCGGATGAATTGAACAGTATGGATTTTTCACCGGTATTTGAAAAAATATCGGGCGGCTGTCTTATTATCAGCGGCGCAGGGATGCTGAATGAGAGATCGGTGGCCATCATCTCTGATTATGTGAACCGGGATGGACAGAAAGTGGCTATCGTGCTTGAGGATTCCGAATCGGATCTGCACGGATTATGGAAAAAATATCCGAAGCTGCGTTCGAAATTCCTTAATGTGATCAATATTTCCAAATATGATGTGAGTGAGCTGATCAAACTGGCCGAATCCTATGCAAAGCGGCGCGGCTATGATATTTCGGATGAGGTGAGGGTAGTCACGCTTCGGGATATCTTTGAGGCGCGAATGGTGTCGGGCAAGGATGTGAATTATGAGGATGTTATGGCTGTCATTGATGAAGCCGTCGTGAATCTGGAAAAACGAAATATGAAGAATTTATTTATGACGGTGCTGGATAATGCCTATAAAGAGGCGAGTATGTTCACACTGCTTCCGGAGGATTTTGACTGATGCTATTTCAAGACAGAATATTTTATCATATTTATCCCCTCGGACTGTGCGGGGCGCCGGAAAGAAATGACGCGGCGCCCCTTACAGAGTCGGGGGATGTTCCGTTTTTTGCCGTCAGCGAAGCATGGGCGGACCACATGCAGTCTCTGGGATGTAATGCGGTCTATATCGGTCCCCTGTTTGAATCGACAAGCCACGGCTATGACACAAGGGATTATCGCCGGGTGGACCGGCGCCTCGGCAATAATGCCGGGTTCCGCCGGTGGGTGGATGCCTGCCACGAGCGGGGGATCAAAGTGGTTGTTGACGGCGTATTTAATCATACGGGCCGGGAATTTCCGGCGTTTAAAAATCTTCGGGAGAAGAAATGGGATTCCTGGGGGAAGGATTGGTACTGCCAGGTGAATTTTGATGGGACCAGCCCTCTGGGGGATGACTTCTGGTATGAATCCTGGAGAGGGTATCCGGAACTTCCGAGGTTGAATGTCTGGAATCCGAAGGTGGCAGACGAACTGATGGATGTTGTGCGATTCTGGATTGAAAATTTTGATATTGACGGCATCCGTCTGGATTGTGCGGATGTGCTGGATTTTGAGTTTATGCGCCGGCTCCGAAGAGAGACGGAAAGCATGAAACCGGATTTCTGGCTTATGGGAGAGGTGATCCACGGCGATTACGGTCGGTGGGTTGCTCCGGGTATGCTGCATTCCGTGACAAATTATGAGCTGCATAAAGGTATTTATTCCGCCCATAACAGCCATAATTATTTTGAGATGGCTCATACACTGCGTCGTCTCTTTGGCGAATATGGACTGTGCCGGGATGCGGTTTTATATAATTTTGTGGATAACCATGATGTGGATCGGATTGCGGATAAACTGGATGTGGCGGAGGATCTGTTTCCTGTGTATATGTTTTTATTTACAATTCAGGGAATACCTTCCGTCTATTACGGTTCGGAATTCGGAATCCATGGGCGCAAAGCGGATGGCAGCGACGCGCCGCTGAGGCCGAAACTGATTCTTGAGGATATGGAGGAAACGGATCTGACCCGTTGGATCCGAAGTCTGGCCCGGCTGCGTTCTTCCAGAAAAGAATTAATTTATGGGGAATATGTGGAATTATTGCTGACAAATCGCCAGTATGTATACAGCCGCCGTTTGCGGGATGAGGCCTGTGTGGTGGCTTTAAATAATGATGATTCGGAAGCCGGCATGGATATAAATCTTCCGGTGCCGGGAAACGGCATCGAGGATTTAATGTCGGGAGAGAGGATTCCGGCGGAAAATGGCCGGGTGCACGTTGTTCTTCGAGGACATGAGGGCCGGATCTATCAAGTGAAATGAGGGGTTTGATATGGAACATAGAATTACGGGGTTTGACAATTATCTGTTTAAGGCCGGGAGACATTATGAAATCTATGAAAAGCTGGGCGCTCATCTGGCGGAGGAGAATGGAGAAGCCGGCACTTATTTTGCTGTATGGGCTCCGAATGCGGCCGGTGTCTCGGTGGTTGGCGATTTTAATGGATGGAATATGGAAAAAAATCCGATGGAACCGGTGGAGGGCCTTGGAATTTATGATACATTTGTCCCGGAAGTGGGGAAAGGTGAACTTTATAAATATGTGATTAAAACCAAATCCGGCGAGATACTCTATAAGGCGGACCCTTATGGCAATCTGTGCCAGGTGCGGCCGGAAAATGCGTCGATCGTTACGGATATCCGGGACTATCATTGGACGGATGGGGCCTGGGAAGCAAAAAAGAAAAAAGTGCATGAAACGAATCAGCCGATGGCGGTTTATGAAGTGCATCTCGGTTCGTGGAAAAAGAGCTTCGACGGTGAAAACAACGGTTTTGTGGGTTATCGCCGGTTGGCCCGGGAATTGGCGGAATATGTCAATTATATGGGCTATACCCATGTCGAGTTGATTGGTATTGCGGAACATCCGCTGGACGCATCCTGGGGATATCAGGTGACCGGATATTATGCGCCGACTTCCAGATATGGAACGCCGGAGGATTTCATGTATTTTATCGATTACATGCACAGTCAGGGGATCGGTGTGATCCTGGATTGGGTACCGGCTCATTTCCCGAAGGATGAGCATGGACTGGCCCATTTTGACGGCATGGCTTTATATGAGCATCCGGATCCGCGCCGGGGAGAACACCCGGACTGGGGAACTTATATTTTTAATTATCAGCGGCCGGAGGTCAGCAATTTTCTCGTGGCAAACGCTTTGTTCTGGCTGGAAAAATTCCATGTGGACGGTCTGAGGGTGGATGCGGTGGCTTCTATGCTGTATCTGGATTATGGACGTCAGGCCGGACAGTGGGTGCCGAATGATGAGGGCGGCCGTGAAAATAAAGAGGCTGTAGAATTTTTGAAGCATTTGAACTCCATTATTCATCGCAGATGTCCGGGAGCCATGATGATCGCGGAGGAATCGACAGCGTGGCCGAAGGTGACGGAAATACCGGAGAAGGGCGGGCTTGGATTCACCTATAAATGGAATATGGGATGGATGAACGACTTTCTGGAATATATGAAAGTTGACCCGTATTTCAGAAAGTATGACCATCACAAGCTGACCTTCAGCTTTGAATATGCTTACAGTGAAAAATATATTCTTGTACTGTCCCATGATGAGGTCGTACATATGAAGGGTTCCATGATCGGCAAAATGCCGGGAGAAATGCCGGATAAATTTGGAAACCTTCGTGTGGCCTACGGCTTCATGACAGCGCATCCGGGAAAGAAACTGTTGTTTATGGGCCAGGATTTTGCCCAGATCCGGGAGTGGAGCGAAGAGCGCAGTATTGACTGGTTCCTTTTGGATAATGAACCCGCCCACCGGGCGCTGAACAATTATTATCGGGATCTGCTTCATTTTTACAGAAGTCAGCCGGCGCTCTATGAGCTGGATGATGATAAAGCCGGATTTATGTGGATCAACGGCGGTGATACGGAGAGAAATATGCTTACCTTCTGCCGGATGACAAAAAGCGGCAAAAAATGTCTGTTATTCCACTTCAATTTTTCTCCGGTGGTTTATGAGAATTTCCGTTCCGGCGTTCCATGCCCGGGAACTTATACGGAAATTTTTAATAACAGTCAAAAGGAATACGGCGGAGACGGCATGCTGAATGAAGCGCCGATTTCTTCCGAGCCGGTGGCCTGGGATTATCAGGAAAACTCCATTCAATATGACTTACCTGCCTTTGGAATGGTCGCATTTCAGTTTGATTACGTGCCGCCGAAGAAGCCGAAGGCAAAGAAGGGACGAACGCGGAAAGCCGGTTCTCGCAAAGCGGGAGCGAAAAGGGTATACCCATTCGGGCATCCCGCATATCAAATGCTGCGCATGGGCGCGCTTCGTCAAGCTCCGCGCGATAAGGTATACCCATTCGGGCATCCCGTATGTCAGATGCTGCGCATGGGTGCGCTTCGTCAAACTCTGCGCGATAAGGTATACCCATTCGGGCATCCCGCATATCAAATGCTGCGCATGGGCGCGCTTCGTCAAGCTCCGCGCGATAAGGTATAAAATATAAAGCAGGAGCGTATGATTTAATAATCAATGATTTTGGGTGAGGCTATGACGCAGAATCAGCTTTTAATGACGATTATTATCATAAGCGCCTGCTTTTTTATCGGAAGTCTTATTTTTCAGCAGGGCCGCTGCGTGCTGAACGGGCTCTTCCGGGGAGTATTGGGGATGATCGTCATCGGGCTGGCAAATGTTATCTTTTCGGGATTTGGTATTCTTGTGCCGGTGGGGATCAATGTGATGAACTTTGCCGTGGCGGCTCTTCTGGGAATTCCCGGGATCGTTGCCCTGTACGGTATCGGTTTCTGGCAGATATTTCATTGACAATTTTCTGCGGCAGAAAATAAAAAAAGACAAATTTTGATAAGACATAACATCGGAAAAAAATGAATTCCCCCCTTTTTTGGGGAAAAAGGCCGAAAGCCTTCGAAGGATTGGTAGCTTCGAAGGCTTTACAAATATTATGACGGCGTCTATAATGAGCTTATCCATTCAATTCTGAATAAAAAATTCCATTTATGAAGCAAAAAAGTATAAATGTCATCTCTGGAAACGGAGAGGGATTATGATGTATCGACGTATGTGTATATGCGATGTGGAGCCGGTGTATCTGAGAAGGCTGGCTGCCTATTTGAATCGTCATCCCGGGTTTTTATGGCGGATCCGGACATCTGCCAATTTAGGCGGGTGTCTCAGGGAAGTGCCGGAGGTTTTGATTGTTTCCGGGGCGGCCCTGGCGGAATATGACAGGGCAGGAGGACACGAAAAGCCTTTGGAGGATGCCGGATGCCGGATCATTTTACTGGAAGATGACAGCGGTTATCAGGGAAGCTGGCCGTCTATCAATAAATATCAGTCGGCGAAGCGGTTTTATGAGGATTTATTGGAGATACTTGGGGGTGAAGGCTCCGGAAGCGCAGAGATTATCGGAGTTTATGGCCCGTCCAGCGGGCCGGAGGCGGAAGCCTTTGCTGTGCGGACGGCAAAAGAACGTATAAAAAAAGGGGAGGTGCTGCTTATTTCCTTTGCGGAATTTTCCACATTTCCGACAGGAAATTCGGAACAAAATGGATTGGGTGAGTGGTTTTATTATCAAATGCAGAGACAGGAGGAAGGAAAACGAATCAGCGATTGGGTGTATTCAGAGGGAGATATGGATTACCTCAAGGGTTTTCGAACCGTATATGACCGTATGGAGGTGAAGCTTCCGGCGTGGAATTCTTTTTACGTGAATACTTTGCGGAAAAGCAGATATGGGACGGTTATTTTAGTGTTTGACCGATTGCCGGAATATATGGAACTTTTTACATGGTGCGACCGGCTGTATGTGCAGTGGGGGCAGGATGGATTTGGAGATTTTAGAAAACAGGAATTTAAAAAGATGACAGTTTATATGGGAATGGACGAATTAATGGATAAAATGACGGAGGAATAAAGGGAGTAAGGTATGGAAAATAAAGAAAATTATCAGCTGCTGAAAAAGCAGCTTCAGAAGGAATTGCTGGAAGCTCTGGAATCAGGCGGCGAATGGTCCGATGAAGATATTATGGGCCAGATTGACGCGCTGATCGTTTCGGCAAGTAAAAATGTATATTTGAGCGGTTACAAAAAACTGATGATGAAGCAGGAACTGTTTAATTCGGTCCGCAGACTGGATCTGCTGCAGGAACTTGTGGATGACAAGGAGATCACGGAGATTATGGTGAACGGCGCCGGGGATATATTTTATGAAAAGCACGGTCATATATGCCGGTGGGATAAGTCCTTTGAGTCAAATGAAAAACTGGAGGACGTTATTCAGCAGATCGTGGCGGGGGCGAACCGGCAGGTAAATGAAGCTTCGCCCATTGTGGATGCCCGCCTGGCGGATGGCTCAAGAGTGAATGTTGTTCTGAAACCGGTGGCTTTAAACGGACCGATCCTTACCATTCGGAAGTTTCCCGAACAGCCGATGAGTATGGAGCATCTCATACGGCAGGGGGCGTTAACGGAGGAGGCGGCAGCCTTTTTGGAAAAGCTTGTACGGGCAAAATATAATATATTCATTTCGGGCGGCACCGGCACGGGAAAGACGACCCTGCTCAACGCGCTGATGGGGTATGTACAAGCGGATGAGAGGGTCATTACCATTGAAGATTCGGCAGAACTGCAGATACATAATATTACGAATCTGGTCAAGCTTGAGGCAAGAAATGCCACGGCCGACGGCGAACATCAGGTGACGATCCGGGATTTAATTAAGAGTGCCATGCGTATGAGGCCGGATCGAATAATCGTGGGAGAGGTCCGCGGGGCCGAAAGTGTGGATATGATTCAGGCGATGTCCAGCGGTCATGACGGCTCCATTTCAACGGGACATTCCGGTTCGCCGGAGGAAATGTTAAGCCGCCTTGAAACGATGGTACTTATGGGAACGGATATTCCGCTGGTGGCGATACGGAAGCAGATCGCATCGGCCATCGATATTATTGTCCAGTTGGAGCGGCTTCGGGATAAGAGCCGGAGAGTGACGGAAATAACGGAGGTGGTGGACTGTGAGAATGGTGAGATCCGCCTGAACCCCCTGTTTGTTTTTAAAGAGACTTATGAGGAGACCGGCGCCAATATGATTCGGGAGGAAACAAGTTATGCTTCCGGTGAAATTTCGGTTTCGGGAAGGCTCATCCGTTCGGGCAATATGCTGGTACACAGGAAAAAGCTGGAAGCGGCGGCTATCCGTCTGGAGGATGGACTGTGAAGCTTACAAATGAGGGAAGGTATCGTTTGACATTTTTTGAGCATTTGCAGATTGCGCTTTTGTGGGTAGGAATCTGTGCGGCGGCCGGATGGCTGTTTTATGATACAATTCTTTTTTCTGTTGCCGGATGGCCGGGATATCTGTTGTTTTTTCAAAAAATTTATAAATTGAAAGTGAATAAAGAGAAAAAACAGATGCAGCTTGAGTTTAAAGATGTGATGCTTTCTATTTACAGCTCGCTTTCCGCGGGAGCAACCGTGGAGCAGAGTCTGAGGAGGGCCTGGGAGGATATGGGGCGGAGCCTCAGGCCGGAGGCGCGGATGCTTCAGGAACTGGAGATATTAAATCGGAAAATGGAGCGGAACATATCGATGACTCAGGGATTGGAGGAAATGGCTGAGCGGTGCGGAGATGAGGATTTGGAAAGCTTTGTACAGATTCTGATTCTGGGAAAAAAGCAGGGAGGCAATCTGGCCCTGTTTGTCCGGGACAATGTCGATAAAATCCAGCGGCGCATTGAAACGTCCTATGAAATCGAGGGACTGATCGGGGCAAAAAGAAAGGAGTTCCTTTTTATGAGTATGATCCCGGCGGCTATTGTTTTATATATGCGCCTGTTTTCACCGGAGTTTATGGCGGTGCTTTATGGAAATCCGGTGGGCGCGGGATTGATGACCGCCTGTCTTGGCCTCTATATCGCCGTGTTTTGTCTAGGAATAAAAATTTTACAGTTAAAGTGGTGAGGTGAAGCAAAATGGATAAGCGAAAAAAGTGGCTGCTGGCAGGATGTCTCGTCGTCAGCGGCGTGGCTGCGGCAGTGTGGCTGAAGGGGTATCTGGAAGTGCAGGAGCCTGTCCGCGTGCTTGAAAGGAACCCGCCGGGCGGGGGAGATGAAGAAGTTCAAATGGAATTGCGGACGGAGCTGGGAAATTTTCCGGTGAATTTTCAGCTGGCGGAGCGAAGCTACCGGGAGGAGGAACTGGAAGCTGTGTTTGAGCGGGGTGTTCAATGGCTGGATGATGTCTGGCTGGGGGAAAATGTATCCGCAGAGGCGGTGACGGATAATTTGGTCTTTCCAACGCGCATAGAAAGTCTTGGATTGGATATTCACTGGGAGACAGAAAATTATCGCTGGATCCATACCGATGGGACGCTTACAGCGGAGGCCAGAGAAACAGCGCCTTTGGATACGACCGTCCGAGCGGTTCTGAGCTATGGAGATTCAGAACATATTGTGGATTATCCGATTCGGATCGTAATGCCGGAAAAGGATGCAAAGACAGCTTTTGGGGATGCGGTGACAGAAGTGCTGGATCATCTTCAGACTGAGCAGAAAACAGCTTCGGAACTGGCGCTTCCGGAGAAAATCGGTGATGTGTCCATCCGTTGGTATGGCAGACAAAATTCGATTTGGTCAAAAATCTTTATTTTCGGGAATATTTGTCTGGTTCTGCTTTATTTCCAGCAGGAGGAACGGAAATTTGAGAGGATGAAGGCCAGAGAGGAAGGATTGAGGCGGGATTACCCGGAAATCGTATATCGCCTTGTGCTTTTGATCGGTTCAGGGATGACGGTTCGGGCTGCATGGGAAAAGGTTATTACCGATTATCAGAAATGGCGGGAGCGCACCGGAGAAAACCGGTGGGGATATGAGGAAATGGAGATGGCCCTGCGGGAGATGAATTACGGGATTCCTGAGTTAAAAGCCTATGAAAGCTTTGGAAAGCGCTGCGGGACACAGGGATATATCCGCTTATCTTCACTGCTGATCCAGCAGGTAAAACGGGGCGCCAGAGGAATGAACAGTCTGCTTGCCCAGGAAGTCGGCGAGGCGGAGGTGCTTCGCCGGGAAAATGCCCGGAAATCCGCGGAGGAAGCGGGAACGCGACTGATTTTGCCGATGATCTTATTGATGACAGTTGTATTTGCTGTTCTGATGATTCCGGCATTTTTATCAATGAATTTATAACGGGAGGTATTTTTTATGGGATTATTAAAAGAATATTTAAAAGGCATTTTTCGGGATGAATCCGGAGTCGGCGTTGTGGAGATGATTTTGATACTGGTCGTGCTGATCGGGCTTGTGCTGATTTTTAAATCTCAGCTGACAGCCCTTGTCAATGACATTTTCAGCCGGATCACCAGTCAGAGCGCCGGAATATGAAAAATCATAAAATGCTTTTTCGCAAAGCTGAAGGACAGCTCACGGTATTTATGGCTTTAGTGTTTTTCCTGGTTGTGAGCCTGTTGATGGCCCAGTACCGCTCGGCAGTATTTTATGTACGCCGGGCGGATGCGGAAAGGGCGGCCGGTTTGAGCGCGGAAAGCTTCCTGGCCGGTTATAGTCGGCCATTGAGGGATTATTATCAGATACTGGCGGTGGACGGCGGTTTCGGACAGGATACATTTCAGGAGGAAATGCTTGAAGAGCAGCTTCGGTATGTATTTGAAAAGAATGTGAAGGCCGGTTTTGGCGCGGGAAATAGTGCGGATACAGAGATGGAAGAACCGGTATTTACTCTTTTGATTGACGGAGACTGGGATTTTTTTCTTAGGGAAATTCAATTAAACAGAATGGATGCCGCGGTCTCTGACGGAATCGCTTATATTATGGAGCAGTGGAAAGAAAAAAATGACAGGGCGGCCGGGGATTTAAGCCGAAAACGGGCCGAGGCGGAGGCCAGGGTTGAAGCAGAAAGTGCGTCGGCCGATGCGAATGGAGCGGCCGGACAGGAAGGGAACAATGAGCAGGCAGAGGATGCCGGACAGCCGGACAGCAGCCGGGAGCCCGTGACAGATCCCCGGGATTTTGTGGCGGAGATATGGAATCAGGGGATTTTAGCCGCAGCCTGTCCGGAAGATTTTGCCGTATCTGAAAAGCAATGTCCGATGACGGATGTTTCTTTCTCTGAGGCGGGGCAGAAAATTCAGAGGTTTATTGATTTTAAGGATGATGCCAGTATTCAAGACTTATTTGAAGGATGGGACGGTATTCTGGAACCGGAGGCAGGGCTTCGGGAAACGGTGTCGGACGGAGCGGTCCAGCTGTATATCATGGAAGTCTTTGATCATGCGGCTGCGGCGGAAAGCCGGGTCGGCCATGACCGGGTGCTTGACTATGAGGTGGAGTATATTCTGGCAGGCAATGAGAGCGACAGTGAAAATTTAAAGACTGTGCTGTGGAAACTTTTGGCCTTTCGCTGTGTTATGAACCTGTCGCATATTCTTATGTCCGGGGAAAAGGGACTTCAGGCCGGGCAGACGGCGGCGCTGCTGTCTACGGCCTTATTGATCCCTCAGTTTACGGAAGTCGTGGCTTTCCTGCTGAAATGCGCCTGGGCCTTTGCGGAATCTCTGTCAGACTGCCGGACATTGCTGAAGGGCGGGAAGGTTCCGTTGATGAAGGATGATACCACATGGTATTTAACCTGGGAACAGATGCTTCATTTGGACAGTCAAATGCTGGATGGGAACAGCGGCACGGAGGGCATCGATTATCAGGGATATCTGCAGATATTTTTGCTTCTTATGAAGCGGGACACAAAATACCGGCGGATGACGCATCTTATGGAAAAGAATATACGGTTACTGCCGGAGTATTCAGGGTTCCGAATGGACAACTGTATTTATGGCGTACAGGTTGTATTTGATTGTGATTTTGGACAGGGAGGCATGCAGCGGGTGCAGACGGCATTGTCCTATTAGAAGGGGGTGAGGGCGGAATGTCTTTTTGGACACATTTAAATAAACATATAAACGAAAAGGCGATACCTGCTTTACAAAAAATGGATGTCAATAAAAACCATATAAAAAACACATACACACACCATGTTCAGGGGACATTCCGCCGTCACTCCCTTCCGGGCAGTATGACCGTTGAGGCGGCCCTGGTGTTTCCAATGGTATTTTTTGTCTGGACGGCTTTTATTTCATTGACTTCCGTGGTGAAGGTTTATGAGAGTATACAACAGTCATTGGCAGATACCGCATTGGAACTGGCCGTGGAAGCCGGAGAGAATGAAGATATGGTGCGGATCGGCGGCCCGGCGAGGGCATGGCTGAGACTTCAATCCCTTGATGGATTGGAGACAGGCGGGATTCAGAGAATATCCGGCTATGATTTTTCCGGTTCAGATATATTAAACGGGAATGAATGGTTGATTTTGCAGGTGAAATATAAGGTTGAACTGCTGGAAGGAATCATACCCATTCCGGGTATTCCTGTAAAAAATTATGTTATTGTACGGGCATGGACAGGTTATGATCCGGGAAACAGTTTTGGCGGGTCAGGAGAGGCGCATACCAATGTATATGTGACCGAGTATGGCAATGTATACCATGAGGACCGGATGTGCAGCCATATCCATTTAAAAATCTATATGGTTGGAGCCGATGAGGCGAAGCATTATCCGCCCTGTGAGCGGTGCGCTCAAAATTCAGTGGACACGGGCAGCACTTATTATGTCACGGAATCGGGGGAATGTTATCATTGTCGTCTGGGGTGCAGCGGATTAAAGCGCACCGTTCGGAGGATGACCGTGGAAGAAGCGGCTGCCGGAGGTTATGGACCGTGCAGCCGGTGCAGCGGAGGTGGAGAGTGAAATGGTTGTAATACATATATGCAGTCTGATGTTTATTCTTTATCCCGTGTATGAAGATATAAGAACACAGAAAATCCGGATTTTTCCGGGACTGTGTCTGATCGCTGCGGGGGTGCTGGCCCGGGCGGCTGCCGGGGATATATCCGGCGCCGTCTGGCTTCTTGGAGGACTGCCGGGAGTTCTCAGCTTTTTGATCGGCAAATTGTTTGGAGGCTGTATCGGAGGCGGCGATAGTTTTTTGATCGGCGGCGTCGGACTGCTGGAGGGCGTGTGTTTTTGCTGGCGTATGCTGGCTGTTTCCGGCGGCCTTATCCTTGCTTTTTCAGTGGGAATGATGGCGGCTGGAAAACTTCGGAGAAAATCAAAGGTTCCCGGTACGCCGTTTCTGGTTTTGGGTTATTTGGGAGCGTGGTTATTATGAAATGGAAAGGACGTGGCAGTTATACTGTGGAGGGGACAGTGATTATCAGTTTGATATGTCTGATGACAGGAATGGTGATACTGCTGGGATTTTATGGGCATGATCGGGCGGTTATGCAGAGTACGGCGGATGAATTATCCATATATGGGAGCTTATGGGCCGGAAGATATATGCAGCCGGAAATCAGGGAGATAGACTATGAGCGCATGAAGCAGAATGGGACAGCGGACTTTTCCGAAATAGAGGAGATGGGCAGCCGGATGCTTCAGGGAAGGCTTTTTTGCGGACAATTACAAAGTATTCGGGCCGCGCAAAGCCTTTCGGGAAGGGAAATGCTGATTGAAATTCAGACAGATTTTCAGCTTGGAAAATACGAGATACCGTGTACGGTGAAAGCGTCGGCTCTGATCTTCCGAAGCCGGGATCTGCCTCGGAAAAATGAGAAAGATCAGGAGGAACAAGCCCATGAATCGTGAAAATCAGCGAAGTAAAGATTTAAAGAATACCTATTTGTGGGTGAATCGGGAAGGTCATTATGGGGAAAGGTATGAGGAAATATTATTGTATAAGAATTCCATTCCCGGCCTGCTCACTTTTTATGAAGCCGAGGAAAATGAGGAAAAAGGCCTGATTTATCAGCTGAATCATCAGCTTTCCTACTTGGAAACACTGGCCGGAGGCCGGATGAATTGTGAACATATAGAGTGTTTTATTAAATCGTTCCTTCGGTTGATGGGAACGATCGACGAATATCTTTTGGACCCTTCAAATCTGGTGATAGAAATGGCTTATATTTTTGGGGACGGATGCAGTTGGGAGTATGTTTATATTCCGGGATATGGTGAAAATTTTTGGCGTCAAATGGAAAAATTATCGGAGGAATGGCTGAATTATGTGGATTATTCCAATGAGAAAGCGGTTTTATGGGCTTACACGTTTTATCAGAAGGTCCACGGAGAAAACTGTTCTGTGGAGGCGCTTATGGATATTTTGAGCATGGAATGTCCGGTGCCGGAGCCGGCGGCTGCAGTGATTCAGGAGGAAAGGGCCTCCAGGGAAACAGAGTTTTCGGCAAAGGCGGTAAAGGAAAAATGGATGGATCGCCTGGCGGAGAAAATAAAAAAAGCCGTCTCATGGAAAAGTAAAAAAGAAGAGGATATTTTTGACGGATTTTATACAGAAAATAAAAATGGAGAAGATACCTGTCCGATGCTTGACGGCCTTTCAGAAGCTTTGGATGTGGAGACAGAGAATAAAAAAATGTTTGTGCTGATTCCAATCGGAGATACAGAGACACCTGTAATTCGCATAGAAAAGTTTCCTTTTTTGCTGGGACGGGCGGAAGGCGAGGCGGATGCGTGTCTGGGCAGCCCGAAGATCAGCCGGGTCCATGCCCGGCTGGAGGAAGACAAAAAAGAAGTAAAGGTGGTTGATATGAGCTCTGCCAATGGTACTTATCGGAATGATGAAAGCCTGATGCCGGGCCTGGCTTATACGTTAAATACGGGGGATATATTAAAACTGGCAGATTTGGAATTCATCTGCCAGTGGTGTTAGAATTTTTCAAACAGCTTCATTAAACGAAGCAGGGTAATATCCCGGGATACATATGGAGAAGCGGTCATGGCCTCCGGAATGACGGCGCTGGAGATACCGAGTTCTTCAATATAAACTTTACAGTCCATTTTATGAAAACAGGCTTCAATATCCGCGGCGGAAGGAAGTTTTTTAAGAATTTCAAGAATCTCTCCGCGGTGTGAAAGTACCTGTTCGGCGGTGATATCTTTCATCGGATCCGGCGTGTTGAGCGAAGTGACGGCCTCGCGGACCTCTGCATCGTGAAATCCCTTTTCGATTTCCCGTTTCGCAGATGGAAAATGTTTCGCAGGGATGAGCCGGTTATCTTCCAGAGCAGTTCGGAAGGATTCATAGGCCTTCAGGCAGAGCAGAGTGCCGATGCCGACTTTTTCTCCGTGAACCACATCCTGCTTCGGCTTTTTCACAGCAATATCAAGGTATCGGGACAGATGATGTTCAGCCCCCATTAATGGCCGGGCCGTATCGCAAAACCCAATTTCCATATCAGGGAGAATCAGGGCGTACAGCAATTGCTCACAGCCGGAAGCATCTCCTGCAGCCAGAGTTTCGATTTGCCGGATTACCTGCTGCATCAGTGTAATTTCGGCGCTGTGCAGGGCCTGATTAAATGGAGAACCTGTGAGGAGGGCATATATCTGCGCATCGGCCAGAGCTATATAATTCCCCATAAGGTCGCTGAATCCTGCTGCGGTCAGCCGCTGCGGCGCCGCGGCAAAAATATCTGTATCTGCAAACAGATAGGTTGGAGCGGAGGCACGGACATTTCCCTTCACACCTTTGCGGACGACAGCGGATATACAGGTGGTATATCCTTCGCCGCTGGCGGCTGTCGGCACAGATATAAAAGGAAGGTGATATTGCCAGCTGAGGTATCGGGTAATATCATGAATGGTTACGCTGCCGAGGGCGATCATGCAGTCCGCGGTCTCGGGAATTTTATTTTGGGCCAGAGAAACGCTGCGCTCATCGGCGGCCAGCCCATCCGGGTCCAGGCAGATCAGGTCATAATTGTCCATAGCTTCCAGAAGAGAATCTCCGAGAAAATAGGTATTTTGGTCACATATGATGACGGGCTCCTGCCAGCCTTCCTGATTCATTATATTTTTTATCTTTGAAATAGCGCCGGGTTCAATCCACATACCGCGAATAAAGGCGTGATTTTTGGAAGTTCTGCCGCATAAGCTGCTGATTTCTTCAAGATTAACTTTCATGGGTGACTTTTCCCCCTGCTTATTTATTTAAGACATTTTTAATTTGTTCAGCAATCATATCTCTTTCGGCAGCTTCCGAGGTTTTTGGAACCCAGTTGATCTGCTGACCGTCGTCATTATAGCGGGGAATGATATGCATATGGAAGTGGAACACTGTCTGTCCGGCAATTTCACCGTTGTTTTGAACGATATTAAGTCCATCGCAGTTCAGCGCTTCTTTCATGGCTTTTGCAATCCGGGAAGCCAGAACAAAAACTTTTTCAGCGGTTTCTTCATCCATTTCAAAAATATTTGCCATATGTTTTTTCGGAAGGATGAGGGCATGACCTTTGGTGGCCGGAGATAAATCCAGAATCACCCGAAACAGGTCATCTTCATAAATGGTTGAGGAAGGAATTTCCCCATTGGCTATTTTACAAAAAATACAATCGTTATCCATTGTTTTTAATCCTCCAATCTCATCGATATAAACTTGGGATACTTTAATAATAGTTCACCTTTCGCAAAATGTCTATTCCGAATTGAAAATAAATTTTAGCGGTCCTGCTGTGCGGGGCGGAAAATTTCAGCAGCTCTGCCGCATTGTGTCGGGAAATGTCAGGCAAATTCGATTGATTCTGCGCATAAATTATGATAAATTGGAAAAAAAATCAGAAAGGAAGACCTTTATGCACGAATCAAAGGTGCTTTCTCTGTCGACGATCTCTCATGAATTGAGAAATCCGCTGACATTGATTCACAGCACACTGCAGCTTATTGCACGCCATTATCCGGAGGTGACTAACGATCCTCTGTGGCCTCAGCTTCTTTCAGATATCAACTATATGTCCCAGTTACTTTCTGAGTTGTCTTCTTTAAATTCAAGTCAAACCCTTCATTATTCCCAAATAGATATTCGACAATTTCTGACAAATATTGTGTCAGCTTTCCAATCCACAGCCCGGTTGCAGACAAAAGAAATACGATTAAGTTTTGAAACGGATGAACAATTCCTTATGGGAGATTCGGTAAAAATCCGGGAAGTTTTTATAAATCTGATAAAGAATGCTTTGGAAGCCACCCGGGAAGGAGATCAGATCTGGATGGAGGTAAAATCCCGATGGAATCGGCTGGTTGTGACTGTCAGTGATTCGGGCAGCGGCATGGATGCCTGCCGGTTATCGACGATTTTTGAGCCTTTTGTCACCTATAAGCCGGATGGAACCGGCCTTGGGCTGACGATTGTGAAAAATATTATTAATGCTCATGGCGGCGCCATTCAGGTCTATTCCAAACCGGGGATCGGAACAAAATTTATTGTGATTTTACCGCTTAGGCCGCCGGAAAAAGCATCCGGGACAAAATGAGCGCTTTGGAGGAAGATGTCCGGAATAAAAAAAGAGTCCTTTTCCCCATGTTGAAAAACACAGGGGAAAGGACAGAAAATTTTGCATGGTTGGTTTTATTTGGATTTTTTGTGTTTTTTGCGGCTTCGGACAGCTTCATCACACAGGTTGACAATAATGTCGATGGCGCCGGAAGCAGGGGCCGCTTTCATGGCCTGAATATAAGTCTCCCGATTTTCAAATACTTCGTTGACTGCATTGGACAGGGATTCGCTGTTGACCATTTCTTCGGGAAGAAGAAAGCTGAAGCCCTGTTTTTCGAAGGAGGCAGCGTTGAGAATCTGGTCTCCGCGGCTGGCGTTGGCAGGCAACGGAATTAAAATGTTTGGCTTATTTAAGGCCAGAAATTCACAGATGGCATTGGATCCGGCCCGGGAGATAACAAGGTCAGCGGCTGCCAGCAGATCGCTTAATTCTTCTTTTACATAGTCAAACTGAATATATCCCGGCTGATTCTGAATGGATGTATCCACCTTGCCTTTACCGCAGACATGAATGATCTGATAGGAAGGCAGAAGGATTGGAAGAGCCCTGCGCACGGCCTCGTTGATGGCCGCGGCTCCGAGACTTCCGCCGATGACAAGAATTACCGGTTTTTCATCGTTGAATCCGCAGAGCTGCAGTCCTTTGAGACGGTTTCCGTTAAAAAGTTCCTGACGGATCGGGGAACCGGAAAGCACTGCCTTGCCCTCCGGCAGATTGTCTGCGGTTTCCGGAAAATTATGACAGATTTTATAGGCCGAAGGAATGGCCAGTTTGTTTGCCAGTCCGGGCGTCATATCCGATTCATGGATGATTGCCGGAATCTTACAGCTTTTGGCTGCCAGAACAACAGGTACGCTTACAAAACCGCCCTTCGAAAAAACAACATCCGGTTTCAGCTTTTTTAAATATTTTCGTGCTTCAAAATATCCTTTGACGACTTTAAAGGGATCCGTGAAATTTTTTAAATCAAAATATCGGCGGAGTTTCCCGGAGGAAATTCCGTAATAAGGGACATTGAGTTCTTCAATCAGCCGGCGTTCAATGCCATCATAGGAGCCGATGTAAGAAATCTGATAGCCGTCCTTTTTCAAAGCGGGCATCAGAGCAATGTTCGGCGTGACGTGTCCGGCTGTACCGCCGCCGGTAAGGACAATTTTTTTCATTTTTCAGACCTCCTGAGAAGAAGCGGAGTTTTTATATTCCTGCAGCGCTTTTGCCAGCTGATCCGGGCATGATGTGCCGCGGCCTCCGCAGTCAATACCTGAAAGAAGCTGAATCACATCGTCCACCGGGCGGCCGACAACAAGGGCGGCAACTCCCTTTGTATTTCCGTCGCATCCGCCGATGAACTGGCAGCTTGTGACAATACCGTTCTCTACTTCAAAATCAACAGCCCTGGAACATGTATGTTTATTTAAATGTCGCATGTAAATCACTCCTGTTCTTAAATTAATTTCCATCCTATTATAGCAGAAGCAATATGTATAGGCCAGTAAAATTTTCAAGTTCCCGGAAAAGAAAAAGATATAAAACTTCTCGTTGGCATTATATTGTGTTATCATAATAAAAAAATTAATCAAAAATAAAATCGGGAGACGAAAGTATATGAGAACGACAGGAATTATCGGAGCTATGGAGGAAGAGGTAGCTGCTTTAAAAGAATTGATGGAAGTTCAGGAGGTGCGGAGTATCGCCGGAATGGAATTTTGCCGGGGGATTTTTGAAGATCAGAGAATTATTGTTGTGCGGAGCGGGATCGGAAAGGTCAATGCGGCTGTCTGTACTCAGATTCTCTGCGATGTTTTCCGGGCAGAGGCGATCATTAATACCGGTGTGGCCGGAAGTCTGAGAAATGCGATCAATATCGGGGATATCGTGCTTTCTTCGGATGCGCTTCAGCATGATGTGGATGTGAGCGGCTGCGGCCATGAACCGGGAGAGATTCCACGAATGGAGACTTCGGTATTTAAAGCGGATGAGGCTCTCCTCGACTTGGCGGAGAAGGTCTGCCGGGAAGTGAACCCGGATATTCAGGTTTTCAGAGGCCGTGTTGTCAGTGGCGATCAGTTTATTTCTGACCGGGCGGTAAAACAGCGTCTGATCCGGATGTTCGACGGTTATTGCGCAGAGATGGAGGGCGCGGCGATTGCTCAGACTGCTTGGCTGAATCGGGTGCCTTTTGTGATCATCCGGGCGATTTCCGATAAGGCCGACGGCAGTGCGGAGATGGCTTACAGTGAATTTGAAATGAAGGCGATTGAGCATACGGTACATCTGGTGACAGGAATGTTGAGGAATATGTAAAGTATCCGGTGACAGCCTTCTGAGAAATATGTAAAATGGGCCCGACCAATTTGAATAGATTTTGTCTTTTCATTGATATTATAATGGAACTATCATAATCAATGAAAGGAGCTCATAAAAATGAGGAACTGGTTTTTGGGACAGGGTATTCCAATGTATGCGGAAGCCGTATTGATGGTTGCCGGTTTGCTTACTTTATGGATGACAGGAAGAATTTACAAAAGATTGATACGCGAGGCGGATTTGATGGGAACTTCGAATCAGCGCCTGATCAAATACATTAAATTGAAGGTAACCAGTTATTACAAAATCGGTATGCATCCGGAAGATACACAGGCGTTGATCGGCCGCTACATAAAGAAATTCCGGGTAGGGCCTTTTTCGCTGCAGGGATGGAGCCGTCTGCCTTATCTTTTGATGACAGTGATGCTCGCTGTCGGCGGCGGCAGCCTGATGTATCGATGGACCAGGGGCGAAGCCCTGTACCGGATAGCTGTTGTATTCGGAATGTCGGTTCTCGGTACGGTGATTCTCGGCGGTCTTTTGATGTTTATGGATTTTGGGGCAAAGGAAAGGCTGCTGACAAACAGTATCGCGGATTATGTAGACAATTATCTCGGCAATAAACTGGCCCAGGATTATAAGGAGCAGGCCGGGAAGGTGGCGCCGGAGCAGTATAAGCGGGCGCTTCAGGAGATTGCAGCCACGGGTACGGGGCGGCGTAAGGAAAGAAACAGCCAGTATTATTATGACGGCTTTGACGGAGAGGACGGTCTGAACCGGAAAAATGACGCGGTGGACGCGAAGATCGTGGAGGATGTCCTGAAAGAATTTTTATGCTGAAAAGGATTAAATCATTGATAAAATCCTGTCATTTTGGTATTATGATAGATAAGAATATTTAAATACTAATGGAGGTAAGAAACATGGCAAAAGGAGTTACATTTGATTATTCTAAAACATCACCGTTTATCCGGGCTGATGAAGTGGAATTGATGAAAAAACTGGTTGGAGATGCAAAAGAAGTGCTTGTCAGCAAAACCGGTGCCGGAAATGACTTTTTAGGTTGGATTGACCTCCCGGTAGATTATGACAAAGAAGAATTTGCACGAATAAAAAAGGCGGCCGCTAAGATTCAGAGTGATTCCGACGTCCTGCTTGTTATCGGTATCGGCGGTTCCTACCTCGGGGCCCGGGCTGCGATTGAATTTTTACAGCATAATTTTTACAATATACTGCCAAAAGAACAGCGTAAGACACCGGAGATTTATTTTGTGGGAAATAATCTGAGCAGTTCTTATATAAGTAATTTGATGGATGTCATCGGGGACAGAGATTTCTCCATTAACATGATTTCAAAGTCCGGGACAACAACGGAACCGGCGGTGGCTTTCCGGGTTTTCAAGAAAATGATCGAGAATAAATACGGCAAGGAAGAAGCTGCAAAACGTATTTACTGCACAACGGATAAAGCGAAGGGCGCTTTGAAAAATCTGGCGACAGAGGAAGGCTATGAAACCTTTGTTGTGCCGGATGATGTGGGCGGACGTTTTTCCGTACTGACAGCGGTGGGACTTCTGCCGATCGCGGTCAGCGGTGCGGATATTGATCAGTTAATGGCCGGGGCCGCCAGCGCCAGAAAACGCTGCCTTGAAAATGAATTTGAGGAAAATGATGCTTTGCAGTATGCGGCGATCCGAAACATTTTGCTCCGCAAGGGCAAATCCATAGAGATCACATGCAGCTATGAGCCGTCTCTTTTATATATCGGCGAGTGGTGGAAGCAGCTTTATGGAGAGAGTGAAGGTAAAGATCAGAGAGGTATTTTCCCGGCTTCAGTGACACTGACAGCAGATTTACATTCCATGGGCCAGTTCATTCAGGATGGCGCGCGGATTATGTTTGAAACAGTTCTGGAAGTGGAGAAACCGAAACATGAGATACTGATTGAGGAGGAGCCGGTAGATCTGGACGGCCTGAATTATCTGGCCGGAAAGAATGTGGATTTCATCAATAAGAGCGCGATGAACGGCACGGTTCTGGCGCATACCGATGGCAATGTTCCAAACCTGATGGTGCATATTCCTGAGCAGAACGAATTCTATCTTGGTGAATTATTCTATTTCTATGAATTTGCCTGCGGCGTCAGCGGATATGTGCTCGGAGTTAATCCATTTAATCAGCCGGGCGTTGAAAGTTATAAGAAAAATATGTTTGCGCTTCTTGGAAAACCTGGATATGAAGATTTGACAGAAGCATTGTTGAAACGCCTGTAAGTATGGTTGGACAAGCTCTGTTCGGGAAGCCGGACAGAGCTTTTTTCTACGGCAGGCGGGACATAATCTGAAGAAAAGCCGGCTTCGGAACAGTAGTATTGTTTTGAAAAAAATACGGTGAAATCAGTGTATATATGCTAAAATACGCTTAGGTTGATTCAAAGGAGAAGTAACATTATGGAAGTTAAGAGACAAAAGGAAATCTATGTCATTGGGCATAAGAATCCGGATACGGACTCGGTATGTTCGGCGATTGCCTATGCCTCGCTCAAAAATGAAATTCTTTCCAGGGTTCATCAGGGAGATTCCATTGAGCATTATCAGGATTTCCTGATTGAAGGTGAGGAAAGCGGCCAGGCCGTCTATGTACCGGCCCGTGCAGGCCAGATCAATACGGAAACAAATTATGTTCTGCGAAAGTTTCAGCAGAAAGTCCCGGTGTATATGAATGCTATCCGGACACAGGTGGGGGATATCGATATCCGTCGGATCCCGGGAATATCGGCGGACGATTCGTTGAAAAAGGCCTGGGAGACTATGCGCCGGATGGAAACGTCCACGCTGGCGGTGGTGGATGATGACAGAAAGCTTCAGGGCTTGATCACCATTTCGGATATTGCGGGAGCTTATATGTCGGTTTTGGATAATCGGATATTATCTGAGGCATGTACGCCGATTGCCAATATTCTTGAGACATTGAAGGGCGAGCTGATTGTCGGGGATGCGGCGAAACGGCTGACAAAGGGGAAGCTGGTCGTATCGACGGCCACCCTCAGTGTTATTGATAAATTTATCAAAGAGGATGACCTGGTTATTCTGGGCAATCGCTATGAAGCCCAGCTGAGCGCCATTGAAAACCGGGCTTCCTGCATTATCATATGTGATGGAGCGAAGGTATCCCGGACAATTTGCAAACTGGCGGAGGAGAATGGCTGTGCGGTGATCTGTACCCCTGCGGATACTTATAGCGTCACCCGTTCCATTAACCAGAGTATTCCGGTCAGCCGTTTCATGATCAAGGATGGACTGATTTCCTTCAGAGAGAGTGATTATGTGGCTGATATTAAGCCGATCATGATGGCAAAGCGGCATCGGGATTTTCTGATCGTGGACGATGAAGGGCATTATTCAGGAATGATCTCACGCCGGACACTGATTGATATGAATACAAAAAAAGTAATTCTCGTGGATCATAATGAAGTGGATCAGGCGGCGGACGGTGCGGATGAAGCGGAAATCATGGAGATTATTGATCATCATAAACTGGGCACGGTGGAGACGATCCGCCCGGTGAAGGTGCGCAATGAGCCGGTGGGCTGCACGGCAACAATTGTTTATGAGATGTATATAGAAAATCAGATTCCCGTTACAAAAGAAATTGCGGGCATTTTGTGTGCGGCCATTTTATCAGACACATTGATGTTCCGTTCGCCGACATGCACGGAACTGGATAAAATGTCGGCTGAACAGTTGGCGGAGATTGCGGAAATCGATATAGAAAGCTTTGCTATGAAAATGTTTGAAGAGGGCAGTCAGCTTCGAAAGAAAGCCGATTCGGAAATTTTCTATCAGGATTATAAAAAGTTTGTTGCCAGCGATATTCCTTACGGCGTCGGCCAGATCACATCTATGAACCGGGAAGAACTTCTGAGCGTCCAGGAACGGCTTCTGGCTTATATGGCGTCGGCGATGGAAGAGACGGGAGTTCCGATGATCTTCTTTATGCTGACAGACATTCTTAAAGAATCGACGCGGCTGCTTTTTGTGGGAAAGGATGCGAAGATGCTTGTGGAGAATGGTTTCCATCAGGATGCGGAGGAACATTATATTGATCTGGCGGGCGTGGTGTCCCGGAAAAAGCAGTTAATACCAAAATTGACCGCTGCATTACAGCAGTAGCAGGAGGGCGCAGAGATGAAAAAGGAAAAAATATACGTCATTGGACATAAACATCCGGACACAGATTCCATTTGCTCCGCTATTGCCTATGCTTATCTGCGGAAAAATGTGACCGGGATGAATTATATACCGGCCCGGGCCGGAGAAATTAATTCGGAGACAGCTTTTGTTCTGGACAGATTTCAGGCAGAAGTTCCGATTTATATGCAGGACGTGCGCACACAGGTGAGAGATGTGCAGATTTCACCGGCTTACAGCGGACGGCCGGATATGTCGATCCGGGAGGCCTGGCAGCAGCTTCAGAAGGAAGAGGTCTCAACGCTGACGATCGTGGATGATGATAAAAAGCTTCTTGGCCTGATTACCAAAGGGGATATTGCCAAAACCTATATGGGCGTTTATGACAGCCGTGTGCTGTCGGAAAATCGAACGCCTTATAAAAATATTCTGGAAACGCTGGACGGCGAGATGCTTGTCGGCGACCCGGAAGGCGTTGTGGAAAAGGGTAAGATTTTAATTGCGGCGGCCAACCCGGATTTAATGGAAGAATACATTGAGGACGGGGATATGGTGATGCTCGGGGATCGCTATGAGTCCCAGCTGTGCGCCATTGAGATGAATGCGGGATGCCTGATCATCAGTATGAATACCCAGCCGAGCGATACGATTTTAAAGCAGGCCGCGGAGCATCACTGTACAATCATCCGGACACCATATGATACCTTTATTGCGGCCCGCCTGATCAACCAGAGTATGGCGATTGGCCATTTCATGGTTAAAGATATGAAGACCTTTAAAAAAGACGATTTTATCGATGATGTGAAAGAAGTCATGGCGAAAAACCGCCATCGGGCTTTTCCGATTGTGACCAATCAGGGAAAGGTTCTGGGGATGTTTACACGCCATAACCTGATTGATCTGGATAAAAAGAAAGTGGCCCTGGTGGACCATAATGAAGCGGGACAGGCTGTAGACGGCATTTTCGACTGTGAGATTATGGAGATTGTGGATCATCATAAATTGGGTTATGTTCAGAGCATGAAGCCGGTATTTTTCCGATGCCAGCCGGTGGGCTGTACGTCAACGATCATTTATCTGATGTACCGGGAAAACAAGGTGGATATTCCGAAGGATATGGCGGGGTTGATGTGTTCGGCCATTCTTTCAGACACATTAATGTACCGCTCGCCGACATGTACGCCGTTGGACCGGATGGCTGCCGAGGCCCTGGCAAAAATAGCCGGAATTGAAGTTGAGGCCTATGCCATGCAGATGTTTGAGGCCGGAAGCGATTTAAAGAGCAAATCCGATGCGGATATTTTCTATCAGGATTTCAAGAAATTCTCGGCAGGAGATACCCAGTTTGGTGTTGGACAGATCACATCCCTGGATGCCCGTGAATTGAAAAAGATCCATGCCCGTTTGTCTACCATGCTTCCGAAGGCGAAGTCAGAGCATGGCCTGGATATGATATTCTTTATGCTTACCAATATTCTGGATGAGTCGACGCTGGTGCTCTGTTCGGATGAATCGGCCCTTTCCGTGGCATCCAGATGCTTTGATGTGCCGGTGACAAAGGATGGCGACAGTGTATTTGTTGATAATATGGTATCAAGAAAGAAACAGTTTATTCCGAAAATGGTCGGAACACTGCAGGAATAGGAGTTATTTATGGCAAAACAGAAATGGAAACCGGGAAATATGGTCTATCCCCTGCCGGCAGTGCTTGTGAGCTGCGGCGATAAAGAAGGAAATGTCAATTTAATGACTGCTGCCTGGACGGGGACTGTCTGCTCAGAACCGCCGATGGTGTATGTGTCCGTTCGAAAAGAGCGGTACTCCCATCATATGATTCGGGAAACCGGAGAATATGTCATTAATCTGACAACGGAAAAGCTGGCGGAGGCCACTGATTTTTGCGGTGTGCGCTCCGGCCGGGATATGGATAAATTTAAGGAAATGAAGCTGACGCCGGTGAAGGGCGGGCTTCAATATGCACCGATGGTGGCGGAGAGCCCCGTGTCCATCGAATGTAAGGTGACCAATGTCATGGAGCTGGGCAGTCATGACATGTTTATCGCTGAGGTGACGGCGGTTTATGTGGACGAGCAGTATATGGACGCGAAGGGAACCTTCCATCTGGAAAAGGCGGAACCGCTGGTCTATTCCCATGGACAGTATTACGGCATGGGAAAACATCTGGGCGGCTTTGGCTATACAGTCCGAAAAAAGCCGGTGAAAAAGAAGAAGGTCTATTAAGATACGCAAAAAATCAGGAAAGAATCTACAAAGGCAGAGATTCCTTCCTGATTTTTTTATATAGAGAACAACGGAATGAAGAAAGCGCTGCATAATGTCCTCCGCCTCAGGATTTCAGAAAGCTCCCCCGGACAACGGCGTCTTTTCCGTATTTTTGCCGTATGCTGTCCAGAGCCTTATCCAGTTTTTGCAGTTTCTGGTTTTCTTCGGGTTCAAAAAGGTTCATTTGAACCGCGTCCGCATCGGAAAGCTTTGAAGTGCGGATGCCGAGCAGGCGTACAGGGCGGCCGTCCCAGGCTTCGTCAAAAAGCCGGCAGGCGTGGCGATAGAGAATGTCGGCATTTTGAGTTGGAGTCAAAAGCTGCATTTGGTGGGAAATTGTGCTGAAATCGCTGTATTTGATTTCAACGTTCACCATTCCGGCGCATTGACCGGCTTCCCGGAGACGCCGGGAAACGGACTCGGCCAGGGATAAAAGCACTTTTCTGGCGTCGGCAGTTTCGGTGACGTCCGAGGACAGGGTTGTCGAATTGCCGATGCCTTTGGCCACATGATGGTGGGTATCAATGGGCGTATATTCCAGCCCGTTGGCGTATTCCCAGATGGTCTGCCCATGGCTTTTCAGATGAGAAGTCAGGATTGCCGGATCCGTCTGCGCCAGATCGCCGATGGTTTTAATGCCGAGCAATTCCAAAGTCCGGGCAGAGGAACGGCCCACCATAAACAGGTCCCGCACCGGCAGGGGCCACATTTTTTTTTGAATTTCCTCAGGAAATAATGTGTGCACCATGTCGGGTTTTTTAAAATCAGAGGCCATTTTTGCCAGAAGCTTGTTGGTGGATATGCCGATATTTACTGTAAAGCCCAGGGAATCCCGGATGTGTTCCCGAATGTGATTGGCGGCGGTCAGAGGTGTTTCGCCGCCGTTTTTAAAAGGTATGTAGGTTATAAAACATTCATCAATACTGTAGGGACGGATGTCCGGCGAATAATCTTCCAGAAGATTCAGCATTTGATGGCTGCATTTACGATAGTATGTATGGTCGGGCTGGACGATGCGCAGTGTCGGACATTTTTTCAGGGCATCTGTGATCGGTTCTCCGGTGGTAACTCCGAAGGATTTGGCCGGAATGGATTTTGCCAGAATAACACCCCGGCGTTTGGATATATCACCGCCGATGGCGGCAGGAATCGTCCGAATATCCACTGTTTCTCCTTCGGCCAGCAGACGAATGGCCGTCCAGCTTAAAAATGCGGAATTGACATCAATGTGAAAAATGACATTCGGCATGAAATCACCTGCTCTTTCCTAAAAATATAAGTTTATTATAGTCACATTTGAAAAAAGGGTCAATGAATATGGAGAAAAAGCCGTGGGCATGCGAAGAAATGCGTGTGAGAACGATTTCTCAGATAAATAAAAAAACGGGATAAAAATAGTTTTTTCTTAAAAAAAGTGCGGATTAATCTGAGTGAATTTTTAAATTTGAGGGAAGCCGGTGAAAACGATTTCTCAATTCAAGGTAGAATTGGAGAAAAAAAACGGTGTATACTACGGCCTAAGATTAACAAGAGGAACATCAGATTATGAAAGAGAGGCTTATAAAAATGGGAAAATTATTTACATCAGAATCAGTCACAGAAGGACATCCGGATAAAATCGCAGATCAGATTTCAGATGCAATATTGGATGCATTGATCGAGCAGGATCCTTATTCCAGAGTGGCTGCAGAGACAACCGTGGCCACAGGGCTTGCATTGATTGTCGGTGAGATTACGACAAAAGCTTATGTGGATATTGCAAAGGTGGCCAGAGATACGATTCGGGAAATTGGTTATACCAAAAATGCAGGTGGTTTTGATGCAGATTCTATTGCAGTGCTTACCTCGATTGATGAACAGTCGGCGGATATTGCATTGGGAGTGGATAAAGCTTATGAGTCAAAACAGGAAGACGGCGGTATCGATTATGGAACCGGAGCCGGAGACCAGGGAATTATTTTTGGTTATGCAACGAATGAGACTCCGGAATATCTTCCGCCTGCGATTTCATTTGCGCATCGGCTGACACGACAGCTTACAAAAGTCAGAAAAGATGGAACATTGGATTATTTAAGACCTGATGGAAAATCCCAGGTGACGGCGGAGTTTGGAGAGAATGGGCAGGTTAAAAGAATACATACCATTGTTATTTCCACTCAACATGCAGAGAACATCACCCTGGAGCAAATTCGTAAAGATATTATTGAATATGTAATCAAACCGGTCATCCCACAGGGGTTGTTGGATGAGAATACCATTTACTATGTTAATCCGACAGGGAGGTTTGTTATCGGAGGACCACAGGGAGATGCGGGCCTGACCGGAAGAAAGATTATCGTAGATACCTATGGTGGAACAGGCCGACACGGCGGCGGAGCATTTTCGGGAAAGGATCCGACAAAGGTTGACCGTTCTGCGGCTTATGCGGCACGATGGGTCGCAAAGAATCTGGTAGCCGCAGGACTTGCCGATAAACTTGAAGTTGAATTGGCGTATGCCATCGGCGTGGCAAAACCGGTTTCGGTATCTGTCGATACTTTTGGTACAGGAAAAGTATCCGATGAAAAGATTGTCGAAATTATTGATAAAATTTTTGATCTAAGGCCGGCGGCCATTATTGACGCTTTGGATTTGAGAAGACCGATCTATAAACAGACAGCCGCATACGGACATTTTGGGAGAACAGATTTAGATCTTCCATGGGAACGATTGGACAGAGTGGAAGAAATTCGGAGTAAACTACAGGAATCATATAAGGAGGGGAAATTATGAGGAAAAAGTCAGCGGCATTATTTGGCGTTATTATATTAGCTTTAGGTATGATGGTCGGATGTGCGGGCAGGGGAGAGAATGTATCATCGGAAGCATCAGAGGAAAATCAGAATACTGAATCGGACGGAGTTGTCATTCGTTCTTCGATTTTTAAATCCGTTTCATATGATAATCAACTTTGGCTGGCCGTTCAGACAGGGTTATTTGATGAAGAATTTAAGGATGATAATGTGAGTGTCGAATTTTTTGAATTTGCAAACGGACCGGCGGCAAACGAAGCGTTGATCGCAGGTCAGCTTGATGTAGAGCATGCGGTTGGAGATCAGCCTATGATCACAGGGATTGTTGGCGGTTCAAAGGGGGTGGCAATTGCAACCCAGTCCAGACAGAGTGAAACACAGGGGGTTTATACCGGGAGTGGCTCGGATATTAAAACGGTTGCCGATTTAAAAGGAAAGAGGGTCGGATTAGGTATCGGAACCTTTACTCATAAGTGCTTTATCGGTGTTTTAGAGGATGCGGGACTGACAGAGGATGACATTGAGTTGGTCAATCTGAATACGGCGGACGAACAGCTGTCTGCCTATGAAAATGGTGATATAGATGCATTTGTGAGTAATTTCGTTGGTTTATATGATTCCTTAAAAGATGGAAGAGTTGTGCAATTGGCGGATTTTTCTACTCACCCCGCGTATACTTTCTTTGTGCTTAGAAAGGACTTTATTGAAAAGTATCCGGAAATTACACAGCGTTTGGCAAATGTTCTTGTACGTGTTCAGAAATGGGAAGAGGAGAATCCGGAAGAAGCGGCAAAACTGGTTTCAGATTATACAGGTTTAAAATATGATGCGGTATTGGAATTGCGTTCAAAAGTAGATTTGCAATTGGATATTACAGAAGAGGATAAAGAGCAGATTGAATATACTTATAATTTTTTAAAAAACCATGATTTATTATCCTCGGAGGTTGAAGACTTATCTGTTTTTTATGATGATGTATTTATTAAAAAAGCAATTGAGACAATTGAAAGCGAACAGTAAGGAAAAAGGAAGGCGGGAAAATGGCGGATATAACAAATTGGCGGGAAAGGGAATTAAATATAGAGCAGGTTGCGGCAAAGTATCCGGATGTTCCATATTTGATCATATTGAAAATTGATATAAAAAGAAGGGGCGTTATATACACAGAACGTGCTTTGGAAGCAGTAGATCCTGAATTTCATTTGGTGCAGGCGGTAAATATTAATACGGATGAGGAAATGCCGGCTCCGCTGGGATTTTTGCTTAGGGACGGTTCATCTGTCTGTGAGACTCATATTGAAACGTATCCCTTTCATCGTGAACCTTATGTCATTGATCATATAGATGGTAAATTTTATATAACGGATAATGGAAAAATTTTAGAAGAGATATTTCCTTGGGAGAGACCGGATTTTTACGGTAAGATAACAAGTCACGGCACGCCGATGGAACAGGTGGCCCAGGTTAGAAGTCAGCGCTTTGAAGTCCATCCGAATCTGGTATGTCATTTTTGGGATAATCCAAAGGAAGGCTGCAAATATTGTAATTTGTTTTCTGTGCATCATAACGATAAAGGAACCGGTTATCCGGATTCGTTTTTTGAGGATATTACTGAAACAGCGGTGGAAGCCTTTAAGCAAAAGGGAAGATATGCCAATGTTCATATGACGGCCGGTTCTTTACTCACCGGAAAAGAAATTTTTGATGATGAATTGGAAATATATATTAAATCGATTCAGGCGGTTGGAAAGGCTTTCAGGGAACAATGGATCCCGATGCAGATTGTGTCCAGCGCTTTCAACGAAAGACAGCTTAAACGCTTAAAGAACGAAACAGGTATTACGACTTATGATACAGATATTGAGGTGTTAAATCCGGAGATTTACCGATGGATATGTCCGGGGAAGGCCCGGGCTATTGGTCATAATGAATGGATCAGCCGTCTTTATAAGGCCGTGGAAATATTCGGGCACGGCCGTGTGAATACAGGAGTTGTCGTTGGCGTGGAACTTGCGGAGCCAAATGGTTTTAAATCTGAGGATGAAGCTTATGCGGATACCATGAGGCGCGCGGAAGAGTTAACGAAAAATGGCGTCGCTTTGACGATTAATGTATGGACACCATGTAAAGGCTCTATTTTATTTAAACAGAATAATCCTTCGTTGGATTATTATGTTCGGGTTGCAAAGGGATTTAATGATTTACATAGAAAGTATAAACTATCCATCATTCCTGATGATTATCGGCGCTGCGGCAATCATATAAATCTGGATCTTGACAGGTTGATTGATTTTGATGACTAGGAGGTTAAGAAATGACATTGGTGATAAATGATGAATTGAGAGCGATGATTGCCGATAAAGAGAGTCTGAAAATATTGGCAAGCGTGGATATGAATGGGAATCCGCATGTTGTCGCTAAGGGGAGTATAGAGCTTTCAGAGGATGGGAAACAGCTCGTATATATGGAATTATTGGAGGGTTCCCGGACAAATAAAAACCTCACTGCGGCAATTTGGTTTAATAATAAGGTTGCGGTGAACATAATTTCCGGAGACAGGCGAAGCTATCAGATCAAGGGAACTCCCGTGAAGTCGGTTATTGCAGGAAGAGTGTTTGAAGATTATTACATAAAGGCAGAACAGAGAAATCCGGAGAATAATCTTGCGGCAATATATTATATCGATATAGAAGAAGTGATTAATGAGAGTTATACGGTCCGTTTAAAAGAGGAACGCGAAAAACATCCACTATATATTCATTTGGATAAATTGACAAGAGGGTAATCAGGCGGTGATATGATGGCAGGAGGGAAAAATAAACGAAAAAAGACGAAACAGAATGTGGAAAATGTTGTAACTTTTTTGATCATTCCTGTAATACTGGTGATTTTATGGCAGGTGTGCAGTGATCTGGGATATATAAATCAACATATTCTGCCGTCTCCAAAGAGGGAAGTGGAAACCTTTGCCGACCTGGTAAATTCCGGAAAGCTGCAAGGCCACTTGATGGTAAGCGGGATCAGAGTGCTGCAGGGATTTTTGATCGGAGGAGCGGCGGGGATCGTTTTAGGAAGCATCATGGGTTTTTCCAGACGAATCAATAAACTGTTGATTTTTTTAGTTGGTATTTTTCGGCCCATTCCAATGATCGCGTGGATTCCAATGTTGATTCTTTGGATGGGGATCGGAGAGTCATCAAAGGTAACGGTGATAGCTATCGGGAGTTTCTGGCCTGTTTTATTAAATACTATCCAGGGAATTTTGTCTGTTGACAGAAAACTTTTAGAAGTAGCGTTCATTTTGGAGAAAAGCAGGTGGCAGATTGTTACAAAGGTTGTTTTTCCTGCGGCTTTGCCCTCTGTTTTTACCGGAATACGTTTGGGTATCAGCGCGGCATGGACTTGCGTGGTAGCTGCCGAAATGATTGCGGCCTCCAAAGGAATCGGTTTTATGATCACTTATGCAAGAGAATTAACACAACCCCATGTTATGCTGGTTGGAGTGTTTTCTATTGGTTTTATCGGATTATTGATAGATACGTTTATATTAAGAATTCAGAGATACTTGCTGAAATGGGATGTTAATGCAAACAAATAGGTGGTGGACATATTGGATGAAGCAATAAAAGAGAATATAGGTTTAGAGATTAACAATATAAGCCGGTTTTTTGAAATTGACAGTGGAGAACTGAAGGTTTTAAATAATATTAATCTGGATGTAAGACCGGGGGAATTTGTCAGTATTGTCGGCAAGAGCGGATGTGGTAAAAGCACTCTTTTGAAACTCATTGTCGGATTGGATAAAAGTACACAGGGAGAAATCCGCATTGGCAGTCGTTTGGTGGATAAACCGTCGATTGAATGCGGCATGGTATTTCAGGAGGCCAGGCTTTATCCATGGCTGACTGTAGAGAAAAATATTGAGTTTGGTATTTCCGGAAAAGTGGATAATGAAAAGAAGGAGAGGATCGCAGAATACATAGCGTTGGTTGGACTGACAGGATTTGAAAAAGCTTATCCGGCCCAATTGTCTGGCGGAATGCAGCAAAGGGCAAGTATTGCCAGAGCTTTGATCGGCAGACCAAAGGTCTTGCTGCTGGATGAACCTTTTGGGGCGTTGGATGCATTTACACGTATCAATATGCAAAATGAGATACTTCGGATATGGGAACACGAGAAACGCACGATGTTACTGGTTACTCATGATATCGATGAAGCAATATTTTTGAGCGATCGAATTGTGATTTTATCGGAAAGACCGGGAAAGATTAAGGAAATTATTCCCGTAAATCTGCCGCGCCCAAGAGACAGAAGCAACAATCTGTTTCTGGAAATCCGTAAGAAGATATTAATAAGCTTTTTAGGCAATTCTGAATTGAATATTGAGTATTATATTTGAAAAAAAGCTTGACAGCGAAATGAAAAAAGTATAAGATAATAAAAACATATAAAACCCATATAAAAAGTAGGAAAACTGACCGGACATGCTGGAGGTTTTAAATCATTTAAGGATTTAAAACCTTTTTTCAATTTAAAAATTTGTATGGAAAAAGATGAGGAGGGATAAGATGTCAATTAAAGAGATTGCGAGAAGAGCAGGAGTATCCCCCTCAACGGTTTCCAGAGTTTTGAACGACCCGAATTACAGATGCTCCAGACCGGAAATCCGGGAGACGATCTGGCGTCTGGCCCGCGAATTGAATTATGTACCGAATGAGGCGGCCAGAAATCTGAAAAAAGGCGTTGGAAAGCGGAGTGGTAAAACTTACTATGTCAGTATACTGATGACACGGGTGGATAATTCCCGGTCAGACCCGTTTTTTAATGAGCTGCTTCATATTATTGAAAGTGAGATCCATAGGCATATGTGTGTGTTGACAAAGGTTTGGTATTATTCACTTTTTTCGGATGATAAAAGATGCCGTTCGGAAAATCTGGACAAGATTATCAGGAAAATTCGTGATGAGACCGGAGAAAAATGCGACGGACTTATTATCATTGGAAAATGTAATAAGGAGGCGCTAAAAAGGCTGAGGCACGGATATCGGAGCGTTGTAGCTGTGAACAGAGATTCGGCGGATTATGGTGTGGATGAGGTTGTCTGCGATGGGCGTAAAGTGGCCTCTATGGCTGTTGAATATTTGATTCAGCTTGGACATAAACGGATAGCTTATGTCGGCAGGTACCATAATGAGCCGCGTTATCTGGGATTTCTTGATGCACTGCACAGACATAATATTGAATTAGCCCCGGAATGTGTGATCGAGACAAAACAGACGGAGGTGGAGGGCTATGAGGCGATGGAAAATTTATTGAAATCCGAAGATTGCCCAACGGGTATCTATTGTGCCAATGATATTACGGCTATCGGTATGTTAAAATGCCTGGCTTATCATAAAAAACGATACTTTATGCCTTCGATCATTTCCTGTGATGATATTGAGGATGCGCAGTATTCCAGGCCGATGCTGACAACTGTTCGTCTCCCGAAAGAGGAAATGGGAAGATTTGCGCTTTTTCTATTGCTGGATCATATGCGGGGCGGGCATAAAGGAGCGGTGCGTGTTGAACTGGAGGGAAAACTGATGGTCAGGGAAAGCTGCACGCCGGCCAGCGAAAGCCGCTGGTGTGATTATTATATATGATTTTTGTTTTATTTCTTTAATGGGAGCCGTCGCATCAATGGTTTTATAAATCATAGATGCGGCGGCATCTTTATGTGTATTTTCGGTACTATATGGTGGATAACTTCAGGATTTTTGATGAAAAAGCGCACTTTCACAAAC